>DATLBL010000144.1:0-2224 GCA_035526925.1 Gemmatimonadales bacterium
CTCATGTCCCGCCAGTCCGACCCGCGCGAGCTGGGCATCACGATGGGCGTGGCTCAGACTTTCGCCGGACTGGCGCGAGTAGCGGCACCGCTGCTGGCGACGATGGCGTTTCAACGGCTCGGTCACGGGGCGCCGTTCTACCTCGGCGGCGCGTGTGTGGCGGTCGCCGGTGTCCTGGCGTTTCAGATCCGGATCGGTCCCAGCGTGTCGGCGCATCCCGCGGCGGAGGAAAAAGCGAGGGTCTCATGAGCACGGACGACCGGCTCGACCGGCTGGAACGGCGGGTGGCGGTGCTGGAGGCGCTGGCGAGGGTGGGGCATCGGGGCGGCGAGGTGGCGGGGCAGCCGCCCGAGATCGTGGAAGCCCCGGCGGCACCGGCACCGGCGCCGGGTCCCGTGGTCGCGTCGCCGTCACCGGAGCCAAGCCCGCCGACGCCTCCGGCGCTCGGCCCGCCGCCCCGCCGCCCCACTCCGCCGCCCTCCCGCATGCCCGACTTCACCGAGCAGTGGATCGGCCAGCGCGGCCTGCTCGCCGTCGGGGTCGTGGCCCTCCTGATGGCCACGGGCTATCTGCTCAAGCTTTCATTCGAGCGCGGGTGGATCTCGCCCATCATGCGCTGCACCGGCGGCGCGGAGCTGGGAGCGGTAGTGGGCGCGATTGGCTGGCGGCTGCACCAGCGGTATCGCACGTACGGCGCTGCGCTCATCGGGTGTGGCTGCGGCATCATCTACCTCAGCGTGTGGGCGGCCTGCCGACTCTACGAGGTGATTCCGCCGACCACCGGCGTCGTCGGACTCGCGATGGTCTCGGTGGCGCTCGCCATGGTCGCCTTCGCGATCAACGTCGAAGCCCTCGGCACCACCGCGGCGCTGGGCGCGTTCATGGCGCCGGTCCTGCTCGGCAGCAACGACGCCAACGCCAACCTGCTCCTGCTGTACCTCGCGAGCATGGCCGCGGGACTCGGCATGGTCGCCGCGCGGCAACGCTGGCGGCTGGCCATGTTCGTGGTGGCGGCAAGCTATTTCGGGGTGGGCATCGCCGGCGCGGGCGAGGAGGCCGTGCCCTGGGCGTTGCTGCTCTACGGAGTGATCGGCGGCACGGCCGGACTCTATGTCGGACTGCGCGAGCAGTGGTGGGAGACCCGGCTTCTCACGTTCTCCGGCGGCTGGGTCCTGCTTGAAGGCTCGAGCGAGCGGATGGCGGCCCACTGGCCGGTGTTCATCGCGGGTCTCATCCTGTCGGCACCGGTCTGGTGGCACGCGCTCAGGAACCCCAGGGCCCTTCCGCTGCGGATCGGCGCCAGGAGTCCCGCCAGGCCGGACGGCTCGAGTACGGCGGAGGGCTGGTCGGCCGGAGAGGCCCTCTACTTCTTCACCACGCCTCTCCTCCTCGGCTGGGCCGCCTACGGTCTCGCGCCGGACCGGTTCGACGACACGCCCGGCCTGCTCCCGCTCCTCGTGGCGGTCCCCTATCTGCTGGCCGGCTACCTGCGTCCGCGTCCGCCGTTCGCACTGGTCGGCGCGACCGCCGTGGCGGTGGCCGCTCAGGCGCAATGGGACGGCACCAACCAGGTCTGGGCGCTTCTCGCGCTCGGCCTGTTGTGGCCGGCTCTGGACCACAAGCTCGGCCGGTCGGATGGCCGTTGGTACGGTGTGCTCACGTGGGGCGCCGCGACACAGCACCTGCTCGAGGATGCGCTCCAGCAGCGCACCACGGCGGACGCGGCGTTCGTCGGGCCCTGGGCGCTTGCGCTCTGGGGCGCGACCGCGGCGGCGCTCGCACTCGCGGCCGGGCTGCTCAAGGCGAGAGCGGACGAGGGTGAGGCCCGGCTGGTGCGCTCGGCCCTTTGGACGATCGCGGGCCTGCTCACGCTTTTCGGCGTCACCGGGGAAATCCGGCGCTATTTCGAGCTGGAGAGCCTCTCCCAGGTCACGGCGGAGCTGGCCGCCGGCCTGGCGGTGAGCGCCTGGTGGATGATCTTCGCGGCGGCGCTCATCTTCTTCGGCTTCACCCGTTCGATCAAGCCGCTCCGCGTCGCCGGGCTCGGGGTGGCGGCTCTCGCGGTAGTGAAGGTGATCTTCTTCGACCTCTCCTCGCTCGACTCGCTCTATCGGGTCGGGTCGGTCTTCCTGCTCGGCCTGGTCATGCTCTCGCTCGCGTATCTGTACTACCGATACGACCGCTCGGAACCGACTGCTTGAGCGTCGTCCTGAGTTGGACTTCA
>DATLBL010000145.1:0-3096 GCA_035526925.1 Gemmatimonadales bacterium
GCGTGGGCCGTCGTGAGTCAGGTCTGGAGTGCCAGGAGCGAGCCAGGTCCCACTCGCCCGTGACGGATTGACGACCGGCGCCGACAGCACGCGGCTGTCCCTGACCATCGGCATCCCGGCGGCGGCGATCCGCCGCTCGACATGTGGCGTGGCGATCCGCCACTCCGCGATGACGCGGTCGGTCGGGGCGCCCCGATGGAGCGGACTGCTCGAATCGCCGTAGAGGTTCTCCTCGTATTCCTCCACGACTGTCCCCAGCTGACAGTTGAAATGGGCGTTCAACGCCTGCAGCGGATCGAACGTCCACTCGACGAGGTCGAGGCCCATCGCCAGTACCGCGTCACGTTGGGCGAGCTTGAGCCGCCGGCCCAGCCCCCGGTCCCGGGCGCCCGGCGACACGCCGAGCATGTGCGACCACTGCATCGGGCGGCCGTCCTTCAAACCGGGCATCGAGTAGACGAATCCCTGCAGGTCATCCTGGTCGTCGAATGCCCCGAGCAGAATCCCGCCGCGCTTGATCGAGACGAGCAGCACCGGCGGCGGCACGACGTCGTCCCCGTCCGTATAGCCCCAGACCGTGCGCTCGAGCGCCGCTACGGTCCGGCAGTCCTCGAGCGTGGTGAGTGGGCGGATGTTCATCGTGTAAACCGGTCAGCTATCAGCGGTCAGCTTCGGTGCCGACGAGCGGCCGCTGACACGGTGCCACTCGACTAGAGCAGCGGGAGCAGCTCGCGCAGCGACTGGACGACCGGCACGTCGGGCGGGCAGGAGGTGGGTGTGCCGGTGCGCGAGACCAGCACGGCCCGCATGCCGAGCTGACGCGCCCCTTCGATATCGTGGGCGAGGCTGTCGCCGACCATCACCGACTGCTCGGCCACTGCACCAATCTGACTCAGCGCCGCTTCGAAGATGCTCGGATGCGGCTTCATGTAGCCATGATCCGCGGAGGACACGGCCACGGTGAACAGACCGTCGAGCGCGAAGTGGGTCTGGAACGAGGTCAGGCAGCGCTGGGTGTTGGAGATGAGCCCGATCTTCAGGCCGCGCGCGTGAATCGCCCGCAGCACGTCGGGGACTTCGTCGTACATCGTGAAGTGCCCGCACTCCGACCACTCGTCGTAAATGTCCTTCGCCGCCTCGTCCAAGGCGTCGCCCTTCCCGCCCATGCCCTCGATGATGCGCCTGGTGTAGCTGATGAAGATGGCCGGATCGTAGAGCCCGCCGCCAGCATCGAGCGTCAACGCCGCTGCCGCGACGGCGCCTTCGAACGCCGCCGGGTCGACCTCGATGCCGCGCCGGCCGCAGAACTCCTGGTAGCCGGAGCCCTGGAAGGTCGGACCCGGATGGATCAGGGTGAAGTCGACGTCGAAAAACACCGCTTTGGTCATTGCGCGTCGAGCGGGCCAGCGACCGCGATCGACGCTGCGGCGGGATCGAGCGACTGGGCGGCGGCGTGGATGTCGTCCGCGGTGACGGCCCGGAGCAGCGCCGGCAGGCGCCGGTCGTAGTCGAGCCCGAGTCCGTACTGCTCGGTGGTCAGCAGGAACGCGGCAATGCCCGGGTTGTTCTCGAGCAGCCGCGGGATCGATCCGACGAGATACTCGCGCGTTTCAGACACCTCGGCGGCGGTCGGCCCATCCGCCGCCAGCACCCCGACCTCCCGGTCGATCGCCTCGATGGTCCGCTCGACGTTCGCCGGGTCCACCCCTGCCCGCACCATCAGCGGCCCTTCGCCGACGCTGGCGTCGAAGCTGCTGTAGGCGTAATAGGCCATGCCCTGCCGTTCGCGGATGTTATCCGCCAGCCGGCCGCCGAGGCCGAACTGGCCGAGCACGTTGTTCATCATCCAGTAGGCGTAGTACCGCGGATCCAGCCGCCGGATGGTGTTGAACCCATAGGCAATGTCGGACTGTGACTTGCCGGGCATCGCAATCCGCTCGATGCCACGGATGGCAGCGGACGCGGGAGGCGTGACCGGCACGTGCTCCGCCGCGGGCGCGCTCCAGTCCTCGAGCTCCGCGGCGGCCAGACCGATCGCCTGGGCCGGCTCGACGTCTCCAACGATCGCCAGCGTCAGACACGAGGGACGCACCCAGGCCGCGTGAAACGCCAGCAGGTCCTCCTGCCGGATCCGCTCGACCGAGGCGAGAGTGCCCTTCGCCTTCCGGGCGTACGGATGATCCGCACCATAGATCAGCGCCGCCACGGCATCCAGCACGCGCACCGCGGGCGTGTCGTCGTCCTGCCGCAGTGCTGTCACGGTCTCGGCCCGGAGCTGCTCGATCTCGGACTCGGGAAACGTCGGCCGGCGTGCGACGTCGAGCAGGATCGCGAGAACGTCGGCGAAGTCCTCGGTCAGGCAGGTGCAGGACACGGAAAGCCGGTGGCGGGTCGTCGACACCCTCAAAGCGACGCCGCGATCGTCCAGCGCGTCGGAGAGGGCACTGGCCGAGCGGCGGCGGCTGCCACGGTCGAGCACGCGTCCGACCAGTTGGCTCACCCCCGGCAGGTCGGCGGGATCGCACAGGCTGCCGGCCTCGAAGACACATTCGATCGTGACGGCCGGGGCCATCGAGGTCTGCTGCACCAGCAGCACCGCGCCATTCGAGAGCGACTCGCGTGCTGGCGAGAGCCCACGCCGCAGTTCGATTGCCACGGTCACTCCTGCGGCTGGAACCAGCCGACCGTCCGCGTCTTGCGCGACAGCCGGCGCCGGGCCACGTCGCTGACCTGCTCGGCGGTGACGCGGTCGATCCCGGCTTGGAGGCCGGCAAGGAAATCAGGCCCGACCACGGTGTCGAAGTAGCCGAGCTGATGCGCGATGTTGGTGACGCTGTCGTTCTCGAATACCAGCCGCGCCCGGAGTTGCTTGCGGGCCCGCGCCGCCTCCGTCTCGGTGACCCCCTGGGTCCGCAGCCGCTCGACCGCGTCGAGCAGCGCCGACTCGAGGTCGGCGAGCCGCACGCCTTCAATCGCGGTCAGGGCGAGCGAGTAGAGGAACGGCTGTGAGGTCGGAAGCAGGGTGCCACTGACCGACGAGGCCAGTCCGCCGTCGACCAGCGCGGTGTAGAGCCGGGCCTTGCGCTGCGCCACCAG
>DATLBL010000146.1:0-5598 GCA_035526925.1 Gemmatimonadales bacterium
CCCCGCGCGCGTCCGAGAGTGGCCTGCTCACGACCGTCGGCTGGCAGCTCGCCGCCGGGGCTCCTGCGACGTACGCCCTGGAGGGCTCGGTCTTCTCCGCCGGCTCGGCGGTCCAGTGGCTGCGCGACGGGCTCGGGATCATCGAGCGATCCGGGGACATCGAAGCCCTCGCCGCCTCCGTGCCCGATTCGGACGGCGTGGTCCTCGTGCCGGCGTTCACCGGTCTCGGCGCGCCGCACTGGGACCCGAACGCTCGCGGCACGATCGCGGGGCTGACGCGCCGCTCCACGCGAGCCCACATCGCCCGGGCGACGCTCAACTCCATCGCACTCCAGGTGGCCGATGTCCTCGAGGCGATGGCCGCGGACGCTGTCCCCGTCACCGCGCTGCGGGTCGACGGCGGCGCCGCGGCCAATGACCTGCTCCTGCAGCTCCAGGCGGACCTCCTCGGCGTCCCGGTGGAGCGGCCAATGGTCACCGAGACGACCGCCCTCGGGGCGGCCTCGCTTGCGGGGCTGGCCGTCGCCTTCTGGTCGAGCCCGGGGGAGATCGAGTTGAACTGGGCGCTCGATCGTCGCTTCGAGCCCTCGATGTCGACCGATCGCCGCCAATCGATGCTCCACGACTGGCACCGCGCGGTGGAGCGGTCCCGAGATTGGGCAGGAACGACCGATCACTGACTCGCCGGTGGATCAATCGACCGACGAACGTCCTCCCTGCGGCTCGATTTGCCCCTTGCAGGTGCTATCGCCGGTCGATTGATCCGTGCACGAGCCACACGACCGCCAAACCGGCACGGTCGCGCCTCCCGGAGGCCGGCACCGTCGCTCCGCCGGTCGATTGATCCGTCCACAGATCACGGGTCGACGACCGCTCGTAGGCCGGCCCGGATTTGCCGACGTCAGAGCCCAAATCACACTGCAAGGAATTCGGGGCTAGGCAGGTTCCTGAGAATGACCTATCCTCCGGTTCGCCCAATGTCGCGGCACGGCCGTGACGGCAAATATTCGTCGACTACCTCGAACCGGACTCCTCTCACGGCTGACGCGAGACCCGAGCGGGATCGCGGAACGTCGAATCGAGAGGAGTTCTTTTGTACAGCGACAAGACCCTGACGTGTGCGGATTGCGGACAGCAGTTCGTGTTCACCGCATCCGAGCAGGATTTCTACGCCCAGCGTGGCTTCACCGAGCCGCGCCGTTGCCCGACTGACCGAGCCGCCCGCAAGGCCGCCCGACAGTCCAGCGGCGCCGGCTACTCATCGGGCTACGGCGAAGCCGGCAGCTACGGTGGGGGCGACAGCGGTGGCTACAGCTCAGGCGGCGGCTACAGCTCCGGTGGCGGCGGCGGTTACGACCGCGGCCCTCGCGAGATGTTCAGCGCCACCTGCTCCAACTGCGGCAACGAGGCCAAGGTCCCGTTCCGCCCGACGAGCGGCAAGCCCGTCTACTGCTCCGACTGCTTCCGCACGATGCGGGGCTAGGACAACCACACAAACCACTCAGCACTCCTCTCGGCACGCGGATCGCACGAAGATCCGCGGCACCAGAGCCAGTAACCAGGAGACCCGAGTCGTCAGCCGACTCGGGTCTTTCGATTCCGTCCGGCGTCGCTCGGTCATCACCGCGTTGCCCTCCGGGATCTCGCGCGCTGGGAAGCACGCGATCTGCCGCTTACACTCCATTCGTGACGGCATGCCCCACGTGCGGCTTTGCCCTGGATCCGGCGGCAAAGTTCTGCCCAGATTGCGGAGCTCGAGTCGGGACGTCGGGCTCGCGTGAGCAGCGCAAGACAGTGACCGTGCTGTTCTGCGACCTCACCGGGTCCACTGCGATGGGCGAACGGCTCGACCCCGAGCCGCTGAGGGCCTTGCTGGCTCGCTACTTCGAGCAGATGAAGGCGATTGTCGAGCGCCACGGCGGCAGCGTCGAGAAGTTCATCGGCGATGCCGTCATGGCCATCTTCGGCGTGCCGACGCTCCACGAGGATGATGCGCTGCGGGCAGCCCGCGCGGCAGTGGAAATGCGGGACGCTCTGCCGCAGCTCGGGCTGCTGGGACGGATCGGCGTGATGACCGGCGAGGTCGTGACGGGCACCGCGGAGCGCCTGGCGACTGGTGATGCGGTGAATGTCGCAGCGCGGCTCGAGGCGGCTGCCCAGCCGGGCGAGGTCCTGATCGGCGAACCGACCCTGCTCCTGGTTCGTGATGCGGTCGAGGTCGGCCCGGTTCGGATGCTCGAGCTCAAGGGCAAGAGCCAGCCGGTGCCAGCCTACCTGCTGCTCAGCGCGGGCAGCGCCCCGGAGCGGCGGCACGACGCGCCGTTCGTGGGGCGGGAGCGCGAGCTCGAGGCGGTTCGCGGTAGCTGGCAGCGCGTCGTCGACGGCCCGGGCTGCGAGCTCGTGACCATCGTCGGTGACGCGGGCGTGGGCAAGTCCCGACTGGTCGCGGAGGTCGTGTCCTCCCTGCCGGCCACCGTCGTGCGCGGTCGATGCCTGCCGTACGGCGAAGGCATCACCTACACGCCGGTGATCGAGGTGCTGAGACAGCTCGATCGACTGCCGCTGGATGCGGCTGCGGCCGCCGCCGTTCGTTCGCTCCTCGGCCAGAGCACCGCCGCGACGTCTGCCGACGAGATCGCGTGGGCATTTCGGAAGACGCTCGAGGATGCCGCCGCGGAACGGCCGATCGTCGTCGTGTTCGATGACATTCAGTGGGGCGAGGCGACGCTCCTTGAGCTGATCGAACACGTCGCGCTCCTCTCCACGGGTTCGCCCATTCTGCTGCTGTGCATCGCGCGGCCCGAGCTCGCGGAGCGCCATCCGACGTGGCCGGTGCTGCTCACCATCCAGCCCTTGAATGACGACAAGGTGCAGGAGCTCATCCCGGATGGGATACCCGCGGACCTGCGGCAGCGGATCGTTCGCGGGGCCGGCGGCAACCCGCTCTTCGTGGAGGAGATGCTCGCCGTTGCACAGGAGGCGGACGGCGAGGTCGTCGTCCCACCCACGCTGCAGGCGCTCCTTGCGGCGCGCCTCGACCAGCTTGCATCGGGCGAGCGGACGGTCCTGGAGCGAGGCGCGGTCGAGGGCGAGCTCTTCCATCGCGGCGCCGTTCAGGTGCTCGCCCCGGAGGAGGCGCACGTGACGCCGCGCCTCGCCGCGCTCGTCCGCAAGAACCTGATCATGCCCGACCAGCCGCAGATCGCGGGCGAGGACGGATTCCGGTTCCGCCACCTGTTGACTCGCGACGCTGCGTACCGCGCACTCCCGAAGGCGAGTCGCGCAGAGCTGCATGCCCGCTTCGCGTCGTGGCTGGAGGAGCACGGCGTCGACCTCGTCGAGTTGGACGCGATCGTCGGCTACCACCTGGAACAGGCCTGCGGCTACCAGCAGGAGCTTGGGATCCCCGTCGACGCAGCCCTCGCGGCACGGGCGCGCGCGCGCCTGATGGCCGCGGGGCAGAGGGCGAAGGTCCGGCTGGACAACCCAGCGGCCGTGAGTCTGCTCAAGCGCGGGCTCGCGTTCCTGCCCGCCGGCGACATCGACCGGGTCGAGCTCGAGCTGGTCGATGTGCTCTTCGAGACGGGGAATGGTGACGAGGCCCTTCATCGGGTCGGATCGTTCATCGAGCGAACCTCCGCCGCAGGCGATCGAATCAGCGAGCTCTGCGGCCGGATCACGGAAAGCATCCTCCGCAGCTACGTCGAGCCGGACGGCGCGACGGAGAAGATTGCCGCGCTTCTCGAGCGGGCCCTACCCGAGTTCGAGGCGGCCGGCGACGACCTCGCCATGTACATCGGATACACCGCCCTCGGCCACGTCGCGAACATGCGCGCGCAGCACGACGAGAGCCTTCAGGCGTACGACCGGGCCGCCTTCCACGCCGAGCGCGCAGGCCTGCCGGCGCGCCTGGTCGGCTATCGGAGCAGCACGCGCTTTCACGGCTCGACCCCCGTGCCGGACCTGCTCGCCTGGATGGACGAGCAGGGCGCCGCCGCGACGTCGAACGCGAATTTCCGTGCCTTTCGCGCGGAGGCGCTCGCGATGCTCGGTCACTTCGACCAGGCACGGACGATCCTTGCCGAAGCACGAACCGAGCTGGCCGATCGCGGCGGACGACTCTGGCTCGGGGCGCTGGCGGGCCAGGCGTCCCTTGAGGTCGAGCTCCTGGCAGGCGATCCAGCCGCCGCGGTCGCATTCGGGGACGCAGGCTGTCGGATCGTCGAGGAACTGGGGGAGCGGTCGATGTTGTCGACCCTGGTCGGCCTGCGCGCGCAGGCGCTCTATGCGGCCGGACGACTCGACGAGGCTGACGCGGCGGCCCGCCGGGCCTCGGATCTGGGCGCCAGTGACGATGCGTATACGCAGATGCTGTGGCGGCAGGTTCGGGCAAAGGTGCTGGCCAGCCGATCGGAGCATGGAGAGGCCGAGGGACTGGCGCGCGAGGCGATCGCGATCGGGGACCAGACGAGCATGCTGGACGCGCAGGCAACGGCCCACGCCGACCTCGCCGAAGTCCTGTTGCTGGCGGGCGCGAATGCGACCGGGACGGCTGAGCTCGAGGAAGCGCTCACCCGTTACGAGCGCAAGGGCAATCTCGTCATGGCTCGACGGACCCGGAGCCGGCTCAATGAACTGCGGGAAGCCGCGGGGGCGTCATCACCCGCTCTGCCGCCGCCCGCCTGCGAGGAGGCCGAGGTCGAACTTGCGCTCGGTGCCGTGGAGGAGGCGGTCGATGTTGTCGGCGTGGGCGAGCCAGATGAGGCCCGGGCCGATGGCCGCCCAGATCAGGTAGGCGGGCGGCACCCAGCCTGAGGCCACGGCCCAGATGAGCAGCATCGCCGGGAACATCGCCGCGGACCCCAGCAGCGAGCCGAGGGAGACGTAGCGGGTCGCCAGGATCACGAGGATGAAGACCGGCGCGGCAAGCACCACCGCGAGCGGCTGGATCACGAGCATCGTCCCCACCCCGGTGCCGACGCCGCGGCCGCCCTGGAACTTCAGGAAGATCGATCGAACGGCGCCGGCGACCGCCGCTCCCGCAACCACGACTTCGGCGACCGAATCCCCGCCGGTCAGCCAGCGCGTGAGGAGCACGGGAAGCGCGCCTTTCGCGAGGTCCCCCGCGACCACGAGCGCGGCCCACTTCCGGCCGAGCGCGCGCAGGGCGTTGGTGCCGCCGGTGCGGCCGGAGCCGACGGTTCGGGGGTCCGGGCCGCCGCTGAAGCGGGCGACGATCACCCCCACCGGGATCGACCCGGCGAGGTAGGCAACGATCACGAGCAGCGCCCGGAGCAGAAGGTCGTTCAACTCGCTCCCACCGAGACCGACGGAAGGGCACCCGACGCGCCGGAGAATAGCATCGGGCCAACCCGCCACGACTTCCAGATGCGTAACGACGGCGATGCCGCGAGATCCACCGCGGTGCGCAGAGTGGGGGAGCGCTCTACCATCCCGGCGATGGCCGTCGGCTCCTCCAACGACTTCGACCTGGTCGTGCTCGGCGCCGGGACCGGCGGCTACTCGGCCGCCTTCCGCGCGGCGCAGCTCGGCCTCAAGGTCGCCCTCGTCGACCAGGGCAAGATCGGTGGCACGTGC
>DATLBL010000147.1:0-2683 GCA_035526925.1 Gemmatimonadales bacterium
GCTCCCATGCGGGGTCGGCGTGTCGCCGAGTTGGGGGACGGCGATCACGTTGAACGATTGGCTCGCTGCGTCGATCCTGAACGGGCGCGCGGCGTAGCCCCAGTAGATAGGGACCTCACGATGCTTACTGCCGGGCAGCCATTGACTCGTGTAAAGACGATACTGGTAGGCCACGCACTCGACGCCCGACAACGGCGCGCGGAGCGGCTCGCCTTCGGCGCGGACGACGCCGGTCACCACGAACGGGCCGTCCTGCGGCGGCGGCTGACCGGTTCGGGCACGCTCGAGCACGGCCGACCGCGACCGTTCGCCCTGTCCGTAGCCGCGGAGCAGCGACCAGAGGTTCGATAAGCCCAGCGTCAAGCACAGGGCAGCGGCGCCGACAATGACCCAGCGGAGATCCGGCGGCAGCTGCGTGCGGGTGAGCTGATCGACCAGTGCCGCGACCCCGGCCAGCGCCAGCAGCTGGAAGAGACAGCCGAGACCAAGCTTCATCTACCCCACCTGTTCCATGTCGCACCGCCATCTGTCGGCTCGATGCGGGCGGCTGCCATTCCTCCGGACGATTCAGCCGCCTCGCTCCAGCAGGCTGCTCGCGTACGCAATCTAATGGGCACGCACGTGGGGACTGATCGCTTCAGCGGGCCGCTGAACCTCTGCGTGATGACAGTGCGGACACGTGAGCTCAGGACTTCGCCAGATACCCGGCCAGATGATCGATCACCTCGCGGGCATCGTCTTCCGCACCATGGATGAACGTCGACTTGCGACGCCGCAGCACCGGCAAGCCAAGCGCGTACATGCCCGGGGACTCGACGATGCCACCATCGTGGCGGAGATGGCCTTTGTGATCGACGACCGGAACCTGCAGCCAGGTGTAGTCGGGGTGAAAGCCCGTCGCCCACACGACCGAACGGATCGATCCCTTGCGCAGGTCGAGATCGAGACGCGACACGCTGGGCATCCTGGTGGGTTCGAAGCGTTCGGGTGGAGTGACCCCGGCCGCGGCGCCGTGTGCGTCGGCCCACTCGTCGAAGGTGTCGAGGAGCCGCTCCATCTTCAGGTCGGCGAGCGCGAACAAGTTGCGCAGCCCGCCCGAGAAGAGCAGGCGGCTGTCGCGGACATGCGCGAGGCGGCCGACCAGATCGATCCCCGCATCACTCAACGTGTTGAGGTCGAGGGTCGCGCGTTCTGGCGTGCCGACCAGTTGCGGCGACGGCAGCTTTCTCGCGCGCGGCAGCTCGTCGATCTCGTCGTAGCGTTGATCCCAGATGCCCGCGGCGTCCATCCACCAGAGCACGTCGCGGCCGCGATACATCCGTGGCAGCCGCACGTGTTCGCCGACCGAAAGCGTGACGGGGCGCCCGGAGCGGTGAATCTCCTGGGCCAGCTGCAAGCCGGTGGCGGACGCGCCCACCACGAGCACGCCGCCGTCAGGCAACTGCCCGGGATGGCGATAGTGTGAGGCGGGGACCGATTCGATCGAGGCTGGCAGCGCCTGACGCAAGGCCGGGATGCTGGGGAGATTGCACGCGCCGCTCGCGATGACCAGCGTCCGGCAGCGCAGCACGCCCTGATCCGTGACGACCTGATACCCATCGTCCATCCGCCTGACCGCGGTGACGGTGGTGTGCGTGCGGATCGGCGCCGCGCTGACCTCGGCGAAGCGCGTGATGAACGCGACCACCTCCGCGGTGGTCATGTAACCGTCGGGATCCGGGCCGTGGTAGCGGTAGCCGGGCAGGCGGGCCTGCCAGTTCGGGGTCAGCAGCCGCAGTGAATCCCAGCGCTCGTGCCGCCAGGAGTTGGCGACCTCGCCGCGATCGAGCACGAGATGATCGATCCCGTGCTCGCTGAGATAACGGCTCGCCGCCAGCCCGGCGTGGCCGGCCCCGATGACGATCGTGGTGACGTGCTCGATGATCTCGACCCCGATCGATGGCGCGACGCGCCGTTAGGCGACTTCGACGGTGACGTTGGTCGGGTTGGTGATGACGTCGTACACCGCCGAGCGCTTCTGCGACTGCGCGACGATCGCCTCGATCTCCTTCTTCGACGCGTCGGCGTCGATGTTGAAGGTGACCTTGATGTCGTTGTAGCCGTTGCGCACGTCGCTGTCGATGCCCAGGATGCCCTGGATGTCCATCGAGCCCTCGAGCTTGGCTTCGACCGAGCGCAGCTGGATCCCGCGGTTCTGCGCCACCGAGGCGACGCCGGCGGTCAGGCAGCTGGCCAGGCCGACGAGCACGTACTCGACGGGCGTCGCGCCCATGTCCTCGGACGCGAAGATCTCGGGATGATCGGCGGAGAAGCTGAACTCGGTCTTGTGCTTCTGCTCCTGGCCCAGCCCGTGGAACCCTTCGACCTGCGTATTGCTGTGGGTGCCGTTCTGCCATTTGCAGGACGCCCGCCAGGTGAATTTTGCTGCTTCGGGTGCGCTTCTCAGCGCTTCGCGTGCGCCAAGCAAGGCCTCCACGTTGACGCCGTTGTTCACTTTCGATTCAGCCATCGAGAGCCTCTTGGAGGATGTTTCAAGGTGCGCGCCCGAAGGCGCGCGGCAAGAGCTGGATCATACATCGCGGGGTCCGCCGCGCGGTTCGTTGTTCGGCAAGATTGAACGTCGTTTGACGTGATTTTTTGCCATCACACGGCGGTTGTCGGGTTCTGCCGGCGGTTTTCGATC
>DATLBL010000148.1:0-5690 GCA_035526925.1 Gemmatimonadales bacterium
GATACGGGAATGCCGCCGAAGGCGAGCAACGCGTCGTGAAACCGGCGCGGCTCGAAGCTGCCGCCGGCCGCCTCGCGGTAGGCGTCCCGCAGCCGGAGCAGCTCGCGCCGTCCCACCGCGTAGCAGAGCTGATACGTGGGCCAGGCGCAGTAACGGCGCACCTCGGCCTCGGCGCTGCGGCGCTCGATGGGCAGGTGCTCGACCATGTAGTCCACCGCCTCCTTAGGCGTCATGCCGCGGGTGTGCAGCCCGATGTCGAGCACGATCCTGATGGCGCGCCACAGCAGATTTACCAGACGGAAGAGCCGGGTCTCCGGCGTCGGATAATAGCCCGCTTCTTCCATCAGTTGCTCGCAGTAGAGCGCCCAGCCCTCCACCATGATGGGCGTCCAGAGATGGCGCCGCACCTCCGAGCCCAGCCCCTGCGCGGTGACCAGCTGCAGGTGGTGCCCGGGGTAGGCCTCGTGCGCCACCATCGCGGGGATGGCGTGGCGGCAGTGGCCGCGGCGCTGCTGGGCCGCCGCCTCGGGAGGGAGCGCCGGGTCCGGCCGCGTGACATAGAAGCGTCCGCGCTGGGGCCCGAGCAGGTAGATCGGCGGCGGCTCGTAGGCGGCGAACGGCACGAGCGCGGCGAGGAACGACGGCGTGGGCACGACTTCGACCGGCGCGTCGGGCAGCTCGACCAGATCGCGCTCGACCAGCAGCGTGTGCGCGCGCTCGAGCTCCTCCCGGTAGACGCCGAGCAGCTCGTCGGACTCCGGCGCATCGTCTCTCAGCTCGTCCACCAGCTCGCGCCACGGCCGCGTGCCAAGCTCGGCGGCCAGGGCAACCAGGCCGGCCGTCGTCTCCTCCTGCAGGTGGAGTCCGTAGCGCCAGAGCTCCGGAGCGCCGGCCACGACCGCGTGCTCGAAGTGGAGCCGCCGCGCGAACTGCTCCTCGCCGATGGCGAACGCGTGCGGGTCGGCGCTGGGCTCGATCTCGTCGCGCAACGCCGTACCGAAGCGCTTGAGCGCCTCGAGCGCCTGGCCGGCGGCGTCGCGCAGCTCGTCAGCGAGGTCGGGGGCCTCGTCGCCAAGCGTCGCGGCGAGTCGCACCACCAGCTCGCCGCCGCCGCCCAGCATGGCGAGCGCCGAGTCGACGAACACCGACGGCGGCTCGTCGAGCGTGGCGCGGGCGTTGTCGAGAAAGGCCGGCACGGCGCGCAGGCGCTCCAGACCCGCCGGCGCCCGGCCACCCGCCGCCTCACCCTGCCGGCTCAGCACCGCAAACAGACCCTGGAACAGATGGTTCGCCCAGAACAGCGGATTGCGCTCGTGCGGCCGCTCGTGTTCCAGCCGAAAGATGGTGGTGCGAAGCTCGCCCAGCAGCGCCGTGCGGTCGATCTCGTCCTGGAGGTCCTCGACGTCGAGCTCCTCCACCGCCCCGGCGACCGAGCGAAGCGCCGAGACGTGCTCCCGCACCGCGGCGACGTCGAAACGCCCCAGTCGACCGTCGTGCGCGACCAGGCCGGCCGAGCTGCCGGCGGCGGGGTCGAAGTAGAACTTGATGTCGAGGTACGACTGGCAGAGCTCGTCGACGGACGGCATCGAATTCCTTCGGGTTGAGCCTGCGCGTCCGGGCTGGCCGGCGATGCCGCTCTCGCTAGTCCGCGGCTACTTCGGAGTGGTCGCCGAGCGACGCGGTGCCCCGGACGCCGCTGGCGATGACTCCGTTCCCGAGCATGGCCCCGTCGAGCTTGACCCGGGTGAGCGTCGCGTCGCGGCCCACGATCGTGTTGGCCAGCCGGCTGTCCGAGACCTTCGTGCCCTGCTCGAGCGACACGTTAGGCCCGATCTCGCTCCGCTCGATGGTGACGCCGTCCTCGATATAGACCGGATCGTGGATGGTGACGCCGGGAAAGTCGCGCCGTCGCGCGGAGCCCTTCCGGAGTAGGATGTCGTTGGTCTCGAGCAGGGTGTCGAGCTTGCCGCAATCGTACCAGCCGCCCACCTCCGCGGTCAGGATGCGCTTGCCGTGCTCGATCATCCACTGGAAGGCATCGGTGAGAAAATACTCGCCCTTGTTCTTCGGCGCGGCGAGGGTGTGGTCGACGCCCTGCCAGAGGCTTTCCACCGCGCGGATGTAGTACAGGCCGATGTTCGCGAGCTTCGAGATCGGCGTCGTGGGCTTCTCCACGATCCGCGTCATGTAGCCCTGCGCGTCCGTGACGACAACGCCGAAGCGCTGGTAGTCCTCAACCTCCTTGGCCCAGATGATCCCGTCGGCATCGGTCCGGTTGATCAGGCCCAGGTCGGCTTCGAACACGGTATCGACGAAGACGATGAGGACCGGCTCCCGGACGAAGGGCCGGGCGAGATTCACCGCGCCCGCGGTGCCGTCCTGCACCGTCTGCTCGATGAAGCGCGACGGGATGGCATACCGGGCTCGCGCGTAGGCCTCGACCTGTTCCTTCAAGTGGCCGGTGATGAAGATCAGCTCGCTCACTTCCAGCCCGTCGAGACGATCCATCACCCAATCCATCACCGGCCGCCCCGCCACCTTTAGCATCGGCTTGGGGACGAGGTGCGTATGGGGCCTGAGACGGGTGCCTTTCCCGGCGAGCGGGATGATCACTTGCATGTCAGCCTCTTCCGTAACGGTCTTCGAGCCGGACAAGATCGTCGAGCTCCGGCGTGGATGCCTCGAGCACGTCGCTGTCGACGACGGCCTCGATCTGATGCACGAGCTTCGGCGGCACGTGGACGGTCTCTCCCGCCTTGAAGGACCGCGCCTCGAGCTCGGCGCCGGGGCGGGTGCGCAGGATCAGCTCCCCCCGAAGCACGTGCATCGTCTCGTCCTTGACGTTGTGATACTGCAGGCTCAGGATGTGGCCGGCCTTGACGTGCAGGATTTTGCCCACGTAACGGTCGGTGCGGGCCCAGACGAGCTCGTAACCCCAGGGCTTGTCGACTCGGTATGGCGCATCGGGCACGGCGTTCTCCAAAGGGCGTGAGCGGGTGAATCGCGCGGCGGAAATATAGGCTCGGCGAGTCCGTCAGCGAATGGCAGAAGCGTCGGCGCGGCAGCACCTCGCGAGGGCGCATCGCGCTCCCGCCGTCTACAGCCCGGGCTGAAAGCTGAACACCCACCGGAAGGCGAGCTCCTCGTCGCCCGCGGCGGCATCCTGCGCCAGCTCGGGCCGGCTCACCCAGAGCGGCAGGTCGAATCGCGTGACGAAACGGGTGTCGCCGATCCGGTGCTCCGCCCGGACGCCGACGCCCGCGTCGCCGATGAAGCGCAGCCGCTCGCCCGCCGACGCCGGTCCACCCTCGCCGATGCCGTGGGCCAGGTCCGTGAAGGCGGCGAGCGCCACGCGAGAGAACAGCCGCCGCTCGGGCCGCGAGACCATCGTACGCTCGAGCTCCAGGTTGAGGCCGACGAGCGCAGTGGCCGAGACCCGCGAGTCGATCCCTCGCACTCCCGCGCCGCCGGGCTGCTGGTAGTGAACGTCCTCGCCCTCGAGCAGCGCGCCGCGCGAGCGCAGGAAGGGATTCGCGAGCCGCTCGAGCGGGTCGGCGCCCTGCACGTAGATCTGGCGTTGCTTGGCCGCATCTTCGTTCCCGCCGGCCAGCCCGGCATACAGCCGCGCGCCAAGGCCGAGTCGCGCGCCGAGGGCGCGGCGCGCGGTGCCCTCGAGGGTCACGCGAGGGTAGAACTGATCGAGATCCGTTCTGCCGCTCGCCGCGAGGCCACGTCGATTGTACACGAGCCCGCCGCCCGCCGTGCCGCGCAGGTCGAGCGCCCAGGGTCCCGCGTTCGTGGCCACCCTGAGCCCCGCACGAAGCTCGACCGTGCCGACGTCGTCGTAGTAGCCGGGGTCGAGGTACCGGGCATCGTCGGGCTGAATCCACTGTAGCGTGAGCGACTGCGTCCAGGTCGGGCCGAACGTCAGGTGCGCGCGGCGGCTCCGCTCGATTTCGGCGACCGCGCCGAAGCGACCCTCCACGTTGTAGATGTCGAGCGTCTGCGAAATATTCGGCGCCCGGAGGAACACCGGATTGCGCGCGCGGACGAAGAAATCCACGTCCTTCACGCCGCCATCCACGCCCCACCCCGTGCTGCCGGTCAGCATGGTGACGTTCTGCTCGAACCGACCGAGGTAGTCGTCGCGGCTTCGCACGCCGAGCGTGACGCCGCCGGCGTCGTTGTACCAGGCCACCGGCTGGAGTCCGACCGTCATTCGATCCCGGCGGCTCCGAGTGCTGAAATACCGGTGAAAGTAGAAGTCGGTTCCCGGAGCCGGCGCGAGAGACTTGGGCAGCGAGAAGCCCAGCAGCTTCCGGTTGTTGAGCATGTTCCAGTCATGGCTGCGCACCAGCGGATCGAGGACGATCTCGCGCGGTTTCGTGGGCGTGGCGAGCTCCACCCACTCGCGCTCGGCGAGCCCCTCGGTCCGCGCCATCACGGTGTCGCCGCCGGCCAGCACGGCGACATCCTGGGGAAACCGGCCGGGCGCCTTTCGGACGACCTCGACGCGTGTGAGCCAGCCGTCACCCCGGCGCGCGGTGCGCACGCGCCCGATGGCGTAGTCGTTTAGCTCGGTCGTATGAAGCCACTGCGCGAAGAAGGTCGAGAGATCGCGGCGGGACACCTCCTCCGCCACGGCGCGGAACGCGGCCTCGTCCACATGGTGGAACTTCCAGCGCCCGTAGAAGGTGCGGAGGATGCGCTGCATCGTGGCGTCGCCCACGATGGCCCGCAGCTGATGAAAGAACAGCTCACCCCGCGTGTAGATGGCGATGTTGTACGAGGTGAAATCCCGGTACGCCTGGGCCTCCAGGCTCGGCGGCTCCGAGTAGTCGTCCAGGTCGAGCTCGAGCACCTCCGCCTCGGTGCCGCCGTAGCTCGGGCGCCCCATCGTCTCCCAGAACCAGCTCGTCTGAAAGCTGGTGAATCCCTCGTCCAGCCAGCCCTCGCGCCACTCGTTGTTGGCGAGCAGGCCCATGGTGTAGTTATGCCCCACCTCGTGGACGATCAGCCCCTGATCGGCCGAGCCGTCGTGCACCATCATCGGAAACTCGGTCCCGCCGCCCTCGATCCGGTGCACGTTGGTGAGCTGCGGCCAGCCGAACGGGCCGAAGAGCGCGTCGAGCCAGGCCAGCGCCTTCTGCGTGCGCTCGACCGCGATGCCGCCGCCCCAGGTCGCTTCGTCGCCCGGTTGATACAGGACGTGGACGGCCACACCACCGTAACGCCCGCCCTCGTAGCGATACTCGGGGTTGAGCGACATGGCGAAGTGATGCACGCGCTCGGCGTACCACCGCAAATGCTTCCGGCCGGGGGCCGCGGTCGCACAGGCGTCGGCGCTCGGCGTGGCGCTCCCGTAGAAATCGCGCTGATACTCGACTGCGCGACCCGGTGCGCGGTTGGCGCGCTCCCAGCCGGGGTCGCCGCAGACCGGCACGCCGGTCGCCCCCATCACCTGGTCCTGAGGCAGATCGAGATCCACAGTGAAACGCGCGAACTCGCCGTAGAATTCGCCCGCGGGCGTGAGCGGATGTTCCTCCCACCCCTGGCGATCGTACACGACCACCTTGGGATACCACTGGGCGAAGTCGAACCGGCGGCCCTCGCGTCCCTGGCGCCGCGGAAACGTCGAGGGCCGGGCGTCCCATGCCATCTCGACCTGCATCGAGTCGCCCGGCAGAAGC
>DATLBL010000149.1:0-15181 GCA_035526925.1 Gemmatimonadales bacterium
ACGGTGTTCGGGCCCGGCGCGGCGCCTAGCGTCCACGCGGCGGTGGCCTGGCCCTGCGCGTCGGTGTTCGAAGTGGTCGGCGTGACGCTGCCGCCGCCCGTGCCGACGACCCACGTCACGGCGACCCCGGGAACGGCGTTGCCTGCGGCGTCGCGCACCTGCACGACCAGATCCTGGGGCAGCTCGGTCGTGATCGGACCGGTCTGGTCGTCGCCCGCGACGATCGTTACACCGGACGCCGATCCCGCCAGGGCCGTGTGAACGAAGGCCACCGGCGAGCCGGCGAGCCCATCGACGGTCGCCAGCGTGCGCTGCGTGCCGGCGGTGCTGCCAAGCGTTCGCTGCACCGACGTTCGTCCGTCCGCGCCGGTCGTCGTCTGCTCGGCGCTGACGCTCCCCCCGCCCTCCAGGGTCCAATTGACTACGACATCCGGGATCGGATTGCCGAACGCGTCCGCCACCTGGACGACGAGCGGTTCGGGCAGCGTGCCTCCGACGGGCGCGCTCTGCCCGTCACCGCTCACCAGGCCGATGCCGTTGGCGCTCTCCGGCAGCGCGTTGAGCGCGAAATCATCGGTGGCTACGGGCGTGCCGCTCGGCCCGAGCGCCTGCACCAGCCCGGCCTGGGAACCCGGACGCGTGCCGAGAACGACCGATGCCGTCGCGTATCCCTTGCTATCGGTCTGGGCCGTATCCGGCTCGACGACCGCACCGGGCGCGGCGTCGGTGAGGACGAACACGACCGTGGCACCTTCCACCGCCCGTCCGGTACCATCCGTGACTTCGGCCACGAGCGGCTGCGGGAGCGCTTCCCCGACGCGACCGTTCTGATCGCCGCCCTGGATCAGCCGGACGGCGGCGGGCTCGCTGTCGCCGGGCAGCAGCAGATCGCCGCCCCCGCCGCAGCCACCGAGAAGTCCGCTCAGTCCGATCAGCGCGAGTGCACCGGTGAATCGCATATGGTCTCCCGCGTGGCGCCCGCAGCGGCGAAGCGTCACGAATTCTTGCATGAAGGTCCCGCGACTGACGTCGGCGACTCCCCTGTGCGCGACACGTCACCGCCTCACGCGTTCCCCCACCCGGCTGGAGCAGCAGAGCGGGTGAAGCATTGCGATCAGCGGCGGTGAATCAGAAGGCCGTGGCCGGCTGCGATATGGGCCCGGCCAGTGCCTGCCCGGGACGAGCGGCATACGAGAGGAATAACGCGAAGGAAAGGCTGGATCGCCGTGATCCATGCCACAAGGACGTCAGGCGCCCCGTGCGGCCCCGATTCCTGCTGCCCTGCCCGTCGCCCAGGCCCAGAGAAAGTTGTAGCCGCCGATCGGACCGAACGCATCCAGCACTTCACCGCAGATGTACAACCCCGGGTGCCGGCGACTCTCGAGCGTGCGGGGATCCACCTCCGACAAGCTCACGCCTCCCCCGGTCACCTCGGCTTTGCGATACCCTTCATCGCCGGTCCAGGGCAGCGAGCCACGCACCAGCTGCTCGATCAAGCGGCGCCGCTCGTCGCGACGGAGCTGGGAGAGCATGCGTGTGGGCGGCACCCCCGCGTGCTCCGCCAGCGCATCGGCGAGTCGCTCGGGCAGCTCGCGGCGGAGCACGCCTCCCACCGTCCGGGTTCCGTCGGGACGCAAGGCGTTTTCCCACTGCGGCTCGTCCAGCTCGGTCCAGCGCACGAGAAGGCGAGCGGTCGCGTCGTGCTCCAGCCGGGAGCGCACGATGACGTGCGAGACATCCAGCACCGCCGGTCCGCTGTACCCGCGATGGGTGAAGAGAAAGCCGCCACGGCTCGCGGCGGTGCGCCGGCCGTGGCGGGCCGATATCGAGACCGCCAGGGACACGCCGCTCAGTGAAGCGTACATCGCGGGCTCGGCGACCACCGGCGTGAGCGCCGCATAGGTGGGATGCACCGCGTGCCCGAGTGCTGCGAGCATGGACAAACCACCGCCGTCACTACCGGTGCTGGGAACGGACAATCCGCCGGTCGCGACCACCACGGCGTCCACCTCGAGCGGCGCCCCGTCCTCCCGCTCCACCCGCCATGTCGAGCCCGCGGGGGAGATGGACGTCACGCGGCCGCCAGGCACGAATCGCGCGCCCCGGCGCTTCGCCAGTGCGAGCAGGCCGTCCCGTACGTCTCGGGCGCGATTGGACGCCGGGAACAGTTTCGCGCTGTCCGCTTCTTCCACCAGCGGCAGGCTCAGCTCGCGCTCGAAGAACGCGATCTGCTCCTTGAGCGGCCACGATCGGAGGATGTTGCGGAGCGTATGCGGTGAGGAGTCGGTGACGAATCGGGACTCGTCGACGCGTGCCGGGAGGATGTTGCAGCGGCCGCCCCCGCTGATCAGAATCTTGCGTCCGCCGTCGCGCGTGCGCTCGAGCAACAGCGTGTCGGCGCCCGCGCCGGCCGCGAAAATCGCCGCCATCGAGCCGGCGGCCCCGGCTCCGATGACCGCGATGCGGCGAGTCCCCATGCCGACAATGTACTATTCCCTCCCACCCCGACCGAGGCCACGATGCTTCCGATTCGCTCCGCCGCCCTGCTGGGCGTGCTTCTGTCCGTGCCGGGCGCCGCGGCACCGGGCGGCGGCCCCATCCGCGGCTTCACGGCCGCGGCCGCACGGGTCGAGCGGGACTGGGAGACCAAGTTCCAGGCGGTCCCCGCGCCCGACTCACTTCGCGAGTACATGCGGTTCCTGTCCGCTCGGCCCCACCATCTGGGCTCCCCGCGGGACAGCGTCACCGTCGCATGGATGGTGCAGCGGCTCAGCGCCTGGGGACTCGACGCGCGCATCGAAACATTTCACGTCCTCTTCCCCACTCCACGCGAGCGTCTCGTCGAGCTCGTCGGACCCTCGCGGTTCACGGCCCGTTTGCGCGAATCCGCGCTCAGGGAGGACCCTGCCTCGGGGCAGCAATCGGAACAGCTTCCGACGTACAACGCCTATTCCCCCGACGGGGACGTGACCGCACCGCTCGTCTTCGTCAACTACGGCATCCCCGAGGACTACGATCGGCTCGCGCGGCTGGGCGTCTCGGTCAAAGGCGCGATCGTCATCGCGAAATACGGCCGCTCCTGGCGCGGCATCAAGCCGAAGCTGGCCGCCGAGCACGGGGCCGTGGGTTGCCTGATCTACTCGGACCCGGAGGACGACGGGTACCACGCCGGCGAGGTCTACCCCGCGGGAGCGTTCCGCCCGAAGGACGGCGTTCAACGCGGCAGTGTGATGGACATGCCGCTCTTCGCGGGCGACCCGCTCACGCCCGGCATCGGCGCCACCGTCGACGCGAAGCGTCTCGATCGCGCCGAGGCACCGACGTTGGCGAAGATTCCCGTGCAGCCGATCTCCGCGGCGGACGCGCAGCCACTGCTGGCAGCGTTGGGCGGCAGGGTCGCGCCCGCCAACTGGGCCGGCGCCCTTCCGATCACGTACCACGTCGGCCCCGGTCCCGCGCGCGTGCGCCTCAAGCTGCGGTTCGACTGGCGCCTGGTACCGGCGCACGACATCATCGTCCGCATTCCCGGCGCCGAGTGGCCGGACGAGTGGGTGGTCCGCGGCAACCACCACGATGCCTGGGTGAACGGTGCCGAGGATCCGGTGTCGGGCGCGGTGGCTCTGCTCGAGGAGGCGCGCGCGTACGGCCGCCTCCTCGAGCAGGGATGGCGGCCGCGCCGCACCATCGTGCTCGCGCTCTGGGACGGTGAGGAGCCGATGCTGCTGGGGTCCACGGAGTGGGCCGAGACCCACGCCGCCGAGCTGCGTCGCGGAGCGGTGGCGTACCTGAATACCGACGGCAACGGCCGAGGCCGGCTCGACATCGACGGATCGCCATCGCTGGCGCGGCTCATCAGCGAGGTGGCGCGCGACGTGCCCGACCCCGAGACGGCCATGTCCGTGTGGAGGCGATCACACCTTGGCGAGGTGGCCGTCGCACGCACCGCCGAGCGGCGTCGCGAGGCCCGCGACCGCACCGACCTCCTCGTCGCCCCCATGGGATCCGGCTCCGACTATACCGCGTTCTACCACCACCTGGGCGTACCGTCGCTCAACATCGGCTTCGGCGGCGAGGATGACGGGGGTATTTACCACTCGATCTATGACAGCTTCCGCTGGTACACGATGTTCAGCGACACGTCGTTCGTCTATGGCCGTGCGCTGGCGCAGACGGTCGGGCTCGCGACCATGCGGCTCGCCAGCGCGCAGGTGCTGCCGTACGAATTCAGCAGGCAGTCCGACCGTGTGGGCAGCAATCTGAAGGATGTCCAGGAGCTGCTGACCACCATGCGGGATTCAATCGAGGAGCAGAACCGGCAGGTGGACGAGAGCACCTTCGTCGCAATGAACGATCCTCGGCGCCCGACGGTCGTACCCGTTCGCGAGGACGTACCCCCGTTCGTGAATTTCGCACCGCTCCAGAATGGCGCCACACGACTCAAGTCCGCGACTTCCCGTTTCGAGGGGGCCTATGCCGCAGCGACCAAGGATACCGCGACCGCTCTGGACGCCGGGCAAGCGACCCAACTGAACGAGCTTCTCTTTCGCGCTGAGCGGGCGCTGGCCCCTGACGAGGGGCTGCCGCAGCGCCCGTGGTACCGGCAGCTCATCTCCGCGCCTGGTTGGTACACCGGCTACTCGCCGAAGACGCTGCCTGGCGTCCGGGAGGCGATCGAGGCAAAACGCTGGGAGGAGGCTGAGGGTCAAGCCGCCAGGCTCGGCGAAGCACTCGAGCGTCAGGCGACCCTGCTCGACGAGGCCTCGACCCTGCTCGAATCGCGGGGCGGTCGGACGCCCTAAATCGCCCGGCGGCGAGGCCCGCTTTCTGCTACCATTCCGAAACTCGCCGCTCGCTGAGGTGGCCTCACACTTGCCGGACGGAGCTCATGTCCATCGACCCATTGCTCGCCCTCGCCTCGTTCGGCATCGGCATCGTTGTCGGACTCACGGGCATGGGCGGCGGCGCGCTCATGACCCCCGTACTGGTGCTGTTCTTCAACGTTCCCCCCTTGACCGCGGTCTCGTCCGACCTGGTCGCGAGCGCCGTCATGAAGCCGGTCGGCTCGTTCGTCCACCTGCGACGCGGCACTGTGCATCTGGGGCTGGTCAAGTGGCTCTGCATCGGATCCATCCCGGGGGCATTCAGCGGCGTGCTCATCGCCCGGGCCCTCGGACATGGCCAGGCGGTGCAGGATTTCATCCGGCTTGCGTTGGGCGTGGCCCTGCTGCTTGCGGCGGCCGGGCTCACGGTCCGCGCGTACATCCGGCTCGTCGAGCACGCGCGGCAGCGCGACGGCCGGGCCGGGCCGCTGCCGCAGGGCCGGCCCACGATCGAGCTCCGTCCGGTGCCGACGGTGATCCTTGGAGTGCTGGGCGGCATCGTGGTAGGGCTGACATCAGTGGGATCGGGCTCGCTGATCATCATCGCGCTGATGGTGCTCTACCCGACCCTGAAGGCCAGCGAGCTGGTCGGGACGGACCTAGTGCAGGCCGTGCCGCTAGTCGCGTCCGCCGCGCTGGGGCATATCCTCTTCGGTGACTTCCACATGGATCTTACCACGTCACTGCTGGTGGGCTGCCTTCCCGGGGTCTGGGTGGGTGCGCAACTCTCCGCTCGCGCCCCGGGAGGCCTGGTCCGACGGGCGTTGGCGTTCGTCCTTCTCGCATCCGCGCTCAAGCTCCTTGCCGTCTCCAACAAAGACACCGGCATCATCCTGCTCGTCGTTCTGCTCGTGGCCCCGCTCCTGTGGATGATGATTCGGAAGCGGCACGGGTTTCCCGCCATCGCACGCTAGCCCGTAAGCGGCCGCCGTCGGCTGCCGCCCCGGCACCGCCGGACCGATCCGCGCCAGCGTAAATCGCCGCGTTAGCGCGTGAGCGCCACGTAGCGATCGTACGCGACAGGATCGTCTCTCCGCCCCTCGAAATTGAACGGGTAAAACTGATTCTGCCGCTCTAGCATCAGGCCATAGGATGCCCCGGCCTGCACGCTGGCGGTAGCCGCGGCCGCGGCCGCCTGTCCTATCTTCGCATCCTCGTTGCAGACGATCGGCTTGCCGGGATAGCTGCTCCGCAGTGCCTTGACCCTGGCGGCAATGTCGGACACGGCAACGGAATTGAAGTGAGTGAGAATGAGGTCCGAGGCCGCGGCCACCTGCGGCGTGGTTTGCCCATTCCGCAGGTAACTGGCAGCCACCGGCAGCGCCGGATAGCGGCTCTTGGCCAGCCGCAGCAGCCCCGCTACCCCGGCATCGCTGCGGAGAATGGCGTGGTCGAACCCGCTGTGTCCATACTCGTTCGCCGGCTCGAGAATGACGTTCCGATACCCTTTGCGCTTGACCCAGTCCACCACGTTGATGAGCCCCGAGCGGATGGCCTCATCATCCTGCAGAGCCTGATCCTGCCGCTGGTAATAGAGACTCAGGATGACTGCGGCACCTAGGGCATCGGCACGCTCGATCACCTGCGCCACCCGGGCCAGGTAATCCGGCTTGAGGTCTCCGTTCTTGAGAAATGCGGAGTTTCTCGCCCCCTCGTACCCCGGATACCCGCCTTGGAGTGAGATGGTAAACGCACGGACGCCGAGGCCGACGTACTCCCGCATGCGGCCGACGAACTCGTCGGTGTTGGCGCTCGAGTTGAAAGATGGGCGTCCCGTATCCTCGAACACCGAGTTGACCATGCGGACATTCATCAGCCGTCCCGCGGCGGGCTGACCCGGATGGGTGAGAGCCCCGTTGATGCGGAAGCGGTCACCGTCGATGCTGAGACGGGTCGCCGCGCTGATGGTGGCCGGTTCGCCCCCGAGGGTTTGGTTTCGGCTGGCGTCGGAGATGGCGGTGGGCTCCGTACACCCGGAGACCATCGCGCCAGCGCTGCAGTTCAGGAGAAGCGCGACGCGAACTAGGAACGGATGGTGATTCGACATGAGGTACTTCTCCTGCGGCAGGACATGTGGGAGGCGCTGGGAAAGCGGGAGGGAGTCACAGCCATGCAACGGGTGGCGTGGCGCCGGCGCCGGTCTCGTGCGTGACTCTCACGACGACGACCGCTGGCAAACTCACTTGGCCCAGGGTGGAGCGCGGTGTCGGAACTCACCGACGCCACGGCGTTCGACGGGTAAGTACGTTCTGCCAGGAAGAGACGGGTACCGCGGTGGCCAGCCATTGGAACCGGCGGGTCGCCGCTGCTGGATTCGACGGGCCGGGGTGTGCGCAGCCGCGTCGGCAGCTTCCTCAACCCACGCAGGTAGCAGTGTCCACGATGTGTCGTAAGTACCAGCCCGCCAGAAGCTAGCGGCCCAAGACCAGCCCTCCGCGGCCGACATAGCGCAGGCGGTGCCCTATTGCGGCACCGCTCCAGCCGTAAGATCGGAGTTCCCCATGCGTTTCATCCCTGCCGCCCCAACCCCGCTCGCCTGGGTTGCCACGTGCGTGCTGGTCGGATGCGAGTCGTACAGCGGCCCCGAGCCGCGAAAAGTCGAAGGTGCGGCCATCGCGCTCTCGACCTACTTCCCTCCTTCCGAGTCGAACGGCGGGTGGCGCAAGACGACGGACCCGGCTCGCGTCCGGGACCTCGGACTCGACGCGGGAAAGCTCAACCAGTTAGGTCAGTATCTGGTGTCGCTGCCCTACGAGAACTACTCGACCGGGGTGAGTGGGTATCACGCCTCCAACAAGGCTGTGGTCGTGGTCAAAGGGGGCTGGATCGCGGGGGAGTACTACAACCAGGCGAGCGCCAGGACAGGGCTCTACTATCTCGCGTCGAACGGGAAGACGTTCGCCATGCTGCTCGCTGGTCACATGGGGCAGACGTACCCCGGCCTTGGCTTCGGACTACGGAGCAAGCTCTACGATCAGCGCTGGCTTCCGGAGGGATTCCCGCTCAGTGATTCGCGCAAGGCCGGGATCACCATCGATCAGGTCTTTCGCCACACATCGGGAATCATTCCCCAGGTGCAGCATCAGATCGCCTCGGGAGCGGTCCAAACGGAGTCGAGCTGGAATTTCGCGCCTTTCACCCTCGGCAAGGACGCCCAGTGGCCGCAGAGCGCCAAGCTCTACTATACGACCGGCCAGCCCTCCTCCTACGGCGGCGACACGTACTCGAGCGTCGCCTTCAACCATCTCAGCCTGGTGTTTCGCAACGTCAGCGGCCGCGAGGCCAGCAACTATTTCCAGGACGCCATCCTCGGCCCGATCGGTGTCGGTCGGTCGGCGTACAAGCTCACCGCCGGCATGGGAGACACCAAGTTCGCGACCGCCGGTAATGCACTCCTGGCCGCCCGGGACTTCGTTCGGGTGGGCTACTTGATGATGCACGAGGGCAACTGGAACGGTCGACGGATCTTCCCCACCGCCTGGATCAGGCAGTTCACCGGCTCCTCGGCGTACCGCAACCTGCGGTCGAACCGGGACTGCAGCTGGGGCGCCAAGTATCCCGCGGACCTGTACCGTACGACCGGGTCGGGTCTCAACTGGATTCTGGTGGCTCCGTCGCTCGATCTCGTCGTCACGTTCAGCGGACGGACGCCCGAGTCTCGGCGGGCGGAGGTCGACCGGGAATCGCTGCAACGCCTTTTCGCGGCGGTCACCACGCGCTACGTGGCGTGCGATGGCACGGTGATGAATGGCGGTGGGGGGTGATCAGGAGCGGGAACGGAGGGCTTTCGGGCGAGAGCTTCGGCCTGGGTTGCCGAAGCGCGCGCGTCTCAAATCTGGTGACTCGCGACTGGGGCGGCGCGGCGCGGCGATGGGCCCTCCTGGATTCGAACCAGGGACCGACGGATTATGAGTCCGCTGCTCTAACCACCTGAGCTAAGGGCCCGACTGCGGGAAACATGAGTGCGGACATCCGGCGGGACAAGTCGAGCGAAGATGCTGAAGCCGACAGTCCCGTGGAGAAGTACGCTCGAGCCCGTTAGCGCGCACCGCCGCGCGAAGGATTACCCAGCAGCTCCCCCAGCCAGCGGAGACCCCGCACGTCGAAATCCCGCGTCGTGACATCCGCGGCGCAGGGCATCGTGCCGATAAACTCCCCTCGGCGATATACCGCCCACAGCGAAGGGTCGGCACTCGCGGTCTGGGGCCGCAGCCGCTGAAAGTTGAAATCTTGGCCGTGCCAGGTGATGGATCGGCTTCGGTGACGCATGCCTCGGCCCCGGTAGGAGAGGACCGCCCGGTCCCAGCACTCCTATAGTGCGATTCATGACGCCGCCCGACAAGACGTCGGAACCCGCGGCACGTCTCCGCCTGCCGGACCACGCTCCCACCCTATCGCGTATCGACCGCTCGGGTCCTCAGCTCGCGGAATTCCGGCGGCCGCTTTCCCCCGCCCCGAAACTCGAAATGGGCGGGCACACAGACCCGCTCGCCGGGCGCCATGCCCTGCCGCTCGGCCGACGCCAGCAACTGCTCGGCCAGCAGCCAGGCCGGCAGCCATTCGCCGGCGACGATTCCAGGATACAGGGAAGCGAAGGGAAGCTTGAGTCGGGCCTGACGCTCCGGCCCGGTCTGACGTACGGGTTGCATGGTAGGGTCCTCCTGCATGTATGGCGCGGCGGCACCGGCACGACTCGCCGGTGCCGCTGATGTCTCACCCGCGTGCGGCGCGGATTTTCTCGTACAGCTCGATATGACGCTCCGCCATCATGGATTGGGTGAATCGCTCGCCCACTCGCTGCCGGCCCGCCTCGCCCATGGTCCGGCGCCGGGTCGGATCGCGGCTCAACGCCTCCAGCGCCTGGGCCAGGGCGGGCACGTCGCGCAGCGGGACTTCGAGACCCGTGACGCCCGGAACATTGACCTCGCGCACCGCGCTCGGCAGGGCCGTCGTAATGACGGGCCGACCCGCGGCCATCGCCTCGAGCACCACGAGGCCGAACATTTCTTCGACCGTGACCGACGGCAGGACCAGGAAGTCGGCGTCCGCCATCCGGCGTGGCAGGTCCTCGTCGGGATACTCGCCGTACCAGCGCACCCGGTCGGTGACGGCCAACGCCTGCGCCAAGGTCCGCAGTCGGGGACCTTCGGGCCCGGCGCCCACGATGTCCAGTCGAAGCTCCGGCACCCGCTCCAGCGCGCGCAACAGAATGTCGAGTCCCTTGTACGCGACCAGCCGGCCGATGAAGATGGCGCGTGGTGACCCGCCCGGCGGAGGCGGTGGCACCGTGTCCCACCGGGTCTGGTCGATGCCGAACGGAATGACCTCGACTTTGCCTTCCCATCCGACGAGCTCGGTCGACAGTGCCAGGTGCGCGCGGCTCGGGACCACCACCGCCGCCGCACGCCGGAGCACCAGTCCGGTGACCGGCCTGTACATGGAGCGGCGTGAGTCGGCGTGCTGGGTGACGACCACCGGGGTCCGTCCCGCGCGCATCAGGCAGGCGACGTCGGCGAGCGGATGCGGATGGTGGACATGGATGATGTCCGCACGCTTCCAGGTGGCGGCGATATAGCCGGGGGCGATCTCCTGCGAGCCGAGCGCCGCGAAGGAGAATGCCCGAGTGACCCCGGAGCGCTGGCGGGCGGACGACCCGGCCTTGCCGCGGCTTTCCACCGCCACCACCTGCACCTGGTGCCCGAGCCCCGCCGCGCCTTCGGCGAGTCCCTGGACCACCCGCTCCATGCCGCCGGACCGCGGCCAGTAATACTTCGCGAGGTGAAGGATGCGCATGGGGTGTTTCGCCAAGTTCACTACGACCGACGATCCAAGTCAACCACGCGAAGCCCTTGGTGGCGGCGCGGCGCCGGGTGAGATTGGTGGCGTGCGCGCCCTGGTCATTTCACGCATCTACGCGGACCCCGCGAATCGCGGCAAGCTCCGTGCCCTTGCCGGGCTCGGAGTGACCGTTGCGGCCGCCGTCCCCGATCGTTGGGTGCCGACCGGCCTCGTCCAGCCTCAGCAGACCACCTGGGGTGACGACGGCGGCGTTCGCACCGTCCCGATCCCGATCCGCGGCAGCGCGCTGCCGACCGCCGATCCGTATTGGCATGGCGGCAAAGTGCGGAGTCTGTTGACCGATCTCCGACCCGACCTCGTGCAGATCGAAGAGGACCCCGGCAGCAACGGCGCCGCAGCCATCGCGCGAGTGGCCCGGCGCCTCAAGCTGCCGTACGTGCTGGTGTCCCGTGAGAGCCTGCCGCACAGTCGGGGCACGCTGGCGCGGTTGCGCCGAAATCGTGCGATCGCCGGCGCGGCGGGACTCGTCTCGATCAACGAGTCCGCCGGTCGGCTGGCCTTGCGCGGCCACTCCTCGCTGCCTCACCGGACCATCCCGCAGCTCGGCGTCCAGCTTCCGCTCAGCGCCGAGCGCGCGCCGCACACCGGTCTCAGCATCGGCTTCGTGGGCCGGCTGATTCCCGAGAAGGGTCTCGACCTGCTCTTTCGCGCGGCAGTAAAGCTGGTCGGGCGCTGGACGATCACCGTGGTCGGCACCGGGCCGGCCCAGGAGGAGCTCGAGGGGCTGGCGGAGCGACTGGGCATCGCCGGACGAGTCACGTGGCGAGGTGCTCTTCCCCGTAGCGGCGTGGATGAGGTCTGGCCGCGTCTCGACGTCCTGATCATGCCGTCCCGCAGCACCCCGCGATGGATCGAGGTGGCCCCGCGCGCCGCGCTCGATGCGATGGCACACGGCATCGCCGTCGTCGGCAGCGCCGCTGGGGCGATTCCCGAGACCGTCGGCGACGCGGGCCTCGTCGTTCCCGAGGAGGATGTCGGGGCCCTGGCCGAAGCGCTCCAGCGGCTGCACGATCAGCCAAGCGAGCACCAGCGGCTGGGCACCGCCGGGCGGAGGCGCGTCATGGACGCGTTTACTGATGCCGCGATCGCCGAGCGGACGCTCGCGTTCTGGCGTGACCTGCTCCGCGCAACCGCTTGACTTCGCCTTACTTACGAAGCATCTTCGGCCTCCATGCCCAACTCGGTTTCGCGTAGTGCCCTGCCTGCCAGGGTGTGGCTTGCCCTGGCCGCCATCGTCGTGCTCGTCGCCCCCGTGTCGGCCCAGATTCCCAGTGGCCAACAGCTGCCCTCGCCCGATCAAGCACAGGAGATGTTGCGCAACCAGCCCGAGCTGGTGCAGCAGCTGCGGCAGCGGATGCAGCAGTCGGGGCTCACGCCCGATCAGGTGCGCTCGCGCCTCCGCGCCTCGGGGTATCCGGAGAACATGCTCGACGACTACGTGCAGGGGGCGGACACCACGCAGCCGGCGCAGCTCGGTCCCCGCACGCTCGATGCCGTGCGAGCGCTCGGTGTCCTGAGCGCTGAGGAAGCCGACTCGCTCGCCCTGGTGGATTCGGTGGGGGCGACCTCCGATTCGCTGCGCGCCGTACTCGACTCCGTCCGCTTGCTGCGCGCCGACTCGCTTCGCGCCGATTCGCTGGCCGATTCCGTCGCCGTGCTCCGCGGAGGTCTCAAGCGTTTCGGCAGCGAGACCTTTCGCCGCGCCACCACACGATTCCAGGCAGCACAAGCGGGGCCGGTGGACGAGAATTATCGGCTGGGTCCGGGCGACGTGCTCGTGCTCATCCTCACGGGCGACGTGGAGCGCGCCCACACGCTCGAGGTGACTCGCGAAGGCTTCGTGGTCATTCCGCAGGTGGGACAGGTCTTCGCGGCCAACTTGACCCTCGGCCAGTTGCAGGAGCAGCTCTCCGGGCGACTCAGCCGGGTGTATTCCGGCGTCCGCCGCAACGGAACGGGGTCCACGCGTTTTCAGCTTTCGCTTGCCAAGCTCCGGAACATCCAGGTTTACGTCGCGGGCGATGTGGTTCGCCCCGGGGCGTATCAGATCTCGAGCGCCGGAACCGTGCTGACCGCGCTGTACGCCGCAGGCGGTCCCACCGACAACGGCTCGTTTCGACGGGTCGAGATCCGACGGGGTCGCACCCTCGTCGACAGCCTCGATCTGTACGACTACCTGCTGCGCGGCAGCAATCCGACGGACATCCGGCTCCAGACCGGCGACGTGGTCTTCGTGCCGGTGCATGGCGGCCTCGCGACCGTGGCCGGCGAGGTGCTCCGGCCGGCGATCTACGAGATGCGTCCGAGCGAGACGCTGCAGGATGCGATTGCGTTCGCGGGGGGATTCGATCCCTCCGCCGTGCAGGCCCGCGTCACGATTCACCGGATTCTCCCCGCCGCATCCCGAGGGCCGGGCGGACGAGCGCGCGTCGTCATCGCGGTGGGCGCCGACCAGTTCAGCGGCGGGACCGCCCCCGCGGTGCCGATGGCTCCCGGGGACTCGGTCACGGTCCACCCGGTGGCGTCCCGGCAGCGTGGTTACGTCACCGTGCGCGGCACCGTCTGGGTCGAAGGCGAAGTCGGTTTCACCCCGGGGATGAAGCTGAGCGACGCGATCCGGCTCGCGGGCGGCCCCCGGCCCGACGTCTATCTGCCCCGGATCCTGGTTACCCGCGTGCGTGAGGATTCGACCTTCGTCCAGCTGCGCTCGGCGTTCACCGACTCGAGCGGTCGGGTCGGCGACGATCTGGTGCTCGAGGACCTGGACGAGATTCGGGTGTTCGGCAGAACCACGTTCCTCGCCGCGCCCTCCGTGGCCATCGTCGGCGCGGTTCGCCGCCCCGGACGGGTGGCCTACCGCGAGGGGATGACGATGCGCGACGCCATCCTGCTGGCAGACGGCCTCACCGAGGACGCGCAGCTTGAAACCGAGGTCGCCCGCCTGCCGACGAACCGGCCGCCCGGTGCCCTCGCCGAGACGGTGCGGATCCAGCTCGACTCCTCGTTCCAGATCGGTCGGCCCGCCGGAGCGACCGTAGCTCCGACCGGTGGTCCGGCCGACACCCCGCTCCAGCCCTACGACAACGTGCTGGTGCTGCGGCAGGGTGAATGGTCGCTGCAGCGTACCGTCGTCCTGAGTGGGCAGGTGAAATCACCCGGGCGCTACTCGCTCCGCTCGAAGACGGAGCGGCTCGCCGACGTCATCGAACGCGCAGGTGGCCTGACCGGCGAAGCGTACGCGGGCGGGATCGAATTCTATCGGGCCTATGTCGGCGCCCGGCCTATCGGCACCGACCGCCTGCCGCAGGTACTCTCGTCGACCGGCTCACGTGACAGCGTGCCGCGCGGCCTGCCGGAACGCGTCGGCATCGACCTGCCTCGGGTGCTCGAAGATCACCGGTTTCGCGACAACATCATCCTGGCGGGCGGCGACTCGATCCACATCCCCGAGTTCAATCCGATCGTCATGGTGCAGGGAGCGGTGAACTCTCCGGGGCCGGTGGCCTATTCGCCGGGGAAGAATCTCGACTGGTACGTGGACGCGGCAGGCGGGTACACCCAGACCGGCGACAATCGTCACCCGTACGTGACGCAGCCCAACGGTGAGCGGGAGGGAGTGAAGCGGAAAGCGGTATTTGCGGACAAGGTGCCGAAGCCGAAGCCGGGGGCCGTGGTCTTCGTCGCCACGCGGACGGCGCAGGAGCCGACCAGCAGCCTGGCGGGCATTCTATCGACCGCGGCGCAGCTGCTCGGCGCCCTGGTCACGATCATCGTGGTGGCGCGGAACTGACCCCGAGCAGGGCGCGCCTCAGCTCTGCGCCATTCCCAGCACCGGCTCCGAGGTTCGCTCCGACACCTTGAAGTCCGGCACGAGGCGGACGAGGAGCTCGCGAATCTCGTCGTCCGGCCGGCCCTTGCGCGCGCCGTCCACCAGCACGTCCACCACCGTGCTCAGCCCGATCGGTAGCACGCCGTTCCTCGCGCGGAGCACCTTGGGGTGGTCGGTGGGAATAGCGCTCTCGGAGTCGAAGAACAGCTCCTCGTACAGCTTCTCGCCCGGTCGGGTGCCGCTGAACCGGATCTCGATGTCGTGGCCCACCTCGAGCCCCGAAAGCCGGATGAGGTCGGTGGCCAGGTCGAGCACCTTGACCGGTTCACCCATGTCCAGCACGAACACCTCGCCGCCACGGCCGATCGCCCCCGCCTGCAGAACCAGCTGCACCGCCTCCGGGATGGTCATGAAATAGCGCCGCATCTCGGGATGCGTGACGGTGACCGGGCCGCCGGTCTGAATCTGCCGAAGGAACGTCGGCACCACGCTGCCCCGGCTCCCCAGCACGTTCCCGAACCTGACCGCGACGAACTTCCGTTCGTGGCTTTCGGCAATCTCCTGCACGATCTGCTCGGCGACCCGCTTGGTAGCGCCCATGATGTTGGTGGGG
>DATLBL010000150.1:0-6694 GCA_035526925.1 Gemmatimonadales bacterium
GCGGCCGCCCAGGGGGTCGAGTCGCCCAGGGTGCCGCTGCGGACGGCGATCAAGGAGATCAACACCATTCGCTCGGAGTATGCGGATCTCTACAATCGGAAGGACGCCACCGCGCTCACCGCCATGTACCTGCCCGATGCCGTCGTGGTCCGCGGGGACGGGAGCACACTCCTGGGCCAGGCGGCGATCGGGAAGGCGCTGAACGAGGAATCCGCCGGGTGGAAGCACATCACCCTGTCGTCCGATACGATGCGCGTGTTCGGCAATACCGCGTGGGACGTGGGCTCGATGACCAGCGGTGGCTCGGGCGGCGAAGGAGGCTCGAGTCGCTACCTCGTCGTCCTGCGGCGCGGCATCGACCGCTGGAAGATCAGCAGCGTGGCGGTGGTGCCCGAGACTCCGGCCACCAGCAGCCGGTAGATTCGGAAGCTCCACGCTCACGCCGAACCGCCGCCGAGAGTCCGGTGCTCTCGACGGCGGTTCAGCGTGTCATTCAGCTGCACCTACGACCTTGCCTGCATCGCTGCCGGTTCACCCGCTCGCATACTCGTCGTGGCGGCGAAACCAGATGCCCGTCTCGTTGCGCCCTCGCGGCGCGCGGTCGAGCCACTGGTACATGCCCCAGAGCCCATCCAGCCCGCGCGCGTATGCAGAGTAAGTGTGGTAGGCGACGCCGTCCTCGAGGGCGAACGCGCTCATCCCGGGCTGTTCCCGCGTAAAGGTCGCCCAGTCTGTACCGGCCCCCGCTGCGAACTCGGCGAGTGGGCCCTCTTTTCCGGCCTCCAGGCGGGACCTGACATCCTCCGTGCGATAGTTGTACTCGACGGAGCCCGCCCGCTGCTGCTCCTCCGTGACGGAGGTGTTGAAATCGTAGTTGAAGTCGCTTCCGAGCGACGACGCCCACGGAAAGCTCCAGCCCATCCGCCGCTTGTACGCCTGCAGCTTGGCGAGCGGCGCGCGCGAGACCGCCCAGAGCAACACGTCATGATTGGCCAGGTGCACGACGAACCCGTCGAACCCATCGGCGATCGACGAGCAGGCCGGACACCCTGCCTGGTACTCGGGGCCGAACATGAAGTGGTACACCAGGAGCTGCGAGCGCCCGCGGAAAAGATCGACGAGCGATGCCGATCCCTCCTCGGTCTCGAAGCGGTACTGCTTGTCGACGCGGACCCAGGGCAGCTCGCGCCGCTGCAGCGCCACTGCGTCGCTCTGCCGGGTCAGCGCCTTTTCGGCGGCGAGCAGCCGCAGCCGGGCTTCGAGCCACTCCTCACGCGTTCCGCTCTTGTGATTCGTCATGGTCGTCTCCCAAGCACTGCCGCTTGACGGGCACGCGCGACCGGAAGCTCACGCGATGTCACTCGCTGCGCAGCGCCTCGATCGGATCGACTCGGGTGGCCCGGACGGCCGGCACGAGGCACGCCACGACGGAGACTCCGGCGAGCAGGAGGGTGGCGCCGATCAGCACCCTCGGGTCGCTCGGACTCACCTCGTACAGCAGACTCCCGAGCAGCCGCGCGAGCACCAGCGCCCCGAGCACGCCGAACCCGATGCCCACGACGGTCATCGCGAGGCCCTGACGAAGTACCAGGGCCTGGACCGATCGGGCCTGGGCGCCGAGCGCCAGCCGAATGCCCATCTCGCGCGTCCGCTGACTCACGGTGTAGGCCATCACCCCATAGACCCCCACCGAGGCCAGCGTGAGCGCCACGACGCCGAACAGCGTGAGCAGCAGCATGTTGAAGCGGTAGCGGGCCATCGCGGCTCGCACCAGCTCACCGGCGTCGCGGACGCGACTGACGGGCTGCTGCGGGTCCACGTCGCGAACGGCGGCCTTGATCCCCGCGGCCAGCGTGGTGGCGTCCGATGTGCCTCGCACCACGAACGACAGCGGGATCGGCACGAAGATACTCCAGAAATCCGGGGCGAGCTGGCGCTGCGGCACGTAGATCTCGGCCAGCGGGTCCGCGGTGAGGCCGCCGTGACGTACGTCGCCCACCACGCCGACGATCGTCCGCCATTCGGCAGTGCTGTCGGGCGTCCCGAAGGTGATGCGCTGCCCGATGGGATTCTGGCCGCCGAAGTAGCTCCGGACGAGTGCTTCATTGACCACGGCGACGAGTGGCGCACCCTCGATGTCGTCCGGACCCAGCAGGCGGCCGCGGCGGGCGCTCAGGCCCATGGCACGGAGGTAATCCCCCGCCACGAGCCGGAACCCGGCGTAATGCTCCTGGCCGAGCGCCGGCGGGTCCTGGCCCTCGATCGCCACGTCGCCCCGGCTGTCGCCCGACCCGAGCGGCAGGAAGAACACCGCCCCGGTCTGCTGCACGCCGGGGATGGCGTGGACCCGCTCGAGCACGCGCTGCACGAAGCGTCGCTGCGCCGACGGGTCGGGATATCGCGCGGTCGAGAGCGAGAGATCGAACGTCACCACGCCCTCCGGCTCGAAGCCGAGCGCCACCCCGGCCAGGTGTCGCACGCTCACCGCGAGCAGCGCGGCGCCGGTCACGAGCACGAGGGCGAGTGAGAGCTGGGCGACGACCAGACCGGCGCGAAACCGGCTCGCGCGCGTGCCGCCGGTGCCGCGCCCTTCGCCGCGGAAGGAGCTCGCGGGATCGTGCGCGCTCACCGCGAGCGCAGGCGCCACGCCGAACGCCACGCCGACCAGCAGGGAGACCGCGAGGGTGAACACCAGGGCGGTGCGATCGATCGTCACCTCACCGATCCGAGGAATGACGCCCGGCTGCAGTGCCACGAGCAGGTCGATCGACCAGGAGGCGAGGAGCACGCCGAGCATGCCACCGAGGCCCGCGATCAGCAGCGCTTCCGCGAGCACCTGGCGCGCGAGCCGCCAGCGCCGTGCGCCCAGGGCGGCCCGCAGCGCGAACTCCCGCTGCCGCCCCACCGCCCGAGCGAGGAACAGGTTGGCCACGTTGGCGCACGCGATCAGCAGCACCAGTCCGACCGCGCCGCTCATCATGAGCAGCGCGGGGCGGATCGCCTGGACCGACTCCGCGCTGAGTGAACGCGCGATCACACTCCGGCCGGTGTTGGACTCCGGATACTGCTCGGCCAGGGTGCGGGCCACCGCGGCGAGGTCACGCTCTGCGTCCTCGATGGCCACGCCCGGCCGCAGGCGACCGAGCACGTCGTAGGAGTGCGAGTCCCGGACCAGCGTACGGCCGGTCCCGAATCCGAGCGGGAGCCAGAGCTGGGTTCGTCCGGGGTAGTCGAGCGCCGGCGGTGCCACGCCGATGACGGTGTACGTGCGCCCGCTCAGGTTCACGGCGCGGCCCACCACGGCGGGGTCGGCGCCGAACCGCGTGCGCCAGAGCGCGTCGCCCAGGACGACCGCTTGGCCCTCGCCCTGGTCTTCGCCTTCCACGAACCCGCGGCCGATGGCCGGCGCGACGCCGAGGACCCGAAAGAAATCGACCGTCACCGCTGTGGCCTGCACTTCCTCGGGCTCACCGCCTTCGAGGAGTGAGACGGTGACGCCGCGGGATGCCGTCATCCGCTCGAACACATGGTTCCGCGCCCGCCAGTCGAGGAAGTTGGGCCCGCTCACGCTGCCCTGCTCGCCCGCGCCGTACAGCTCGCGCACCCGGACGAGACGGTCCGGCTCGAGAAACGGCAGTGGGCGAAGGAGCACGGCGTTGACGACACTGAAGATGGCAGTGTTGGCGCCGATGCCGAGCGCGAGCGTGAGGAGCGTGATCCCGGCGAACCCGGGGGACCTGCCGAGCGAGCGGAGCGCGTAGCGGAGGTCCTGCAGCAGACCATCCATACCCTACCTCACCAGTGAGCGGGAACGAGTGTGCCGTGCGGGCAAAGGAAGGAGTGTGCCAGGTCCACCCGCCTCGCATCAGACGCACGCTCATCGATTTACATTCTTGCGGTCCCGGTGGGACGGCTGGCCGGTGCGCGAAGGTGGGACGAGAGATTCCCATTTCCGAACACCCGGAGCGTCGTCCTGAGAGTTCTTCCTGGACAGGTGATGTCGATTTCCGGATTCCCCGAGCGACGTACAAGTAGAGCGGGCCCCCCGGGCCGCTCCCAACCATAGAGGAGGTCCTATGCGGGTCATGGTGATCGTGAAGGCGACCAAGGAGTCGGAGGCGGAGAACCATCCCCTCGAGGCGGAAGGGGCCGAGGAGATGTTCGAGCAGATGGGGAAGTTCAACGAGGAGCTGATCAAGGCGGGGATCATGCTCGCGGGTGACGGGCTCAAGCCGAGCAAGTTCGGGAAGCGGATCCACTTCGATGGCACCAAGCGGTCGGTGACCGACGGCCCCTTCGCTGAGACGAAGGAGCTGGTGGCGGGATTCTGGATCTGGCAGGTCCGGTCGATGGAGGAGGCGATCGAGTGGGCCAAGCGGTGCCCCAATCCGATGCCGGGTCCGAGCGACCTCGAGATCCGCCCGATCTGGGAGTCGGAGGACTTCGGCCCCGAGATCGCGGCGGAGGTGGACGAGTTTCGCGCCAAGATGGCGAAGAAAGCGGAGTAGCGCGGAGTGTGACGATCGACGTGCGCGGTCAACCTACGGCGCAAGATCACTGGGATGCCTTGCAGGTGGTGCAGCGACGCCTTGGTTACCGCTGGGTGGCGCCGACACTGTGCGTCGGTGGTCCCGCGCTTCTGGTGTTGGTGTCTCTCGTCTCGGGCCGCTCCTTCCAACACGCCCTGTTTGTGAACGTGTTCTGGATTGTGCTGGGGGGCCTCATTCTGATCGCCATGCCATTGACGCACAGGCGAAATCTGCGCGCGCTGCTTCGGGGCAACCCTGATGCGACGGCCCCGGTGCTGTACCGATTCACCGACCGCGGCTTCGAGGAGCGCGAATGTCCGGTGGAAGTGAGCATTGCCTGGCCAGAAATTCGTGAGGCGGTGGAAACGGCGACGGTGCTGCTGCTCTTTGTCGGACGCACCAGGGCCTTCATCGTGCCGCGGCGTGCGCTCGAGCAGGCTGATCAGCTCGACTCGGTGCGTGTCCTCCTGCACGATCGGCTCGGGGCTCGAGCCCGGCGTGTGGGTTCCCCTTCACACGTTCCACCATCAGCGGGGCGCAGGACGAGTTCGTAGTTCCGCATCAGGTGAGCCTATCGCTGATCCGATGGCGGTTCGCTGCGCTCCTGGTTCTCGAGGAGCCGGGACACGGCGCTGAGCAGTGCGTCGGGCTGGAAAGGCTTGGCGAGCACCTCTCCCGGCACGTCCGGGTCGGTAAAGCCCGAGACGAACAGGATTGCGGGTGAGCGATCCAAGCGCGCCAGGTGTGCCGCCAAGGCCGGGCCGGACAGGCCAGGCATCCGCACGTCCGTGACCACGACCCGAATGCTTGGTCCCCACGCCCCGATGATGTCCAACGCCTTCAACCCATCGGAGGCGGTGAGCACATGATAGTGCGACTCCAAGGTTCGCTGGAGCACCGCCAGCGCCACCGGCTCATCGTCCACGACGAGCACCACCGGTCGCGCCGGGCTGGTTGCGGAAGTCATACGCTCTCCTGCTGAGAGGACACTCTGTGGGTGGATTCCATGGGGCGAGGTACGACTCGGCAACATACGAGACGTTTCTGGTTTAGCACCATCGGCGGTGCCAGGAAGGCAGTCGCCATGCCGCCACGACCCACCTCGCGCTGGAGATGAGAGCTTAGCTTGCCACCCTCACCCAGACTGCGCGGCCGTTCGCCGCGAGGACGAGCTCAGTTCAGGTTGGTCCCACGACTCTCGTCGGCACATGGCGATCGGTTTGCGTACCGTCACCGACCGTGCCATCGAGATTCGATCCCCAGCAGTATCCGACGCTCGCCGTGGTGGTGCCGCAGGTCCAACCGCTTCCCGTGCTCAGCTGCGCGAACGACAGCGAGCCCATCACCCTCGTCGGCGTGAGACGGTTGCTCGTCGTGCCGTCGCCAAGCTCGCCAAAGAAGTTGGCGCCCCAGCACCAGGCGCGGTCGTTGGTGTTCACCGCGCAGGTGTGGGTGTAGCTGACGGCGATCTGGTCGAACTGCTGACTCCCGGCCACCGCACGAGGCGACACCACGGCGCTCGTGACTGAGCCGTTGTTGTCGCCTCGCCTACCTAAGTACCCGCTCCCCCAGCAGTACGCCTTGTGGGCTCGAGTGACCGCGCAGGTGGTGCCGCGCTGCTGCTCGCCGCCCGCACTGATCTGGGCGAACAGCTGTCCCCCGACGACTTTGGTAGGCGTAGACCGGGTGAGCTTGTCACCGGTGCCGAGCTGGCCGAACTTGTTGGACCCCCAGCACCAGGTGACCCCGGATGCCTCGACGGCGCAGGTGTGCTCCCAGCTCGCGCTTATCTGGGTGAACGTGTGTCCGCCCCGCACCGCCACCGGGACGTTGCGCCGCTCCCTGGTTCCGTCGCCCAGATGACCGAACGTGTTGTTGCCCCAGCAGTACGCCCGGCCGACGGGGGTAAGGCCACACGTGTGCCACGCGCCGGTCTCCACCACCACGAAGCGCAGCCCGCCCGCGACGGCCACGGGCCGATTGGTGCTGGCGTTGGTGCCGTTGCCCAGGCCGCCATCGGTGTTGAGTCCCCAGCAGTATGCCCGGTTCTCGGTCGTCACGCCGCAGCTGTGCCCCCAGCCGGCGCTCACCTGGCGGAACTCGAGCCCGCCGACGACGGCCACCGGCCGAAGGCGCAGCACGGTGTCGGTGCCGTCCCCGAGCGG
>DATLBL010000151.1:0-2594 GCA_035526925.1 Gemmatimonadales bacterium
CCCTGGCGAACCGTGATGTCGAGTGGCACGCCGCCCAGGTACTCCAGCTGGTGATCCTTCGCGAACCGCTCACCGCCGCCGCGCCCGAAGATCTCGGTCGCCTCGCCGCAATGCGGGCAGATGAACGCGGTCATGTTCTCGACGAGGCCGAGCACGGGCACGCTCATCCGCCTGAACATCGCGAGGGCCTTCTCGACGTCGAGGAGGCTGACCTCCTGGGGCGTCGTGACGAGCACGGCGCCGGAGACCGGCACGGCCTGGGCAAGGGTCAGCTGCGCGTCGGAGGTGCCGGGCGGCAGGTCGATGACGAGATAGTCGAGCTCGCCCCAGTCCACGTCGCGCAGGAACTGGGTGATCGCACCGCCGACGAGCGGGCCGCGCCAGATGATGGGCTGGCCGGCTGGGACGAAGAACTGGATCGAGATCGCCTTCACGCCGTGTCGGACGAGGGGGATGATCTTGTTGTCCTCGCTCTTCTGCGGCTGGCCTTCGAGGCCGAGCATCAGCGGGACGTTGGGGCCGGTGATGTCCGCGTCGAGCAGGCCGACCGAGGCGCCGTCGCGCGCGAGGGCGACGGCGAGATTCACCGCGACCGTGCTCTTCCCCACCCCGCCCTTGCCGGAGGCGACCGCGAGGACATTCTTCACGCCCGGGATCAGCTGCTCGGCAGTTCGGGGGGCGGCGCGGCGGACGCTCGCGCCCCAGGTGAGGTCGATCGATTCGACGCCGATCGGGTCCAGCGCCGCGTGGACGCGCGATTCGATCTCGTCCTTCAGGGGGCAGGCGGGCGTCGTCAGCTCGATCTGGAAGGCGACCTTGGCTCCATCGATGACGAGGTCCCGGATCATGTTCCGGGTCACCAGGTCACCACCGAGCTCGGGTTCCTGGACGTGCCGCAGCGCATCCATCACGGCGGTCTCGGTGATCTGCATCATGCGACTCGGGCTCCCTCAGCTGATCGCTCCGGGGTTCTGGCAGCGATCGCGTCGATATCGTAGCCGGGGCTCAGCCAGCACGCCTCCGAGCGCGATTCCTCGGCGGACGAGCGAGACGGCGCTGCGCCGCGTCACCGGCCCTGGCCCAGCGATCGCCGGAAAGCATCAGCTCGACACCCGTCGGTGGGACGCGTGATTTCGGCGGGAGAAATGCGACCTCCCCGACGAGCAGCGCGTCGAGAATCCGCGCGATTCGCCGAACCGAGAGCCCGACCTGCGTCCCACGCTCGAATCGGGAGATCGTCGTCTGGTCGACGCCCGACGCGAGCTCGAGCCCTCGCTGGGACCAACCGCGGTACAGGCGTAGCTGCAACGCCGCTCGACCGAGCATCACGATCGCTGGTGTTCTTGGCGGCGGCTCCGGGCGGACAAACTCCGCGAAGGCCCACTCGTGCTGCCCCGGATCGGGTAGCTCGCCGTTGCTTACGCCCACGCCACGAATCTCATGCCAATCGCTGCATAACCGACTCCGCGCATTCATCCGCCTCAGCGCGGACTTGCGCCACCGGTCGCTCTGTCACGGCCGCGACCGACGGCCTTCCGGGGCCCGCGATCTTCCCGCATCGCACTTCCTCAGCGCTTACTCGGACTCGGGGTTTTGCCTCCCCCGCAGCGATCCGCGCACCCGTCGCCCGCCAAGCGTTACGGGCACGCCACGCGCCGGCCACGCGCCGGCCACGCGCCGGCCAGGCGTCCGCCAGGCGCCACGAGTCGCGCGCCACGCGCAAACCCCGATATGCACCGATTGGCATCAAGCTTCGGTGTGGGCGCAGGCAACGGCGGGGCCTGAGTCGAGGCCGGCCGATTGGACCTGGCACGGACCAGACCCCCGAGCGCGCAGGAGGCCCAGCATCACCACCTGTTCACCCCGCGATCGACCGCGGATTTCGCACTCCGCGTGGCGTGCGGGCGCGAATTTCGCACGAAGGGCCTGCGCAGTTGCGAGGGATTCCGTGGTTTGACACCGTTCTCCGCCCGTCCCTATGCTCCCCCGCATCGGGTCGGGGGGCGCCGCTGCGATCAGGCGACACGACGCCGGAGCCTGCAGCCGCCGGATGACCCACTGGAGGAGCCCCCGCCTGGATGGCTGACCTCGATGGCTGACGTCGCAGTCCGGCTGCAGCAGCTGACCAAGCGCTTCGGTGGCGACGCCACCGCCAAGCGGGTCGCGAAGTCCGTCCCCGGGGCGGATGCCGCCGCGGGCTTCCTCGCCGTGGACCACATCGACCTCGAGGTCAAGGACGGCGAGTTCTTCAGCCTCCTCGGCCCCAGCGGCTGCGGCAAGACGACCACGCTGCGGATGATCGGTGGCTTCGAGCAGCCCACCAGCGGAACGATCGAGCTCCAGGGCGAGGACGTGACCTGGCTGCCCGCCTACAAGCGCAACGTCAACACGGTCTTCCAGAACTACGCGCTCTTCCCGCATCTCACGATCTACGAGAACGTCGCGTTCGGCCTCCGGCGAAAGAAGGTCGCGGACAGCGAAGTCAAGAAGCGCGTCACCGAGATGCTCGAGCTCGTCGAGCTGCCCGGCTACGAAGGTCGCAAGCCCGGCCAGATCTCGGGCGGCCAGGCGCAGCGCGTCGCGCTCGCGCGGGC
>DATLBL010000152.1:0-6248 GCA_035526925.1 Gemmatimonadales bacterium
CGCCCGCGAGCGTGTCGGTCGCGCGTTCGGCGAGGCGCTCGATGGCCCAGGCACGGTGCCACAGATGGCTGTGCCGCTCCAGCAGGGTCGCGAGCCACGGCGTGGGCTGATCGAACGCGAGCGTCTTGAGGATCGCATTCCGGTCGTCGAAGGCCACCATCGTCGGCGCACTGGGCAGGTCGCCCACCACCACGGACTGTTCCCTGCGGTCGATAACGACTCGACGCACCACGTCCCCGGCCGCGGTACCGATCCGAATGTCGAGGTGCGCACGGAAGACGGAGGGCGTGACGAAGCGGACCGAGCCGCTGTCCGCCGTGGCAGTATCGAGCTGGGTCTGCCGGACGGTGAGTGTCAGCGCGCGGGCCGATGAATCGTACACGGCCGTGACGGCGAACTCCGGATATCCCGCCGAGTAGATCCACTGGCTCCAGAACCAGCCCAGACTCTGCCCCGTCGCGTCGAGCACCGCCTGGCGAAGATCGTCGCTCGTCGCCGTGCCGTACGCGTGCCGGGTGAGATACCTGTGGATCGACGCCCAGAAGCGCTCGGGCCCGAGCTGCGCCTTCAGCATCTCGAGCACCAGCGCGCCCTTCGGGTACACGTTGTTCGAGTTGTACGTGGCGAGCGGCATGCGCCGGCGCGCGTCGGCTACGAGAAATTGCCGGTACTCCGCCAGGTAGTACTCCTGCTCGGCGTGCGATCCCTGCTTCTCGCTCCAGTACTGGCCCGGCATGAACTCCGCCATCCCCTCGTTGAGCCAGTAGTTCGCCCAGTTCTCGGCGGTCACGAGATCGCCGAACCACTGGTGCGCGAGCTCGTGGGGGATGAGCGAATGCCGATACCATGGCCGGTCGAGGTACGCGCGCGGGTCCGGCAACCAGTCCACCAGCGTGGTGGCGCTCACGTTCTCCATGCCACCGATGAAATCGGCCACGGTGGTCTGGGCGTACTTGGACCACGGGTAGGGCACGCCGGTGAGACGGCTGAACGTCTCCATCATGTCGGGCGTGGCGCCGAAGAGCGGCCGCGCGAGCGCGCTGTCCGAGCGGTAGACGTAGTAGTCGACCGGCACCCCGCGCCACCGGTCGCTCACCTTGGCGAACGGCGCGGCCGCGAACGAGATCAGGTAGGTCGAGGCGGGCTTCTCCTGCCGCCAGTGCACCGTGCGGGTCGAGCCCGCGTCGACCCGGTCGCTCACCAGCCGGCCGTTCGAGACGACGGTCAGCCGGGCGGGCACCGTCGCCACGACCTCCCAGGTCGTCTTGTCGGCGGGCCCGCCCCAGGTCGGCAGCCAGCGCGGATTCCCGTCGGTCCCACCCCCGGTGTAGACCTGCTGGGGGCGATGCGGCCGGCCATCGTCCTTGAAGAAATAGAGGCCGTACCCCTGACGAATCCGACCGTGGTAATCGATGGTGAACCGCACCGTGTCCCCGAAGTTCGCCGGGCGGCCCAGACGAACCACCAGCGAATCGCTGGCGTGCGCGAACTCGAGGGGCGCGCACCGGACGCTCCGGCGGGCGCACGACGGCGTCACCTGCCGGACCGCGAGCGTGCGGCCCATGTCGAGCGTCACCGAGTCGAGCCCTGGCCGGAGCGACACGAGGGTGCTCGTCACCCGGCCATCGAAGGAGGTCGAGTCCCAGTCGAAGTTGCGCACCTCGATCCGCTGGTGCACGAGGTCGTAATCGTGCGAAGGCGTCAGCGCGCCGTTGACCACGCGCTCGAGGTTGCTTTGAGCGACGGCGGGTCCGGCCGCGAGCAGCAGCGCGACGGCGAGTCCTGGAATCGGACGGGGCATCCGGGGGAATGTCACGGGCGGCGCGGACCGATCAGAACAGCGTCAGCTGCGCGATCGGTGCGAATGTGCGGCGGTGGTGGCAGGTGGGGCCGTTCATGCGAAGCCCCGCGTGATGCTCCTCGGTGCCGTACCCCATGTTGGTGTGCCAGCCGTACCCTGGATGGCGGCGGGCCAGCCGCTCCATCAGGCGATCGCGCGTCGTCTTGGCCAGGATGGCGGCGGCGGCGATCGACTGGCAGAGCGCGTCGCCGTCGACCAGCGCATCGTGCGAGAAGCCGACCTCCGGCAGCGGAAGCCCGTCGATCAGGATTCGGTGCGGCCGGTCGGCGAGCGGCTCGCGGCGGAGGAGCGCCACGATGGCCCGCCGCATGGCGAGCGCGGTGGCCACGCGGATGTTGAGCCGGTCGATCTCGGCGGTCGAGGCGGCGCCGACGGCGCACGCGAGCGCTCGGGTGCGGATGCGCTCGGCGAGCGCGCGGCGGACGCGGGCGGGCAGCACCTTGCTGTCGCGGAGGCCGCGAACCGCGCGGCAGTCGGGGGGAAAGACGACGGCCGCGGCAACCACTGGGCCTGCCAGTGGGCCGCGGCCCGCTTCATCGACGCCGACGAGCAGCGTCGCATCGGCCCAGGCCGCCCGTTCCCTGTGGAGCGAGGGACGGAGTGGCATGGGCTCAGCTGTCGCGCTTCTCCCGGATGCGCGCCGCCTTGCCGCTCAGCGCGCGGAGGTAGTAGAGCTTGGCCCGGCGCACGCGGCCGCGGCGAACCAGCTCCAGCGAGGCGATGGTGGGGCTGTGGATCGGGAAGACGCGCTCGACGCCGACGCCGGCCGACACCTTCCGCACCGTGAAGTTCTCGCTGATCCCGCCGCCGCGCTTGGCGATGACGAGGCCCTCGAATGCCTGCAGCCGTTCCTTGTCGCCCTCACGGACGCGGACCATGACCCGAACGGTGTCGCCCGGCTCGAATGCAGGAATGTCCGTGCGCAAGCCCTCACGGGCCACTTCCGCCAACCGCTCCATCGTCGAATCCTCCGCGCCGTCGGGCGCATGGTGATACCTGGGTGCGAACGCCCCGCGCTTCCGCACGGGTCGTCTTGAGCGAAGCGAAGGAGCATCACCGGCCGCACGCCCCCTTCGCTTCGCTCAGGGCGACTCCGGAGCCGGTCGTTCGAGTGCAGCATGCCGAGCCCACAACTCCGGCCGTCGGTCGCGGGTCAGCCGCTCCGCTTCCGCGTGCCGCCACGCACCGATCCGGGCGTGGTCTCCCGAGCGCAACACCTCGGGCACTTCGCGGCCGCGGTACTCGGGCGGCCGGGTGTAGCTCGGCGGGCTCAGCAGCCCGTCGTAGTGCGAGTCGCCGCTGGCGCTCTCGTGATCGCCGAGCGCGCCCGGCAGGAGGCGCACGACCGCGTCGAGGACGCAGAGGGCGGCGGCCTCGCCGCCGGAGAGGACGAAATCCCCGACCGACAGCTCCTCGGTCGCCAGCCCGTCCGCCACGCGCTGATCCACGTCCTTGTAATGACCGCAGAGCAGCGTGAGCCTCGTGCCTAGCGAGAGCCGCACCGCGTCGTCGTGGCGGAACCGGCGTCCCCGCGCCGAGAGCAGCACCACCGCGTCGAGCGCGCCGAGGCTCTCGACCGCTTCGAAGAACGGCTCGGGCTTGAGCACCATGCCCGCGCCGCCGCCGTAAGCGTAATCGTCGACGGTGTGGTGCCGGTCGTGCGTGAAGTCCCGGAGCTGGACGAGATTGAACCGGACCAGGCCCGCCGCCGCCGCACGCCCCGGGATGCTCGCGGCCGTGAACGGCGCGATGACTTCCGGGAACAGGGTGACTACGTCGATCGTCAGCATGCCGGTCCTTGCCACCCCCGCCTACTCCTCGATCAACCCCTCGGGCGGCGTGACCACCAGCCTCCGGCCCGCGCGGTCCACCTGCTGCACGAACTCCTTCTTGTACGGCAGCAGGAACTCGCGTCTGGGTCCCTGCACCTCGATCATCAGCCCGGCGGGCAGCTCGTAGACCGCGGTGACCAAGCCGAGCGGCGTCTCGTCGGGCAACCGCACGGCGAATCCATCGAGCTCATGGAGGTACACCTCATCGCCCTCGGGCGGGGCCAGCTCGTCGGCGGGCACCGCCACGAACAGCCCCCGCCACGGATCGATGGCCTCCCGCCGGTCGGCGCCCTCGAACTTGACCAGCCATTCCCGGTGGTACGAGCGGCTGCGCTCGATCGTCACCGGTCCTGCCACCGTGGCGCCGTCAATGCCCACCAGCCACACCGAGCGGCCGGGCGTGAAGACCGCGTCGGGACTGTCGGTGATCGGAAACAGCGTGAGGTCGCCTTTCAGGCCGTGGGGCTTCCTCAGCCGGCCCACCACCATGTGGCGGGCGTCGGCGGACATCAGACCGCAACTGGCTTGAACACCCCGGCCTGCTTGAGGAGCGACTGCACGGTATCCGAGGGCGTCGCGCCCTGGGAGATCCACTGCCGCGCCTTGTCGGCGTCCACCTGGACCTTCTCGGCCGCCGTGGTGCCCTTGGGGTTGTACGTGCCGATGATCTCGATGAACCGCCCGTCGCGCGGCGACTCCTGGTCGGCGACGACGATGCGGTACAGCGGGAGCTTCTTGCGGCCCACGCGACGCAGGCGAATCCGAGTTGCCATGTCCGTTCCTGGTCCTGTCTCGAGGTGTGCGGGTTACCCGGGGAAAGGCCCACGGCCAAACGGGAGCTTCATGCCCATGCCCCCGGACTTCCCCACGCTCTTCATGACCTTCTGCATCTGCTTGAACTGCGCGAGCAGCGTGTTCACTTCCTGCACGGTGCGCCCGCTGCCTTTGGCGATCCGGAGCCGGCGCTGCCCGTTGATAAGGTCCGGGTTCGACCGCTCCTTCTGCGTCATCGACAGCACGATGGCCTCGACGTGCTTCAGCTTCTTGTCGTCGATCTTGGCTGCCTGCAGCATGGCCGGGTTCATACCGGGCAGCATGCCGAGCACGTTCTTGAGCGGGCCCATCTTCTGCATCTGGCGCATGGCGTTGAGGAAATCCTCGAGGTCCATGCCCTTCTTCGACGTGACCTTCTTGGCCAGCCGCTCGGCTTCCTTCTCGTCGACCGCCGTCTGGGCCTTCTCGACCAGCGAGAGGATGTCGCCCTGCTGGAGGATGCGGCCCGCGAGCCGGTCGGGGTAGAACGGCTCCAGCGCGTCGAGCTTCTCGCCGACGCCGATGTACTTGATCGGCGCCTTGGTGACCCCGTAAATCGAGAGCGCCGCGCCGCCGCGCGCATCGCCATCCATCTTGGTCAGGATCACGCCGGTGACGCCCAGCGCATCGTGAAAGCCCTGCGCGATGCGGACCGCGTCCTGCCCGGTCATGCCGTCGGCCACGAGCAGGATCTCGTGCGGCGTGACGGCCGCCTTGAGCTGCTTGAGCTCGGCCATCATCTCGTCGTCGATCTGCAGTCGACCCGCCGTATCGACGATGACGGTCCGCGCGCGCGCCTTCCCCGCTTCGACGATGCCCTGCTTGACGATCCGGGCGACGTCCTTCGACGCGTTGTCGCTGTACACGCCGACCTCGACCTGCCGCGCCAGCGTGTGCAGCTGGTCGATGGCCGCCGGGCGATAGACGTCGGCCGCGACGAGGAACGGCGCCTTCTGCTCCAGCTTGAGCCGCCGCGCCAGCTTGCCCGCGGTGGTGGTCTTGCCGGAGCCCTGCAGCCCCACCAGCAGGATGACCGTCGGCGGCACGGTGGCGTGCGCGATGGGAGCCTGCTTCTCGCCGAGCAGCACGACGAGCTCGTCGTACACGATCTTGACGATCTGATGGCCGGGGCGCACATCCTTGATGGATGTGACGCCGACGGCCTTGGCCTGCACGCGTTCCAGGAACTCGCGCGTCAGATCGAAGCTGACGTCGGCCTCGAGCAGGATCCGGCGGATCTCCCGGAGCCCTTCCTTGACCGCATCTTCCGTCAGGACACCGCGGCCGGTGAGCCGCTGCAGGGTGTCGTTGAGTTTCTGTGACAGCTCGTCGAACATAAGCCCGTAAGCATAACCGGCAGACCGGCTTTGGACAAGCGGAGGGGTAGGGAGCTTCGAGGGTCCTGCGCGGGTCCGGGAGGGTTCTGCGCGGGGCGATCGCCCCGTCCGGCGGACGTTACGGCCCGACCGTCACCATCCTCGCCATCGAGGGAACCCCGCTCGCGTTGATCAGAAAGAGCATGTACGGGCCGGGCGGCGCCATGCTTCCACTCTCCGGCGCGGGGGCGCTGAGACCCGTCGGTCCGGTGGGCGAGAAGGACAGCGGGAAAATCACCTGGCTCTGGTTGAAGGAGTGCGTCGCGGATGAGAGCCGGATGAGCGTGCCGCGGGTGACGGATTCCGCATCCGGGCTCTCGACATTCACCTGCCCGCCGTAGCCGATGTGCGTGGGCGCCGCATCGA
>DATLBL010000153.1:0-4795 GCA_035526925.1 Gemmatimonadales bacterium
GGACAGGCCCTTCGACTCGGCAGCAGCGTACGAGATTTTAACGCCAGTGCCGCTCATCCCGTCACGGATCTCCCGTAGAGGCGTAGCCGTCCAAGACGCCTCGACAGGAAGCCTCCTCTATAGAGAGACTCCGCGGCGGAGTGGAATGGTTCGTGCTCTTTCACCATCGACCAGTTTACGGACCGGGCTCCCCAGCCCATCAGGAGGATGAGACTCATGAAGCGACTCTTTACAGCAACCTGCCTCGCGGCGACCTGTGCCGTCGGCCTGGCTGCGCAACAGACGGCCGGTACCTCGGGCACCACGGCGCAGGATCCCCAGGCGGGCGGCCAGCGGGTCGGCGGCGGCGGACCGCGCACGGTAACCGGCTGCCTGCGCGCGGGCGACACGGCGGGCACCTACATGCTGACCGACGTGACGATGCAGGGCGGCGGCGGCCGGCGCGGCGGCGACGCCACGACGACCGGATCGGCGGCCGGTGGCACGACGACGGGCTCCACCACCAGCGGTACGACGAGCGGAACCACCGCGAGCGGGGCCGCGGGCAGCACGGCCACGACCGGCGGCGGTCAGGGCCGCGGTCAGGGCGGACCGCAGAGCTTCATGCTCACCGCTGACTCGAGCGTCGATCTGAAGCCGCACGTCGGCCACAAGATCGAAGTCGTCGGGACGATGGCGGGGGGCGGCGGACGGCAGGGCGGCGGCGCGGCCGGGACGGCGACGGGCACCGGCACGGGCACGACCGCCGGCAGCACGACCGCCGGCGCCGGGACGACGGCCAGCGGTTCGGCGACCGGGACCGGCACGGGCACGACCGCGTCGGGCGGCGGTCAGGGTGCGGGTCGCGGCGGTCCGCGCAACATGACGGTCACCTCGGTCCGCATGATCTCGGACAGCTGCAGCCAGTAACCGGTCGTCGGTAGACGGCACTCGCGTTTGCTCGACGCCAGCCTTCTTTTCGAGGCTGGCGTCGCTCTGTACGTGAAGACCCGCTCGATCCTGGCCCCGGTCCGATCCCGATCCCGATCCCCGGTCCCCGACAGAAAGGTTCATATGGCACGTTCAATGTGGAAGGGTTCGATCGCATTCGGGCTCGTGAATATTCCAGTCGAGCTCTTTAGCGCAACGCGGGATCACCGACCCAAGTTCAGGCTCCTGCACGCGAAGGACGAGGAGCCGGTGCGCTACGAGCGCGTCTGCCAGAAGGAAGGCAAGCCCGTCGCCTGGGACGAGCTGGTGAAGGGCTACGAGTACTCCAAGGGACAGTTCGTCGTCCTGAGCAAGGAAGACTTCAAGACCGCCGCGCTCGAGAAGACCAAGACGATCGACATCATCGATTTCGTCGATCCGAAAGAGATCGACGAGCGCTATTTCGAAACGCCTTACTACCTGCAGGCGGGCAAGGGGGCCGACCGGTCGTACGCCCTGCTCCGCGAAGCGATCCGCGAGTCGGGGCGTATCGGCATCGCCAAGGTGATCCTCCGTGACGCGCAGCACCTGGCGGCGGTCGAGGCGATCGGCGACGCGCTCGTGTTGACGATGATGCGGTTCGCCGACGAGCTCGCCGACATGTCGGAGTTCAAGTTCCCGCAGAAGGCGGACATCCGCGCCGCCGAGTTGAAGATGGCCCGCCAGCTGATCGAGAACCTCGAAGCGGCGTGGGAGCCGGAGAAGTACACCGACGAATACATGACCAACCTGATGCGGGTCATCAACGCGAAGATGAAGGGGAAGAAGCCGAAGCTCATTGACGAGGACCACACGCCGAAGCAGGCGGAAGTGGTCGATCTGATGTCCCGTCTGCGCGCCTCGCTGGAGGGCAAGGGGGGCGCGAAAAAGGGGGCGGGATCCTCGAAGAAGGCTGCGGCATCTAAAACTGGGAAAACGCCCCGCGGTGGGCGGCGGGTGGCGTAGACTCCGGGGCTCTGAGCAGGGTGCTCGGTGCTCGAGGTGCCGGTGCTCCGGGTGCCGGTGCTGTGGGTGCTGGGTGGTCCGGTGCTGGTGCCTTGGTGCTGGTGCTTCCGGGAGTCCTGGTGGGCGCTGAGTGAGGTGTGTTGGTGATGCCGAGTGTGGCTCCGATCGATACCCGCGCGGCGGTGGAATGGTACCGGCGCAACCGCGCCCGGTCGGAGCAGATCTTCGACCTGATCGAGCCGTCGGCTTACTACAGCCGGCCGATCTCGCTCCGCAACCCGATCGTCTTCTACGAGGGGCACCTGCCGGCGTTCAGCGTGATCGCGTTCCTGCGCCGGGGGCTGGGGCTGCCGCCCGTCGACGCGCGGCTCGAGCAGTTGTTCGAGCGCGGCATCGATCCCGATTCCGAGGCCGCCGCTGTGCCGCGCAGCGGCGCCTCGACCGTGTGGCCGTCGCGCGACGAGGTGCGCGCCTTCGGGCGGGCCTGCGACGAAGCGGTGCTCGCGGCGATGGCGACGATGCCGTCCACGCCCGAGGCCCTCGAGGGCCTCTACACGGCGCTCGAGCACGAGGCGATGCACCAGGAGACGCTCCTCTATATGTGGCACCGCCTGCCCTACGAGCAGAAGCGCGGCGGGGATCGGGGGGCGGGGATCGGGGATCGGGGGGCGGGGGTCGGGGGTCGGTCTTGGGGTCACTCCCAGGCTCGTGCCAAAACGCCGACGTCAGTGGTGATCCCGGCGGGGTTCGCTCACCTCGGTGCCGATCGAGACGGGACCCCCTTCGGTTGGGACAATGAGTTCGCGGCGCACGACGTCCCTGTTCCGCAGTTCGACATCGACACGCTGCCGGTGACCAACGCGCAGTATCTCGAATTCATCGCGTCAGCCGGTTACAGCAAGAGGGAACTGTGGAGCGATGAGGGCTGGGAATGGATCCGCGCCGAGGCCGTGTCCCATCCAGCCTTCTGGATGCCCCGATCCCCGATCCCCAACCCCCGATCCCCGATCTCTGCCCCCCGATCCCCGATCCCCGACCCCCGGTCCCCGGAGTGGCTCTGGCGCGGCATGTTCGAGGCGCTGCCGCTGCCGCTCGACTGGCCCGTCTACGTCAGCCACGCCGAGGCATCGGCCTACGCGCGCTGGAAGGGACGGCGCCTCATGACCGAGCCGGAGTTCCATCGCGCGGCCGAAGGCTCGACGACGGGGCACTTTGATTTCGCCGGGTTCGATCCGATCCCCGTCGGCTCGCATCCGCCGAGCACGGCCGGGGTTTACGATCTCGTCGGCAACGGCTGGGAGTGGACGTCCACCGTCTTCGGGCCGTTCGCCGGATTCGAGCCGATGCGCTCGTATCCCGAGTACTCCGCGGACTTCTTCGACGGCCGCCACGTCGTGATGAAGGGAGCATCGCCGGCGACCGCGCGCGAGCTGGTGCGCCCGAGCTTCCGCAACTGGTTCCGCGGCAACTATCCCTACGTCTACGCCAAGTTCAGGACGGTGCGGTGACGACTCACGCGACGGCCGATCATCTCGTCGCGCAGTTCGCCGCCGATGTCGCGCGCGATCTGTCGCTCGCGCCGAAACAGCTGCAGTCGAAGTATCTCTACGACGCGCTCGGCTCGAGCCTGTTCGAGGCGATCTGCCGGCTGCCGTGGTACCGCATCACGCGCGCCGAGCGCGGCCTGCTCGAGCGGCATGCGTCCGAGATCGTCGCGCGGCTCTGCGCGCCGCGACCGGACCATCCCGGCGACGCCGCGATCCCGCTCATCGTCGAACTGGGCTGCGGCTCCGGCGAGAAGATCGTGATCCTCGCCGAGGCGCTGCAGGAAGCGGGCGGCCACGGCCGCGTCCACCTGATCGACATCTCGCCGCAGGCGCTCGAACAGTCGGAGCGGACGCTCGGCCGCCTGCGCCACATCTCCGTGGTCGGCCACCGCGAGACCTACGAGGTCGGGCTGCGCCACGCCGCGGCGGCCCGCGACGCCGGCCAGCCGATGCTGGTCCTCCTCCTCGGCTCGAACATCGGCAACTTCGACATGCCCGCCGCCGACGGGTTCCTGCGCGCGATCCGCGGCGCGCTCGCGCCCGGGGACGCGCTCCTCCTCGGCGCCGACCTCGTGAAGCCCGAACACGACCTGCAGCTTGCCTACGACGATCCGCTCGGCATCACCGCCGCCTTCAACCGCAACCTGCTGGTGCGAATCAACCGCGAGCTGGGTGGCACGTTCGACCTCGGGGCGTTCGCGCACGTCGCGGTCTGGAACGCGCGGCACCAGCGCATCGAGATGCACCTCGAGAGCCGCCGCGATCAGCGTGTGACGATCGCGCAGGCCCGGGTGGCAGTGGAGTTCGGCGAGGGTGAACGCATCTGGACCGAGAGCTCGTACAAGTACGAGCCATCACAGATCGATCGGATGGCCGAGGACGCGGGGTTCGTGACCTCCGAGCAGTGGATCGACAACGACGCGCGGTTCGCGCTGACGCTGCTCACGGCAGTCTGAGCAGTTTGCTCCGGCGTTCGTTTTTTGGCGGACCGTACCAGCCGCCGCCAAGGCTACGGCGGTCCGCCGAACCGCTCCGCGCGAAGATGAACGGTCCGCCCTGCATCCATCGAGACAGCCCGGGTCTGTAAGATGCAGGCCGGGTCTGCTCCGGTGTAGGCCCGGTCTTCAGACCCCGGCGGGCCGGGTCTTCTCCGAGGGAGGCCGGGTCTTCAGACCGGGCAGTGCGCTGGCGGACCGGAAGGTCCCGCCCTACATCTCAGGTGTCTTCTCGGTTGTCGGTCGGTTTCCGGCGTTCATCCCAGATGTAGGCCCGGTCTTCAGACCCGGCCACCACCGCGCAAAAACGTGCAAACCCTGCGTAAGCGAGCTCCGTCT
>DATLBL010000154.1:0-25696 GCA_035526925.1 Gemmatimonadales bacterium
CAGCGTCTCCACACCCGTGACCTGGGACGAGGTGGAGCGCGGCATCGCCATCTCGGACTTCCACATCGGCAACGTACCTGCCCGCGTGCGAAAGATCGGCGATCTCTGGAAGCCGCTGCTCGCCGCACGCGGGCGCTTCCGCTTGGAGCGTGTGCTGTGACGCTGCCCCTTCCTCGCACCTATGCGCCCATGGAAGCGCAGCTCGTCGACGAGCTGCCCACCGGCGCCGAATGGCAGTACGAGCCCAAGTGGGACGGCTTCCGCTGCCTCGCCTTTCGCGACGGCGACGACGTCAGGATACAGAGCAAGGCCGGCAAGCCGCTCGGACGCTATTTCCCCGATATCGTCGAGGCACTCGAGGCGCTCGACGCTCGACGGTTCGTGCTGGACGGCGAGATCGTCATTCCCGTGGACGGTCGGCTCTCGTTCGACGAACTGCTCCTCCGCGTGCATCCGGCCGCGAGCCGCGTGCGCACCCTCGTCGCGGCCCACCGGGCCCGGCTGGTGGTCTTCGATCTGCTCGTGGACGCCCGCGGCCGGTCCCTGGTGAGCCTGCCGCTGGCGAAGCGCCGCGAAGGTCTCGAGGCATTCGCGAAGCGCTGGTTTCCGAGCGACAAGTCGGTCGTGCTCTCGAAGGTCACCAGGCGGCTCGCCACTGCGCGCGCCTGGCTCGAAGGCGGCGGCGATGGCGACCTGGATGGTGTCGTCGCCAAGCGGCTCGACGTCCCGTATCGCTCGGGCGAGCGCGACGGGATGCTCAAGGTCAAGCGCCAGCGCACGGCCGACTGCGTGGTCGGAGGCTTTCGTCATGCGTCCAAGGGAGGCGGGGTCGGCTCGCTCCTGCTGGGACTGTACGACGAGCATGGTCTGCTGAATCATGTCGGCTTCTGCTCCAGCCTGAACGCGGCGCAACGGAAGGAGCTCAAGCTCGAGCTGGAGTCGCTGAAGAAACCGCCAGGTTTTACGGGTCGGGCGCCCGGCGGACCGAGCCGCTGGAGTACCGAGCGGACGGCCGAATGGGAGCCGCTCGCGCCGTCGCTCGTGGTGGAGGTGGGGTACGATCACGTCTCGAACGGGCGGTTCCGCCATGGCACCCGGTTCATCCGCTGGCGGCCCGACAAGGCGCCGCGGCAATGCACGATGGAGCAGCTCCGATGACGACGAGGCGAACGACGAAGAAGGCCGCCCCGGCGACCAAATCCCGGAAGCGTGCGACCACGACGGCCGCGGACCGCCTCGCCGAATACCGCCGGAAGCGGGATTTCAGCCGGACGGCTGAGCCGCGTGGCGGTCGGCGGAAGTCCGCACCCAAGCTGGCGTACGTGATCCAGAAGCACGCCGCCAGTCACCTGCACTACGACCTTCGGCTCGAGCTGGACGGCGTCATGAAGAGCTGGGCGGTGCCCAAAGGGCCGAGCCTCGACCCGGCGGTCAAGCGGCTGGCGATGCAGGTCGAGGACCACCCGATCGAGTACAACCGGTTCGAGGGCACGATCCCCCAGGGTGAATACGGCGGCGGGACCGTGATGCTCTGGGACCGGGGCACGTACACCTACGCGGGCGCCGAGGACGTCGACCCTGTCGAGGGGCTTCGCCGCGGATACGCAAAGGGGGACTTCAAGTTCGAGCTGAAGGGCAAGCGTCTAGGCGGATCCTGGGTGCTCGTGCGCACGCGCCGTGGCGATCCCAGGCGGGCCCAATGGCTGCTCATCAAGCATCGGGACGGCTCCGCCGAACCGGGGTCGGAAGTGGTGGAGGAGTATCAGAACTCGGTGACGACCGGCCGCACGATGGAGGAGATCGCCGGCGGCAAGAAGCCGCGCCCCCGAAAGGCGGCGCGCGCATGACAGGCTCAGTCTCGAAGCTGCTCTGCATCGCGATGCTCGTCGCGGCCTGCGGGTCCGACCGCGGCGTGCGGCGCGATTCTGCCGCCGCCCCGGAGTCCACGCTCTTCGGCGACGACCGCGCGCGCGAGGGCACGGCCGCGCGCACCCGGCCGGACGTCGCCGTCCTGGAGCGGCTGATCGATGAGTATGAGGGACTGGATGTGGTGATGGATGAGCTCGCCGGGCCCACGAGTGAAAGCCCGGTGCAGAAGCAGGCATGGAAGGGCGACCGCCACGAGGATGCGGCGAAAGGCCGGCTGCTGGACCTGCTCCAGGCGGAGTTCGGCGAGCGTTATCACCCGCGCACGCCCGACGGCGCGGTGGTCACGACGGACTCGATCGCCGCGCTCGCGCACAGCGCCGGCAGCCGAGCGCTCGACACGCTCGTGCTCCGGCATCATCGGCGGGTCTCGGCGCAAATTGCCGAGGCGCTGCCCACACTCGAAAATGATCGCGTGCGGGAGGAGCTTGCCGACCTGGCCCGGAGCCTGGACGAGGAGATCAGGAAGCTGTCCGGCCGGCGGGCTAGCGCAGCCGGATGATCCTAGCCTTCGAGGGCACGTCGCTGGCGTTCAGGATGAAGAGCATGTAGTAGCCCGGCGGCGCCAGGTTCCGGTCGGAGGGGGCCCTGACCGACACGCCGCCGCTCGTCGCGGTGAAGGTCAGCCACGAGAAGCGCTGGTTGGCGTCGAACGCGTGGGTGGTCGACCCGAGCGCGATGAGGCTCACCTTCCTCACGCCCGCCGGATCGGGCGTGCCCGCCGTGAACGTCTGCCCGTACGCGACGGAGGAGGGCGCACTCGAGAGCGTCGGCCTGGTCCCCTTGAAGAGGTAGGGCGGCGAGTACAGCTCCGCGTTCTTCTGGTCGGGCAGCGGCGAGCCGTCGGCCGCCATCCCGTTCCCGCTGCCGGCGTGCAGCACTCGCCCGTCAGGCAGCAGCAGCGAGGTCGAGTGATAGGCCCGGTCTACCGCATTGCTGGCGACCTGCCTCCACGCTCCCGTCGCCGGATTCCAGATCTCGGCGACATGCACCGCCAGGCTCGGCTCGTTGAAGCTGGTGCCGCGGGTGCCGCCGGTCACGAGCACCTCGCCCGTCGGAAGCACCGTCGCATTCAGATGCCGGCGCGGGTAGGCCATGCGGCCCGTCGCCTTCCACGCGGGCGACGCGTTCGTGAGATCGATCGTCTCGGCCGTGGCGAGCGTGCGTCCGCCGCCCACGTACAGGATCTTGCCAGGCAGGTACATCACCGCGGCGCCGTAATCCCGGTCGCCCGACAGGTGCGACGGTCCGGTGGTCCAGACACCGCTCCCGGAGGTGCTCAGCCAGCGGCTGATCTTCTCGTGGCCCGCGTAGAAAATCTTGCCGTTCGGGGCGACGAAGGCCCGCGGGTAATACGCGAAGTTGCGGCTCGCGCCCGTCAGTGCCCGCCAGGAGCTTCCAGTCCACACTTCGGGGACAGGTACGTTGCTGCCGCTCTCGTCACGGCCCGCGATGACGACGACCTGACCGTTCGGCAGCGTAGTCGTCGTCGGGTACCATCGCCCTCGCCGCATCGGCGCCGCGGTCTGCCAGGTCTGGTCCGCGGGATTGAAGATGTGGGTGTCCGGCAGCCCATGATCGTCGCTGATGTGCCCTCCCGCCACGAGCAGGCGCCCGTCGGGGAGAAAGCTGTGACCCGCGCAGAACAGCCAGGCTCCGGCTGGCTCGGCGGTGAACGCGCCGGTCGCCGGGTTGTAGACGTAAGGGTCGCCGAATTTTCCCCACGCCAGGACCTTGCCGTTCCGCAGGAGATGCAGGTGCACGGCGACAATTGGCCAGGGAGCAGGCGCGCTCCACGCGCCCGTGTCGCTCGTGGCCGCGACGGCCGGAGACACCGCGCCGATCGAGGGCTCGCACGCGGTGCGCTCGTTCTCACGCACGGCGAGCAGCTCGTCGTCACGGTACAGGGCGAGCGCCCCTGCTTGCCGCACGGAAAGCTCGACCTCGCTGAACGCCGGATCTCCGTTCGGGGCCGCGACGAGCGTCTGTTCCCCCTGCTCGTCCGTGCCCTGAACGCGCCAGGTCACGCGGACCGGGTACGGGTGCGCGTTGATCAGGATGAAGCGGTTGCCGCACAAGTAGAGCGCGCGAATCGGCGCATCGTCACCCTCGGCCACCTGCGGCGGAACGTCGCCGGACGGGGGCGCTGGCGGCGCGGCCTCACGTCCGCAGGCCGCCAGGGCAAGAAGGACAGCCGGCAGTGCTGGAAACATCCTGCCCGCGGGGGAGGTGCGGCAATCGAGCACTGAGCGAAGTCCCGGTGAAGGTCCGTCGCAATTTATCGCCGACCGGCGCCGGGGCGAGAGGAGATGGCCCGGTCTTGCCCTGTGAGGCCCGACACCGCCCCAGCACCCACGGAGAGACATATCGAAGGTCCGCGAGGCGTCCACGCGAGGGTGTCAGGCATTTGACCTCGGGAGGAACGATGGCAGCGACATCTCGGATAGGAGTGCTTGTGCTGCTGGCGGCCTGTGGCGGCGGCGGCGGCGGAGACAGAGCTGATACGGCCGGCACGGCGAGCATCCCGCCGGCGGAGCAGCCGACTACCGGCACGGCTGCGGTCGGCGATACGACCATGGCATCGCCTGCCACGGGCTCGGCGACTGCCCCCGCGGCCTCGTCCGCGGGCGAGTCGGCGTCCGTGAAGGTGGGTAACGCGGACACGACGCTGAAGCCTCGGTCCGCCGCCACCGCCAAACCGAGCCAGGCAAAGGCGCAGGACACTGCCGCCAAGACTGCGGCCGCACCCAAGCCGTCTGCTGCGCCCGCGGCGGGCGGTGCCCAATCCCCACAGCAGGTGGCGCTCGGGGACAGCATCTTCCATGGCCAGGTGGGGGGTGGCACCTGCACGGCCTGTCACGGACAGGACGCGAAGGGCACGGCCGTGGCGCCGGATCTCACCGACCAGCAGTGGCTGAATGGCGACGGCAGCTACGCCTTCATCGTGAAGACGATCACCAACGGCGTGCCCCAGCCCAAGCAGCATCCCGCGCCGATGCCGCCGAAAGGTGGCTCGGCCATCGACGACCAGCAGGTGAAGGCGGTCGCCGCGTACGTGTTCTCCTTGAGTCACAAGCGCTGAGAAAGCCCGTCCGACCTGGCGGAGCCTGCGTGTCCGCCAGGACCGGCGGGATGCCGACGTATCGGCTAGCGCAGTGAGGCCAGCGCCCCCTGGATGCGCTTCTTCTGATTCGGATCCGCGGTCATGGCGAGCGCCTTCGAGTAGTTCTCGATCGCCTGCTTCTTCTCGCCCTTGGTGGCGAGCGCTTCCGCGAGGCTGTCGTAGGTATTCCAGGACTTCGGGTGGTCCTTCGCATTTTTCCTGAAGATCACGATCGCCGAATCGACCTTGCCCTGTCCCATCAACAGGTAACCGTAGGTGTTCACCTCGGCCTCGGTCGCAATGGCAAGCGAGCGCTGGGCCGCGGCCGCCGCGCCAGTCTGGTCACCACGCTGGCCGAGCAGCGCCGCCTTGACGCGCAGGTTGGTGAAATTTTCGTTCATCGCGATGGACTGCTCGACCCAGGTGGTGGCCTCTTCGAGGTTGGTGCCATTGGCCGCGCTCCACGCGGCTGCCTGGCTCCAGGGCTGCCAGAAGAAGCGGCCGAGCCCGCGAAGCTGCTCACGCAAGCTATCGGTGACCACGGCCTTGGTGTCCACGTCGATCTTGAACGGCACCGCCAGCTTTTCCCACCGGAGTGTCGCCACCACCGAGCTCTCGGTCGGATCGTCGAAGGTGTAGGCCAGACGCTCGTGCATGTCGCCGGGTGCCGGCGTGGTGCGGAACCGGAGAGCGTCTTCCTTCGGATCGTAGCTGAAACTGCCCCAGGCGCTGGCCTGACGGCTGAGGATGATGGTCCAGTCGCCTTCGGTCGGGATCATGTGGAGACCGTAGCGCCCCGCCGCCACCGTCTGGTCGCCCACCCGGACAGGGGAGCTGAACTCGATGACGGTGTTCTCGTTGGCCCCGGCACGCCACACGCTGTCGAAGGGCACTAGCTTGCCCCAGATCGGTCGACCGTTCACGGCCGGGCGGTCGTAGGTGATGCTGACGGTGGTCAGGCCGACCGTCTGGCTCACCGAGGCGCGCGGGCTCTGCTTCGGCAGTACCAGCGGCGGCGCCTGCGCGAGCAGGGCAGCACGCGGGGCCACCGCCGACACCGTCGTGAGCACGGCACCTGCCAGAAGGAAGGGAAGTTCACGTCGCATAGCACCTCTCGGATGGGGTATGGCTGTCCCTACGGAGACCGCGCGCGTCAGGTTCCCCAGCCGGCATATCGCAGGGGCATCCTGGGCACGAGCGGGACGTCTAGGTTGGAAACGACAGCGGGGGCATCGGCAATCGAGCTCTCCGCGCCGGGCGGGCGCGGATCGGCCTCACCAGGTGATCGTGTACCTGCCTCCCAGCGTCACCAGGGTCTCCGTCGCGCGGAAGTCGCTGTTCGGCTGCTCGTTCGGCCAGGCGCTCCGGTGAGTGGACAGCCCCAGGTTGACGGCGAACGCATCCAGCACGTGCACGCTCGCGACCATCCGTTCGATCGCATCCCGGCGCCGGGAGACGATGGCACCTCCGCCGAACGCGAACGACTTCTCCGCGCTCAGGCTGACCGGCAGCCGCACTTCCGTCAGGTTGCCGTTGATGCTGATGCGCGTGCTGACAACCTGCAGCGTCTGCGCGCCGTCGCTGTAGACGCCCAGCTGGGAGCTGGCGGTGATGCCGCGAAGCATCAGGCTCGGGCCGATGCCGGCGCGCCAGCCTGTGCGGTCCGCCAGCACCGGGCTCTCCCCGTCGGGGAGCCACTCGCTGCGGTCGGCGTCCACGTGCAGCGCCACGCCGTAGCTCACTTCGCCCGCCCGTTTGAGCACGCGGGACAGGTCGAACGAGGCGCCGCGCTCTCCCCGCCCCGCGAAGCCTTCGAGCCGCGCGTTCCACCCGCGATCCACCCACTCTGCGTGGGCCGACCAGATCCCGCTGCTCAACACCTCGCGGAAGAGGACCGTGCTGTGCGAACCGACCAGCGAGCGCCGGGCGAAGACGGCATCGTAGCCCGCGGTGAGCGCCACCGTGCGGTGGTTCGCCTCCGGCAGTTGGACCGGGAACTCGTGGTAGAGCTTCTGGCAGCGTCCCTGCCGGCACACGGTGATCACCGCCGGCTTCTTGAGACGCGACAGCAGCTCACCGTGCCAGCGCGTGGCGTAGCGCCCGGTCGGAACCGAGTCGCCGAATGTCGAGGTGAGGCGCGCGCGGAGCACGCCGCGCGTGCTCCAGTAGCGGTCCAGTCCGTTTTCCGAGGCCACGACGATGCTGTCCGCGCCCGGACTGGTGATGGTGAGCTCCGCGGACTGGCCCGCGGTAGGCACCGCCGGCTCGAGTCGGACCGTCACCGGCTCGGGCCCGCCGATGAGGCGGGTGGTCTGTGAGGGAACGGCGCAGCCGGCGAGCGCCGCAACCGACGCGGCGGCGACCGCGATCCGGGAGATTCGGCTCATCGATGTCACGTTGTCGTGTGGGGTGGCGCGGTGTGGCGACTTCGTGTCAACACGATAGCGCCCGCGACACAACCCGGCTAGGGGGGTGTGTGGTGACGCGGTACCCGCGCCGCCACATTGTGCAGCCGTGCGGCCATGCTCGTGTGACATCGCCAGTTCCCTCCTCGGTGCTCGACGTGCCGGACGGGGGCACGTCGGGACGAAACGCTCGCCGCCCGCGAAGCGGACCGCACGGCGGTGCGTTGGACGTCGTGGAACGCTGATGCTTGCAGTGCGTCGGTTCAGGCTGGACCGGTAGGTGGCGGCCATAAGCGCAAGCGGTATGCCCGCCGCGGGGGCCGCGATCTGGATCGGCACATCGGGCTACGTCTACCGCCACTGGAGGGGTGGTGTCTTCTACCCGGCGGGGCTTCGCGCACGCGCGGAGCTGGCGTGGTATGCCGACCGGTTCCGCACCGTCGAGCTCAACAATCCGTTCTACCGACTGCCCTCCAGCGCAACCTTTGCGCGTTGGCGTGACGAGACGCCGCAGGATTTCACGTTCGCCGTGAAGGCCAGTCGGTTCATCAGCCACGTGAAAAGACTGCGCGATACCGCCGAGCCGTTGGCACTGCTGCTCGAACAGTCGTCGGCACTGGGCGACAAGCTGGGGCCGATTCTGGTGCAGCTCCCGCCGCAGTTCCATCTCGACTTGCCCCGCCTCAGCGACTTTCTCGGAAGCCTCCCGGACGGATATCAGTGGGTGCTCGAGGTACGGCATCCGAGCTGGCAGGTGTCGGAAGTGTACGAGGCCCTGGGACGGCGGAGTGTGGCGCTGTGTGTGCCGGTAGGTGGCCGCATCCAGCCCGACCTGGTGACCACGGCGCCATTCACCTACATCCGTTTCCATGCCGGCGCGGAGCCGGGTGGACGATTCGCGGACGACCAGCTCGAGCCATGGGCCGCTCGCATCCGCGCGTTGTCGCGGTCAGGAAAGCAGGTCTACGCTTACTTCAACAATGATTGGGAGGGACATGCGGTGGGCGATGCCGCGCGGTTACGCGCGAGGCTCGGGTTGGTGCGCTGAGGTGCGTGGAGCGCGCCCCGTGCGGCGTGACGAGCGCCCAGGCTCTGGTGGGAAAGAGGACGGCCCGACACGTTTTCGTCCCCGCGTCGGACCGGCTCGAGTCCGTAAGGGGGCGGCCCAACCGGCCCGCCGCAGGATCAATCGCCCGCAGGCTTCCCAGTATGCACCGGCGGCACCAGCGCCGGTACGGGCTGGAGTTCATCGACGCCGCAGAAGTTAAGCAGGCCGGCCACCTCCACGGCGTGCTCGGCGGTGTCGACCATGACCTCCGTGCGCTCGTTGGTGATGATGGGAATCGTCTGCAGACTTCGCCGGTCGGGGCGTTTGGCGTGGCGGACACACGCGCGCCACGGGCCACGCGCGCTTTCGAGTTCCACTCCCTGCAGCTTCGCCTGCTCGGCAAGGCCGTACACAGGAAGCGCGGAAACGAAGGGATCGGGTTGCATGAGTGCCTCCTCACTGAGCGATGATCCACCCGGTCGCTGGTCACGATCCTCTTCTGAGAATCGCCCCGGCCCGGCACCTGGACCGTGAGGCGGGTCACCCCGCACGCCCGTGCAGGCCCCGAAAGGTCGAAGCCGCCTCATCCTGGGATGAGACGGCTTCGAGACATCACTAACCCTCGGGGAGGCTTAGAAGCGCACGCCCACGGTCAGCGGAATGATGTAGCCGGCCTTTTCGTCACCGTTCACGTCCGGCACCGCCTTCATGATCGTGTGGAACCGGCCTTCGGCGAACAGCTGCGCCTTGCCCAGCCCGAAGTCGAAACCGGCGCCGGCGTTCAGCCCGAACTTGGTCTGGGAATCGGTCGAGCCCAGGCCGTCGATCGACGCCTTCAGATTGTATAAGCCGACGCCGCCGAGCAGGTATGGGCGAACCGGGCTTGCACTCGGGAACGCGAACACGGCGTTCGCGGTGCCGCCGAGCATCTGGCTGTGGCCGTCGACGCCCTCCAGACCGAAGCGGGTGTAGAAGGCGTCGACCTGGAAGCCCAGCGGGCTCACTGGCGGCTTCACGCGGACCTGCGCGGTGCCGCTGTAGCCCATCGAGTTCGCGTCGCCCAGATCCCCGGTCGGGACAACGACGCCGCCGCCGAAACCGAAGCTGATACCCTGCGCCTGTGCGGCCTGGGCCGAGAGCAACACGGTCAGACCGACCACGGCACCACGGATCATGCTGTTCATACGTATCCCCCTCAAACAGGTGGCGTAGGTGAGCTTGCTCGCGAGACGAGCGGACCATCCGGGGGTGTGGTCGGCAAACCGCCTGCCAGATTGTGTTTCAGGTCGAAATAGCCATAGCCATCCTCTCCCCCCACAACGCCTTGCACAGCTCAGCCGAGCCAAATCGTCGCTCTCCTGGTGACCAGCAGTTGGACGACTGCGAACGCTTGCAGAGCGTCATGCGAGGCGGTTTGGAAAGCCGCAAGCCGACCAGCGGGCCAAGGGTGCGGCGCCCCAGGGGGCGAGCCACGGCGACGACGATCCTGATATAGTTTCCGAGCCTCGCCACTCCGGAACCTCATGGCCGTTTTCGAGCTCGTCATCGCGCTCCTGCTGGTCGGCGCCGCACTGTCCGCCGTCGCCCGCCGCATCAACGCGCCCTACCCTGCCCTGCTGGCCCTGGCCGGAGCCGCGCTCGCGCTGCTGCCCGACGCGCCGAGCATCGTCCTCGATCCTGAGCTCGCGCTCACGCTGCTCGTCGCACCGGTCCTGCTCGATGCCGCCTTCGACTCCTCGCCGCGGGACCTCAAGCAGAACTGGCGCGCCGTCACCGGGCTCGCGCTCGCGGCGGTCGGGCTCACCGTCGTGGCAGTCGCCGCGGTGGCGCGCTGGCTCGTCCCCGAGATGCCCTGGGCCGCTGCGGTGGCCCTGGGCGCCATCGTGGCGCCGCCCGACGCCGCGGCCGCCACTGCCGTCCTCCGGCAATTGCGCCCTCCGCACCGCATCCTGGTCATCCTCGAGGGCGAGAGCCTGTTCAACGACGCCAGCGCATTGCTCGTCTATCGGCTGGCGGTCACCGCCGCGATGACCGGCGCGTTCGTCGGCTGGGGCGCGGTCCCGATGCTCGCCGGCGTCGCCCTCGGCAGCATCGTTCTCGGAGCGGTGCTCTCCCGCGTCGTGCTATACGCCACGCGCCGGATCGAGGATGTGCCCACCGCCGTCATCATCCAGTTCCTCGGAACCTTCGGCGTCTGGATCCTCGCCGAGCGGCTGCACCTGTCCGGGATCCTCACCGTCGTGGCGTTTGCGATTCTCGTCGCCCGCGTGGCCCCCGATATCATGCCCGCACGGCTTCGCATCCAGAGCTACGCGGTCTGGGACGTCGTGGTGTTCGTGCTGAACGTGATGGCGTTCATGCTCATCGGCCTGCAGCTGAAGCCGATCCTGGACCGCTCCACCGGCTCGTCCCTCGCGGGCTACGCGACCGGCGCCGCCGCGATCTGCGCGACGGTGATCGTCGTCCGCATCGTCTGGGTGATGGCGTACTCGGCCATGGCGCGGTGGCGGGGGGAGCGCCTCGACCGGGCAGCCTCCGCCGTCATCGCCTGGTGCGGAATGCGCGGCATCGTAACGTTGGCCGCCGCCCTCGCGCTGCCCGATGGCGGCCCAGCCACGGCGTTTCCCCATCGCGACTTCATCCTCTTCACCGCCTTCTGCGTCGTACTCGGCACGCTCGTGGTCCAGGGGCTGACCGTACCCCCGCTCATGCGTGTGCTCAAGCTCGAGGACGACGGCTCGGTCGAGCGCGAGGTCGGTATCGCCCGCGCAGCCGCAGCGCGGGCGGGGCTCGCCTCGGTGGACGCGACCGGCGGCGATGGAGAGATGGTGGCGTTTCTCCGGCGGAAGTATGCGGCGAGGCTCCGGCGTGCGGAGGGAACGGACGGGGGAGCGGATGATGCGGAAGCGAGCGGCTGGCGGGAGCTCGGAACCGTACAGCGGCGAGCCCAGGCCGCGGAGCGGCGGGTGGTCTCCGAGCTGCGGGCGAGCGGGGTGATCGGCGACGATGCCTTTCACCGCGTGGAGGAGGAGCTCGACTGGTCTGAGGTCAACGTCGACGCGCGCCAGGGATCAGCGCCACCTACGGAGCGATGACGCGTTCCTCGTGGGTGCCGGGCGGAGCCCATGTCGTCACCGCGCTCAGCAGAGCGCAGTGCTCAGGATGCCGCGCTCAGCGGCCGCTGAGCGCCGAGTCGGATGCCGTGCCGCGGGGATCGAGCGCCAACCGGTCGGGCGCCGCCAGGCGGGGACCCGTACCGCCGCGAAACTCGAAGTGCTCCGCCTGCAACGCGCGCTCGTTCAGCACGAAACCCCCGCTGGGCATGAGCAGCCGGCACGCGAGCACTTTGTCGGCCAGCACCCCGGCTCCCTCCCAAATTCCGGGAGTGATGCCAGGATAGAAGTGAGCATGCTCCGGCTTCAATCGGGCTTCGCGCTTCATGCGGGCCTCCTCGGTCCTGTCCTGCCTGCGCCACGCGGAGTGCGGCAGCGGGAAAACAATCTAGGTTGCGCAGCGTCTGGTTCAAGCGCCCGATTTTCTTCGGGTTACTCACAAATCATGTGGATGGATTGTTGAGCCTAATCGGCACGGAGATAGGTGGATGCGAACCCGGTGCACATCTGTGGAGGATGTGGACAGTGATAATCGCTCCCATGCCGATAAAGACGCGTGCGCCGTGACACATCCTCCTCTGGCCGCAAACCGCATACTTCACTTCGTTCCCAATCGGAGGCAGTTTGGCCACGTTGACGGTTCCCACCACCGCCCGCCCGTGGATCGAGCGTCTGGCCCGCGTCGGCTACCTGGCCAAAGGCGCCGTCTACCTGCTCATCGGCGTCTTGGCTCTTCAGGCCGCCGCGGGATCGGGTGGTCGCACCACCGATACGTCGGGTGCCTTCGAGGTTCTGCTCCGGCAGCCGTTCGGCAACTGGCTCCTCTGGCTGGTGGCGATCGGACTCGCGGGATACGGCGTCTGGCGCCTTGTCTGCGCAGCGGTCGACCCGGAGCATCGTGGCGAGAAGACCGGGTGGAAGCGGAGAGCGGTGCGGGTGGGCTACGCGATCAGCGGGTCGATTCACGGAGGACTGGCCTGGGAGGCGGCTCGCCTCGCCATGGGAGACGGCGGCGGTCAGGGCGGACAGGCCGATTCACGCACTGCGCAACTGATGAACGCGCCGTTCGGTCCGTGGCTCGTGGGCCTCGCGGCGCTCGGCGTCGCGGGGTACGGCGTCGCCCAGATTGTCCGCGGCTTCCGGCGTGACGCGATCTCGAAGATGCGGTTGAGCGAGCTCGGCGCCGACGAGCGACGCATGGTGCTGCGGGCCGCTCGCGCGGGCCTCGTCTCGCGCGGCGTCGTGTTCGGCCTCATCGCCCTCTTCCTCGCCCGCGCGGCGCTCCACCACGACCCCAGCGAGGCGGGGGGCCTGCGCGAGGCCCTGCAAACCCTCGCGCGCCAGCCCTACGCTCCCTTCGTGCTCGGCGCGGTCGCGCTCGGTCTCGCCGCATACGGGGCCTATCAGCTCGCCCTGGCCAGGTACAGAGTCATCGCCGCCGGTTGAGCGCGCCGCCGGCAGCCGGTTGAGCGCACCGCCCACACTTCGGTAAGATTCCCGCACCCCTCGCACCCGCTCTCTCGCGACCGACGAAGGAGCAGCAATGGACGATGCCACCGAGCACGCAGAGCCCGGCGTGTCACGCGCCCTGGCGGCACTTGAGTCACTCCTCATACCGGGCGAAGAGCTCGAGACTCACGCCGTCCAGCGCCGACTGTTCGCCCTGACCCACCGCCGGACGATCGTCGGCGCCACCAGCGGTCGCCTGATCGTCGTGTCCCGGGGGTTGTTCGGCGATTACGCCCCGCAGGACGTCCGCTGGCAGGACCTGCAGGATGCCCAGCTTCGAGTCGGTGTGTTCGCCGCCACCCTGACGGTCTCCGTCTACGCTACCGCCGATCTCGCCAGCGCGGAGGGGATGGGCCGGTCGCTCCGGGTCGAGGGGCTGCGGAAGGTCGAGGCGCAGGAGGTGTACCGGGCGTGTCAGACGCAGGAGCAGGCGTGGCGCGAGAAGCGCCGCGTCCGCGAGCTCGAGGAGCTGCGCGCAAAGTCAGGAGGTATCAACCTCGGCGGCGGACTCGGTGGAGTCGCGCCCGGCCCCGCTGGCGATGGTGCGCAGGCACCGGCGGCGCGCCTGCAGCGCGCCCAGGAGATGCGCCGGCAGGGCCTGCTCACCGATGCCGAGTTCGAGCAGGTGAAGGCGCGCATCCTCACCGATCTGTAGCAGGCAGGCGTCCTGATGAGCTCACGCTGAACTTCGCGACGCTCGTGGAGACCTCACGCCGCGTGGCCGAGAGCCGCGGCAGGCGCGAGAAGATCACGCTGCTCGCGGGGCTGCTCGCGAGCGCCGCACCCGAGGAAATCGCCCTCGTCACCGCCTACCTCTGCGGCATCGTCCCGCAACCCAAGCTCGGCATCGGCTGGGCGGCACTCTCGAACGCCGCATCGTCCGCCGCCGCCACCGCCACCGCCACTGAGTCGAAGGTCACCCTCGAGCAGGTGGATGCAACCCTGACCGCCGTGGCCGACGCCGGCGGCAAGGGCTCGGCGCAGGCGAAACAGCGGCTGTTGAGGGAATTGCTGTCGCGCCTCTCGGAGGACGAGCGCGGCTTTCTGTTCGGTCTCATCATGGGCGAGCTTCGCCAGGGCGCGCTCGAAGGTCTGGTCATCGAGGCGGTGGCCCGCGCGTCGGCACTGCCATCGGCCGACGTTCGCCGGGCCACCATGATGGCCGGCGACCTGCCGAGAGTCGCCGCCGCGGCGCTCACCGAGGGATCGGTCGGGTTGGCGCGGTTCGCGGTGCAGCTCTTTCGCCCGATGCTCCCCATGCTCGCCGGTTCCGCGGAGAGCGTAGAGGAGGCGGTCACCGAGCTGGGTGAGGTGGCCCTCGAGTGGAAGCTCGATGGCGCGCGCGTCCAGATTCACAAGACGCGGGAGGACGTCAGAGTCTATTCGCGCAGACTCAACGACGTCACGCCGGCAGTGCCCGAGCTCGTCGAGATCGTACGCGCGATGCCCGCGCGCGAGCTGATCCTGGAAGGCGAGGCGATCGCGCTCCGACCCGACGGGACGCCGCACCCGTTCCAGACAACCATGACGCGTTTCGGCCGGCGGCTCGACGTCGAACGCGTACGCGAGAGCATCCCGCTCACCCTCTTCCTCTTCGACCTGCTCTACCTCGACGGCGCGTCGCTCATGGACGAGTCGCTCGCGCGGCGGTCTTCCGCCCTCGCCGCTGCGGTGCCGTCCTCACTGCTCGTGCCGCGCCTGGTCACGAGCTCTGCCGACGAGGGCCGCGGGTTTCTCCACGCGGCGCTCGCCCGCGGGCACGAAGGCATCATGGCGAAGGCGGTGGATTCGCCGTACGAAGCGGGCCGGCGAGGCCGACGCTGGCTCAAGGTGAAGCCGGTTCGCACCCTCGACCTGGTGGTGCTGGCCGCCGAATGGGGCCATGGGCGCCGTCGTGGCTGGCTCAGCAACCTCCACCTGGGCGCTCGTGATGCGGACCGCGGAGGCTTCGTGATGTTAGGAAAGACGTTCAAAGGGATGACTGACGAAATGCTCGCGTGGCAGACGGTGCGGCTGCAGGAGATCGAGACCTCGCGTGACGCGCACACGGTGCACGTGCGGCCGGAGCTGGTGGTCGAAGTGGCGTTCAACGACCTGCAGGCCAGCCCGCAGTATCCGGGTGGTCTGGCTTTGCGGTTCGCACGGGTGAAAGGGTATCGGCCGGACAAAACAGCCGACAATGCGGATACGGTCGAGACGCTGCGGGCGATCTGGCGCAGGCAGACCGGAGGCGAGCCTCCGGCCGCCGGCTGACAGCTACCTGGCGGTGTCGGCGCCGGTGGCCTTCATGCTCCCGCTGGCCTTTTTGACGGTATCAGTTCTGGTGGACTTGTCGCCCCGTTTGACCGTCGTATCGACCGTCACGTTCGTGTCATGAGTGACCAGGGTAGTGTCCATCGTTTCTCGGCTGGTGACCACGGTGTCGACCGCATCGGCCGCCCGGCCCGTCTCCTCGCCGCGATTGCATCCGGCAAGCGCCGCGATTCCGAGCGCAACTGCAAATAGTGACCGCATTTCCATCCTCCTCGTAAACCTGTTCGGTGTGCGCCCACGGACCGCTGTCGATGCCCCCTCGGGGCCTGGGCGAGTCAACCTTCCCTCTTCGTGGGGCTGGCGCGGTGAGTCGTGTCACCCCACCCCTGGCGAGCGGCGGCAAGGTTTGGCATCTTCGGCCCCTCCACCTCATACCGGTCACCTGCAAGGAGGTCGTGTGTCCTCCCATCCGTTCCCGACGGCGCTGTTGCTGTGCCTCGCCGCGGCGCTGCCCGCCTGCCAGTCCGATCGCCCCTCGGGGGACCCTGCCGCCGGTAGCGCACAGGGCGCCAGTGCTTCCTCCGATTCGGCGCGGGCCACCCCGGTCACCGTCACCGCAACCGACTACAAGCTGGAGCTGCCCTCCTCGGTGCCGGCGGGCGCCGTGACGCTCCAGTTGGTGAATCACGGCAAGGAGCTTCACCAGGCTCAGATCGTCCGCCTGAAGGACGGCAAAACCGCCGCCGACGTGGCGCAGGCCCTGAAAACCGAGGGCCCGCCGCCACCCTGGATGGAATTCATGGGAGGGCCGAACGGCATCGCGCCCGGGCAGGAGACGGTCAGCACGGCGCAGCTTGCCCCCGGTCAGTACGCCTTGCTCTGCCTGATCCCGAGCCCTGACGGCGTGCCGCACATCGCGAAGGGAATGATTCAGCCGTTCGAGGTGGCTGCGAGCGGGAATGCCTCCGCGATGCCCGTGGCGAGCGACACCATCCGCCTGGCGGATTACTCGTTCGAATCCTCGCGGCCGCTCACCCCCGGGCGCCATACGATCCTGGTGACCAATGACGGGCCTCAGCCGCACGAGCTCGTGGTGCTCAAGCTCGCCCCGGGTAAAACCGTCGAGGATTTTGCGGCGTGGGCGACGACCGGCGGCATGAAGGGGCCGCCGCCCGCGCTGCCGCTCGGTGGGGTCGGGGTGATCGGCAGCGGGGCGGACGGCGTGTTCACCGCGGACTTAGCGGCGGGCGATTACGGCCTCATCTGTTTCGTGCCCGACGCCAAGGACGGGAAGCTTCACCTGGCGCACGGCATGATCAAGCAGATCCGGGTCGGCTGAGCGCGCTATCGCTTGAACAGTGCCGCGTACTTCCCGTAGCCCTCCGCTTCCAGCCGCTCCACGGGCACGAATCGAAGCGCCGCGGAGTTCATGCAGTATCGGAGGCCGGTTGGGGCGGGGCCGTCGTCGAACAGATGCCCGAGGTGTGAGTCGCCGTGCGCGGAGCGCACCTCGGTGCGGTCCATCCCCAGCTTGTCGTCACCCCGGGTCTGCAGATTGTCAGGCTCGAGCGGCCGGGTGAAGCTCGGCCACCCGGTACGCGAGTCGTATTTGTCGAGGGAGCTGAACAACGGCTCCCCGGATACGACGTCCACGTAGATACCGGCCTTGTGGTTGTCCCAGAACTCGTTGTGGAACGGGCGCTCGGTCCCTTCGTGTTGGGTGACCGCGTACTGCTCCGGTGTCAGCGTCTGCTTCAGCTCCGCGTCGGTCGGCTTCTTCCAGGTCATTGCATTCCATCCCATCGCATGGGTCTGCGCCGCGCCCGACGAGCCGCCCAGGATGAGGGCGAGGGCCACGGCGCTCAGAGTCGTGAGCGGCTTCACTTGGCCGCTCCGTGAGAAATTGCCACGTCGCCCCAGAGCTGCTCGAGCCGGGCGTCGCGCCTGCACCCGATCCGATACGCCTCGTAGCGAGCCGGGTTCTTCCGGTAGAACTGTTGGTGGTACTCCTCGGCCCGGTAGAACGGCGTCGCGGTCTCGATGGTGGTCACGATCGGCGTGGGGAACCGGTGCGAGTCGTCCAGCGCCCGCTTCGACGCCTCCGCCAGCCGACGCTGCTCGCCGTCATGAAAGAAGATGATCGAGCGATACTGCGGTCCATAGTCACAGAACGCCGAGTTGACCGTCAGCGGGTCGATGTGGTGCCAATAGACCTCGAGCAGGCGCTCGTACGATATCCGACCGGGATCGTATTTCACTTCGACCGATTCGGCGTGGCCGGTCTCGCCGGTCTCCACCTCTTCGTAGGTCGGCTTGGCCTTGGTTCCACCGGCGTATCCCGCCGTGACCGACACGACGCCTACGATCCCGTCGAAGGCTTTCTGCATCGACCAGAAACAGCCGCCCGCAAAGCTGGCCACCCGAACCTCCCCCGTGGCTGTCGGCGTGAGCGGCCTGCCGGTCGACACCGCGCGATGTGGTGTCAAGCTGATGAGGCCCAACAGGATGGCCCCGGTACCCAGCATGGATCGACGACGCATTGACACTGCTCCGATGAGGACGCCTGAAAAACGCTTGCCGACGGCATTTGGATCCATCGGCGGAGCGCTCGAATGGCGTCGGCGCCGATCGGACTCTAACTTGGAGTGCCCCCTTACAATCTACGGAGGTCACCCATGGTGTCGCTCGGCGCGCTCTGGCTTCCCATCCTCCTGTCCGCGGTGCTCGTATTCGTGCTGAGCAGCATCATTCACATGGTGCTCGGCTACCACAACCGTGATTACGCGCAGCTCCCGAACGAGGACGCCGTCCGCGCGGCCATTCGGAGCGGCAACCCGGCCGCCAAGCAGTACATCATCCCGCATCCCACCAACCCCAGGGAGATGAGGTCGCCCGAGATGCTTCGGAAGTATGCCGAAGGGCCGGTCGGTATCCTCAACATCAAGCCATCCGGAACTCCGAGCATGGGCCCGAGCCTGGCGCAATGGTTCGTCTACGCCCTCACGGTGTCGTTCTTCGTAGCGTACATCGCCAGTCACGCGCTGCCACCGGGCAGCGAGTACCTGAAAGTGTTCCAGATCGTGGGCGCGGTGGCCTTTCTGGGGTATGCGGCGGGTCAGCTTCCCGCGGCCATCTGGATGGGCAAGCCGTGGGCGGTGGCGTGGAAGGAAGTGTTCGACGGGCTCGTCTATGGGCTTGCCACGGCGGGCGTCTTCGGCTGGTTGTGGCCGCGTTGACCGCAGCCGAGGACGAGTATCAGACCACGAGCAGCTCCCGCTGATATTCGCGCGGAGTGACGATCAGCTCGCGTTCGCCAACGACCGCGTTCACTTCGCTGCGCACCCCTGCCTCGCCCGGCAGGTAAACCCCGGGCTCTACCGAGAAGCCGACACCCGGAATCAACAGCCGATCGTCCTGAGTTTCTGTATCGTCGATTGCGGGCCCGTACCCGTGCAGGCCGTAGCGATCGATCGAGTGGCCGGTGCGCGCGATGGTGGATTCGAGATATCCCGCCTGGGCGATGACATGTCTGGCGGCGGCGTCCGCATCGCCGCCGCGTACCGGCGTGCCGGCCCGCAATCGATCGCTCAGGAGGTCGAGCGCCGCGTCGCGTGCCGTTCGCACCACGGTCCAGAGTCCGGCGTCCCGCTCGCTCGGTGATCCGATGGCTGCCATCCACGTTTGGTCGGCGTAGATCCCGTTCGGCTCCTTACCCCACAGGTCCAGCAGCAGCAGCGCTCCCCGAACGATGGGAGCGCTTTCCCGTACCGCGGGCTCGTAATGCGCCCGGGCCGCGTTGGCGCCCCAGCTCACGCTCGGTCGGCCCTCCGTGACGAGCCCTGCACGATCGAGCCGCTCGAGCACCCACAACGACAGCTCGTGCTCGGTGACCGGACGAGTCGTGTCCGCGCGCGATCCGGCGAGCGCCAACGCCTTCCGGGCGATCGTCGCGATCGCTTCCGCCGCCCGGCGGTGCGACGCAAGGTCGGCCGGGCTCCACACCGAGCAGAACCGGGTGACCAGATCGATCGACGACACCAGCGTGGCACCGAGGCCCCGGAGCAGTTCCGCGACGCCTGCCGGCACGCCGTCCAGATACGGGATCGCGCCGTTGGGCGAGTACTCCACGGCGAGGCGCTTGCCGCTGACGAGGCTCCCGAGCTCGGCCGCGAGCTCGTCCCGGGCCACCCAGACCTTTTTGGTCCATGCGGCGGGCCAGTGCCGCCACAGCTCGGCATCGACCGCGTGCACGAGCGCGGTCGGCGATCCCGTGCGAGGGACGAGCACGTACACCCGCCGGCTGCCCACGATCTCGTCGCCCAGGAGCGCGGCCGCGATCGGATTGCGTCCACGGAAGTCGAACAGCAGCCAGCCGTCCACGTCGGCCTGCGCGATCAACGACTGAAGTCGGACGAGGTCCGTCGGAGTGATCAACGGTCGTCCTCCGCCGCCGGGCGTCGCGCGTCGAGTCCGGCTGGGCACGCTCCCACTATCGGCTCGCTCCTGCCGGCGCGTCCGCCCGCTCCACGCGCCTCGACTCCACGAAGAAATCCTCGTCGACCTGAAGCTCGCCGGACCGCGCGAGTGCCAGCGGCGTGGTCTGCCACGCCTCGGTGGGGGTGAGCCGGACGCTGCTGTCCGCCGAAATCCCGACGCGGATCGGCATGTCGAACCCACGCACGACATTGGTCCACCGGTACGCGAGCGCGGGCCCATCCTGGCGGTACTCGAAAACGGGGATATCCGTCGTGGTGAGGTACTGCTCGAACACGCGGCTGAGGTTCACGCCGGTGGCGCGGCTCATGTACTCCTGCACCTGGCGGCCCGTCACGATCTGGTGCGCGAAGCGCGATTGCAGTCCCCGCAGGGTTGCCCGCCAGGTGCTGTCGTTGTCCACCACCTGCCGAATCGTGTGGAGCATGTTGCCGCCCTTGTAGTACATGTCGGCGGATCCTTCGGCGTTGACTCCGTAGATTCCCACGATCGGCTTGTCGTTCTTCACCAGCTTGCGCGTGCCCCGCACGTATGCGGCCCCCGCGGCCTTCCCGTACTGGCACTCGGTGAACAGCGACTCCGAGTAGTTGGCGAACCCTTCGTGCACCCACATGTCGGCCACGTCGGCCGTGGTGAGGCTGTTGCCCCACCATTCGTGGGCGCTCTCGTGAATCACGATGAAATCCCACGTGAGTCCCCAGCCCGTCGCCGAGAGATCGTAGCCCTTGTACCCGTTCTGGTAGCCGTTGCCGTACGCCACCGCGCTCTGGTGCTCCATGCCGAGATGCGGCGCCTCGATCAGCTGGTACCCGTCCCGGTACCACGGGTACGGACCGAACCAGCGCTCGAAGCACTTGAGCATCGGCTGAACCTGCTGCCACTGCCGGCGCGCGCCTTCGACGTGCTGCACCAGGGGCCGGAAGTCGAGCGTGAGGTGCCCGCCTTCACCCTCGTATGCGTCGGACCACTGTGCGTAGTGGCCGATGTAGGGCGCGACGTCGTAATTGTTGATCGGGCTCGTCACGAACCATTCCCAGGTGGTCCAGCCGTCTCGACCACGCTCGATCTCTCTCAGCCGTCCGTTGCCGATCGCCTGGAGCGAATCGGGCACGGTCAGCGCCACCCGCTGGCTGTCCGGCTCGTCCGCCTGGGTGTCCTTCGTGGGCCACCATACGCTGGCCCCGAGACCCTGGCAGGCGGTCGAGATCCAGGCGCCGCCGTCGGGGTCACGCGCCCAGATGAGGCCGCCGTCCCAGGGCGGCTTCTCGGCGATGCGTGGCTTGCCATGGTAGTAGACGGTGATGGTCCGGAGCGCACCCTTGGGCTGCTTGCCGACGGTGACGAAGAACGCGTTGCCGTCTCGCCGCGCCGAGAGCCGCCGGCCGTCCTGCACGACGCTGTCGATCTCGAGCGGCTCCTGCAGATCGATCTGCATGGCCCGAGCAGCTCCGGTTACCCGATAGGTGATGCCGTTTCGTCCGCGAACGGTGCTGTCGGCGGGATCGATCTTCACGTGCAGGTCGTAGAAGACGACGTCCCACCATGAACGCTCCGGGCCGAGGCTCCCGCGAAGCGTATCCGCTCGAGTGAAGCCAGTCTGCTGGGCCTCTACCCCCGTGGAGAGGAGAATCAGCGACAGGCCGGATGCGGCGAGCTGACGGAGACGGCGTGACGTGTGCACTCGTGTGACCCCTGTCGCGACGGATGGTGAAGGCGATGCGCGGCGTATCCTACATCGGCTCAACGACGGCCGGAAGCATCGCGCGAATGAAACCGGCGATGGTCGGCGGCGTAGGTCTTTATAGGTGCCCGCCTCTGCACGAACTGCCGTTCACAATGGAAACGCTGCCGGAGGACCAGATGCCACGCGCATTGACCACCTCGACACTCGGCCTCACCGCGGTTGCTCTCGCCGCGCTTCTCAGCGCCTGTGACAGGAAAGCTTCCGAACTGGAGACTGCGAGTGCGGTCACCACCGACACCGCCGCGGGGACCTGGAAGGAAAACAAGGGTGCCATCGCGATCACCACGTCCTCGGACGCGGCTCGGAAACTTTACCTTGAAGGCCGGTCGCTCTCGGAGCAGCTTCGCGCGCACGACGGCCGGCAGCTCTACCAGCAGGCGGCGGAGCAGGACCCGTCGTTCGCCATGGCGCACTACCAGCTCGCGGTCAACTCGGCGACGGCCAAGGATTTTTTCGACCACATGAACCGGGCGGTGGCGCTCTCCGACAAGGTATCGGAAGGCGAGCGGCTCATGATCCTCGCGCTGCAGGCGGGCGGGAACGCAAACGCCGCAAAGGCGCTCGAGTACCAGAAGGAGCTCGTCGCCAAATATCCGGACGACGAGCGCGCCCACTTTCTCCTCGGCAACGGGCACTTCGGCCAGCAGCATTACGAAGAGGCGATCGAGGAATACCGGAAGGCGATCGAGATCAACCCGAAGTTCTCGGGCGCGTACAACTCGATCGGCTACGCCTACCGCCCGCTGGAGAAATACGTGGACGCCGAGGTGGCCTTCAAGAAGTACATCGAGCTGATTCCGAACGACCCGAATCCGTACGACTCGTACGCCGAGCTGCTGATGAAGGCCGGCCGGTTCGAGGAGTCCATCGCGCAGTACCGGAAGGCGCTCGAGGTGGACCCGCACTTCACCAATTCGCGCGTGGGCATCGCCACCAACCTGATGTACCAAGGCAAGCACGCGGAAGGCGCGAAGCTGATGGACGAGCTGTATGGCGCCGCCCGTGACGATGGCGACCGCCGCTTCGCCCTGTTCGCCAAAGGCGTGATCCTGGTGGATGCGGGGAGAACGGACGCGGCCGTCAGGGAAATCGAAAAGGAATACGCCCTCGACACGAAGCTCGGCGACCCCGCCAACATGAGCGGAGACGCGCAGCTCCTCGGCAACATCCTGCTCGACGCCGGCCGCACGGACGCGGCCGCCAAGAAGTTCGCCCAGGCATTGAGTGTCGTGGAGCAGTCGAGCCTGTCGAATGACGTGAAGGAGGACACCAGGCTGGCGAACCGCTACAATGTGGCCCGGGTAGCCCTGGCCGGCGGCGACCTGGCCAAGGCCAAGAGCGAGGCGAAGGCGTATGAGTCGGGTGCGCAGGCCCGCCAGAACAGTTTCAGGATTCGCCAGGGGCACGAGCTGCTGGGCACCATCGCGCTCAAGGAAAAGCAGTACGATGAGGCGATCGCGCATTTCGATCAAGGAAACCAGCAGGACCCTCAGGTCATCTACTGGACGGCGCTGGCATGGCAGGGCAAGGGCGACGCCCCCAAGGCCAAGGCGCTCGCGATCAAGGCATCGAAGGCGAATGTGCTGCCGCTGGCATCGTACGCCTTCGTACGCACCAAGGCTGCGAAGATGGCGGGATGATCCTGCCGCCCCTGCGGAACTGTTCACTTTGAGCACGGCGAAGGGGGCATGACCGGGATCATGCCCCCTTCGCATTTTGGCCCGGCCACCGCCGGCTAGGAGCCGACGAGCTACCAGGGCGGACCCGGTCCTAGAGCAGCGGCCCAATCCCGGTGAAATGCACGCGAGTCGATTCCGGGCTTCGGCTGTCGAATCGGGTCTCGTTCACCCGGGCCATACCCTTTTCACCGCTCTCGAGAAAGAGCGACAGCCGCTCGTCTGGCAGGATGCCGTCGGCGCTCCGCGAGGTGAACTCGCCGCTCCAGGCCTGATGCCCGTTGCCCGCCTCCCGGATGTCCAGCTCCACCTCGAGATGGTCGAGCCCCTTCCGGTTCGTGCGTTCGATGCGTGCCATGTGCGAGGACATGCGGACGACCTTCCTGGTGCGGCGAGGAGAGAGCAGCCGGGGCATGAGTGGCGGAGATCCCGGTGATCAATCATACCACTTCCGCGCCCGGTCCGCCTTGACGCAAAACGGCCGGCCCGCCAGAAGGCGAACCGGCCGTCACCGTGCCATGCGGCTGCGGTGCGAGTTACTTCAGCTTGACGACGTTCTCCGCCGCGGGGCCTTTCTGGCCCTGCACGATGTCGAACTCGACTCGCTCGCCCTCGGCCAGGCTCTTGAAGCCCTGGGCCTGGATCGCCGAATGGTGGACGAAGCAGTCCTTCTGACCGCCTTCGGGCGTGATGAAGCCAAAGCCCTTGGCGTCATTGAACCACTTGACCGTTCCGGTGGTGCGCATTGTTCCTACTCCTTGGACATGGTGTAATCGGAGTGGGACCAGGCCGCACGACCGACTACGGTTCGCGTGGATTACGCCTCCACGCAGGGCTTGGTTGCCGCGGCGCTGTGTGCGCCAGGAACGACAGCCAACAAACGTACATGAAAAAGGGGCGGCGATGACGCCAGCCCCCGCCTGATTACGTCGAAATCAACCACGCGAATGCGGGCCGACGACGCAAGGTAACTTGGTCCCTGCCAAAGCACAAGCCCCGGCAAAAGCTCATCGAGAGTCCTCGTCCAGCCGGGCCACGGCTTCCAGTACCGCGGCCGGCTGTTCCTCCTGAATATACTGACCCGATCCCGCCACGCTGTCGGCGCGGAAGTTCCGGAGCCGGCGGCTCAGCATCTCCCGTTGGTCGTCGGTGACCTCGGCCGGGTGGTCCACGGTGCCCACAAGCAGCCGTACCGGCACCGCGCACTCATGCAGTCGGTCGGCCAGGGAATCGGCCTCCTTGGCCTTCGACATTCGTTGAAACGCCTCGATGGAGCCGCTCATGTCTGCCGTCTGCCCGGCCGTGTAGCCGCGGATCACGGCGTCGGTTACCCAAGTGGTATCGCCGGAGTTCTTCACGATTTCCCGCCGAACGTCGTGTCGGAGCTTGGACTCGTCCAGGGCGAACTTGACCAGTCCACCGCCGAACTTGAACGCTTTCCGCATCCCGGGCGTCGACGCGCTTTCAGCCGGCCCGCCGTCGATCGAGAGCAGCCCACGCACGAGGTCCGGCCTGTGGATGGCGAGACGAAACGCGATGGCGGCACCGCTGCTCTGCGCCACGATGAGCGCGCGGGTTACCCCGAGGGTGTCGAGTACGCGCCCGATCCGACCTGTCTGGGCCCCGAAGGAATAGTCGGCGTCCTTGGGGTGCGACGACCAGCCATAGCCTAGCGGCTCGACGACGATCGTCTGGTACCCGCGCTCCGCGAGTGGGCCCGTAAGCATGCGGTAGGCAAACGCCGCGCCGAAGATTCCCGGGATGAGCACGAGCGGCTGGCCCGTGCCGACGGTCGTGGTCCGGAGCACTTCTCCGGGCGCCACTTGAATGTCACGGATGACGACGCTGTCTGCAGGACCGGCGAGCAGGGCCAGCGAGAGAAGCAGCATGAGGCCTCGGGCGGGAAGTGTACGACCGGCTGGGTTCAATGAACCTATGCGCGGGCGCCTGGATTCGCGAATGCCGTCGCTTGCCTCGCCACGGTACGCAGGTGAGATTGCTGCACCCCCAACCCTTCACGCGCAGTCTCGCCGACCCCGCCGTCCAGCCTCTGTAGGGGCTCTCCATGCAACCTGGCCGTGGTTCCCGTGCGCTCGCCTTGCTGGTGACTGTACCCGCCTCGCTGTGGCTCGGCTGCGGCGGTGGTGGCGCCGATATCACCGGTCCGCCGGTTGGCGCCCTGGATGTCGTCGTGGCGACGTCCGGTCCCGAGCCGGACGTGGACGGGTATGCCGTCAGCATCGACGGCGCCGCGCCGGCGGCGATCGGCACGAACGCGACCCGGCGCACGGACGGGCTGGCCGCCGGCTCGCACACCGTGAGCCTGTCGGGGGTCGCCGCGAATTGCGCGGTGACCGGTGAACCCGGGCTGACCGTCCAGGTGAGCGCCAACGCCGTCGCCACCGCGAGCTTCGCCGTCGTCTGC
>DATLBL010000155.1:0-3205 GCA_035526925.1 Gemmatimonadales bacterium
CCGGTTGCCCCAGGTGGCGTTGACGAAGGTCGCGACTCCCATCAGCACCAGGCAGGCGGAGATCATGTAGGCGGCCTGGGCCGCGGAGTAGCCGACCGCGCCGGCCACGATCATGGGGAGGACGAAGGGGGAGACGTCGACGAGCGTGTGCTGCCAGGCATAGAGCAGCGTCTCGGCGGGCGGCGGCACGTCCTCGATGCCGTAGTGGGGATTGAGGACCTCGATCTCCTCCTCCCAGACGCGCTCCTCGCCCCGGTCCGTCGCGGCGGGCATCTCCGGCAAGGCATCCCCCTTTCGCTGCAGGTTCGGCGGAGTCTAGCACCCGCGCGAGGAGAGCAGATCTGCTGGCGAAAGCGTCTATCGGTTCTTGACACTTAACAACAGGGACCGTTAAAGTACGCTGCGGCAAGTCGAGGAGTTGAAAAAGACCTGATCCCGCACACAGTTTGCGCAGTACCCCTCCGTGACCCATGGGTCCGGTGGGCTGTATCCACTGTCTCCCCAGTTGTACGGCTCCCGCTCGACCTATATGGCACTGCACCAGCACTCCCCGACCGCCCCCCCCAGACCGGACGCGAACGGAAAGTTCCTCTGTGCCGGCGACGAGAAGCTGTTCGTCCGCGGCGTCACCTACGGCACGTTCCGCCCGGGGCCCGATGGATCGGAGCACTGCGACCCGCTCGCCATCGAGCGCGACTTCGAGGCGATGGCCGCTCAGGGCATCAATTCCGTGCGGGTGTACACGGTGCCGCCGCGGTGGCTGCTCGACATCGCGCTTCGCCAGGGTCTCCGCGTCATGGTCGGGCTTCCCTGGGAGCAGCACGTCGCGTTCCTCGAGAGCGCGGCGACGGCCTCGTCCATCGAAACCCGGGTGCGCGAGGGCGTCCGGTCCTGCGCCGGCCACCCCGCCGTGCTGTGCTACGCGATCGGCAACGAGATCCCGAGCTCCATCGTGCGGTGGTACGGCCGGCGCCGCATCGAGCGCTTCCTGCGGCGCCTCTACGAGGCGGCGAAGAGCGAGGACCCGGGCGGGCTCGTCACCTACGTCAATTACCCGTCGACGGAGTATCTCGACCTGCCGTTCCTCGATTTCGTCTGCTTCAACGTATACCTGGAGTCGCGCGAGACCCTCGCGGCCTACATCGGCCGGCTGCAGGTGCACGCGGGGGACCGGCCGCTCGTCATGGCCGAGATCGGCCTCGACAGCCGGCGCAACGGGCTCGAAGCGCAGGCCGAGGCGCTCGACTGGCAGATCCGGACGGTCTTCGCCGGCGGTTGCGCGGGCGCGTTCGCGTTCGCCTGGACCGACGAGTGGCATCGCGGCGGCTTCGAGATCGAGGACTGGGACTTCGGCCTGACCGACCGGCTGCGCCGCCCGAAGCCGGCGCTCGACGCCGTCCGCCGCGCGTTTGCCGAGATCCCGCTCGCTCCCGGCTCGTCCTGGCCGCGGATCTCCGTGGTGGTGTGCAGCTTCAACGGCGAGCGCACGATCGGCGCCTGCTGCAAGGCTCTGACCCGGCTCGACTACCCGGACTACGAGGTCATCGTGGTCGACGACGGCTCGACGGACCGGACCGCGGAGATCGCGCATGGGTTCGGCTTCCGCGTCATCTCGACCGAAAACCAGGGGCTGAGCAGCGCCAGGAACACCGGGATGAGGGCCGCGACCGGGGAGATCGTCGCCTACACCGACGACGATGCGCCGCCGGACCGGCACTGGCTGACCTTCCTCGCCCACGGCTTCATGACGACCGGCCACGCGGCGATCGGCGGGCCCAACATCGCGCCGCCCGACGGCTTCATCGCCGATTGCGTCGCCCACGCGCCGGGCGGGCCGGTGCACGTGCTCCTCTCGGACACGGTCGCCGAGCACGTGCCGGGCTGCAACATGGCCGTCCGGCGGCAGTGCCTCGAGGAGATCGGCGGTTTCGATCCGCGGTACCGGACCGCGGGGGACGACGTGGACGTCTGCTGGCGCCTGCAGGAGCGCGGCTGGAGCATCGGCTTCAGCCCCGCGGCGATGGTCTGGCATCACCGCCGGAGCTCGATCCGCGCCTATTGGAAGCAGCAGCAGGGCTACGGGAGGGCCGAGGCCCTGCTCGAGCAGAAGTGGCCCGAGAAGTACAACTCGCTGGGCCACCTCACGTGGCAGGGCCGGATGTACGGCAACGGCATCACCCGCGCGCTCACCGCGTGGCGCGGCCGCGTGTACCAGGGCTCCTTCGGCAGCGCGCCGTTCCAGTCGATCTACCAACCGGCACCGGGCGTCATCGCCTCGCTCCCCCTGATGCCCGAGTGGTATGGCGTCATCCTGGCGCTCGCCGTGTTCTCGCTCCTGGGGCTGCACTGGGCGCCGCTCGCGTGGTGCCTCGTCCCTTTGGCGGCGGCGGTCGCCGCGCCCGTCATTCAGGCGCTGTCGAGCGCTTCGCGAGCGCGCCGGCCAACCGCACGCGCGAACCGGCGCGAACGGTCGGGCAGGTTCCTCGTCACCGCGTTCCTGCATCTCCTTCAGCCGCTCGCCCGCCTGAGCGGCCGTCTGCGTCACGGTCTGACACCCTGGCGGCGCCCGCTGCCGGCCCTTGCTGCCGTCATCCCGAGATCGCTGACGCTCTGGAGCGAAACATGGCGCGCGCCGGAGGCCTGGCTCGAGGACATCCGCGGCACGATCGCAAAGGCTGGCGCCGTCGTGCTCGCGGGCGGCGACTTCGACCGCTGGGACCTCGAAGTCCGTGGCGGGGTGCTCGGCTCGGTACGCCTGCGCTCGGCCGTCGAGGAGCACGGCGCAGGCCGGCAGCTCCTGCGGGTCCGCTCCTGGCCCAGGCTCTCGCCCGTCGGCATCCTGCTCTCGACCCTGCTCGGCCTGCTGGCCGCCGTGGCGACGGTCGACGGCGCCCCGGTCGCAGCAACCCTTCTCGCCGCCTTCGCGCTGCTCCTGACGGTTCGCATGCTGGTGGAGAGCGGGTCCGCCATGGCCGTCGTGCGCGCTTCGGTGCGCAAGGTCGAGCGGGCCGCCGCCGCCGGCCGGGTCGTCCGGGACTCGACGACGGAAGACCTGCTCCCCGGCGAGGCGCTGGGCGCAGTCGGCGTGCAGGCGGATTGAGGAAAGGCCCGTGGACGATCTCAGCTATCGCGTCTTCGAGGAGGGCGACCTGCCCGGCCTGCTGCGGCTCTGGGAGGAGGCGGGCTGGGGCACCCTCTCGCCGCA
>DATLBL010000156.1:0-2594 GCA_035526925.1 Gemmatimonadales bacterium
GGATCTCGTCGTCGCCGAGGTCCCGGCCGATCGGAGCGAGCTCGTTGCCGGTGGCCAGGATCGCGACCCGTGGTCGGCCGTGGACGAGGACCTCGGCATGACCGCCGGCCGCGGCTACGGCCATCGCCGCAGGCGTCATCAGGGACCCGGCCGAGAGCAGCGGGTAATCGCGCCGCAGATCGCTGCCGGCGCGGCGGATGTGCGCGCCGGGTCGCCGCGAGTCAAAGATGGCGACTCGTTCCGGGAGGGCGGCGGCGCCCATCGGCGCGTCCGTGTCCTCAACCGGCACGACCGTGTCGGCGCCGGCGGTCAGTGGCGCGCCGGTGAGGATTCGCACGGCCGTACCCTCACGAACCTCCACGCCCGAGGCACGACCGGCCGCGGATTCGCCGATCACCTCCAGGACAACAGGGTTGTCGGGCGTGGCGCGGACAACGTCAGCTGAGCGCACCGCGAAGCCGTCCATTGCGCTGTTGTCCCACGGTGGCATGGTGAGGCGACTGTCGATCGCGTCTGCCAGGACGCGTCCCTGGGCGTCTTCGAGCGCGACCCTCTCCGCGGGGAGTGGCTCGAGGCCGTCGAGCATCCGTACGAGCGCCTCCTCGAGTCGCAACAACCCCCCTGGCGCGGTCTCAGCCACCGTCACGCCGCCAGTCGTCGTTCGCGGGCTCGCCCAGCGCGCCACGTGATGACCCCGCCAACGATCGAAATCAGTCCCAGGGCCATGGCCGTGAGCTGCCAGAACCCGTACGGATAGAGCTGCAGCATGTTGCTGCTCGCCGGGAACTCCCAGTTACCGCCCGGGAAAAGGATGCGGTGAAAAAGCTCAAAGGCGATGTCGAAGGCGAGAAAGCCGACGACCCCGAAGACGACCACCCCGATTGCCACCGCCAGCCCACCACGCGCGACGGCATTCCACGATTCACGACCGGCGCGGCGAGTGAGGCGCGCGACGAGGAACACCACGCTCATCAGAAGTAGAGCGAAGAAGGCGTACAGGATGAGTCGCGCGTCTCGCAAGTGGGACGCTTCGTCGACGCTGTAGAAGGACCCGCCGCCGATCCCCTCAAAGCTGCCGCCAAAGAGGAGCGTCGCCACGGTCGCGTCGTTGATCGAGTACGGCTGATCAGAGGTTGCGAATGTGCTCGTGGCACCCGACGCGTCCAGCCCGGCGTGCGTCCAGAACGGCGTCAGCAGCATCAACACTGCCAGGCCGAGAATCGATACGGCCGTCGCCGCGGATACGAGCAGCCTCACTCCTCGCGGAGGGTTCGTGCCTGCTCCCACCATCCTTCGACGATCAAATCATCGGGTGCACCCACGCCAACGAAACGTGCACCTCGATGCAAGCGCGTTCGGAAGTCGTCCAGCTCCAGCGCCAGGAGGTCCGACAGTCCGACGATCCCTGCTTGCGTGAAGAGGACCTGCTCGTCGACCCCGAAGTTGGCGAGGTTCAGCAGCAGCGCCTCGTCGCGCCACTCGTTGACGTCGTTCGTCGTGGCGTTGATCTGGTCTGCGAGGTACTGCCGCCGTGTCGGAGTCTCAGACACCTCTAGCAGCAGGCCCGTCGTGAATACCCCCTGGCGCTCGAGGGCCTCGAGGTGGTAGAGCGGGACCCGCTGGAGGTTTTCGATCGGCGGCATCGCGCTTTAGGTTAGCGGCGCCTAGGACTCAAGCGTGGCGGCGACGCTCAACTCGACGTTCCCCGCAAGTGCGCGCGAGATCGGGCAACCGTCCTTGGCTTTCTCGGCCATTGCCTGGAACGTTTCCACGTCGATGCTCGGCACCCACGCCCGCGCCGTGATGCTGCTGCTGATCACGGTCCAGCCCATCTCGCGCTTGTCAGCGACGACCTCGACGCTGATCTCAACGCGATCGGGCACGAACCCGGCCTTCGAGAGCTCATTCGAGAAAGCCATCGAGAAGCATGACGCGTGGGCTGCGGCGAGAAGCTCCTCAGGGCTCGTCTGGCCGTTCGGATCCTCTGTTCGCGCGCCCCAGCTGGTTGGCAGGTCGGTCCAGTAATCGGTCGTGCCTGAGCTGACGGTCCCCTTTCCTTCGGCGAGATTGCCTTGCCACGTTGCGGTGGCGGTGCGAGTTACGGCCATGACAAAGTCCTCCTGGGCAGTTGATTTCTGAAAGCGGCGTGCTTCGGCCGCAGATGGTGCTTCTCAGCTGGAACGGCAGTTAGTCTAGGCGCCCGGCCCTTGCCCGGCCGCGGAAGCAGCGTTGGATTTTGTACGTCTGGCGCCGGCAGGAGCGGTGAGTGAACGAATCCGGTCTTTGCCCGACATGATGCGGGGAATCGTCGCCACGGTCGTGGCTGTTGCTGTGCTCGCCACTGCGGGCTACCTGTTCATGACCGGCGCCTTCGATTCGCGGCCGACCCCGTCGCCCTCGCCCGCGCGTACGCCAACCCTTTCAGCCTCGCGCAGCCCGACGGCCTCCACGCCCGGTCCGACGGTCAGGCCCTCGCCGTCGATCACCGCCGAGCCGACGCCCATCGACAACTCAGTCGGCGCCGCGGCCGTCGTTGTCCCGCTACGCAGCGCCGAGCTGGCGACGCGCATCAGCGGTGTGGTCGCCTCTATCTA
>DATLBL010000157.1:0-2150 GCA_035526925.1 Gemmatimonadales bacterium
GGAGCAGCATCCACTTTGGCGACGTCGCTGCGATAGATCCACGGATGCCCGTTCAGCAGCCGTTCTTCGCCGCGGGGAGAGATGGTGACGGTGGTCAATGTAGGTGCCAGTATCCCGACTACGTAATTCGTGGCGTCACTCCCGAAGCGCGGCGCTCAGTCGCGAACGCTCGAGGAGTGCGCAAAATGGGCCAGGTGGCAGCGCCGGGCGACGTCGGCACGCTCGGGATGCCCCACCCGGGAGTCGTACGGCGAATGGCGTGTTCGGCACACTCGGTCCGTCGTTTTCGTGCAGAAGGCACCGATTCGCCGGCGACCGGATCCCGGGCTCCGGTTCGCGCGCCCGGGCCGCGTGACTCCCGGTATAATCTCACCATTATGCGCATCGCCGTCGGTGCCGACCACGCAGGGTTCGCCCTGAAAGTGCACCTCGTGTCGACGCTGCTCGGCCTGGGCCACCAGGTTGACGATCACGGCACCGACAGTGAGGTGCCGGTCGACTATCCGGACATCTGCGCCAGCGTCGCCCGCGCCGTCACCGGCGGCGGCGCCGATCGCGGCATTGTCATCGGCGGGAGCGGGCAGGGCGAGCAGATGGCCGCCAACAAGGTCATCGGGGCTCGCGCTGCGCTGTGCAACGATCTCTATACCGCCCGGCTGTCGCGGCAGCACAACGACGCCAACGTCCTGGCGATCGGGGCACGGATCGTCGGTCTCGGCCTGGCGACCGAAATTCTCGCGGTCTGGCTGGCGACACCGTTCGAAGGCGGCCGCCACCAGCGACGCATCGAGCAGGTCGCTGAGATCGAACGGCAACAGCACGCGCCGGTCAACGCCGCTCGCTGAGCGCGCTCCCGGCAGGAGTACACACCGTTGTCTATGGCTACGAAGATTGACACCCCCTCCCGCTGGCGCACGCTGGCTGACACCGACCCCGACATCGCCCGGATGGTGGGCGACGAGGTCCATCGCCAGAACCATGGGCTCGAGCTCATTGCCTCTGAGAATTTTGTCAGTCAGGCGGTGCTCGAAGCCGCCGGCTCGGTGCTGACCAATAAGTACGCCGAGGGGTATCCCGGCAAGCGGTACTACGGCGGCTGCGAGTTCGTGGACGTGGCCGAGACGCTTGCCATCGAGCGAGCCAAGAAGATCTTCGGCGCCGAGCACGTCAACGTGCAGCCGCACTCGGGCGCACAGGCCAACATGGCGGTGTACTTCACACTGCTCCAACCGGGCGACACGGTGCTGGGGATGAACCTGGCGCACGGCGGCCACCTGACCCACGGTCACCCGCTCAATTTCTCAGGGAAGCTTTACAAGATCGTTCCCTATGGCGTCCGCAAAGACGACGAGCGGATCGACTACGAGGAGCTCGAGAAGCTCGCCCACGAGCACAAGCCGAAGATGATCATGGTTGGCGCCAGCGCCTACCCGAGAGTCATCGACTTCGAGCGGATTGGCAAGGTCGGCACCGCCATCGGCGCCGCGGTCGTGACCGACATGGCCCACATCGCCGGCCTGGTCGCCGCGGGTGTCCATCCGAGCCCCGTACCGCACTCCGATTTCGTCACCACGACCACGCACAAGACCCTGCGCGGACCACGCGGCGGCATGGTCCTCTGCAAGGCGAAGTACGCCAAGGATCTCGATCGCTCGGTCTTCCCGGGGATCCAGGGCGGCCCGCTGATGCACATCATCGCGGCCAAGGCGGTCTGCTTCCGCGAAGCGCTGGAGCCGGACTTCGCGGACTATCAGCGTCAACTCGTCGCGAACGCGAAGCGGCTGGCGGCGGGTCTCTCGTCGGCCGGCTTCCGGCTGGTGAGCGGCGGCACCGACAACCACCTGATCCTGGTCGACGTGTTCTCGCGCGGCCTGACCGGCAAGGTGGCCGAGGCGGCGCTGGGCAAGGCGGCGATCACCGTCAACAAGAACGCGATTCCGTTCGACCAGAATCCGCCGATGGTCGCCAGCGGAATCCGAGTCGGCACCCCGGCGATCACCAGCCGCGGTATGCGCGAGCCCGAGATGGACATCGTTGCCGACCTCATCGCCCGGGCGCTCTCGACGCCCGACGACGACGCGGCGCTGGCAGCCGTGAAGTCAGAAGTCGAGGCCCTGTGCCGGAAGTTCCCGCTGTATCCCGAAGCTCGG
>DATLBL010000158.1:0-30409 GCA_035526925.1 Gemmatimonadales bacterium
GTCGGCGCCGAACGCATGCTCGGCTACGCGGCGGCCGACGTGATGAACAAGATCACCCCCGCGGAGATCTCGGATCCCGAGGAGGTGGTGGCACGCGCCAAGGCCCTGAGCCTCGAGTTCGGGACGACCATCACGCCGGGCTTCGAGGCGCTCGTCTTCAAGGCCTCGCGCGGGATCGAGGACATCTACGAGCTGACCTACATCCGCAAGGACGGCAGCCGCTTCCCCGCCATCGTTTCGGTCACCGCGCTCCGGGACGCCGAGGACGCCATCATCGGATACCTCCTGATCGGCACCGACAACACGGCGCGCAATCAGGTCGAGGAGGAGCGGAAGAAGCTCGATCAGCGCCTGCGCGATCAGCACTTCTACACGCGCTCGCTCATCGAATCCAACATCGACGCGCTGATGACCACCGACCCGCGCGGCATCATCACCGACGTCAACAAGCAGATGGAGTCGCTGACCGGCTGCACCCGGGACGAGCTGATCGGCGCCCCCTTCAAGAACTACTTCACCGACGCCGATCGGGCCGAGGCCGCCATCAAGCGTGTGCTGTCGGAAGGGACGGTCAGCAACTACGAGCTGACCGCCCGAGCGCGGGACGGCACCCTGACGCTGGTGTCCTACAACGCATCGACCTTCCACGATCGCGAGCGGGTGCTGCAGGGCGTCTTCGCCGCGGCTCGCGACATGACCGAGCTCAAGCTGATCGAGCAGGCGCTGCAGCAGAAGAACCTCGAGCTCGAGGCTGCCAGCCGCATGAAGTCCGAGTTCCTGGCGAACATGTCGCACGAGCTGCGCACGCCGCTCAACGCCATCATCGGGTTCTCCGATCTCATGCTCGAGGGCGGCGGCGGCGGGATCAGCGCGCAGCAACGGGAGTTTCTCGATGCCGTGCTCCGGAACGGACGCCACCTGTTGACGCTGATCAACAGCGTGCTCGACCTGTCGAAGATCGAGGCCGGGCGCATGTCGCTCGTGCTCGCGTCGACCGACCTCCGTGAGGCGATCACCGGCGCGGTGTCCGATACGGCGAGCCTGCGAGCCGCCAAGCGGCAGGAATGCATACTGCGCCTCGAATCGGGATCGCTCATGGTGGTGGCCGACGGACTCCGGGTGAGGCAGGTGTTGTTCAACCTCCTCTCGAATGCGTCCAAGTTCACCCCGGACGGCGGCGAAATCGTGCTCACCGCGGTGCGCACCCAAGCACCCCTGCCACTGCCCGCCGAGCGCACCGGCGACGAGCGCCGCGTCACGTCTCAGGACGTCGTCTGGATCTCGGTGGCGGATTCGGGGATCGGCATCGCCACCGAGGACATGCCCAAGCTGTTTCAGGAGTTCAGCCAAGTCGAGAGCTCCGCCAGCCGGCACGCCCAGGGCACCGGTCTCGGGCTGGCGCTCTCCAAGAAATTCGTGGAGATGCACGGTGGAACGATCGGCGCCGAGTCGGTACTCACGCGGGGCTCGACGTTCTGGTTCATCCTTCCGGTCACAGGGCCGATGCGACGAAATTCGGTGGGCGAGGCGGCATAAGGGCTTGAACGCCGGGCGCTGCGGCCCCACCTTTCGGGCGATGATCTCCGGGCGCTCGCTCAGGCTGCTGTTCCTCGCCCTCGCCGTCATGGCGGGCTTGGCCGAAGGCACGGATCATCGCTCCGCGCGCAATCCCTCCCACAGCGTGGTCTCGACCATCGGCACGCGGCAGCAATCGCTGCCCGCTCCGGTGCACGATGAGGCCACCTGCGCGTTCTGTCAGGCGGCCATCTTCCCGCCGTGCGCCCCGCAGCCCGCCCAGATCTCGGTGGACGAGCTGGGGGTAACGCGCCCGGAGGTGCCCGCCCCCGACGCGCGGACACCACACGGCACCGCCAACCGCCCTCCAAGCTCCCGAGCCCCGCCCACGCTCCGAATCGTCTGATCGTTCACGCGTCCATGAGGGACGCGTGTTCCTCACACATTCGGAGATCTCATGCACGTCCGTGCGAGCACGGTGTGCCTTCTCGTCTTCGCCATCCTGGCCGGCGCCGGAGCGGCCCAGGCGCAGCAGCCTGGCGCGGCGCGCGGCGCGGTCGCGGATTCGATCGCACGATCGCTTCGGGCGCTCACCGCGCGGCTCGACTCCATCGAGGCGGGCGCCTGCCCGTCCGGGCCCGCGATCACCGCGCCCGCCCGGAGCGGAGACGCGAAGACGGACACTCTCGTTGCCACCTTCGAGGCGCTGGCTGGTCGGCTCGAGGTCATCCGAGCCTTCCGTTGCGCCTCCGGCCCCGCCCCCGGCACTCCCTCCCCACCCCCACCGGCCGCCGCCGATACGGCCGACGACCTGGCCGCGCTCCGGGCCGCCGCGGCCGAGGCGGCAGGGGGTGCGGAACCATCGCCGGCGCCGGCGCCCAGCGACACGGTCGTCCCTCCGCCGCCCCCCACGGAATTCGTGGGCCGCCAGCGAAACGCCTCCGTTCTGAACCCGGAGATCAGCGCAACCGGCGACGTCCGTCTCGTCGCCCGAGACGGCCGGCAACGAGACAACGGCGTCGCGCGGGAGTTTGAGTTCGCCTTTCAGTCCGCTCTCGATCCCTACTCGAGCACCAAGATCTATATGACGTTCGAGGACGAGGAGATCGGGATCGAGGAGGGCTACATCTACTGGACCGGACTGCCGGGTCGCCTGCGGGTGGACGTCGGCAAGATCCGGCAGCAGGTCGGGGACCTCAATCGCTGGCACCTCCACGCGCTGCCCGAAACGGAATATCCGCTCGTCTACCAGCGATTCCTTTCACCCGAGGGGCTGGCCGGAGTCGGACTCTCCCTGTATACCGCGCTGCCGATCTCGCTGGCCGGGGGCACCCACGAACTGTGGCTGCAGGGTACCACGGCCGAAAGCGAACCGTTGTACGCCGGCGGCCGCCAGCCCACTCTGCTCTTCCGGCTGCAGAACTTCTGGCAGCTCTCCCGCTCGACCTACGCGCAGATCGGGGCCACCGCTACCGGCGGCAACAACGACGACGCCGATCTTCGGAGCCGGCTCGCGGGTCTGGACCTCCGCCTGACCTATCGACCGCCGGCCGCCGGCACTCGGCGAGAGATCACGGTGCGGGCGGAAGGGTACCGGCTGCACGCCACCGAGCTAGGCACGACCACCAATCGATACGGCAGCTTCCTCGACCTCAACGCCAAGCTCACCCGCCGCTGGGTGCTCGGCACGCGCTACGACTGGGTGGAGGCGCCCCGCGGTCCGGATGACACGGAATGGCGGCTGACGCCGTCGTTGACCTGGTGGCAGAGCGAGTTCGTGTACCTGCGGCTCGAAGGCGAACACCGCCACACCGATCTGGACGGCGGCAACAACACGCTCACGCTGCAGGCCGTCTGGGCGATGGGCCCGCACAAACATGAGACCTACTGACATGACAATATTCCGGATGCTCGTCGCGCCGCTCGCTTGCGGCACCCTGCTGACCAACCCCGCAACGGCCACGGGCTCGCCAGCCGGCACGGGTTCGGCGCCGCCGGTCAAGGTCGTGACCAGCCTGACCACGTACGGCGCCATCGCCCGCGAGATCCTCGGGGATCGCGGCACCGTCACCTCGATCGCCCAGGGCGACGAGGATCCCCATTTCGTGCAGCCCAAGCCCAGCTTCGTGGCCGTGCTGCGGAACGCGGACCTGTTCGTCACGACCGGGCTGGATCTGGAGCTCTGGGTGCCGCCGCTGCTCGACCGCGCCGGTAACCGAAAGGTGTCCGAGGGCGGGCCGGGATACGTCACGGCATATACCGGCATCCAGCTGCTGGAGATTCCCACCTCCGTCAGCCGCTCCGAGGGCGATATCCACGCGGACGGCAATCCGCACATCCACACCGACCCGGTCAACGGCATCATCATCGCGCGCAACATCCTCACTGGTCTTCGACGGGTCTCCCCCGGGGACGCCGCGTACTTCAACCAGCGCGAGCAGGAGTTCGAACGGCGGGTGCTCGAGGCCACCCTCGGCTCCGATCTGGTGAGTGTGCTCACCGCGCCGGTCGCGTTCGACCTGCTCAAGAGCGACAAGCTCTACGACTTTCTGGCCAAGCAGTATCAGGGCAAGCCGCTGCTCGATCGGCTGGGCGGATGGATGAAGGAGGCGCAGGTGTTCCGCGGGCGTGAGATCGCCTGCTACCACAAGGAGTGGGCCTACTTCAGCCATCGCTTTCAGGTCACCTGTGCCGAGTACATCGAGGCGAAACCGGGCATCCCGCCGACGCCTCGGCACGTCCAGGAGGTCATCGCGCTGATGAAGGAGCGGAAGATCCCCGTGCTGTTCGCGTCCAACTACTTCGATCGCAACCAGATCCGGCAGGTGGCCCAGCGCACGGGCGCAGAGGCGGTGGTGGTGGCGGAGAACACGGACGGTGCCCCCGGCATCAGCACCTACTTCGACCTCATGAGCTCGTGGGTGAACGGGCTCGCGGCCGCATTCAAGGGAGGCGCATCCTGATGGACCTGAGCCTCTTCCTCCCGCCGCTGGTGGCCTGTCTGGTCATCGTGGCCATTCACTCCTATCTCGGCCTCCACGTGATCGCGCGCGAGGTCATCTTCGTGGACCTCTCGCTCGCGCAGATGGCGGCGCTCGGATCCGCGGTGGCCATCCTGGCCGGGAGCCAGCCCGATTCCGGCACCGCCTTTCTGTACGCGCTCGGCTTCACGAGCATCGGCGCCGCGATGTTCGCGCTCACCCGCACCGAAGAGAAAGGGCGGGTCCCGCAGGAGGCGTTCATCGGGATCGTGTACGTCGTCGCCTCGGCGGCGGCCATCCTCGTGGCGGACCGGACTCCGCGCGGCGGCGAGGCGATCAAGGACATCCTGGTCGGGAGCCTGCTCTGGGTGACGTGGCCGACCATCGCACGGATGGCGGCGGTGTACGCAGCCATCGGGATCTTTCACTGGTGTCTCCGACGCCGCTTCCTGACCATCTCCTTCCAGCCGGAGACGGCGCTAGCGAACGGCTGGAGCATCCGCTGGTGGGACTTTCTGTTCTATCTGTCGTTCGGCATCGTGATCACCTTCTCGGTGCCGATCGCGGGCGTGCTGCTCGTCTTCTCGTTTCTCGTGGTGCCGGCGTCCATCGCGTTTCAGTTCACTCGACGGTACGGCCCATTGGCGCTCGCATCGTGGCTCGCGGGCGCGGTCGCCTCGGCGACGGGACTGCTGGTGTCCTTCCACTACGATCTTCCGACCGGCCCGATCGTGGTCTGCATGTTCGGGATGCTGCTGCTGGTCGCGTTCGCCGTGCGCCGGTTGATGGGGATCCGCGTCTCCGCAGCCGGCTCTGCTCACGGAACGCGCGTGGAGGAAGTGGCGTGACCGCTAGCGGACCTTCTTCCACCCGGGCAGATAGGGCGGTGGGAGCAGCGCGGTCCGACGCAGCAGCTCGAGATGGCTCGCGATCACGTCCGCCAGCTGCTGTGCCGGCCGGATATGGACGTCGCGCAGAATGGCCGGGTGCCGTGCCGTGAGGACGAGCGCGCCGTGCACCCGTCCCCCAACGCGGAGCGGCACCACGAGCCGTGCTTCGCCATCCACGAGCACGAACGAATGCGGTATCTCGCCTTGCAGTACGGCGGCCAGGGTCGTGCCGGCCACCGGAATGAGCGGCAGATCCGGGAGCGGTCGGCGCTCACCAGGCTCCAGCAGCACCACGCGGTCGCCTTCGCTCAGCCGGATGGCAAAGCGCATCTCGTCGAACGGCAGCACGCGCGCGGCCAGATCCGCCACCCGCCGGGTGGTTTCAGCGAACTCTGTGCCGGTCGCCAGCAGCTCGGCGGCCTCCAGGAGAGAGGGCGGTTCAGCGGGCGCCGTGGCTCCGGCTGACTCGGGACTGGGCGCAGCCGGCGCGTGTCGCGGAGTCATGCCCGCGGCCACCAGCATGGCAACCTGGGCTCCGATGAGTCCGGCCACCCGCTTGAGCAGCGCCGCGTCCTCATCGTCATAGAGATCCGCCCCGACGCTCCCCGACAGCAGGTAGGCCGTCAGGTCGTTCGGCCCCCGCACCCGTGCCCCGACCACTGAGCGGAGTTCCGAGCCGGCCGGCTCTTCCACCGTGAAATACCCGCGGGGCCACCGCGGCGTGTGATAGGTGTCGGAGAGCAGCAGGGTCTGCTCGCCGCCGAACAGCGCTTCGATATCGAGCAGATCTTGAGGGATCGCGAGCGATGGGTCGGCCCACAGTGGTCCCCCGGCATGCTCTCCGAGTCGATAGGTGGTTCCACCTTCGGCATCGGCCACGAGCAACTCGAGATGGTCGTGCGGAAGCAGCGTCTCGAGCGCTCGCCCAAGCTCCGCGAGGTAGAGCTGAGGGGTCCCGCTCTGCGAACCGGCTCGCGCCACGGCATCCACCAGTGCCGCCACTCGAGCCACCTGCGGCGTCGCGCCCGCGGTTCCCTTCCACTGGCGCGCCATCCGGCCAAGCATCGGCGAGAGCCGAAGCGCGGCGGTCTCGAGCACCATTCGCTCCGCGTCACCGTAGCGCGACGCCCGAAGATCCGCTGCGAGCACGAGCCCGACGTCCCGCCGCCCCGAGCGGATAGGCAGCGCGACCACCGAGGCGTAGCCGGCGTCGCGCACCACGCTCTCGAGCGCCTGGAGTTGGGCCTGCTGGATCTGCGGTGCGGGAATCGGTGGTGCGAGTTCGTCCTGCGCTAGCGCTTCGGGTCCCAGGAGAACCGCGGGACCGTGTGACGGATAGAGCCACAGACCGAGCAGATCGTGCGGAATGTCCGACGAGAGAGCGCTTGAAAGCGCCGAATGCCACGTGGCCAGGGCATCCGGATCGCTCAGTGCCTGTTCGACCCGGAGCAACGGTACCAGCGGCTCGCCCCCTGGAGAGGGGTTGGCAGAGGGCGAACCTGCGGGGGGATCGGACGGCATGCGCCGGAGAGGGGCAGGAGGTATGCCGTGGCGACCGGCGACCCATCTCTATCTACGATAAGGGATTGGCCACGACAACATGCCGGTGTGGCACGTATGATCACCCCGCTCGTGGCGTCCTGCCCGTGGAAGTTGCACCCTGCTTCCGCTCGTTACCGGTGTTCAACGCCGTGTCCCGTCGTTGCTTGACATACCCCCCTCCCCTATCTATTGTCAGGGAACCGGCATGCAACAGGAGAGGCCATGCGGACGCTGACGCTGCAGATCGACGGAATGAGTTGTGGGCATTGCTTGAATGCGGTGAACCGCGCGCTCGCCGCAGTTCCAGGTGTCACGGTCGATTCGGTCCGGATCGGGCGCGCCGAACTTCACTACGACGAGGCGAGCGTCGAGCCCCGCGACATCGCGTCCGCGGTGACCGACGCCGGGTACCGTGCGACGGTGACAGCATGAGCGCGGACAAAGTCGTTGTCACGGCACTCGGGCTCATCGGTGTGGCGTGGGTCAACTGGTACTTCTTCATCGCCGGTCGCGCGAGCCGGCGCCGGTGAGCTCCACCTCGACGGCGGCAACGTGCGCGTTCACCTGGGGCATGACGGAAATGTGGCCCACCACCCCGCCAACGCCGGAACGCTCGTGAGCATGGCCGAGACGATGTCCGCTTCCACCGAGACCTGCACGATCCCGGTGACCGGCATGACCTGCGCCGCGTGTAGCGGACGCGTTCAGCGCTCGCTGGAGCAGGCCACCGGGGTGGCGTCCGCGCATGTCAATTTGATGACGGGCGCCGCCACCGTCGCGTACGACCCGGCTGCCACGTCGCCGCAGCGGCTCGTCGAGACGATCCGCTCGACCGGCTATGGCGCAGAGCTGTCCCGCGATGACGCATCGGCGGAATCGCTCCTGGATGTGCAGGACGAGGCTCGCGTCGTGGAGACTCGCGCGCTGCGGCGGAAATTTTCGGTGAGCGCGGTGGTGGCCGTGCTCGCCATGATGGTCGGCATGGCCCACCCGATCGCCGGCGAGGGCACACGCTATCTCATGCTCGCGCTTAGCGTGCCGGTGGTCGGATGGGCGGGACGACACTTCTATGTCCGGGCCTGGGTGGCATTTCGGCACCATGGCGCGGACATGAACACGCTGATCGCCGTCGGCACCGGCACCGCGTTTGTGTACAGCGCCACGATCACGCTGTTCGACGACTGGTTCGCCCGGCGGGGCGTCGAGCCGCACGTCTACTTCGAGGCGGTCGCGTGGATCATCGCCCTGGTCCTGCTCGGGAACCTGCTGGAGGCCGGGGCCAAGGGTCGCACATCCGGCGCCATCCGCCGGCTGATCGGCCTGCGTCCCGCCACGGCCCGCGTCGCGCAGGACGATCGCGAAGCGGAGATCCCGCTCTCGGCGCTCCGGCCTGGAGACGTGGTGATCGTTCGGCCGGGCGAGACCATCGCCGCGGATGGCGTCATCGTAGACGGATCCAGCTACGTGGATGAGTCGATGCTGACCGGTGAGCCGATTCCCGTGCCCAAGCTCGCCGGTGACCCGGTGATCGGCGCCACGCTGAACAGGAACGGCGCGTTCCGCTTTCGGGTGCTGCGAACCGGCGCCGACACGGTGCTGTCGAGGATTATCCGGCTGGTCCAGCAGGCCCAAGGCAGCAAGGCGCCGATCCAGCGACTGGCCGACCGGATCTCCGCCGTCTTCGTGCCCGTCGTGCTCTCCATCGCCATCATCACCTTCGTGCTCTGGTACGATTTCGGTCCAGAGCCCGCGTATCTCCACGCGCTGGTCTCCGCCGTGACCGTTCTGATCATCGCCTGTCCGTGTGCCATGGGGCTGGCGGTGCCGACCGCCGTGATGGTCTCCACCGGCCGCGGCGCCGAGCTGGGCGTGCTCATCAAGGGCGGCGAGCCGCTGGAGCGGAGCCAGGCGATCGACACGGTGGTGTTCGACAAGACCGGTACGATCACCGAGGGCCATCCTGCCGTACGGGGCATCGAGCTCACGCCCGGCGGCCGGGAGAAGGAGTTCGACGTGCTGGCCCTGGCCGGGAACCTCGAGCGGCTGAGCGAGCACCCGTTGGCGGAGGCCATCGTTGCCGAGGCGGATCGGCGGGGCGCTCCACGCGAGCCGGTGAGCGGATTCGAGAGCCGAACCGGCGCTGGCGTAGTCGGGCAGGTCGGAAGTCGGACCGTCGCCGTGGGCAATGCGCGGCTGCTGCGCGACCTCGGCGTCGACGTCGGCGCGCTGGCGAACCGGGCAGACACCTTGGCGGCCGAAGGGTTCACGGTGGTATACGTGGCGGTCGACGCGCGGCTCGCCGCGATCATCGCCGTGGCCGACCCGATCAAGCCCGCCAGCCGCCAGGCCATCGAACAGCTCCACCGGCTCGGTCTTCACACTGTCATGCTTTCCGGTGACGATCCCCGCACCGTCGAGAGTGTGGCGCGCGAAGTCGGGATCGCGCATGTGCTGGCGGGCGTGGCGCCCGACCGCAAGCTAGAGGAGATCCGGCGGCTGCAGCAGTCGGGCCGCACCGTCGCCATGGTGGGCGACGGACTCAACGACGCGCCGGCGCTCGCGCAGTCCGACGTCGGCATCGCGATGGGGACGGGCACGGACGTGGCCATGGACGCCGGCGCGATCACGCTGATGCGCGGCGATCCGCTCGGCGTGCTCACGGCGCTGACCCTGGCCCGGCGAACGATGCGCGTCATCCGCCAGAATCTGTTCTGGGCGTTCATCTATAATGTCATCGGCATTCCGATCGCGGCCGGGGCGCTGTACCCCGCGCTCGGCCTGCGACTCACCCCGACGATGGCCGCCGCGGCCATGGCGGTGAGCTCCGTGAGCGTCATTTCGAACAGCCTGCGGCTCCGCCGCTTCAACCCTCGAGGACAAGCATGAGTCAGCCGATCATTGCCTGCGCCTGCGGCCGTCCCGGCGACGGCACGCACGCCGTCGCGGTCGATCCGGCCATCAAGCGCGCGGTGCTCACGCGCCTGCGCCGTATCGAGGGCCAGGTGCGCGGCCTGCAGAAGATGGTGGAGGAGGAGCGCTACTGTGCGGACGTGCTGATGCAGGTGTCGTCGGTGCAGGAGGCGATCCGTGGCGTCAGCCGCTCGCTCCTGCACAACCACCTCAGGCACTGCGCCGCCGACGCGATCCGCTCCGAGGACCCCGAGCGCTCGGAGGCGATGTACGAGGAGCTGCTGGAACTGGTGTTCAGGAGCGCGCGGTAGCGGGCCGGGACGCGGTCACCCCTGGCTTCGCTCGACCCCTTGTCGATGCATGTCGGGGCCGACGGTGCGCGTCGCCCCCAGCACCGTCACCCCGCCGACGATCACCACCGCCGGCAGGAGCAGCACCGCCCGGTCGAGGCCGAACCGGTCGCTCAGACTTCCGACCAGCGGAAGCGCAATGGCGTCGCCCGCGAGATGGATGAACAGGAGATACGCGCCCGCCACGGTCGCGCTGATCCGCGACGGCACGACGTCGAAGATCGTCGCCGTCATCGGGCCGTTGTACCAGGACAGGCAGAAAAACGCCAGCACGAACACCGCCTGAAACAGGACCGGGTCTCGGATGGTGAGCAGCCAGAGCGCCAGCGGGCCCCCGAGCAGGAGGCCGAGGGCGACCACGATCACCCGGGCCGTCTCGTAACGGCGGCGCAGCCAGTCGGCGAACACCCCGCCGAACAGCGTGCCGGCGGTGCCCGAGATGAGCCCCCACTTTCCCAGCAGTCGCGCCGCCTCCCCCGCGCTCAACTCCAGCTCGCGCGAAACGAACGTCGGTCCCCAGCCCACGATGCCGTTCAGGCCGAACGAGATCATCGCGCCCGCCGAGAAGATGTAGACCAGCGTGGGCGTGTGCAGCACGATCCGGAGCGCGCGGACGATATCGTCGAACGCGCCGCTGATCCCGCTGCCGAACGGCGTGGCCTCGCCGCCGTCGCTCGGCGTGCGCCGCACCCAGCGCAGGATCGTGAACGCCAGGCCGATCCCGACGGCGCCGCTGAACACGGCCAGGTCGACTTTGGAGTCGGCCCCGTAGAAATGGTCGAGCCGGTACGCGAGCACGCCGCCGGCGACCACGCCGGCCAGGAGCGGCCAGAGGTTTCGGATCAGCGGCATGGCGCCGATCTCGAAGTCGCGGAGAAACGAGCGGACCGTGAGCCGCGCCGGAGTGCGGGTCGGGTCGAGCAGCCGAGAAACCAGCACGGCCAGAATGAAGCCGGGTACGCCCACCGTCATGAACGCGACCCGCCAGCCGTAGACGCCCTCGAGATACCCGCCGAGCAGCAGCCCGAGGACGCCCCCGAGCGCGATGCCGGAGGAGAGAATCCCCATGGCCACGGCTCGGCCGCGTGCCGGGAAGTAGTCCGCCACGAGCGAGGCCGCGGCCGGGCCGTACGCGGCCTCGCCCACGCCGACGAGCGCGCGGCAGGTGAACAGTTGGCCGAAGCTGTTGACCAGGCCGCTCAGGAAGGTGAACGCGCTCCAGAGCGTCACCCCGCCCGCGATGACCGCGCGCCGGGACCTGAGGTCGCTGATGACGCCGAACGGGAGCGCCGCCACGGAGAAGACGAAGATGTACGCGCTGCCGAGCCAGCCCAGCTGCGAGTCGGTGAGCGCGAGGTCGCGCTTGATCGGCTCGAACAGCGCGTAGATCACGTTCCGATCGATGTAGTTGAGCAGATTGATCAGCGCGAGCAGCCCGAGCGCGTACCAGCTGTAGGCGCGGGTCGGCGGGGCGTCGGGCGACGTGAACGGCGGAGTCAACGCCGCGCCACCGTCTCCGACCCTCCCGCGCCCGGGTGCATGTGCGAGAGCGACTCCTCGGCGCGCTCGTCGCGGAACGCGAGCGCGGCGCGGTACTCCTCGACCAGGCGGTCCATCATGGCCTGCCGGCGGCCGAACAGCCGTTTGAGCGGCCGGGCGGGGCGCGTTGCCTTCGCGTACGCGGTGAGCAGCGGCAGCGCGATCGAGTTGTCCGTGTAGACCACCACGGTCCCCGGCAGCTGGCTGGGGTCGATCTTGCCCCAGCTCACCGCCTCGGCCGGCGTGGCGCCCGAGAGTCCCCCGGTGTCCGGCCGCGCGTCGGTCATCTGCAGGAAGTAGTCGTGGCCGCGCTCGTCGATGCCGAGCACTTCCTGGATCTGCGGCTCGGTCTGGAGCATGAAGTTCTTCGGGCTGCCCCCGCCGACGATCAGCACTCCGCTCTTCCCGCCGGTGCGCTTGGCCTCGAGGACGATGCTCGCCGTCTCGTTGACGTCGGCGCTCACGTCGAACCGGAGCTTGCTGCCCGCCAGCGCCTGCTCGGCGACGTTCATGCCGATCGAGCTATCGCCCGGCGAGCTGGTGTAGAGCGGCACCTCGAGCTCGTGGGCCGCCGCCAGCACCGAGCGGCGCGAGAGGCCGAGCGCCTTCTCGCGCTCGCGCACGTAGCCGCCGAGCAGGTGGTGGTACTCCGCCGAGCTCATCGCGCGCTGGAACTCGTCCCGCGCGCTCACCTCCCGGATGAACTTGTCGGTCGAAAGCAGCACGCTGTAGTCGAAGAAGATGTCGTAGATGCGCACCACGCCCTTGTCACGGAGCTCGACGTCGTCGGCGGTGGGTGTGCCCCGGTGCATCGGGAGCCCGAGCGCGAAATGCGCGTCGTGGTAGAGATTGGCGCCGGTGGAGATCACCCAGTCGACGAACCCCGCCTCCATGAGCGGGATGAGACAGCTCATGCCGATCCCGGCCGGCGTCATGGCGCCGGTGAGCGTCATGCCGACCGTGGTGTCCGGCTCGAGCATCCGCTGCGTGAAGAGCTGGCACCCCTCCCGAAGCCGTCCGGCATTGTAGGCGAGGAACGCGTTATCGATCAGCGCGGCGGCCGTCTCCTCGCCCGTAATGGCCGTCGGCTCGATGCGCTGGCCCCGCAGGTACTGGGCGGATGGTCGGGTCATGCGCTCACCCTCGCCGGATGGAGGTGGCATGTTCGGCGGTCATGCGGGCGACCTTGTCATCGGGCTTGCCCGCGCGGGCCTCCACCACGATGCGGGCGGCTTCGGCCGGGTCGTCGGTGACGCGGAAGAGGTGCAGATCGGCGGGGTTGATTTTGCGCTCCTCGGCGACCGTCGTGGTGAGCCACTCCACCAGGCCCCCCCAGTATGCGCTGCCGAACAGGATGACCGGAAAGTGTTTCACCTTGCCGGTCTGGATCAGCGTGAGCGCCTCGAACAGCTCGTCCAGCGTGCCGTATCCGCCGGGGAAGACGATGAACGCGGTGGCGTACTTCACGAACATCATCTTCCGGACGAAGAAGAACTTGAAGTTCAGGCTCCGGTTGAGATAAGGATTGGACCCCTGTTCGAACGGCAGCTCGATGTTGCACCCGATCGAGAGCCCCTTCCCCTCCATGGCTCCGCGATTGGCGGCCTCCATGATACCGGGCCCGCCGCCGGTCAGCACCGGGATCCCTGCCTGCGCCAGCAGCATCGCCGTCTGCACGGCTTTGACGTAATAAGGGTCTGTGGACTGCGTGCGCGCCGACCCGAAGATCGTCACGCCGTCGCTCACGTCCGCGAGGTGATCGAATCCCCAGACGAACTCGCCCATGATCCGCAGCACGCGCCACGAATCCGACTTCTGAAACAGCTCCTCCGGACGCTGGGGCGGCGGACTCTCGAGCAGCTGCTCGTCTTCGGTGGGCAGCTTGTGGTCGGTGATGTGACGATACGGGTCGTTGGTCACGAGACGAGTCGCTCGATGGCTGCCCGGTGGTCGTCCGGGACGTTGTAGAAGTAGGGCGAGAGGCGCACGTGCCCTGGACGGCTGTCGGCGACGATGCCCGCCTCGCCCAGCCGGCGCACGTCGGCCGGCGCATCGGTCCGAGGCACCATGACGATGGCGCTCCGTGCATCGGCCGTGGCCGCCACCTTCGGACCGAGCCCGGCCGACCGCGCCAGCTCGATCAGGTCCTCCGTCAGCGCCATCGTGCGTCGGCGGATTTCCCCGGCGCCGATCTCCTCGATGAGCTCGAGCCCGCCGAGCTGCGCGTAGACCGGCATGAGCGCCGGGGTGCCCGCCTCCAGCCGCCGCGCATCAAGATGAAGCTCCAGCGCGCGCGGATCGAAGCGGAACTGTTCCCGATGCGCGAACCAGCCGCTCGCGCGCGGCGCCATCGCGGGCCACAGCTCCGGGCGCGCGTACATGAACGCCACGCCGGTGCCGCCCAGCAGCCACTTGAGCCCGCCGCTGCAGTAGAAGTCCACGTCGAGCGCCCGCACGTCGACCGGGAGCTGCCCTGCCGCCTGGTACCCGTCCACCAGGAGCAGCGCGCCTCGGCCGTGAGCCACGTCGGCCAGGGCCCGTACGTCCTGGATGGCGCCGCTGGTGAAGTAGACGTGGCTCGTGGCCACGAGCGCGGTCCGAGCGTCGACCGCCTGCGCGATCGCTTCGACCGGGACACCGATGCCGTCGGGGCTCTCGACGACGACGACCTCCACGCCCTCGCTGGCCCGCGCCAGCCACTGGTACGCGAGTGTCGGGAAGTCGAGCGATGTCACGACGATCTTGGGCCGCTGCCGGTAGTCGAGCGACTCCGCCACTGCCGTGAGTCCCGCCGAGATGTTGGCGTGGAGGGAGATCGAGCCGTCAGCCGCTCCGATCAGGCGTCCATATCGCCTCCGCAGCTCCGCCAGCGCGGCCCACCAGATCTCGTACCACGCCGCGGCGCCCCGGGTTTCCCACAGGTCGAGAAACTCGTCGACCCGGGCTCTCGATCGCCTCGATAGCGCCCCGAGCGAGCAACTGTTGAGATAGATGGAGCGCCGGAAGATCGGGAATTCCGCCCGGTAATCCCGGGGAGGCGCGGCGGCGGCGACGGGCATGTCGGACAATATAGAGGCTCACGACGCGGGATGACGGGCGCCTCGCCACGCGTCTATACTTCGCGCATGCCCGCGTCCAGGTCGTGGATCTCGTTGACCACCGTGCTCTTGGGACGTGGACTCGTCAATCCGCGCCTGGCAGTCGACCTGCTGAAGACCGGGTGGGCGTTCCGGCGGCGGCGCTGGTGGTCCCGGGCGCCCTTCCTGCCGGTTCCGGACCGCGAGTACCTGCGCTGGCGGATGTATACCGCCTACGCCGATGAGAGCGCCGTGCCGCCCGCGGACGACGTGGTCCGGTTCGCCCGATGGCGTCGCGAGACGATGGGCCTGTAACGTGGTCAACACGACGAGCGAGGAGGTCCGGTGACGGGTTCACGCGAGAAGACGGCTGTGCCGCACGTGCTCGTCCTTGGGGGCGGGTTCGGCGGGCTCTATGCGGCCAAGAGTCTCCGCGATGCCCCCGTTCGGGTCACCGTGGCGGACCGCAGAAATCACCACCTGTTTCAGCCGATGCTGTACCAGGTGGCGACCGCCGGACTCAATCCCAGCGACATCGCCTCGCCCATCCGGTCGATCCTCCGCGGCTCAAAGAACACCGAGGTTCTCCTGGCCGAGGTGCAAGAAATCGATGTCGAGGCCCGGCAGGTGCGCTTCAGCGACGGCGCCGTCCTGTCCTACGATTACCTGATCGTGGCCACCGGCGCGCGGCATTCGTACTTCGGACACGACGCATGGGAGCCGCTCGCGCCCGGGCTCAAGAGCCTCGAAGACGCGCTCGAGATCCGGCGCCGGGTACTGCTCGCCTTCGAGCGCGCGGAGCGCGAGACCGACGCGGTGCGCCGGCATGCCTACTTGACCTTTGTGGTCGTGGGCGGTGGGCCTACCGGCGTCGAGATGGCCGGCGCGGTGGCGGAGATCCGCCGGTACGCACTTCGTCGCGATTTCCGTCACATCGATCCCGCCGAAGCCACGGTGATGCTGCTCGAGGGCGGCCCGCGCCTCCTGCCGTCATATCCAGAGAGCTTGAGCAACGAGGCCAAGCTCGAGCTGAGGCGCCTGGGTGTCGAGGTTCGTACCGAGACACTCGTCACCGACATCCGGGAAGGATCGGTGACCGCCGCGGGTTGGGTCATCCCGACGCAGACTGTGGTCTGGGCTGCCGGCAATACCGCCAGCCCCGTGCTCCGCAGTCTCGGCGCGCCGCTCGACCGCGTCGGCCGGGCACTCGTCGAGCCCGACTGCACCATCCCCGGCCACCCGGAGGTTTTCGTCCTCGGTGACGCGGCCGCGTTCAACCATCAGGAGGGCGACAGCCTGCCGGGTATCTGCCCCGTCGCGATTCAGATGGGCCAATACGCGGCCCGGGTCATCGAAGGCGACCTGGCGGGACGGCCACGACGGGCCTTCAGCTACTGGGACAAGGGTCAGCTCGCGGTCATCGGCCGCGGGCAGGCGGTCGCGGACATCTGGAAACTTCATTTCGGCGGCTTGCTGGCCTGGCTGATCTGGATCTTCGTGCACGTCTTCTTCCTGATCGGCTTCCGCAACCGCGTGCTGGTGCTCCTCCAGTGGGCCTGGTCCTATGTCACGTATAGCCGCGGCGCGCGCCTCATCACCGAAGAGGTGCAGGCGCCCGGCACGACGCTACGTCCGGTCGGGGTACGGGCCGCAGCGTCATGAGCGTGGGGGCGGAGCTCAAGGCGCGCGCCGCGGAGCTGGGGTTTCTCGCCTGCGGCATCACCGACGCGAGCCCGCCGCCCAATGGTGACCGACTCGATGCCTGGCTCGCCAAGGGGTATGCGGGCACGATGCGGTATCTGCATCGCCAGGCCAGGCGGCGCAAGGATCCGCGTCTCAACGTTCCCGCGTCGTTGGCGATCGTCGTGCTCCTCGAGAACTACTATTCGCCGGACACCGACGCCGATCGCGACGCGCCGCGGGTGGCCAAGTACGCCCGTGGCGGCGACTATCACAGCGTGACCCGCGCCCGGCTCGATCGCCTGGCCGCGTTCCTGCTCGAGCGAGGAGCGCGGGTGGCGCATACCTACGTCGACAGCGGTCCGGTCCCCGAGCGCGAGCTCGCCAGGCGGGCGGGCCTCGGCTGGATCGGCAAGAGCACGATGCTGATTCGCCCCGGCGTCGGATCGTTCTTCTTCATCGGCACGATCTTCACCGACCTCGCGCTGCCCGCCGACGCGCCGTTCGGGACGGAGCACTGTGGGAGCTGCACGCGTTGCCTTGACGCCTGTCCCACCGACGCCTTCGTCGAGCCGTACGTGCTGGATGCCACGCGCTGCATTTCGTATCTGACGATCGAGCAGAAGGGGCCGATCCCAGAAGCGCTGGCCGAGCGCATGGACGGGTGGGCGTTCGGCTGCGACGTGTGCAACGACGTGTGCCCGTGGAACGAGCGGTTCGCCCGACCGACGACGGTGACGGAGCTGTTGCCCCGCGCGCCGCTGGTCGGGGCGGACGAGTCGCTGTTCGAGACGATGGATGATGACGAGTTTCGCCGCCGCTACTTCGGCACCGCGTTCGAGCGACCCGGGCTCGCCGGCATGCGGCGAAACGTTCGGGCGGCGCTCGCGTCGATGCACCGCGAGGAGCACGAAGCGTGAGTGCCGAGCTGGTACGATTCCGGAAGATGCTTGAGCACGACGGGTGGGCCAACGTGGCCGCCCTCGCGGCGTTGCGTGCGGGTCACGCCCCCGAACCGGCGCGAGCATGGATGGCCCACCTCGTGGCGTCGGAGCGCCTATGGCTCGCGCGGCTGCTGGAGGAGCCGTCCGCCATGCCGGTGTGGCCGGACCTGGACCTCGACAGCTGCGCGGCCGAGCTGACCGGACTGCAGGCCGAGTGGATGCGCTACCTCGAGTCCATCGATGGGCACGGCTTGAACGAGGGCGTGGCGTACCGGAACAGCAAGGGCGAATTCTGGACGAGCACGGTCGGCGACATCCTGACGCACGTCGTGCTGCACGCCTCGTATCACCGGGGCCAGATCGCCTCGGCCATTCGCGCGGCGGGCGGCACGCCGGCGTACACCGATTTCATCCACGCCGTGCGCACCGGGCTCATCGAGTAACTGCACGGTTCCCCGGGCGGTGTAGTTTTCCCGAATGGACCGACCTGACGCCCCCCCCTCGCTAGTACCGGAAGTCGGTACGCTCGATCCCCGCCGGCTCGGACGGTTGCGCCGGGTCGGCTATCTGCTCGACAACTCCATTCCGCTTCCCGGCACGAAATTTCGCGTCGGCATCGACACGGTCATCGGCCTCGTGCCGGGCATCGGCGACCTGATCGGCGGCGCGCTGTCGCTGTACATCCTGCTCGAGGCCGCCCGGATGGGCGTGCCGCGCAGCGTGCTGGCGCGGATGGGCTGGAACGTGGCGATCGACACCATCGTCGGCGAAGTCCCGATCCTCGGCGACCTCTTCGACGCCGGCTTCAAGGCCAACGTGCGCAACCTGGCCTTGCTCGAGGGGGTGGTACAGGCGCCGGTCGAAACCAGGCGCGCGAACCGGCGCTTCGTTCTCGTGCTGTCCGCGGGCCTGCTGCTGCTCATCGCCGGCACCATCGCGCTGGCCGTGGTGCTCCTTCGACTCGCCTCGGAACATCTCCAGACCGGAGTGCTTCCATGACCGCGCCCGCGCCGACGCCGTCGGTGTACAGCATCGCCATCTTCGTCACTGACATCGGGCGCGCGATCGACTTCTACCGCGACAAGCTCGCGCTCCCGCTCGAGAAGCAGGGATCTTTCGGAGCGGAGTTCTTCGGCGATGGCACGCGGATCGGTGTACACCCGGCGGTGCACCAGGACGCGCGCGTCCTCGTCGGCCGCCATACCGGAATCACGCTGCACGTGCCCGATCTGCTCCACTACTGCGGCGAGCTGCACGAGCGCGGAGTACGGTTCGTCGCCGAGCCCACCCAGCAATCGTGGGGAATCATGGCGATGGTGGCGGATCCGGACGGCAACGTGCTCGCGCTGTGGGAGGACCGGCTGCCCGAGACCTCCGAACACCACGTCCACATCGACCAGGCCGACGGCGCCTCCTGACGTCGTGCCACGCTCGCGAAGCTCCAGCTCGTCCGGACATGCCGGTGACCGTTACGTGTCGCTGCTGAAGGTGAACGGTGGTCGGTGGGTGATTGCGAACAGGATCCTCGGCCGCGGCGGGCGCTAAGCCAGATCGGTTGGCGGACGGAACGGCGAGACGGCCAGCGCGTTCGGATCGCCTCGGAACGAGTCCTCGACGATCTGGCCCTGTTCCTCCATGCCATAGGCGTCGAACGGCTTTCCGCGCTCGAGCCGGTAGGCATACGGGCTCGCGCCGAGGCCGAACGCGCGATGGACCAAGTCACGAAGCTGCGCCGCGACGCCTCGCGTGCAGTATCGCCACGCGCCCCAGGCCTGATACTGGCCGCAATGAGTGAGCTCGTGCGCCAGCGTCGCGAGATCGTCGGCGCAGCGGGCGGGCAGGAAGACGTGATTGCCGAGCGCCACCGCGCGCCCGCGGCTGACCCACAGCACGGCTCGTCGAAGCGCCCGCGCGAGACCCGCCTCCGCACCCCGTCCCCGATGGATCCGCACCCGGTCGCAGTCGACCGCGCCGGGCAGGGTTCCGAGTCGAGCGCATTCGCCCGCCGACAGCCGCTCCACGCCAGCTCGCCGCTAGTTGCCGAGGAACTCGCCCACGGGTGCGAGTGACTCGATGTGGTCGCAGAAGATCTTGAGCGTCGCCAGCAGCGGCACGGCGATGAACGCCCCACCCACCCCCCAGATCCACCACCAGAAGACCAGGCCGACCAGGATCGCCACCGGGTTCAGCGTCAGCCGACGCCCGAGCACGGCGGGTGTGACGAAGTTGGCCTGGATGAGGTTGATCGCGAGATAGGCGCCCGGCACCAGCAGCGCGTGACTGACGTCCGGAAAGGTGACGAGTCCGGCCATGGTCAGGGTTCCGAGCATGACGGTGGCGCCGACATACGGAATGAATTCCGCCAGCGCGGCCATCGACCCCCAGAGCACCGCGTTGGGCATCTTGATGAGCAGCATGACCACGGCCACCACCGCCCCGAGCGCGACGTTCACCAGCGCGACCGTGAACAGGTAGGTCGAGATCGAGGCTTCCGTTTCGCGCGCGATGGCCACCGCCTTCTTCTTGTCCTTGAGCAGCGGCAGCACCTTGATGAGCTTCTGCAGGAACAGGTCTCCGGCGGCCAGCAGGAAGTAGAGCAGGATGATGGTCTCCATCGCGCCCGCCACCAGCGACTGCGTCGTTCCGAACAGCCGCTCGCTGAGCCGCGGCCCGCGCACCACCACCTCCTGCGGGCCGCTCTTGCTCACCTCTGTCGCCGCCTCGACCTGCTCCGCCGTCCGGGTCACCTGGTCGACCGGCTTCCGCAGATCGCGCAGCTTCGACTGCACCCGGCTGATGCTCTGCGGCGCCTTGGCCATCCAGTCCCGCGCGGGCTCGGCGAGGCTGTAGACCCCGAAGCCCAGCGCGCCCAGCAGGGCCAGGATGACCAAGGCGGCGCCGACCGGTTCGGGGATGCGGATGCGCTTGAGCGTGCGGATGACCGGACTGAGGAGAAAATCGAGGAGCACCGCCAGCACGATCGGGAGGAAGAACGCGCGGGCAAAGTAGAGCGTGTAGAAGACGGCCAGGATGAAGAGGCCGGTAATCGCGATCGACCGGACCTCCACGCGCTCCCGGAGCGCCTCGCCGAGCTTCCGAATATCGGGCTGCTCGACCCGACCGCCCTCCTCGGGAGGTCCCTCGGGCACCGGCGCATCGGGTCGAAAGGCCGCGCCCGGCGCCGAGTCCCCGGTGGAACGAGTGACCATGATCAGGCTCGATTGTGAGAGGGAACCGCCCTTGTCCGTCTATCCCGGCTGGCACTAAGGTTACGCGTCGGTTCCCCGTGCGGCTGTGCGCCAGCCCACCAGCGATCCGGACCCGGGAGCGTCATGTCACGCCTGTGGGAATCTATCGTTTCGGTCTGGGCGTGGCTCGTGCTCGTGGCATGCGTGCTCGTCTGGTTTCCGATCATGGCGGTCCTGCGGCTGGTCACCATGTCGGACCCGGGACGGTATGCCGTCGGCTTCTGCTTTCGGCAGATCCCGGTCGTGATGGCCGCGCTGAATCCACTCTGGCGATTTCGCCGCGCCGGCGCCATGCCCGCCGACCCACGGCGCCCCTACGTGGTGGTCTCCAACCACGAATCGTTCGTCGACATCCTCCTGATCAGCCACCTGCCCTGGGAGATGAAGTGGCTGTCCAAGGCGGAGCTGTTCCGGATTCCCGTGCTCGGCTGGATGCTTCGACTGGCGGGCGACATCCCGATACAGCGGGGCTTCGGTCCCAGCGCGGCCGAGGCGATCGCCCGGTGCCGGGAGGCGCTCGGCAATCGCGTCTCGGTGATGATCTTTCCCGAAGGGACGCGCTCGGCGACGGCCGACCTGCTGCCGTTCAAGGACGGCGCCTTCCGCCTGGCCATCGATGCCGGGGTGCCCATCCTGCCGCTGGTGGTACATGGCACGTCGACCGCACTTCGCAAGCACGACTGGCGCTTCGGCCGCTCCGCGGCCGTCGTGCGCGTACTCGAGCCGGTCGAGACCTCGGGGCTCAGCGAGTCGGACGTCCCGGCGCTCAAGGACCGTGTGCGTCAGCTGATCATCGACGAGCGGGCCAAGCTGGCGGCGGAAACGGCCGGGCGCTCGCCATGATGACGGCGCACGCTACGCCCTTCCCAAATCCGCCGGGGCCCGCGCCCGGCCCGCCCCGCCCGCCAGCGCCAGCAAGGTCAGCAGGTACGGCAGCATGAGGAAGAGCTGATACGGCACCCTCAGCCCCAGCGACTGGAACACGTACTGGAGCGCGGTTGCCGCTCCGAACAGCAACGACGCGATCGCGACGCCGGCCGGGTGCCAGCGGCCCAGCACCACGATCGCGATGGCGACGTACCCTCGTCCCGCCGTCATGCGCTCCGCGAATGTTCCGACCTGCGCCAGCACCAGCGTGGCGCCAGCGAGCCCGGCGAACCCGCCGCCGACGATCGTCGCCGTGGTGCGGACCAGCCGGGTGCGCACGCCCGCCGCGCGAGCCATTGCCGCTCCCTCTCCGGTAGCGCGGAGGGCGAGCCCGGCTCGGGTGCGAAATAGCACCCACCATACGAGTGGCAGCGCCAGCAGCGCCAGGTACGTCGGCGCAGGTTGCTCGAACAGCGCGGGCCCGAGCAGCGGGATGCGCGCCAGACCAGGCACCGGCACCGGCGTGAGCGTGGGTAGTGCGAGTCCGGCTCCGGCCGTGCCGTACGCCTGGCGATAGATCGTGCCGGTAAGGCCGATCGCGCCGAGCGTCAGCGCGGTTCCGGCGATGATCTGGTCGGCGCGGGCGCCGATCGCCACCGCGGCGAACACGCCGGCCAGCAGCATTCCGGCGAATACAGCGAGCACCACACCGGTCCAGGGGCCCAAGGTCGTGGCGCCGAGCGTCGCCGCAAGTGCTCCGGCGAGCATCATTCCCTCGAGGCCCAGATTGACGACTCCGGCACGCTCGGTGATGGTCTCGCCGGTGGCGGCCAGCAGAAGCGGGGTCGCGACTCGCACCGACGCCGCCAGAAATCCGCCGACCAGTACGGTGAGATCGTTCACGCAGCTGCCCTCGACGCCACGTTGCGCGCGCCGGCTTCCGCCAGCAGCACCACCAGAATCACCACGGCCTCGACCACGTAGACGGCCACCGCGGGAACGCCGGCGTCCCGCTGCATCGCACCGGCCCCCGCTTCCAGGGCGCCGAACAGGAGCCCCGTCGCGATCACGCCGAGCGGATGCAGTCGGGCGAGCAGCGCGACCGCGATGCCGGTGAACCCGTACCCAGGCGACAGGCTCTGAAAGAGCGCGTACGATACCCCGGCCACCTCGACGCCTCCCGCCAATCCCGCGAGCGCTCCGGAGCCGAGCAGCGCGACCGCCGTCACGCGGCGGACGTCGATTCTGCCGCTGATCTCGGCCGCACGAGGGCCGGTACCGGCCGCGCGCAGTCGAAATCCCCACAGTGTCCGCGCGAACAGGTACCACAGCAGGACCGCGGCCACGAGCGCGAGCAGGAGGCCGGCATGGAGGCGCGTGCCGGGCAGCAGCGGCAGCCGCGCCGCCGTCGAGATCGGATCGCTCTGCGGATAGATGTGCTGCGACTCCTGCAGCGGACCCTGCACCATGAGGCTGACGAGCGATTCGGCGACGAAGTTCAACAGTAGGGTGCTGATGACCTCCAGAACGCCGAAGCGCGACTTGAGCCAGACCGGCACCACCACCCATGCCGCGCCCGCAAGCACCGCGCCGGCCAGCACCGCCGGTATTGCCACGATCGACGGACGGCTTCCCACGTGCAGCCCTATCCAGGTGGCGACGATCGCCCCCGAGTAGAACTGCCCTTCCGCACCGATGTTCAGCGCGCCGCCGCGGAACGCGAGCGCGATCCCCAGCCCGATGATGATGAGCGGAACGGACCGGACGAGCGTCGCCGAGGTGAGCGCATACCACGACCCGAACGCGCCCTGCCAGAGGGCGGTGAGCGCGACGAGCGCATCGTATCCCGCCATCTGCAGTCCGGCCGCGAGCACGGCCAGACCGAACAGGAGCGCCAGTGCGGGTGCCCTAGCGGCCACCGGACGCCATCAGCTCGCCGATCTCGGTTTTCGTCGCGTGCGGCGCGACCTCGCGCAGCGTGCCGCGCGCGGCCACGAACAGTCGTTGCGCGAGTGCCACCACCTCGTCGAGGTCGCTGGAGTGGAAGAGCACCGCGGCACCGTCGCGTGCGGCCGCCATGAGGCGTTCGCGGATCGCCTCGGCGGCCCGGATATCCATCCCGCGCGTCGGGTTCTCCGCGACGATGACCGCCGGTCGACGCGCCAGCTCCCGCGCGACGACCAGTTTCTGCTGGTTGCCTCCGCTTAACGAGGCAGCGAGGGCGTCCGGACCCGAGGCGACCACGCGGTAGACCTCCAGCAGTGCCGCGGTGTGGGCTCGTGCCGCTTTCCAATCGATCCGGCCGCGCCGCAGCCACGAGTCGCCGGGATGGGAGGCGAGCACCACGTTCTCGGTCAACGTGAGCTCGGGAATGAGCCCCTCCGTAGTGCGATCCTCGGGCACAAACCCCAGGGGGTCGGAGACATCCCGACGCCCGCGCAGCGACTGCAGCCGACCCGCGACGGCGCGGAGCAGCTCGCGCTGACCGTTCCCTTCGACTGCCGCGATTCCCACGATTTCGCCGGGTCGGACGGTGAGGGTTGCCCTTCGCACCGCGATCCCTAATCCGCTTTCGCGCGGGATTTCAAGCTCCTCCAGCCGGATTCCCACTGACTCTTTCTGCGCCTGGGTTCCAGCATTCATGCGGGTCGGGGCTTCGATCCCCGGCACGACACCCGCACCTTGCTCTCGAGCCAGAATTGCCGCGTCATGCTGCAGAGCGGCGGCGGGAATCGATGCACCGCCCTGCCCGCCGACCATGGCCGTGGCCAGCGACGTGGGCGTGTTCTCGCCCACCAGACCTTGCATCACCACCACTCCGTGCCGGAGCACCGTCACCCGGTCCGCGGCCGCGAGTGCCTCGTCGAGTTTGTGGGTGATCAACACCGCCGCGCCGCCACGGCCAGTGAACGCCCGTAGGACGCGGAGCAGATCATCCGCCTCGCTCGGCGCGAGCACCGCGGTGGGCTCGTCGAGGATCAGGATGCGGGCATCGGAGGCCAGCGCCTTGACGATCTCGAGGCGCTGGCGCAGAGCGACAGCCAGATGCCCCGAGCGAACGTCGGGATCGAGCGGGAGCCCGACACGTTGGGCCAGCTCCCCGACTCGCGAGCGAAGCGCCACCGGGTCGACCCTCCATCCGGCCGCCAGCGCCACGTTCTCGGCGACCGTCAACGCGGGTATGGCGGTGAGGTGCTGGTGCACCATACCCAGGCCGAGGCGGCGGGCGGCACGAGGAGATTCGATCGCGTGGCGTACGCCTTGGATCTCGATCGCACCCCCGTCCGGGCGGACCAGCCCATACGCTACGTGCATGAGGGTCGTCTTGCCGGCGCCGTTTTCGCCCAGGAGAGCGTGCAGCTCGCCAGGCAGCAGCGTGAAATCGGCCCCGTGCAGTGCCCGCACGGAGCCGTAGTCTTTTCGAATGCCTCGGAGGGCGAGGGCGGGTGGCGGCGAACTCACAGACCGGTCGGGTGGTCGTGGAACTCCCAGTCGAGGTCGAACCGCTCGGCGAGGTGGGACGCGAGCGCTTGGACGCCGAGCGTTTCCGTGGCGTAGTGCCCCGCGAAGATGACGTTGAGTCCCCATTCGATCGCGTCGAAATAGGTGTAATGCGCGCCTTCCCCGGTGATGAAGGTGTCCAGCCCCGCGTCGTGCGCCGCGCCGATCATGTTTCCTGCTCCGCCGGTGATGATGCCGACTCGGGCCACCCGCTCCGGCCCGCCGGCAATCAGCCTTGCGCCCGGACTCGGAGTGCCGAGCGCGTGATTGACCTCGGCAACGAGCGCGTCGCGCGGCACGAGGCGCGCGGGAGCATGGCCCCAGACGCCGATCGGCACACCTTTGTACTCGCCGAACCATCCTTCCACCGCCAAGCCAAGCCGCTCGGCGAGCACCACATTGTTGCCGACGGTGGGGTGCAGGTCGAGGGGGATATGCGCCGAGTAGAGCGGAATATCGTGCTCGAGCAGCACGGCCAGGCGACGGTACCGTCGGCCGGTGAGCGGCACGTTGCCGTCCCAGAGCAGCCCATGGTGCACCAGAATGAGCGGCGACGCGCCGCCACGGCCCGGCCCCTCCGCCACGACCCCTTCGATCGTCGCCTGCGACGCATCGACGGCCGCGACGATGCCCCCTACCATTCCCTGGTTGTCGACCTGAAGTCCGTTCACGGCGTTGCGCTCGTCCGGGACGTCGCGTACGCGGAGATAGTCGTCCAGATACCGGACGATCTCCGCCAGGGGCACGGGACTCACGTTCTCGCCGTTCGGCACGCTCACGTCGCAGACTTGCCGGAGGCCACGAAATCTCCACGAGCTGCCCTGCGCGTGCTCTTTCGACCTCCGGGCGATCGTGACGCTGGCCGCCCTGGAACCAGCGCCTGCATCGACGCCGGACGGGCCGCCGGCACGAGGGTACCCGCCGCGATCGAATCGGCAGCCGCCTTCACTTTCGCCTTGAGTGCCGCGGGGACCAGTGTGTCGAGGGCGGGATTGACGTCGTAGCGCACCACGCCACTGGCCAGACCGAACGACTCCACTTTGGAGGTGAAGGTTCCGTTTTTCACCTCGTTCGCGACGAGCAGGAAGGCGCGTGGCAGGTCGATGACGGCGCTCCCGGGAACGAGCGACGGCGCCAGCGACGACTGATCGGCATTGGCACCGAACACGTACACTCCTCGTGACTCCTTCGCCGCTTGAAACACCCCGAGCGCCGCCGCGTCCGCGTTATGGTGAAACATGTCGGCACCCACCCGGATGAGGGCGAGCGCCGCCTCCCGTCCCGCCGCCGCATCGTCGAAGCTGTTCAGGTAGATCTCGCGGCTCTGCACCTTGGGGTTGACCGCAGTCGCGCCGTTGACCCACCCCTCGTACGCCGCCTTGATGGGCGGCAACTCGATACCGCCTACGAAGCCCAGAATGTTCGTCCGGGTCAGACCGCCCGCGACCATCCCCGCGAGATAGCTGGCGTCCTCGAGCTTGAAGATGAGCGGAGACACGTTGCCGTGAGCTCTGGATCCGGAGGTCACGATGAACACGGTGTTGGGGTACTCCGCCGATACATGCTCTGCCGCATCCTGAAACTCGAAGCCATGCGCGAACACGAGGGCGTAGCCCTGGGCCGCGTAGGTCCGGAGCGCCTCATTCTGCTCCGCGGGAGTTCGGGCCTCGACGTGGCTGACGCTCAGTCCGAGCGAGTCGTGGATCCGCTGGAGCCCTGCGTAGGCACCGGAATTCCATGCGGCGTCGGCGACGCTGCCGGGCGTGATCAGCCCGACCCGGGGGCCCGCCGGAGCTTCGGACCTGGCGCACGACATCAAAGCCACTAATAGTACAGCATTACGCCAGTTGAAGCGCACTAAGGGTACCTCGACGCACAATTTCGGTACAAATCAGTGATTGTCCACAACTTAGGCGGGTTTATCAACTCTTGTGGGAATCCGTGTGGCCGACTGGAACCCCACCTACATCCATCTTCACCTCCCCACTCACCTTCGCTCCTTCGACTATGGCAATGCGCGGCGTGTGAATGTCGCCTGCGACAACGGCCGTAGCCTGAAGCTCCACGCGCTCCCGTGCCACGATCGCACCGCTCACCTGCCCGGCCACCACCGCTTCCTGAGTATGGAGATCACCTTCGATCACCGCCCCGGCCGCGACCAACACCTGAGCCCCCACCCGAACCGTCCCACGAACGCGACCCTCGACCCGGACGACCCCTTCGGTCTCGAGATCGCCGACCACGGTCATGTCGCTCGCAATGATCGAGAAGGGAATCTGGTCGGTCCGCCGGCGACGCAGCTCGTTCCCTTGCTCGTCCTTCGCCTGGTTATTGAAGATGCCCATCAGCTTCCCTCCTTGACCATGGTTCGCGGATCGAGCGAGACCCCCTTCTGGCGGATCTCGAAATGCAGATGCGGCGCGGTCGAACGGCCTGTATTGCCGGTCAGCCCGATGACTTGACCGGGTGCTACAGACGCGCCTGGCTCGACCAGAATGCGGGACAGGTGACCGTACATCGTCTGGTAGTCTTGGGGATGGTCGAGCAGGACGAACAGGCCGTACTCAGGGTCCTCGCCGAGCTGATGAACGGTGCCGCCCCCCGACGCCCGGACAATGCTGCCCGAGGCAACTGCGATATCCACGCCGGGATGCGCCTCATCGATAGTGCCGGTGCCGATCTGACCTCGGGTGACGTACCCGGCCTCTTCGAGCGGCCATCGCCGTGGTACCGAGAGCCCGATCGATGGGCCTCGGGGCAGATCGGCCACATGGGCAAGCACCGAAGGAGCCACCGGCAAGGCGGCGCCGATCGTCAGAGGGTCGCGGACGATATCCCCACCGACCATTTGACGCACCTGTGCGTACCGTGACTCGACGCTGTCGAGAGCGGTGATGAGTTGATGGACCTTTGCGTTGTCCGCTTCGAGCTTGGCTACCTGCCGCTCCAAGCCTGGAACCCGGACCGCTGATCGGAGAAGCGGGCCATACAACGCCGCGACGACCACAGCGGCAAGCGTGGCGGCGACCATGAACCCGACGCCCGCCCGAAGCATCCACACCGGCACACGGTAGGTCTGCGATCGAGTGGCGCCGTCCTGCTGGATGACGATCGTCACCGCGCGTGGCGCGCGGCTCATCCCTGGAACGGTCGTCCGAGGATCAGCTCGAGCAGGCGGGCGAGATCGTCGTTGTTATAGTAGCTCACTGTGAGCAGTCCCCGGCCCCGGCGTCGAGTGGTCACCCGGACATCGGTACCGAGATGCTTGCGGAGCGCATCCTCGACTCGGCGGACGTCGGCCGTAACCGCGCGCGGGCCAGACCGGGCACGACGTGGGGCGGCCGTCGCCGCGTCGGGCGCGGCAGGCACATCCCCCCGGACACGCGCCTCCATTTCGCGCACCGACCATCCCTCTTCCACTGCCTGGCGCGCCAGCGCCACCATTGCCTCTGGTCCGGCTAGCCCGAGCAGCGCGCGCGCGTGACCTTCGGAGAGCTTGCGCTCGTGCACCAGCGCCTGCACCTCCGCCGGTAACTGGAGCAGCCGAAGCAGATTGGCCACCGTGACGCGATTCCGCCCGACCAGGCGGGCGATCTCCGCTTGCGGGAGCTGGAACTCCGCGGCAAGCCGCTGGTATCCGGCCGCCTCGTCGATGGGGGAGAGGTTGTCGCGCTGCAGATTCTCGATCAGCGCGAGCGTCAGCAACGTCTGGTCGTCGACGTCCTTTACGACGGCGGGGATCTTGGCCCAGCCGAGTCGCGTGGCCGCTCGCCAGCGTCGCTCACCGGCGATCAGTTCGAATCCGTTGCCTTTGGTGCGGACAACCACGGGCTGCAGCAGGCCGGACGCCTGGATCGATGCCACCAGCTCATCGAGCGCGCCCTCCTCGATGTGCGTGCGCGGCTGATACGGATTGGGTTTGACGCTCGCCATCGGCAGCTCGCGGAGCGCACCCGTCGCCTCCGCCTGCTCCCGCGAGACCGGGCCGAGCAGTGCCTCGAGTCCGCGACCCAGACGCCTGGTCTCGCTCATGTCGTCACCTCGGGTTGGGGCGCGGGCATTTCGCTCACGCTTGCGCCTTCGATCCGCTGCATGAGCTCCTGCGCGACGGCGAGGTAGCTCTTCGCTCCGACGGATTGCACATCGTAGAGCAGGATCGGCTTTCCGAAGCTCGGTGCCTCGGCGAGGCGCACGTTCCGGGGAATCGGCGTCACGAAAATTTTTGCGCCGAAATATTCCTTGGCGTCGTCGGCGACCTGCCGGCAGAGATTGAGTCGCGAGTCATACATCGTCAGCAGCACTCCGCTAATCGCCAGCCCGCTGTTGAAGTTCTGCTGGACCAGCCTGACCGTGTTGAGTAGCTGCGAAATGCCCTCGAGACCGTAGTACTCGCACTGGATTGGGATCAGTACGGTATTCGCGGCGGCCAGCACGTTGAGCGTGAGCAAGCCAAGCGAAGGCGGGCAGTCGACCACGATGTATTCGTAGTCATCCTGGAGCGCATCCAGCACGGCGCGGAGGGCCGATTCTCTGTTGGTACGCTCGACGAGCTGTAATTCGGCGCCTACGAGATCCTGCGTGGCCGGGAGTACCGACAGGTGTGGAAGCCCTGGCACCGGAAGCACAACTTCCTTTGGCGCTCGCCCTTCGACCAGCGCGTCATACAGCGAGAGTTGCAGTTCGTGCTTTGCAATTCCCACCCCGCTGGTGGCGTTGCCTTGCGGATCGGCGTCGAGCAACAAGGTTCGTCGTTCGGCGATGGCAAGAGATGCCGCCAGGTTGACGGCTGTAGTGGTTTTCCCGACGCCGCCTTTCTGGTTTGCGATGGCAACAATATGAGCCATGAGGGCACGCCACCGTAAGTTATTGGTGTATAATGGTTTACGTTGTAAGTTAATGGCCTGCTGCCCTGGAGGGCGGACAAGTGAGGGTGCAGGTTGTACTCAATATATCGGTGTAGGTATTTAGGGCCAACCCAGGTTTCACGTGAAACACTGCAGGCGGCTGCAGCGATGGCGTTTCACGTGAAACACTATTACGAGCGTCGATGTTTTAGGACTGCTACAACCAGGTTCTGCAGGTCGCTAGGTGTAATCCCAGAGATACGGGCTGCATCTCCCAAGCTTTTGGGCTGGACCAGCGTCAGCTTCTGCCGAGCCTCAGATGTCAGGCTGTCAAGCTGCTGGTATTCGATTGTGGAGGGAAGCTGCAGGTCATGCATTCGATTCAGACGCTCTGCAGCAGCCCGCTCTCGTGCGATGTAACCGGAGTATTTAAGTTCAATCTCCGCCCACTCCATTCCTACTGGATCGACCTCGATACCTGCCGCTGCGAAAAGCTTAGCCGAGGATACGCGGGGCCGACG
>DATLBL010000159.1:0-3167 GCA_035526925.1 Gemmatimonadales bacterium
TCCTGCTCATCGAGCAGCGGACCGTCCACCCGCTCGAGCAATAGCCCCGTGATGTTGAGGATCGCGTTCAGCGGCGTCCGGAGCTCGTGGCTGATGTTCGACAGGAACCGCGACTTGAGCTCCGACGCTCGCGCCAGGTCGGCGGCCTTCTCGTCGAGCTCGGCGTAGAGCGCGAGCACGCCGCGGTTGGTCTCGGACAGCTCCTGGTTGAGCCGTTCGACCTCGGCCTGCCGCTCGCGCACCTCGTCGAGGGCGCGGAGCAGCTCCTGGTTCTGCTCGCGGGTCTCGGACAGCGGATCGTGCGGCGCCAGGCGCGACAGCTCCCGGCTCACCCGTGCGACCGTGTCGGCATCGGGAGACGCCGAGCGCGGCAGGAGCTTGCCCAGGACCACCACCGTTCCGCTGTCGGGTGACGACCGTACGTCGAAGCGGTCGCTGAGGCGCCGGGCCCCGAGCAGCCCGAGTCCCATGCCCGTGCGCGAGTAGTACCGCCCGTCGAGGATCTCCTGCAGCCGGGCGATGCCGGGGCCGTTGTCGCGGACGCTGATCTCCAGGCGCGGAGGATCGGTCGCCAGCGCGAAGACGACCTTGCCGCCTCCCGCGTACTGATACGCGTTGCGCGCCACCTCCGACACCGCCGTGGCGATCCGGATCTGCTCCTGCCCGTCGAAGCCGAGGAGGCGCGCGATCTGCCGGGCACGCTGGCGGGCGAGGACGACGTCGTGCTCGTAGCGAAGCTCGGCGGTGAGGATGGCCGGGATCATGCGGGCGAGTCCTCGCGGCCGGCGACCACGGTGACGTCGTCCCGGCCGCGCGTGAAGTCCCGGTAGAGCAGGGCGGCGAGGAGCGCGGGGTCGCGCGAGGTGAGCGCCGGGTATCGATCCAGCGTCCAGCGGGACTGCAGTCCATCGGAGAAGAGCACGAGTATCGCCTGTCTCGTCCACGGATACGAGAATTCCTGGATCTTCCGGCACTCGTGTCCCACGATGCCCGGCATCGACACCAGGCTCCGGGTGGCGCCGCCGCTCAGGATCGTCGCGCCGATATTGCCGACGCCGGCGAACGTCAGCTCCTGCCGTCCCGGACGCACCTCCGCCATGGCGATCGCGGCGCCCCGGGTGTGCCGGAGTGCGCCGTGCGCGAGCCCGATCACGTCCTTGACCGGCGCGCCGTCCTGCTCGCGATAGACCCGAATCGCTTCGGCCGCCGCGATCGAGGCGTCGGTCCCGTGGCCCAGGCCGTCGGCGACAAAGATCGTCCAGCGCTCGCCGTCGGCGGCCCAGTCCCAGGCATCGCCGCACGCGGTCTCGCCGGGCTTCGCGACCGAGACGCCGGCGACCACGGCCCGGCCAGCGTTGGGGGGACCCGCGAACTGCATGCGGGCGACCACCGCGGTACCGGTGCCCGGCATCGAGTAGATATCGCACCGGGTGGCCAAACGGCTGACCGCGCCCAGTCCCGCGCCGTTGGTGCCCGCCGTCGAGAACCCGTCGCGTAGCGCGTGGTCGATCTGGGCGATCCCGGGGCCCTGATCCACGGTGACCACCTCGACCCCCGCCTCGCCCTTCCGGGCGAGCGGACGGGCGAGCATCTCGCCGCCGCCGGCATGGCGGACCAGGTTGGTCGCGAGCTCCGTCGCCACGAGCGCCACCTTGCCGCTCTCGACCTCGGTCGCGCCGAGCCGCGCCGCCAGCCCCACGACCGCCCGTCGTGCCGTGCCGACGTGTGATGCGTCGTCGATCTTCAGCGTGAGGCTCTGCGTCTCCATCCGCTCACTTCCACCGCGTGATCGTGACCCGGGTGCCTTCACCGGGCTTCGATTCGATGTCGAAATCGTTGACCAGCCGCCGCGCGCCGCCGAGGCCGAGGCCGAGCCCGTTCCGGCTGGTGTACCCGTCGCGCAGGGCGAGAGTGATGTCCGGAATGCCGGGACCCTGGTCCTCGAAGATCACCCGCACCCCGCGGCGGAGCCCGTCGGCCAGGTACTCCACGCAGGCCGTCCCGCCGCCCCCGTGCTCGAGCGTGTTGCGGGCCAGCTCGCTGGCGGCCGTGACCATCTTGGTCTGGTCCACGAGCGAGAACCCGGCCTCCACGCTCCACTGCCGCACCAGCTGCCGGACCAGCACGACGTCGTTCGAGGCGCGGACCTCGAACTCCTCAGTCCGCTCGATCGCCATAACCACTGCCGTCGGCGTCCGGCCGTTCCGACCCGCCGACCGCTCCCCGGAGGAGGTCCATGCCCCGCTCCACGTTGAGCGCCGTGCGGACGCCTGGCAGCGACAGGCCGAGCTCGACCAGCGTGATGGCCACGGCCGGCTGCATACCGACCACCACGGTCACCGCATCGAGCACGCGCGCCATGCCGGCGATGTTGGCCAGCATGCGCCCGATGAAGGAATCTACGATCTCGAGCGAGCTGATGTCGATGAGCACGCCCCGGGCACCCGTCTGCGAGATCCGCTCGGTCAGGTCGTCCTGGAGCGTCAGGGCGAGCTGGTCGTGCATGTCCACCTGGATGGTCACCAGGAGGAGGTTGCCCATTTTGAGGATCGGGATGCGGTCCACGGCGCTATCGGCGGACGTCGGAGCGCACAACGGCCATCCCGCGCCGCTGCAGTGCCATCGCGAAGGCGTCCGCGATGGTGGCCTTGGTGACCACGTCACCCAGGTCGACCCCCAGGTGCACGATGGTCTGCGCGATCTGCGGCCGGACGCCGCTGATGATGCACTCCGCCCCCATCAGGCGCGCCGCGGTGACCGTCTTGATGAGGTGCTGCGCCGTGAGCGTATCGACCGTCGGTACGCCCGTGATGTCGAGGATGGCGAGCTCCGCCCCGGTCTCGACGATCCGTTGGAGGAGCGACTCCATCACCACCTGGGTCCGGCTGCTGTCCAAGGTGCCGATCATCGGCAGGGCGAGGATCCCCTCCCACAGCTTGACGACCGGGGTCGAGAGCTCGAGCATGTCCTGCTGCTGCCGGCGGATCACCTCTTCGCGGGTCTTCTGGTGCATCTCGGTCGTGAACAGCCCCAGCCGGTCGAGCAGGTCATCGGCCCGGCGGAGCTCCTCGAAGAGCGTGGCCCCATCGTTCCCGATCTCGCTACGGATCTTGAGGAACAGTGGCGCCTTGAGCGAGAACACGAAGGACGCGGTTTCGGAGGGGCTG
>DATLBL010000160.1:0-43817 GCA_035526925.1 Gemmatimonadales bacterium
AGGGCAAAATCCACCTGCTGGCGAATGGCCCGGTCCATCGAGTCGTCGGATTCGGGCACCAGGCCGCCGGTATCCACCACCCAGAAATGACGACCCTGCCACTCGGCGTCGCCGAAATGGCGGTCACGCGTGGTGCCCGGACGGTCGGAGACGATGGCCGGTCGGCCTCCGATGATCCGGTTGAAGAGTGTGGACTTGCCGACGTTCGGGCGACCCACGATCGCGACGGTGGCCTTGCTCACGCAGCCACCGGCTCCTGCAGCGCGTCGATGAAGTCCTTCGACAGCCGAAGCTCCATCGGCACCGCGGCTGAGAGCAGGTCGAGGCTCATGCTGTCCATGAAGAGCCCGTCGTCGTTGATCGCTTCGCCCGGGAGAAGCGCGAGGTCGAGGTCGTCGCGCCGGGCGAGTGCGCCCTGCAGCGCGGTGCCCGGCAACAGCCCGGCGGTCGTCACCGAGGCGCCGAACAGCGTGTTGACCACGGGGATCAGCTCGAAGCTGGCGCCGGTGGCGCGCGCGAGCGGCTCGAGCACCATGGGCATGAGCCGACTCATGGCCGTACCCGTGACGATCCCGATGCGGCGGCCCGCCCAACCGTGCAGCGCCTCGGCGCCCATCGCAATCTGGCGTTGCAGCCACCGGACGCTGCCCACTCCGTTCTCAACTTGCTCGAACCCGTCGTAGATCTCGGCGGGCGGGAGCTCGACGCCGGCTCGCACGTACAGCTCGTCCGCGCCGAACGCCCAGTGCACATCCCGCTCGCGCAATGCGACGGCGGCGCGTGTCTCGACGAGCTCAATGGCCGCGCGGCATTCCTCCGCGGTCGGCTCGCGGACGAGATGGTGCTTGCTGAATTCGGTGAGGCCGACGGGGACCACCGAACATCCCATGATGGCGGGACCGAACTCGTAGAGCTCACGCAGCGTCTGCTCGAGGATGGCGCCGTCGTTGGCGCCCGGCGACATCACGATCTGGGTGTGGAACTGAATGCCGTGCTCGGCGAAGTCGCGCAGCTGTGGCAGAATCTCGGGAGCGGTCGGGTTCCGAAGGAGGTACCGACGAACGGTCGGGTCCGTCGCATGCACGGAGACGTACAGCGGGGAGAGCCGGTACTCGATGATGCGCTGGACGTCTTTCGGCTTCAGGTTGGTCAGCGTGGCGAAGTTGCCATAGCGAAACGAGAGCCGGTAGTCGTCGTCGCGGATGTAGAGCACGTCGCGCAGCCCGTCGGGGAGGCCATCGACGAAACAGAAGTCACAACGGTTGGCGCAGCGCCGGATCCGGGCCGGCTCCAATGCGACGCCCAGCGACTCGCCAAGCGGACGCTCGATCTCGAACTCGATTTCCTGGCCGTCGGGCTGCCGCACATGGAGCAGGAACTCCTCCTCGGCGGTGAGGAATTCCCAATCGAGAAAATCCTCGAGCTCACGGCCGTCGATGGTGAGCAGTTCCGTCCCCACGGTGAGGCCGAGCTCCTCCGCGATCGACTCCGGCTGCACAGCCGTCACCCTGATCATGCGCCTATGGTCTCCATCGGTTCCCTGGTCAGCCGCCAAAGATGGTTGAGCGAGGTGGTAAATTCAAGGGATCGAACCACTTCCCTGCACGCGGCGAAGTGCTTTCTCAACGTGGTGGCGCTCACCGACCCACGCGGTCCGAGCGGACATCTTGCGCACGGAGTACGCGGTCGACACGCAACCAAGCCGAGGGCAACATGAAGGTACGACTCAAGCCGCTGCATCAGCAGGTCCTCGTGATCACCGGCGGCAGCAGCGGGATCGGATTGACGACGGCCCGCCGTGCGGCTGCGCGAAGGGCGCGCGTCGTGCTGGTCGCGCGCAATGAAGAGGATCTGCAGCGCGCGGCGGCCGACATCGAGCGGCGCGGCGGTCGCGCTGTCTACCTGATCGCCGACGTCGCGAACGCCGAGGCCCTGGAGCGTGTGGCCAAGGAAACGGTCGCGACATTCGGCCGGATCGATACCTGGGTGAACAATGCGGGGGTCTCCTTCTACGGCGAGCTGCTCCACGCGCCGATCGAGGACATGCGGCAGGTTTTCGAGGTGAACTTCTGGGGTGTGGTCAACGGCAGCCGCGCCGCGGTCCCGCACCTCCGCGCGCACGGCGGGGCACTCATCAACGTCGGGAGCGTGCTGTCCGACCGCGCAGTGCCGCTGCAGGGTACCTATTCCGCATCGAAGCATGCCGTCAAGGGGTTTACGGACGCGCTCCGGATGGAGCTGGAGCACGAGGCCGCGCGCGTGTCGGTCACTCTGGTCAAACCGTCGGCCATCGCCACGCCCTACTATGATCACGCGCGCAACTACATGGCTTTCGATCCTAAGCCCCCCGCGCCCGTGTACGATCCGGAGACGGTGGCGGAGGCCATCCTGAATGCCGCCGAACGACCGGTTCGTGATGTCACCGTCGGCGGTGGAGGCCGGCTCTTGTCGGCTCTCGGAACGTCGGCGCCGCGACTGACCGACCGCTACATGCACCTGGCCATGTTCCGCGCCCAGCAGAGCGACCGGCCTGCGAGCCGGCGCGAAGACAACCTGTTCGGTCCGCCGACGCACGAAGGTGAAGAGCGCGGGTCGTACGAGGGCCGCGTGATGAGGTCGAGCATGTACACACGGGTGGCACTGGCTCGCGGGCGGGGGGTTCTGGCGGCGGGTATCGGCCTGGCGGCGTTCGCCGGGGTCCGGGCGCTGACTCGCGCCGACGGATGATCAGGTCAGAAGACTGAGCAGCGCCTCGCCGTAGGAGGCGAGTTTTGCGGGACCGATGCCCGGCACTCGTTGAAGCGACTCACGATTCCGCGGCCGGGCAGCGGCGAGCGCCAGCAGGGTACGATCGTGGAAGATGACGTACGGCGGCATCCCCTGCCGGCGCGCCTCCTGGGTGCGCCACTGCTTGAGCCGGGATAGAATCTCCGGATCGATGTCGGGGCTCGGGCCCTCGGCAAGAGACGCTGACGTCCGACCATTGGCTGGCCGAACGCGCGCCCTCGGTTCACGAGGGGCGACACCGGGCAGCGAGAGCTCGGGCTTGGTCTCACCCATGGCCACCTGACGACCCTCAGGGGTGAGCGCGAGGACGAACGCCCCCGGCCGGCCACCCTCGATGCCTTGGCGCTCCACGAGGCCGGCATCGGCGAGCACATTGAGCAGATCTTTGACCTGATCCACCGGCACGCCGCTCAGCTTGCCGTAGGTGGGCACTCGTTCCAGCCCCCGCTCGATGATTTCGCGACCGCGGCTGCCGGTGAGGACCTGGGCGATCCGCTCCACGCCGAATCGGCCCGATAGCCGGCCCACCCCCGAGAGCGCGATGCGCACCCGCAGCAGTTCGTCATCGTCGAGCGGACGGCCGACGACCCGTCCCCAGCCGAGGCAGACATCGCAGGTGCCGCATCTCGGCGCGACTCCGCCTCGCGCGCCCCCGGCGAAGTAGTCGTAGATGAAGCGGGTGCGGCACCCGCGCGAAAAGGCGTAGCGGACCATGGTGTCGAGGCGTTCGCGATCGCGCCTGGCCTTGAGTGCGCGCGCGTTGTCGTCCAACGGGATTGGTCCGCTTCCGAGGGTGGCCCCCGCGGTCTCAGCGGCTCGGCGCAGGAGGCGCACGGCCGTGGTGGCGCTCAGCGAGCTGGACGCATCTCGTCCCACTCGCTCGATGATCGCTTCGTCGGACGCGTCCTCTGCCATCTGAAGCCACACGGACCGCAGCACCTGCGGCGACGGATTGGCACCCGCCAAGAAAAACTCCTGCGTCCGGACATCGGCCGGCGAAAACAGGAGGGTGCACCTGGAAGGCAATCCGTCCCGTCCGGCACGGCCAGCTTCCTGGTAGTACGCCTCCACGCTGCCCGGCAGCTCGGCATGGGCCACGAAGCGGATGTCGGGCTTGTCCACTCCCATCCCGAACGCGTTGGTCGCGACGATGGCATCCAGCCGTCCGCCCAGGAACTCGTCCTGTGCCAGCGAGCGCGCCTCGTCGGAAAGACCCGCATGATAGCGGCCGACCCGAAGCCCCCGGCCGGACAGGAAGTCGGCCCAGAGCTCGACGCCTTTGCGGGTGGCGGCGTAAACGATGCCGGGCAGCCCGACTTCGGCCACGAGGCGATCGAGCGCGGACGCTTTGTCGTCTCGGCTTCGGCACGTCTCGACCGCGAGCGTCAGGTTGGGCCGCTCGAATCCGGTGACCAGCTCGAGCGGATCATGCAGCCCGAGCTGCGTGGCGATATCCGCTCGGACTTCCGGCGTAGCGGTGGCGGTGAACGCCGCGGCGGGCACGTCGAGTTCGGCTCGAAACGCGGCGAGCCGTCTGTAGTCGGGACGAAAGTCGTGGCCCCACTGACTGATGCAGTGGGCTTCGTCCACGATCAAGCGCGAGGGGTGGGCGCGCCGGAGAGCCTCCCTGAAAGTCGAGCTGCCGAGCCGTTCGGGCGCGACATAGATCAGGGCAAGACGGCCGGCGGCGAGGGCCTCCTCGATCGACGCGCGCTCCTGCGGCAGGAGGCCGGAATGGACCGCCGCCGCGGCGATGCCACGCGCTCTCAGCCCATCGACCTGGTCCTTCATCAAGGCGATCAGCGGCGACACGACCACCGTCGTCCCCTCGAGCAGAAGCGCCGGCAGCTGGAAGCACAGTGATTTGCCGGCACCCGTCGGCATGACGGCCACCAGGTCGCGGCCCTCCAGCACCGCGAGCGCCCCTTCACGCTGGCCGGGGCGAAACGCCTCTAGTCCGAACCGCTCGCGAAGGCCGCGTTCGAGCGTGCTTGCGTGCGTTTCAATAGCTGGGCTGGACATCGGAGTAATTTACTCGATCCCGCCTCGGACCGGCGATCCGAATGCCGCGCGAGGGCGCGGCACCGCGCCCTCGTGGCTCACTGGACTTTGATGATCCGGCCTTCAGAGGGGACGCCGTTGCGGTTCAGCAGAAATAGCAGGTAATGGCCAGGAGGCGCGCGGCGGCTGTTGGTGGGCGTGGTGACACGCACCAGGCCGGTGCCCCGCGACAGGGTGAGCGAGTTCGCGCGCTGGCCAGCGTCGAACGCGTGTGTGACCGAGCCCAGCCTGATCCAGCGCGCTTGCGTGATTTGCGCCGCGCTGGGCGTGGAAACGGTGAACACCTCGCCATACGTGACCATAGTCTTGGACAGGCTGGTGATCACGGGTCGGGCACCCTTGAACAGATACGGAGGGTGGAAAATCTCATGGTTCGCCTGCTTCGGGTACGGCTCTGGTGACAGCGGCACGTTGGCATCGCCGCTCGCTCCATGCAATACCGTGCCGTCGGGCAGCAAGAGCGACACTGAATGGTAGGCCCGATCGATCGTGTTGCTTGCCAACTCGGTCCAGTGTCCGGTGGTCGGACTCCACATCTCGGCGGCGTGGACCGCGCCAGATAGGTCGTTGAACCCTCCAGCGCTCGTACCGCCCGTGACGAGTACCTGCCCGTCAGGGAGGATCGTGGCGTTGAGATGCCGGCGCGCATGGTGCATCGCGTCGGTGGTGCTCCAGCGCGGCGCCGAAACGTTGAGATCGATGGTCTCCGCGGTAGCGGTGGGCGCGCCGGCCTTGGGGTCGGTGGTGCTCCAGTTCGGATTTCCCCCGCCGCCCGCATAGAGCACCTTCCCCGTCTCGTACATCACCGCGGTGCCATAGTCGCGATTGAACGGCCAGAGATGATCCAGGCTCGCGCTGCCCGTCCACTTGCCGCGCCCCGCGGGGGACAACGCGTTCACGTCGAGCCATCGGGACCGGACCCGCTCGCCCGCGTAGAAGAGCTTGCCGTTCGGGGCCACGAACTGCCGTGGGTAGTACGGGAGGCGCAGACTCGCGCCCGTCAACTGCACCCAACGGTCGTTTTCCCAGATCTCCGGTACGAGGACGACGGACGAGGTCTCGTCGCGCCCGGCAACGGTGACGACCCGTCCGTCGGAAAGAGTGGTCACCGTCGGGTACCAGCGGCCTTTCGCCATCTTGGGCAGACCGGACGCCCAGGTCTCGGTCACCGGATCGAAGATGTTCGTGACGTCGAGGCCACGATCGTCCGCCTTGTGCCCGCCGGAAACCATCAGGCGCCCGTCGGCCATGATCGTCTGCCCGGCACAGAACAGCATCGTGTCCGCGGGGATCTCCATGGCGGTCGCGGGGGGACCGAGGGCCGGATCCCAGAGCCGTGGATTCGCCATCTCGTTCGATCCGACTTCGAACTTTCCCCACGCCAAGATTTTGCCGGTGGGTAGCAGGCTCATGTGCAATGGTACGATGCTCCACTGCACGGGGACGTCCCACTTACCCGTCACCGCCTCGGGAGGCAACGCATTCACGTTGATGGTCCCCGAGGTGGCCATGGCGGCGCCCACAGTGAACGCCAACCGATGCGCACCGACGCCGGCAATGCCCAGGTCTCCGAAGGTCGCGCTGCCGTTGGCCTTCGTCGTGGCGGTCACCGTGCCCTGCAGTGCGCCGGGTCCGCTCGCAAGCGCCGCGCTCACCACTGCCCCGCCGACCAGCACCCCCGCTGCGTCCCGGACTACAACTACGGGTTGGGCTCCCGCCGCCCAGACCTCATGGTCCAGGGTCGCGGCGGGCGGCTGCTTCGTGACGGCAATCGCCGCTGGTGGCCCCGCCGTGGCGAATTCCGGCGCCATCGGATCTGAGCCGGGTGAGGTTGTACTGTCGCGGCCGCACGTCGCCACAGCTCCTCCCAGAGCTGCGGCGAGCAATACCCGTACGGCGCGTCGGCAGTGGCGCATGAGGCTCTCTGCGGTGGAAGTCGCTCAGCTCAGGAGCATGAAACACGCCGGGGCGAGGCCGTCCGGACAGCACCTAACTTATTGTACACCAATGAGTGGAGGGGACGCCCCCGAGGATGTAGCATCCACCCCACGGCTTCTGAGCGGACCCTGCGGCGCTGAATTGACCGGCATTACTCTCGACGCGCTACGGGCACGCAGCTCGGTCCGCTGCAGGGGAATGCAGCAGGGCGCTCAGCACAGGGGGCCCAACAACAGCAGGGGTGCGGCAGAAGTCCCTCAGAGCGCGCCTGAGGGCGCGTTAGTGCCTCCAGACCTCCCGGGGCAGGTTGCTCCGGCGCACCGCCAGTGCGGGCGAGGTTGTTCCAGGGAATGGTACGGTAGGGTGTGAGCCCGGGGCCTTAGGTGAGCCGCTATCGGATAAGGCCGTCATAAGCGAACGCCCTCGCCGACATCACCAACTCGGCAGGGGCGTTCTCAAGCGACGTTCAGAGCGGGCGACCGGGCTCGAACCGGCGACGTCCAGCTTGGGAAGCTGGCATTCTACCACTGAATTACGCCCGCGGGACGAAAGGTGAAATTGAGCCGGTCGAACGCCGCTGTCAACCGCTCATTTCGCTCGTGAGGCTTCCAGGAAGCTCCGAAGATCCGGCTCGCTGATGAGCGGTTCGCCGGGCGAGACATTGTCCAACCGGCCGGCGCGCATCCACTGCTCCAGCTCGCCCACCAGCTCGAACAGATGATCGAACGAATCCACGATGAACAGCAGCGGCTGGTAGTGATCGATCTCGAAGTACTGGTTCACGACCCATTCGAGCTGCATGGGATATCGCTGCACCAGCGGCGAGTCGATGGCGTGGGCGATCTCGCCGTGTGAGCTCAGCAGCCCGCTGCCATACACCTTGAGTCCCTTGCCGTCCGGACTCCGCATCAGCCCGAACTCGATCGTGAACCAGAAAAAGCGCGCCAGCGCCTTGAAGATGCTGGTCACGCGCCGGATCTGCTCCTCCTCGTCCTTGATGCCCGCCACGATTTCCGCCGCCGTGTGCGCGCAGTCGCCGAAGCGCACCAGGGTGTCCGCGAACGCCCGATCCGTGTGCATCGGCACGTGCCCGGCGATGTCGTGGAAGATGTCCGGCTCCGGCAGGTAATCGAGCGTAGCGCCGTCCCGGATCGTGATCGTGGTGGGGAATTCGCGGTTACGAAGACAGTCGAAGAACAGGAAGGATGGTACGTACCCGCTCACCGGTTTGGCCTTGAATCCGGTGAGCGGGCTGAGAAATCGGTTCACGTCCTCGAGCCTCGGCACATGGTGCGGATCGAGGCAGAGGTTGTCGATGCCCTGGAGAAATCTCGGGTTTGCGTAGCGGTGCCACCGTTCCCCCATCCGGGTGAACAGCCCCCGCCATGCCTCATGATTGTTCGCCGAGTACAGCTCGTACGGCTGGTGGATGTACAGCCGGCCCTCGGCCTGCGCCTGCTCGATGAACGGCGCTCTCGTGGTGGTCAGACCGTCGTCGGTCAGTCGCTCCGCTCTCACCCCCGCCATCGCCATTGCCTCCAAGTCGCCGTTCGTCGAGCCGGTTTTCGCTCTACTTCCGCTTGTAGCGCCAAGCCGTGATCCCGCCGCCCTGCCCCGCCACCTTGACATCCTGAGAGGCACCTGAGGCGAGTGCGGGCACCTCGGCGTCCTGCGTGGCTACCACTTGACCGGTTCCGCTCAGAAACTCGACCGTGATCGGCACCGCCGCCGCCGCGATCGGCTTGCCGGACGGCGTTTGCGCCGCGCGGCCGGTGGCCGACAAGGTCAGCGTGGCGCCCGTCCCGGTGGTGCTGAAATCGGAAGCCTTCACGTCCACCGGGAGCGCGAGCACCTGTTCAGCCGTCTTGACGGCGTCGTCGACCTTGGCGCTCTGCTTGTAGCCCTCGCCCTGGAGCTTGAGTGCGTTCTCGCTGAGCGGTTCGATCGCCACCAGCTTGGCGGCGGTCGCGGCGAGCTTCGCTCCATCCTTCATGGCGAGGTACGTGTTGCTCAGGTTGGAGAGCGCGTCCCGATTGTACGGCTCCGCAGCCGCCAGCTTCTCGAATGCGGCGGCCGCGTCAGCGTACTGCTTGTCATTGTATGCATTGACGCCGGCCGACATCAGGTCCTGGGACGCCGGCGCGCTCGCGGCACCCGGCGCACCGCCGCCGGCCGCTACGAGTTCCTTCTCCAGCGCCTGCGCCTGCTCGACCTTGCCGGTGTTCCGGTAGGCCGTAGCCAAACCGCGCTTGGCCTCTACGTCGTTCGGGACCCACTTGAGGTACTGCTCGAACACCACCGCGGCCTGATCGTACTTCTTCGCGTTGAGGAGCAGCGCGCCCTGGTTGAACGCCGAACGGTTGCGGTATTTGAGGTCCGTCGTATCCGTCGACGAAGCAGCGGACGCTGCTGCCAGGCCGAAGTAGTAGGCGGCGCTGTCCGGCTGCCCCTTGTCGTTCATGATCGATGCGGTCTGGTAGAACGAAATCGGAGAGCCACGGTAGATCGATCCAGCCTGTCGATAGAGCACGAGCGCGGAGTCCGTGTTCTTGTCCTCCTCGAATTTGTTGCCTGCCTTCACCAGTGCCACCCACGCGTTGCGTCGATAGGACGCGATGTCCTTGGCGCAGTCCGGCGCCAACTGCTCGGCGCGTGTCAGCGCCGAGTCGGCCGGCGAAAGGTTGCCCTCCTGCAGGTAGATCCGGCCGAGGTAGTACCAGGCGGCGGGATTCTTGTCCTGGCGGTTCTGTCGAATGGCCTCGAGCACGACCTTCTCACCCTGGCCCAGAATTCTGGTCCTGCTCTCGGGCACGTCGGTCTCGATGGCGGATTTCAGGTAGCCGGCCGCGCTCCCGACCTTGAAGTGGCCCGGCTTGATATTGCAGCTCGCCCCTGCGTACTGGGTGGGCATCGACTTGGCCACGCGATCGTTCATCGCTGTCTGCTGCGCGCTGATGACGCCCGCGCTGGCGGACAGGAGGAGAAAGGCTGACGCAATCTGTGCGTTCACTCGTCACGACTCCTTGTTCGGGGTCTGAGGCCTGTTGGCACCATCGGAGCTCATCAGGCGAAATGCCCGGTCATGCAAGTCCCTTGCCAGCTCGTGCGCCGGTCGTCCAGTCCGTCGGGCCAGCGCCGCTACGTCCTCAAATTCAGGCTTGAGATGTGGCCCCCCTGGGGTGTCCAGCACCTTGACCCGCACGGTGGAACCGTCGTCGGCCTCTACCCGCACCTCACGCCGGGCCAAGGTGACCCGCTGGGCGGGCTGCCGGCGCACGCCCGCCGTGGTGCTGTGGTGGAAGCATGCATCCGCCACCCGGTCCGCGTCGGTTACGGCCACGACCGCCTCCACCCGGAAGCCCACTCGGCCTTTCTTCATCTGGGTGGTCCACACCTGAACGTCCAGCGCGCCCGCCGCGACGAGTGCCTCGCGAAGGGGCTCCAGATACTCCGGACTCATGTCATCCAGATCCGTCGAGACGATCACGACGTCGACAGCTTCGGCCGCCGGCTCGGCGATGAGCAGCCGAAGCGCATTGGGGTAGGAGGCTGGATTGCGTCCGCCGGCTCCCCAGGCCCCGCCGGCTACCGCCCGCCAGCGCGCGGGTGGCGGCCCGTCCGACAGCACCCGCAGCAGGACCGCGCCGGTCGGCGTGACCGCCTCGCCGGTGACGGGACCGGCGTCTCCGATTTGGAGACCTTCGAGCAGGATGGCGGTGGCAGGCGCCGGAACCGAAAGCGCGCCGTGTGCCGCCCTGACCCACCCGTCCCCCAGACCGACGGCCCGGTTGTAGATCCGAGACACTCCCAGCCGCTCGAAGCCCTCGATCGCACCCACGATATCGACCAGGGCGTCCATTGCTCCGACCTCGTGCAGCGCGACCTGGTCCACGGGGACCCCGTGCACCCGAGACTCGGCTTCGCCGAGCAGGTGAAAGGCGCGCAGCGCGCGTTCCCGCACCCAGGCAGAGAGCGGAGACCGCTCGATCCTGGCGATCAGCTCTGAGATGTGCTGGTGCGGGCCGGTCGAGTTTGATGACGAGTCGAGTTGCTGTGCCGGGTGATGACCGTCGTCGTCATGGGCACCGTGCCCGCGGTCCTCGTGTCCGTGGTGGTCGTGCGGGTGCGAGTGGGAATGAGCATGGGAATGCACGAACGGCTCTGCCGGCGATTCCTGACGGCCCCGTGGCAGCATCACGTTGACCTTGGTGCAGCGAATCCCGCAGCGGTCGACAGTCTCGATGGATACCGTCACTTCGGGGACGCCCAACCGGGCAGGCAGATCCTGGAGCCACTCTGGGGGAGCACCGGCCGCGATGAGCGCGCCCAGAAGCATGTCGCCGCTGATCCCGGCAGCCGGGTCAATGATAGCAAAACGTCCGTCAGCCATAGACTTATAAATATGGACGGGGCTCAGGTCGGAGGCAAACCCCCGGGTTCGCGATACAGCCAGCCGGCGCCGGTGTTGAATACGACTACCCGATCAGCAGGCAGCAGGTGCCCGGCGGCAAGGAGCATCCCTGCCCCGGCCAGCGCAGCCCCTCCTTCAGGGGAGAAATCGATCCCGGCCTCGGCGGTGGCGGCGCGGGCCTCGCCCTCCAGCACGCTGTCCTCCACCGCGACGGCTCCGCCTCCACTCTCACGCAGCGCGGACAGCATCAGGGGTCCGCCAAGGGGAGCGGGGACGCGGAGCCCGCTCGCGGTGGTCCAGGGCTGGTCCCACGCCTCGCACCCGGGCGCACCGGTTTCGAATGCGCGGACGACGGGTGCGCACCCGGTGCTCTGAACGCTGTACATCCGTGGGAGCGCGCCCTGAACCCATCCGGCGTCCCGGAGCTCTGAGAACGCTTTCCACATCCCGATCAATCCTGTGCCTCCGCCGGTCGGGTAGATGATCGCGTCGGGCATCGTCCAGCCGAGCTGCATGGCCAGCTCGAGACCGAGCGTCTTCTTGCCTTCGATGCGATACGGTTCGCGCAGGGTGGACAGGTCCACGGCGCCGGTCTCCGCGGCAAACGCCCGCGAGACCTTCCCGCAATCGCCGATGTGACCGTCCAGCAGGATCAGCTCTCCACCGAATACGCGAATTTGCGTAAGGATGGTGCCCGGTGTCGTGGTCGGCGCGTATACCCGCACGGGCAGTCCAGCTCTGGCGCCATACGCCGCGGCCGCGACGCCCGCGTTGCCGGCGGTGGGCAGCACGAACTGCCGGGCCCCGGCCGCCACGGCTCGCGTGACCGCCGCGCTGAGGCCCCTCGCCTTGAACGATCCAGTGGGATTGGTCCCTTCATCCTTGACCCAGAGCGCGTCCAGTCCGAGCCGCTCCCCGGTTCGTTCGAGGCGCAGCAAGGGCGTGTCCCCCTCCCCAAGAGAGACAGGCTCCTCGCCCGGCAGCAGCGGCAGGAACGCTCGGAACCGCCACATCCCGTGACGACGCCGCAACTCGGCGCGATCCACGAGCGTCGGGACGCGCTTGGGGTAGCGCACGAGCCAGGGCATGCCGCACACGTCGCAGACCGTGGCCAAGCCGTCGGCCTCGCGTCCGGCACCGCAATTGTCGCATTCGAGCACCCAGTCCGGGCGTCCCGGCGTGCTCACTTGGTGTTGTTCAGGTGGGTGAGAACCCGTTCGGCCAGTCGCGGCGAGAACCCGGGAACCGTGGCCAGCTCCGCCACGGACGCCGATTTCACCCCGGCCAAGCTTCCGAAGCGCTCGAGCAGTTGCCGGCGCCGGTTGGGTCCCACGCCGGGGATGTTGAGGAGCTCGGAGGTGATGGTTCGCGTGGTCCGCCGCTGGCGGTTGTAGGCCAGACCGAACCGATGCGCCTCGTCGCGCGCTCGTTGGAGCAGTCGGAGCGACGGACTGCGGCGGGGCAGTCGCAGGCTCTCGGCGCGTCCGGGGAGGAAGACCTCTTCCTCGCGCTTCGCGAGGCTCACCATCGGCACCGGGCCGACGCCGGTGGTCTGCATGGCGTCGAGCGCCGCATTCAACTGTCCCTTGCCCCCGTCGATCACGAACAGGTCCGGCAGGGGCAGTCCCTCGTCGCGCCGGCGCGTGAGGTATCGCGTAATCACCTCGTGGATCGCGGCGAAATCGTCCTGCTGGCCGAGTCCCTGGATCTTGAACTTGCGATACTCGCTCTTCTTCGGCCGACCCGCCTCGAACCACACCAGCGAGCCGACCGTATCGCGGCCCTGGTTGTGGGAGATGTCGACGCAGACGAGACTTCGCGGAACCGTGTTGAGGCCGAGGTCGCGACCGAGTGCGTAAACCGGATCTTCGGCGCGCTCTTCGGTCTCGAAGGACTCGATGCGAAGGCTCTCCAGGAGGTGTCGCGCATTGTGATCGGCCAGCTCGAGCCACCGGTGCGCGGTACCCCGCTGCGGCACGGTCCACTCCGCGTCCGGGAGCAGCTCGCGCAGCGCATCCCAGTCCTCTGGGGGGAACGGAAGGACCACACGGCGTACCCGGTCCTCTGTGGGGACGTAGTAGCGCACCAGAAAGGCGCTGAGCACGGCCCCGTCCTGCTCCTCGTCCAATCCCTCGAGGAAACGGTGGTCTCGCCCGACGACGGCCCCGTCACGTACGCGAATCACGACGCCTACCGCGTCGTCGCCGTCGCGGGCGTACCCGATCACATCAGCGTCGCCAGTGCCGATCACCTCGACGCTGGCGGGCTCCTCGAGTCGCTCGAGCCAGCGGAGCGCGTCACGCATGTCCTTGGCCCGCTCGTAATCTTCGCGGGCGCTGGCCGCGAGCATCGCCTCACGAACCTTTTGACGCACGTCGCCGGTGCGGCCCTCCAGGAAGTCCACGACGTCCGCCACCATCCGCCGATAATCCGCCTCGAGCTGCCAACCCACGCATGGCGCCCGGCAGCGCCCGATATGGTAATCGAGGCACGGCCGCTCGCGCCGCTCGCCCGGCAGGTCGTCGGGGCAGCTCCGGACGGTGTACAGCCGGCGGATGATCGCGAGGGTGCGGCGCAGCTGGCCGACGTCGGTGTACGGACCGTAATAGCGGGCGCCCGGAATGTCGCGTCGGCGCGTGACCAGGACGCGAGGAAAGGCGTCGGCGAGCGTCACCGCGATGGACGGATAACTCTTGTCGTCCTTGAGGCGCACGTTGAAGCGCGGCCGATATTCCTTGATGAGGTTGTTCTCGAGAATCAGCGACTGCGCCTCGGAGGGAACGACGATCGTCTCGACGTCGGCGATCAGGCGCTGGAGCAGGCGGTGCTTGGGGCTGGGATCGAAATCGGTGGCGAAGTAGCTCCGCACCCGGCTCTTCAGCCGCTTCGCCTTGCCGACGTACAGAATCTCCCCGGCCGCGTCCTTCCACAGGTACACGCCGGGCCCTTCGGGGAGCGTATCCAGCTTGCGCTGAAGCGCGTCGGGAATGTTCGGTACGGTCATCTGGTCTGTCGCCGACGGTTAACCCGCCGGACCGACGCCTGGTTTCCGCGGCCGGAGACGGCGGAGCGCCGCCGCTGCCTCGGGGATTCCGAGACGGTCCGTAGCCAAAAAATACACTGTCCCGTACACGCCCAGGAGCACGATCGCCGTCGGAATCGGATGGATCGGCGGCAGCACGGCGCGCAACGTCCAGGCCGCCGCAGCACCGAGCGCCGCTCCCGCCCATAGCCTGGTGGCGACCCCCAGCGGCAGCCCGGTCGCCCCCAGCCGCCGATCGAGTGCCCGGCGCAGCAGCAGGAATTCGACCCAGCCGGCGATGCCGGCCGACGCCGTGAGCCCCGCTGCGCCCCAGCGTGCATCGAGGCCGAGCAGTCGTGGAAGCGGGAGCGCGGCGAGGTACCCGAGGCCGATCGTCAGGGCGACTCGAACGAGGGCGAAACGGAGCGGCGTGCGCGTATCCCGCAGTGCGTAATAGGTGGAGGCGTAGAGTCGGCCCATGGTGGAGGCGAGCAGGCCCACCGCGGACCCGGCGAGGATCCCCCACACGTAGACGGTCATCGCCCGGGTGAATTCGCCCGACTGATAGAGCGCGCCCGCCACCACGTCACCGAGGGCAAGAAAGGCCATGGAGGAGGGGACGACGAAGAACGCGATCTGCCGCAGCCCCGATTCGAGCCGGCCGCGCAGGTAGCGGCCGCGCTCCGCGTCGCTACCGACCGCGCTGGCCATCTCCGGCAGCTCGGCGGCCGAGACGGACATGCCGAACAGACTGACCGGGAGGGTGTAGAGCACCTGGGCATACGAGAGCCCGGCGACCGCCCCGGTCGGCAGCAGGCTGGCGAGCACGGTGTCGACGTACGCGCTGATCTGCACGACGCCGCGGCCGACGAACACCGGGCCGAAGTTCCGCAGCACCTCCCGTACCTGCGCGGACCCGCCGATCAGGCGCGGCGTGATGCCCGGCAGCAGCCGCGCCACTTCGGGAAGCTGCACCGCGAGCTGGAGCGAGCTCCCGATCACGGACCCCCACGCGACGAGCTCCGCGAGCCTCCACTGGTCGTGCTTCCCACCGAACACCACCAGCGTCCCGATGATGGCCAGATTCCACAGGACGGGGGCGGCGTAGCTGAGGAAGAAGCGTCGGTGGCTGTTGAGCACGCCGAGGCACCAGGCTGACAGCACGAGCAGGCCGGCGCCCGGAAACAGGATTCGCACCAGGCGTATGGTGAGCTCGCGCTTTGCACCGGCGAAACCCGGAGCGATGGCGCTGATGAGCCACGGCGTGAGCAGCACCCCCGCGAGTACCAGCGCCGCCGACACCAGCCCCAGCAGCGCCGCGACCGCATTCGCGACCCGCCGCGCCTCGACGTCCTCGCCACCGGCCCGCAACCCGGCGTACACCGGAATGAAGGACGCCGACAGCACGCCTTCGCCGAACAGGTTTTGGAGGAAATTCGGGATCCGGAACGCGGCGTTGAAGGCGTCGGCGGCGTCGGCGGTGCCGAAGTAGTGCGCGAAGACCCTGTTCCTGACGAGTCCGACGACCCGGCTGAGGAGAATTCCCGCAGCCACCATCGTCGCCGGCCGGGAGGTGCGGCGAGCCGCGGACTTCAGGACTGGGGCGGCGGCTGGAGGGTGGAGCGCGACGAAGGATCAGCGAGCAGGCGCTGGAGGAAGGCGTTCTCGTCCTGCAGGCTCTGCATGCCGCGATTGAGGTCGTCCACCTCGGCCTCGAGCAGCTCGACGCGCTTGCCGAGCGCGACGAGGTCAGGAGGAGTTTGCTGGGGACCTTCGAGCCGCCGCGCCAGCGCGCGCCCGATCGGCGAGTCCACCACGATTCCCAGGATCGGAATGAGCAGCGCCACGAGCAGGAAAAGCGCGATGACCGACATATGTCGAGTCTACGCCGGTTGCGCCGGCCCTTCAAGGCCGCCGCGGTACCATGCATCGAACGCGGCGGTCAGTTCCTGGAGCAGCTCCGGGCCATACCTCGCGAGAAACGGCGCGACCGTCAACGTGCGCTCCTGAGGTTTGCCGTTCGGCACGATTGCCGTCCTCGCCCGCGCGAGCTGGCTGAGCTCGGTCTCCTGGCGGCGTTTCAGGTGCTGGACGAGCTTCTTCTCGATGTCCTGGGTGGCGACGATGGCCTGCTGGCGCGCAGTCTGTGTGGGTCGTGCCAGGGTCGGGTCGATCTCTACCGCCGCCTGCTCCAGCGCGCCATAGCCTTCTCCCAGCGCCGTGCGCAGGCGCCCGAGCGCATCCACTGCCTCCCGCGGCAGCTGCGATCGCACCAATTTCGCCTCGAGCGCGCCAGGTGGGGCGAACAGCTCGGGCAACGTCACACCGAACTTCTCCAACACACGGTCCACCCTTGGCTCCACGATTACCCCCGACCAGCGTGGGAGCGGAAGCTGTCGGGGGATCTCGAGCCTGGCGTAGACTGGCGGCGTCAGCGCCAGATATCGGAGCTCGCCTGGACCGCCCAGGTAGGCAACCGTGGGCAGCAGCGCGCTTTCCACCGCCGGACGAAGGAGCACGTTGGGGGAGAGCCGGGTGGGCTCGTCGGCCGCGAGGCGTTCGATGGCCCTCATGTCGAACCGCTCGCGGCTCCGCCGGGTCACGAAGCTCCCGCCATCGAGCACGAGTCGGTCCCGGCCCAGCGAGGCTTCCACCATCACCAGCGCCGCTCCGTCGCCGACCGTGATGCCGGAAGTGCGCGCGGTCGCCCCGCTCGCCTCGGCCCAGCGATCGAGATCGTCGTCCAGCTCCCGAGCCTGGCTCAACGCCTGCACTAAATGGGGCGCGGCGGCGCGCTTGGCGGCCGGGTGCGTGCTGTCGAAACAGAGCACGCCCAGCGGACCGAGCAGTTCGGCCATCGCCCCCGCATAGCTCCCGGCCACCGTGGCGTCCGGATGGTAGTGACGCTCCAGCCAGGCGAGCGTCGTGTCGCGGAACTCGGAAGTCGGCAGTCCCGAGGCCAGCAGCTCGAGCGCCGGGAGCACCCCGTCGCCCAGCGGCTGCCGATACATCGGGGTGAGCGGCGCGTCGGCGGGCCGCGCTGGGAGCGACGCCGTCGACACACTCCCGTCGGCCGCGATCCATGAGGTGGAGCTGGCCTCCGCGAAGTCGTGGTCGTCTCCGGCGAGCCAGAAGATCGGCAGCACCGGGCGCTGCCACCTCGCTTCGAGCTGCCGGGCCAGCGCTACGGCGCTCAGCGCCTTGTGGATCGTATACAGCGGCCCGGTGAACAACCCGGGCTGCTGGCCCGTGGTGACGGCCAACGCCCCGGGCGTGCGCAGCCGCGCAATCTGTGCGTCCCGGGTGGCCGAGGCCAGGAACGCATCCGCCAGCGCGGGATCGAACGTCCCTGTCCGTGGCGAGGGTGAACCGAGCGGGTGCTCGAGCGGCGTGGGCACGAAGCGGAGGGTGCTCATCCCGCCTGCCCCATCAGGATGGTCCGCGGAGAGTGCGCCAGCAACGGCGTAGCGTCGTAGTCTCCCAATCGGTGCCGCACCGTGACACCGGCCGAGGTCAGCATGGACTCGATCTCGTGCGATCCGAACAGCCGCACACGTTCGGTGAACCGCCGCTTTCCGGTGGCTTCGATCGTCTTGCAGACGTACCGCCCGTCCCCGGACACCGTGCGCCTCACCACGACCTCGGCCCCGTTCAGCCGCTGCGTCTCCCGGGGTACGAGACGCGCGCGGACAGCGGAAGCGTTCAGGAAATCGATCACGAACCATCCTCCCGGCCGGACGGTCGTCACCATCTCCGCGAGCGCCGCGGCATGTTCCGCGTCGTGCTCGAAGTAACCGAAGCTGGTGAACAAATTGACGGTGAGATCCATGGTGGCGGAGCGGATCGGCAGCGCGCGCATGTCGGCCCGCACCAGCGGAGCCGAAGTCACACCACGCGCGACCTTGAGCAGCGCGGCGGACAGATCGACGCCGGTACAGCGCCCGCCGGCGGCCTCGAAGGCGCGGGCGTGACGCCCCGCGCCGCAGGCGACGTCCAGCACCCGCCACCCCGCGGCGAATCCGGTGCGATCGAGGATGAGCGCGACCGCCCGTTCAGCCTCCGCGAGATCACGATGGGGATAGAGCTGCAGGTATTCCTCACCGAACCATTCCTCGAACCATTCGGTCATCCGCGCTCACCGGCGCCCTTGTGATAGGGTTCACCTCGGAGAATCGTGTTCGCCCGGTAGAGCTGCTCGGCCACCACCACGCGCGCCAGCTCGTGCGGCAGGGTGAGGGGTCCCAGGCTCCATCGGTCGGACGCGTTGGCGAGGAGATCCGGGGACAGCCCGTGCGAGCCGCCGATGGCGAGCGCCACCGGCCGTCCCTCGCCCATCCAGCGTTCGAGCCGCCGCGCCAGCTCCTCGCTGCTCCAACCCGTACCCTGGCGCGCCAGCGCGACCAGGCGCGAGGACGGAGGGCGCCGGGCCAGGAGGCGTGTTCCCTCTTCGGTGCGCTGGGCCTCGATCGTCGGGGCGCGGCTCGCCTCCCGGACTTCGACTTCGCGGACCTTGAGGTGCCGGCCGAGGCGACGGAGATAGTCGTCCGCGACCTCGCGGTAGCCGGGTCGCAGCTTCCCCACCGCGAGCAGCACCAGGTCCACTCCTCGCCTCGCTAGGCGTACATGCCGCGAAGCCGGTGCACCGCGGCCACCCGCTCGATCGCCTGCATGTATGCCCCGGTCCGCATGTTGATGCCGTGCTTGCCGGCCATCGCCGAAACCTCCTCGAACGACTGCACCATGATGCGCTCGAGCCGCTGGTTGACGGTCTCTTCGTCCCAGAAATAGCCGCCGCGATCCTGCACCCACTCGAAGTAGCTGACCGTCACCCCGCCGGCATTCGCGAGGATGTCCGGGATCACGAACACGCCGTTTTCTTCGAGGATTTTGTCCGCGTTCGCCGTCGTCGGACCGTTGGCACCCTCGCAGATGATCCGGGCCTTGATGTCCCTGGCGTTCTGGCTGGTGATGACGTTCTCGAGCGCCGCGGGTACCAGCACGTCGCAGTCGAGCGTGAGGATCTGTTCGTTGCTGATGTGGTCGGCTTCCTTGTATTCGCTCAGGAAGCGGTGCTGCTTCACGTGCTGCTGCACTTCCTTGATGCGCAGGCCCTTGGGATTGTATACCGCGCCCGACTTGTCGCTGACCGCGACGATGGTCAGGCCGAGCTCCTCCATGAGCTGCGCGGCGATCGAGCCGACGTTGCCGAAGCCCTGCACCGCGACGCGCGTGCCCGCGATCGGCATGCGCAGCTTCCGGAGCGCCTCGCGCGTCACGATCATGCAGCCCCGCCCGGTGGCTTCGCGGCGGCCAAGGGAGCCGCCCATCTCCACCGGCTTGCCGGTCACGACCGCCGTCACCGTATGGCGCTTGTGCATGGAGTAGGTATCCATGATCCACGCCATCATGCGCTCGTTCGTGTTGACGTCCGGCGCGGGGACGTCGGAGTCGGGGCCCAGCGTCTCGATGATGGCGGAGGTGTAGCGGCGGGTCATGCGCTCGAGCTCGGCATTGGACATCGTGCTGGGGTCGCAGATGACCCCGCCCTTGGCCCCGCCGAAGGGGATGTTCACCACGGCACACTTCCACGTCATCCAGGCCGCCAACGCCTTCACCTCGTCCAGCGTCACGTTCATGTCGAACCGGATGCCGCCCTTCGCCGGCCCTCGGCTCGTGTTGTACAGCACGCGATAGCCGGTGTAGACCTCGACCTCGCCGGTGTCGCGGAGGATCGGGACGCTCACGATGATCTGCTTCTCGGGGCTTCGCAGCACCTTATAGAGTCCCGGGTCCAGGCTCAGCCGCTGCGCCGCGCCGTCGAAACGCGACATCATCGCCTCGAACGGATTTTCCTCGTTGAGGAAGGTGTCTTTCTCCGGTCGAATGAGAAAAGTCGAGGGACGGCTCGTGGTGCTCATAGGGTATCCGGGTTGCTCCGTATGTGAGTTACAGACGTTCCACCGGGGTGACGACGGCGTCCAGCACGGCGGCGATCCGATCGCCGCCCTCCTCCCACGTCAGGTCGAGCAGCGCCACCAGCGGCTCGGGCGCGGCCGCCGGCCAGCGGTCCCGCAGCTTGACCGCGTCCTTCTGGGTGATGACCACGTGATCGGCGCGTCGCGCGGCGTGCGCCAGCCAGGCCACGTCTTCGGGCCGGTAATCATGGTGATCCTTCCAGGTGGCGACTTGCACGGCCGCGCCGGTCGCTTTGGTCTGGGCGACGAATGCGTCCGGATCGGCGATGCCCGACGCCGCCACCACGCGCTTCCCCGCCAGGGTGCCGGCCGGTCTGCGATTCCCGCTCACCAGTCCTTCGAGGGTACCCAAGCCGAGATGCGCCACGGCCACGGGACCACGCACTCGTCCTGCGAGCTCCTGCGCGAGGCCACGCGCCGCCTCGGTGGTAGCGCGCTTTCGCGTCACGATCACGGCGTCGGCGCGGTCCAACGCCTCCCAGCCCTCGCGCCAGGGTCCCGCCGGGAGCGGCCATCGGACCGCCCGAGTCGTCTCGGCGCTCATCACCAGGATGTTGAGATCGCGACGCACGTCGAGCCGCTGGTAGGCATCGTCCAGCACGAGCACCTGCGCCCCGTTCGCCAAGGCGCGCTCCGCCCCCGCCGCCCGATCGGGATCCGCGATGACCGCGGCCTCGGGCACCGAGTGCTGGTGCACCAGCGCCTCGTCGTTGCCGTACCCGCGGAGCAGGATGCCGGGCCGGAGTCCGCGCTCGACGTAGTAGCGCGCGATCCAGATGGCGATGGGGGTCTTTCCCGATCCGCCGACCGTCAGGTTCCCGACCGCGACCGACGGCAGCGGCAAGTCGTGCACCGCCATCCAGCCCCGCTGATAGGCCAGGCGCCGGGACTCCATCGCCACACGCCACAGGCCGGAGGCCGGCAGCAGGGCGAGGCGCGCCAGCCGTGCGTCGGGTCGGCGGCTGGTCCAAAGCCAGCGCATGACGCGATGCGTGTCGCCTCGACGGTTCATCGGTCGTCCCCCGCGATCTCGCGCAGTCGCGCCTCCGCGTCCGCCAGCCCAGCCGCCAGTCCCGCCTCGCCGGCCTCCACCTCGAATGGTCGGCCGTACACGATGCGCACCCGTGCTCCCGGCTTGGGGATCACCAAACGGTCCCACGAATCTAACCGCCAGGCCCGGTCCGCCTCCGCGTGGAGCGGCACCACGATGCCTCCGCCCCGCTGGGCCGCGGCGACCACACCGGGCTTCAGCTCGCGTCTGGGGCCGCGGGGCCCATCGGGGGTGAAGGCGACGGCATAGCCCGCCTGCAGCTCACGGACGGCGCCGAGCAGGGCGCGGGCGCCTCCGCGCGTGCTCGAACCGCGCACGGCGCGATAGCCGAGTGAGGCGGCGAAATCGGCCAGGTACTGGCCGTCCCGGGCTTCGCTCACCACGATCGCGATCGCCTGCCGCCGGTGATGCCAGAGGAGCGGCAGCAGCACCTCATGCCAGAGCAGGAAGACGTGCGGCCGCCGCTGCTCGTACAAAGGCCGCCAACGCCCCTCGTCGACCGTACGGACGCGCCACGATGCCGCCAGCGTCCGGAGCGCCGGTCCCGCGAGCACGCGAGCCGCGGCCGGAGGGACCTTAACCCTCACTCGGTCACCGGCCGAGCAGTTCGTCGGCGAGCGCCACGACCCGGGTCGTGGCCCCGGGCTCGCCAAGGCGGGTTCGGACCAGCGCCAGCCCCTCGTGCTGCGCGATCGTGCGCGGATCGGTGGGGTCCAGCAACGGCCGCAGCGCGTCCGCGAGCCCGGTTGCCTCGGCGCGATGCTGAAGCATCTCGGGGACGACCTCGCGCTCCGCCACCAGGTTGACCAGGCTCACCCATTCGACGGTGCGCAGGCGCTGAAACATGTGCCAGGTGAGCGGGTGAACCTTGTAGGCGACGACCATCGGCAGGTCGGCCAACGCCGCCTCGAGCGTCGTCGTACCGGACTTGGCCAGCGCGGCATCGGCGGCGGCGAACACGGGAATCGGATCGCCGCGGAGGATCTGGACCGCCCCAGGGTCGGGGTACTCACCATCCGGGGTACCGGCTACCAGCACCCGATCGCAGCGACCTTCGCCGAGCAGCTGGAGCGCGGCGTTGCGGAACGGCTCCCAGAGTCGCCGCACTTCCTGATGCCGGCTGCCGGGAAAGATCCCGAGCACCCGGCTGCCGGCCGCAATCCCGAGTCGCTCGCGCGCCTGGGCCCGCGTGGGCCAAGCTTCGCGGTCAACCAGAGGGTGCCCGACGTACTGGCTTCGGAGGCCGAGCTTGCCGAAGAAGTGCTGCTCGAACGGCAGCACCACCGCGAGCCGGTCCACCGCGGACGCGAACCTGCGGGCGCGCCCCGGCCGCCAGGCCCAGAGCTGGGGCGCAATGTAGTAGAGCACCTTGGTCCCCGCCTCGCGCGCCGCTTCGGCCACCCGGACGTGAAAGCCCGGGTAGTCGATGAGAATGACCAGATCGTAGCGGCCGGAGCGGAAATCGGCGCGGAGCGCGCGAAGCAGCCTCAGGTGGGCGCCGAGCTTGGTCACCACCTCCACCAAGCCGAATGCGGCGAGGCCGGCCATGGGATACCGGATGGTCGCGCCCGCCGCCTCCATTCTGGGGCCGCCGAGTGCTTCGATGGTAGCGCCAGGGTAGTGGGTGCGCAGCGCCTGGACCACGCCGGCGCCGTGGAGGTCGCCCGAGGGTTCGCCGGCGGAGACGAAGATGCGAGGTGGCGGCCGCGCGATCATCCGGCGGTGGGGACGGCGAGCGGCGATAGCCGGACGGCATCCGCCACCCTGAGCGCCAGCACCAGGGCGCCGCGTCCCTCCTCGCCGCTCACGACCACCTCCCGCTGCCCTCGTACGGCATGCACGAAGCTCCGGAGCTCGAGCTGCAGTGCGTCGGCCTCCGGCGCCGCCAGCTCGATCCGCTCCACGACATCGGTGAGCGCCTGGCCCGTGCCCGGACGCCAATCGCCGCGCACCCGCATGAACTCGCCGCCCCCGCTCGCGAGGTCGAGCGACAGATAGCCGTCGGGCTGGAACAGCCGCAGCCGCCGAATCCGCTCGCGCGACACCCGGCTGGCGGTGGCGAGCGCGACGGCGCCGTTGGCGAACTCCACACGGGCATTCGCCAGATCGAGATGCGAGCTCAGCAGCGACAGCCCCGAGGCGCGCACCTCGGTGGCTTCGGCGCCGCCGGTGAGGTGGAGCACGAGGTCGAGGTCATGGATCATGAGGTCGAGCACTACGGCCACGTCCGTGCCGCGCGGCTGAAAGGGCGCCAGCCGCAGGCTCTCGATGTACCTGGGACCGTTCAGGTACGGTTCGGCGGCGCGGAGCGCGCGGTTGTAGCGCTCGATGTGCCCCACCTGCAGCTGCAGCCCGCCGCGCGCGGCGGCCGCGATGAGCGCGTCGGCTTCCTCGACGGTGGCGGCCAGCGGTTTCTCCATCAGGACGGGCACGCCGCGCTCGAGTGCCCGCAGCCCCACCGCGACATGCGCGGGGGTCGGCACCGCGACGGTTACCGCCTCCACGCGCTCCAGCAGGGCGTCGAGGTCACCGAACGCGGCGGTCCCGACCTCGGCGGCCACGGCGCGGGCCCGCTCCGCGTCGGTGTCGACCACGCCGATCAGCTCGGCCTCCGGGAGCGCGGCCAGATGGCGGGCGTGATGCCGCCCCAGGGCGCCGACACCCACCACGCCGACCGGAAGGCGCGCCATCACGCGGGTACACCCCGCTCGGAGGATTCGACGAAGGCGAGAAAGCGGTCGATTTCGGGCGACGCGGGCAGATCGCTCCGCGCCCGCTCGAGCGCCTGCGACAGGTTGAGCTCGGAGTTGAAGAACAGCCGGTAGGCCCGCTTCAGCGACGCGATCGTGTCGCCCGAGAAGCCCGCGCGCTGCAGCCCGATCGAGTTGAGTCCGTAGAGCTCCATCGGGTTGCCGACCGCCTTGACGTAGGGCGGTATGTCCTGGTTCACGCGCGAGCCGCCGCCCACGAAGGCATACGTGCCGATCGTGACGAACTGGTGAACCGCGTTGAGGCCGCTCAGCACCGCGCGGTCGTGGATGGTGACATGTCCGGCGCACTGCGTGCCGTTGGCGATCGTCACGTCATCGCCGACGTGACAATCGTGCGCCAGATGGACGTAGGTCATGATGAAGCAGCGCGCGCCCACGACGGTCCGATAGCTGTGCGAGGTGGCGCGATTGATCGTGGAGTATTCGCGGATGATCGTGCCCGCGCCGACCTCCACCCAGGTCTCCTCGCCCTTGAACTTGAGGTCCTGCGGGTCGCCGCCGAGGATGGAGCCGTCCCCCACGCTCACGTCGTCGGCGAGGCGCACGTTCTTCACCAGACGCGAGCGCGGCCCCAGACGACACCGGTCGCCCACCGTCACCTGCGGGCCGATCATCACCCACGGGCCGACGTCGACGTCCTGTCCCAGCCGTGCGGAGGGATCGACGATCGCCGTCGGGTGGACGAACGTGGTCACCGATCCACCACGCGCGCCATCATCTCGGCTTCGCAGACGACGTTGCCATCGACGTAGGCCACCCCCTTCATGCGGCAGGTGCGACCCCGGTTCTGCAGCATCTCCAGCTCGCAGCGAAGCTGGTCTCCGGGAAGGACCGGGCGGCGGAACTTCACATTGTCGAGCGACATGAAGTACACCACCTTCTGGTCCGGATCCTCGATGGTGCCGAGGAGCAGCATGCCGCCCACCTGGGCCATGGCCTCGATGATGAGCACCCCCGGCATGATCGGATGCCCCGGGAAGTGGCCCTGGAAGAACGGCTCGTTGATGGTGACGTTCTTGATCCCGACGATCCGCTTGGTCCCCTCCACCTCGAGGATGCGGTCCACGAGCAGGAACGGGTACCGGTGGGGAATCACGTCGAGGATCCGGCCGATGTCCATCGCCACGCCTCCGGTGCGCTGCGCGGTGCGGGTGAGCCAGCGGGCCAGCGCGATATTACCCTGGTGGCTGGGTTTGGTAGCAGTCACGTGCGCCTGGATGCGGCCTCCGACGAGCGCCAGATCGCCCAGGATGTCGGCCGCCTTGTGGCGGACGAATTCGTCCGGCCAGCGGAGCGCTCCCGCGCCTACCAGCCCCTCGTCGTTCAACACCAGCGTCGATTCCAGACCGGCTCCGAGCGCGAGCCCGCGAGCCCGGAGCGCGTCGGCCTCTCGAAGGAAGCCGAAGGTTCGCGCGCCCGCCAGCTCGCGCGCGAACTCGTCCGGGGTGATGTCGTACTCGCCCGTTTGGCGGCCGATCAGGGGGTGAGGCCACTCGATCGTCGCCGTAAGTCGGAGCGTTCGGGCCGGGGCCACGACATAGCTCGACTCGCCTTCGGCCAGCGTGAACGGCGCCGTGACACGATAGACGACCGGCTCGCCCGGTGCCTCGACGATGCCCGCGGCCACGAGTGCCGAAAGAAAGGGCGCGAACGATCCATCACCGATGGGCGGCTCGGGGCCGTCGAGCTCGATGGTAAGATCGTCCAACGACAGCGCGGCGGCGGCCGCCAGCAGATGCTCGACGGTTTGGACCGACACGTCGCCCTCGCCGAGCGCGGTCCTTCGCTCGGTCGATTGCACGCCGGACGTGCGCGCATGAATCTGCGGCGCGCCATCCAAATCGGTGCGCCGGAAGACGATCCCCTGCCCGGATGGTCCGGCGGAGCACCGGGCGGTGGCATCGCGCCCGGTGTGGAGTCCGATGCCGCGAATCACCGCCGTCCCGGCCAGCGTTCGCCTAGGCATCGTGGCCCTCGGCCCCTACCAGTCGCTCGAGCTCGGTGATGATGGGCGCCACCCGGTACAACGCGGCCTGGGCTCGCAGGAACTGACGGTGTGGACGCGCGGGGTGGCCGCTGAACGACGCGCCGGCGGGGATGTCCCCGAACACCGCGCTCTTGGCGGCGATGCGGGCTCGGTCGCCGATGACGAGATGGTCGGTAACGCCGACGTGTCCGGCCAGGATGACGTCGTCCCCGATTCGCGTGCTGCCCGCGATGCCCACGCCCGCCATCAGCAGGCACCGTCGGCTGATCCGGACGTTGTGCCCCACGTGCACCAGGTTGTCGATCTTGGTCCCGTGGCCGATCACCGTGTCGTCGACACTGCCCCGATCGATGCACGAGTTGGAGCCGATCTCCACCTCGTCCTCGACGATGCACCCCCCGACGTGCGGAATTCGGACATGGCCCGCTTCCCCCGGAAGGTAGCCGAATCCCGGGCCGCCGATGACGGCGCCCCCCTTGATGACCACGCGCCGCCCGATCCGTGCCTCGCGATAGCACACGGCGCGGGGCCCGATCTCGGTGTCCTCGCCGATGGTCACTCCGTCGCCAACAGACACACCCTCGGCGAGACGGCAGCGGTCGCCCAGGGTGACCCCCCGTCCGAGCACCACGAACGGGCCGACGCTCACTCCGGCTCCGAGCAGGCATCCAGGTCCGAGCCGAGCGGTGGAGTCCACGCCGGCAGCCGGGGCCGCGGCGGGAAACAGCGCGGCAATCACTCGGACGAGCGCGTCGTAGGGATCGCGGACCACCACCCGCGCCCGCCCGGCCTCCGGCGCCTTGGCGAGGGTGTCGGGCACGAGCACGACGCCCGCCCGGGACGCCATCAGGCTGTCGGCGTAGCGCGCGGAAACGGCCAGCGAGATCGCGTCGGGGCCGGCGCGGTCGAGTGCGCGGACGGCGCGCACCACGACCGCCCCATCACCAAGCAGGCGGCCGCCGACGAGGTCGGCGACCGCCTGCGCGGTGAGTCCTGCCCGGGTCACGAGCTCAGGTGCCCGATTTGAGCTGCTGTATCACTTTCTGCGTGAGGTCCAGCGATTTGTCCGCCGTGACGATGCCGCTGTTCGGCGCGCTGACGTCGAAGATCATCGCGTAGTTGCCCGAGGCTCGCATGCCCTCGATCACGCTGTTGACTTTGGACTGGATCGGATCGAGCAGCTCGCGCTCCCGGGTGGCCGCCCGCGTCTGCAGCTCCTGCGTGCGCTGTTCGAGCTTCTGCTGCTGCCCCTCGAGGTCTTTCCGCTTGGCGGCACGCTGCGTGGGGCTCAGGAGCACCGACTGCTGCTCGAAGTCGGACGCGGCGGAGTCCAGGGTGGCCTGGAGCTTCTGCACTTCGCCCCGGTAGGTCTCGAGCTCCTTAGCGAAGGTCGACTCCGCCTGCGCGTACCCCGGCGTCGCCTTGAGGACGGCCTGGGTGTTGACGTAGGCCACCTTCGCCCCGCCCCCCTGCTGGGCCGCGACCGGTGCGGCCGCGCAGACGAGGGTCAGCAGGACGGCCCAGGTTCCCACGACGGACAGCTTCATGCGTTGCTCCCGAAAAAGGTGCGGTGCGAACTAAAAGAAATTGCCCAGCTTGAAGTGCAGCTGCCATCCCGGATCGGGACGGCCATCCCCGTCCACGCGATCGAACCCGTAGCCCACGTCCACGCCGATCGGCCCGAGCGGCGAGATCACCGCGGCCCCGAGCCCGGCTCCGCGGAACAGCCGCGTCGGGTCCCACTGCCGGGCGCTCCGGTAGACGTTGCCCGCATCGAAGAACGCACTCAGGTAGAGCGACTGGCTGATGCGCGCCCCACCCTCGACCGTAAACGCGGCATAGGACTTCCCGAACGCGTCGGGGCTGGCCTGATTGCCGCTCGCCGAGGGGTCGAACCCGTTCGGCGTGATCGAAAACTCGTCGTAGCCCCGGAGCGGAACGCCGTATTGGACTCCGCCGAGCGAATAGAGCTCGGTGAAGAACGGACCGGCATCTCCGAAGATGAATCCCGACTTGGCCGTGAGGCCTAGCACGAACTGTACCCCGGCTCCGAGCTGCCCACCGCCACCCAGAGTGCCAAGCGGTGCATACCAGCGTCCTTCCAGGTCCACTTTCCGGTAGTCGCCGGTTCCGCCGAGGAAGCCGCCGTTCAGCTCGCCGCTAACGTTGGTGAACGAGCCGCCCACGGCGAACGGCAACCCCACCCGGGTGTCCCGGAGGATGCTGGTGCCGATCGACGAGCGGCTGCACGCGCTACAGCTGAATCGCGCCCGGAGGTCTGCGGACCCTTCGGTGTAGCGCACCCGCTGGTACGAGTACGAGGTGAAGAACCTGGTGTAGCGCGAGCCCAGGAACGGAAAGCCGAGCTGCACGCTGCCCCCCGTCTGCTTCCGACGGCCCAAGTCGCCGATCGTGTAGCGCGCGCGCGAGTCGAACAGCGAGATCGTGCCCGAAATGCGGCTCTCGCGGATGGCGGGGTCGGTGTAACTCAGCGTGAAATCGTTGATGTTCTTGCCGAACTGCCACTGCAGCTTGCCGCGCTTGCCCCGGCCGAACAGGTTCGGCTCCTCGAGCCCCAGGAAGCCGCCGACGCCGGTGCCCTGCCCCAGCGAGGCGCCAAAGTTGATGTTCCCGGTTCGGCGTTCCTCGACGCGGAAGATGATGTCGACGTCGACACCGTTGGCCGACGGTTTCACGTCCGGGCTGGGCAAGGGCTGCTGGAAGTAGCCGAGGTTCGAAACGTTCTGATAGGACCGGATCAGCCGTTCACGGCTGAACAGGTCCCCGGGCAGCATGACGATCGCCTCGCGGATCACGCGCTCGTGTGTCACGTCGTTGCCGACGATCTCCACTTTGTTGATCGTCGCGGGCGACCCCTCCCGAATCGTCCAGCCGAGGTCGACCACCGGCTTGCCGCCGGCGGCCGTCCGGCGGCTCTCGGTCGGCTCCACCTGGGCGTAGATGTATCCGTTGTTGGCGTACAGCTCCTGCAGCTTCTCGGTGGCGCCGCTCCAGTCGGACCGGCTGAAGGCGCGCGGGGCGCCCAGTGGCGCGCCGCTCGCGCCCACGGGACCGAACGGATAGAACGCCTGCAGCTCCTCGCTCGAGAACCGGCGATTGCCCTGGACGTCGAACGTGCCCACCTGGTACGCCTGGCCCTCGTCCACGGTCAGGTGGAGCACCGCCTTGCCGCCGCCCGAGTCGGCCACGAGCGAATCCCGCGTCACCTGGAAATCGACGTACCCGTTGTCGGCGTACCAGCGCGGGAGCCGCTCGCGCACGTCCTGGTCGACTTTGCGCTCGTCGTACTCGCCCTTCTGGAACCACCAGAACCCTTCGGGCCGAGTGGCCATGTGCTTGACCACCTGCTTGTCCGAGAACCGTTCGTTGCCGTCGACCACCACCTGGGCGATGGCGACGCGCTGGCCCTCGTTCACGTCGAACACGATCCGGACCCGACCGTTGTCCTGCGCCAGCTCGAGCGTCTTCACCTGGGCGCTGTAGTAACCATCGTGCTTGTAGAGGGAGTCGATCGAGGCGCGCGACTGCTCGACCGCGTTGCGGTCGAGCGGGCGCCCCTCGGTGAGGCGCACCCGCCCCTTCACGTCGCCTTCGGAGACCTTGTCGGTGCCGCGGACCGCCCATTTCTCGAGGACGGGCCGCTCCTTGACCCGGACGACGAGCATCAACGCCTCGCCGACCGGCTGCTGCTCGACGATCACGTCGTCGAACTGCCCCGTTCGAAAAAGCGACGTGATGGCGCGCTGGATGTCGCGGTAGTTGACGGGTTGACCGCGGATCAGCCCGGAGGTCCCGACGATCTGGGACGCCGTCAGCCGCCCATTGCCGACGACGGCGATGCTGTCGACGGTGGGCGGCTGTTCGTCCTGGGCGATGAGCGCCGCCGGCGCCCCCAGCAGGAGGGCCACGGCGGCGACTGTAGGCAAGAAACGCTGCATCCGCACTCGATGGAGGTGAGCGCGCCGACTCACGAGGAGCCGGCGCTGGGCGGCCCTAGGCCTGGGTGCCGGTCAGCGCCCGGAAGACCAGCCGCTCACCGTCCGGCGCGACATCCACTTCGATCTCGTCGCCCCGGCCAAACTCGCCCATCAGGATCTTCTCGCTGAGCGGATCCTCGATGTACCGCTGAATCGACCGCTTGAGCGGGCGGGCGCCGTAGCTCTGGTCGTAGCCGTGGTCGACCAAGAAGTCGATCGCGGCCGGCGTGAGCTTGACCTCGTCGCCGAGGCGGCGCTGCACTTCCTTGAGCAGGATGGTGACGATCTGCGCAATGTGCTCCTTGGCCAACGGATGGAACACGATCACGTCGTCTAGACGGTTCAGGAACTCGGGATTGAACACTTTGTTCATCTCGTCCTTCACCGTCTCCTGCATCTTCTCGAAGTTTCCCTTCGCATCGCCGCCATGGAATCCGAGCGTCTTGCCCTGCATGATGTCGCGGGCGCCGACGTTCGAGGTCATGATGACGACGGTGTTCTTGAAATCGATGACCCGGCCGTAGTTGTCGGTCAGGTGTCCTTCGTCCAGCACCTGCAGCAGGATGTTGAACACGTCCGGGTGCGCCTTCTCGATCTCGTCCAGAAGGACGACCGAGTAGGGCTTCCGCCGCACAGCCTTGGTCAGGGTGCCCGAATCTTCGTAGCCCACGTAGCCCGGAGGGGCGCCGATGAGGCGCGACACCGAGAACTTCTCCATGTACTCCGACATGTCCACCCGGATGAGCGCGGAGGCGTCGGCGAACAGGAATTTTGCGAGCGAGCGCGCCAGCTCGGTTTTGCCGACGCCGGTGGGCCCCGAGAAGATGAACGAGCCGATTGGGCGATTCGGATCCTTGAGCCCGGCGCGCGACCGGCGGATGGCTCTCGAGACCGCCTTGATGGCCTCGTCCTGTCCGACCACGGAGGCATGGATCTCGTCTTCCATCCGCATGAGCCGCGCGGTCTCGGCCTCCTGCAGGCGCGTGACCGGGATGCCGGTCCAGCGGGAGACGATAAACGCGATGTTCTCCTCGTCGATGACGGGCCGCCGGGTCTGGCGGTCCTTCTCCCACTCCTCCTGCTTGAGCCGGATCTGATTCTGCAGATCGCGCTCCTGATCGCGCAGCGACGCGGCCCGCTCGAAATTCTGGTCGCGGACGGCGTCCTCCTTCTGGAGGTTGACCTTCTCGAGCGCCGCCTTGAGCTCGGCGACCTCGGCCGGCGGGACCTGCGAGGCCAGGCGCGCGCGCGCCGGCCTCGTCGATCACGTCGATGGCCTTATCCGGCAGGAACCGATCCGTGATGTAGCGCTCGGACAACTCCGCGGCCGCCTTGAGGGTCGGATCGGGGATGCTGATGCGATGGTGGTCCTCGTACTTCTTTCGAAGCCCCTTCAGGATCTCGACCGTCTCCTCGACCGTCGGTGGCTCGACCACGACCGTCTGGAAGCGGCGCTCGAGCGCGCCGTCCTTCTCGATGTACTTGCGGTACTCGTTGAGCGTGGACGCCCCGACGCACTGCAGCTCGCCACGCGCGAGCGCCGGCTTGAGCATGTTGGAGGCATCGATGGCGCCTTCGGCCGCGCCCGCGCCGACCAGTGTATGCAGCTCGTCGATGAACAGAATGATCTGCTTGTTCTGGGCGATCTCGTTCATGACCGCCTTGAGCCGCTCTTCGAACTGACCGCGATACTTGGTGCCCGCGATGACGGCCGCCATGTCCAGCGAGAGCACGCGATGATCGCGGAGGACGTCGGGGCAGAGCCCACTGGCGATGAGGAGCGCGAGGCCCTCGACGATGGCCGTCTTGCCGACGCCCGGCTCGCCGATGAGGACCGGATTGTTCTTCTTCCGGCGCGCCAGGATCTCCATGACACGCTCGATCTCCTTGGCCCGTCCGATCGTCGGATCCAGCTGGCCTTCGGCGGCGAGCTGCGTCAGGTCGCGGCAGAAATGATCGAGCGCGGGGGTCTTCGACTTCTTCTCCGACTTGGGCGTCGAGCTCGGCTGGCTGCCGCTGGTCCCGCCCGCGGAGGCCTGGGGCATGTCGCTCCCGAGCAGCCGAAGCGTTTCCGCGCGGCTCTGCTCGAGGTTGACGCCGGCATCGGTCAGGACCTGGGCAGCGATGCCCTTCTCCTCCCGCAGCAGGCCGAGCAGCAGGTGCTCGGTGCCGACGTAGGAGTGGTTGAGCTCGCGGGCTTCGGTCATCGCGAGCTCCAGCACCTTCTTGGCGCGCGATGTGTACGGGAGGTCGGGGCCTGCGGCCGCGGCCGCCTTCCCCTTCTTGACAGTCTCCTCGATTTTCTGCTGGATGTCCTCGAGGTCGACGTTCAGGTTGGTGAGTACGGCGGCCGCCACTCCCTCGCCCTCACGGATGAGGCCGAGAAGAATGTGCTCGGTGCCGACGTATTCGTGGTGGAGACGGGCCGCCTCTTCGCGGGCCATCTGCAGAACCTTCCGGACACGATCAGTGAAGTTGTAGCCGTTCATCGCGGTACCCTACGTTGCTCCGAGGATCGCCGTCGCGGCTCATCCACGGCGTCCCACCTCGGATTCCAGCACTTTTCGCACGAACCGTGCCCGCCGGAGTGGCAGGTCGGCATCGTCGGGAGATATGCCCTCCGCCACCGCCAGGTGCGCCGGCTGCGAATAGATCAGCAGCTTGTTCAGCGTATACATGGCGACGTCCGGAATGAGCCCGACACCCACACCCAGCCGCACGCCGCTCAGCAGGTTCATCGCCTCCTCGAAGGAGAGCGACCGGGCATAGCGAAGCAGGCCGTAGGCGCGCCACACCTTGTCTTCGATCACGGTGGGCGCATCCCGAACGAGCACCTGTCGGGCCTGCTCCTCGTAGTCCATCACCTGGCGGACCATCTTGGCGAGATGCTCGAGCAGCTCGCGCTCGGAGCTGCCCAGCGTGGTCTGATTCGACAATTGGAAGAAATTGCCGACGACCTCGCTACCCTCGCCGTACAGGCCGCGGTGGGTCAGTCCGACCTGCGCCAACCCCTGGAGAACCTTGCTGATTTCCTTGGTGAGGACGAGTCCGGGCAGGTGGATCAGTACCGACGCGCGAAGCCCGGTCCCGACGTTGGTCGGACACGAGGTAAGATAACCGAACTCCGGGTGAAATGCGAAAGCAAGTCGTTGTCCCAGTTCGGCGTCCAGCCGGTCGACCTCGGCGTAGGTTTCGTCCAGCGCGAACCCGGAATGCAGCCCCTGGATGCGCAGGTGATCTTCTTCGTTCAGCATCACTCCGATCCGTTCCTGGATCAGGATCGACGCGCCCGATCGCACTCGGCCCTCCGCCTCCAAGCCCGCCAGCTCCTTGCTGACCAGGTGCCGTTCATGGAGGAGCTGGCGGTCGATCCGGTCGAGCCGATCGAGCCGGTACCGGGTCGCGCGGCGCAGCAGCACGGATTCGCGGGCGGCGCGCTCGACCGAGTTCAGAATCTCTTCCCGCTCGGTCTCGGAGTTTCGGCCCTGGAAGACGTGGCCCGCGAGGTTCCGCGCCAGTCGGATTCTGGTGGAGAGCACCAGATGGCTCGACGGGCCGCTCGCGTCGAGCCACCCGACCCCGCCGTCGGTCAGCAGGCTGAGGTCGATCATTCCATGACCCGCAGGCGGTCGCGCAGCTCGGCGGCCAACTCGAAATTCTCCGCCTCGACCGCGAGCCGGAGCTGCTCACGGAGCTCGGACGATCGGCTGCCCTGCGGGACGACGGCATCCATCGTTTGTGGCGCCTCGCGCTCGGCGTAGCGCTCGCCCAGATGATGGGTGGAGCCATGCAGCCGGCGGAGCAGATCCCGCAGCGGGGCCTCGAAGGCGCGGTAGCAATCCGAGCAGCCGAGCCGACCGGTCTCGCGAAAATCTTGAAAGGAGCCTCCGCAGCGCTGGCAGCTGTCCGCCGTCCGCGGGGAGGGCAGCTGCTCGGGGCCTTTCGTCATCTCGGCGAGGAAGCTGCCCAGCGGCGTCTTGACGGCCGAGCCCGGGCTGTCCACACCCTTCTCCGCCGCGCATTTCTCGCAGAGATGCAGGGTGGTGACCTGCTCGTTGACGATCTGCGTGAGGTGAATGACCGCCTCTCGCTCGCGACACTGGTCGCAGGACATCAGGGCATCGACTCCACGCCGGACAACGGAACCAGATGACCCCCCTCCAGGGAGAGCACGCGATCGGCGCGGCCGGCCAGCAAACGGTTGTGCGTGACGACCACGAGCGCGGTCTCGTATTCCCGGGCCAGCCGCGCGAAGAGCTCGTGCAGCCGCTCGCTGTTGGCGTAGTCCAGATTCCCCGACGGCTCGTCGGCGAGCACGACCAGCGGATCCGTCGCGAGCGCCCGGGCCACGGCCGCGCGCTGCTGCTCGCCGCCCGAGAGCTGGGATGGACGATGCGTCATCCGGCCGGCCAGCCCGACGGCCGCCAGCAGCTCTTCGGCCCGCGAACGGGCCCGGCCTTCGTTCTCGCCGGCGATGAGCAGCGGCATCATCACATTCTCGAGCGCGCTGAACTCCCGCAGCAGATGATGGAACTGGAACACGAATCCGATCTTCCGGTTGCGTACGGCCGCGAGTGCGCTCGCACCCAGCTCGCCGAACACGAGTCCGTCCAGCCGCACGCTGCCCGACGAGGGCGTGTCCAGCGCGCCAAGCATGTGGAGCAGCGTGCTCTTCCCTGATCCGCTCGAGCCGACGATGGCGACGAACTCACCTCGACCCACGGCCAGATCCACGCCCGAAAGCACGTCGATCGGCGCGCCGTCACCGCCACGATACTGCTTGCGCAGCCCCTGGGCCTCGAGAATGGCGCTCATTCGTGGCGGATGGCGTCGACGGGCGTGAGGCCGGCGGCGGCGCGCGACGGATACACCGTGGCGAGCACCGCGATGGCCAGGCTGGCGAGAACGACCACGAGGGCGTCGCGCGCCTCGACGTGTACCGGCAGGTGGTCGATGAAGTACACCGCGGGATTGATGCGTATCCATCCTGACTTGTCCACCACGTAGGCCACAACCAGGCCGCCGATCAGCCCGAGCGCCGTGCCCACCCCGCCGATGACCGCGCCCTGCAGCAGGAAGACGCGGGCGACCGCCGGCGAGGTCAGCCCCATGGCCCGGAGGATCCCGATTTCCCTGGTCTTGTCCGCCACCACCATCGTCAGCGTGCCCACGATGTTGAACGCCGCAACCACCATGATGAAGAAGATAATCAGTCCCATGGCCAGCTTTTCGAGCTGCAACGCGCTGAACAGGCTCGCGTTCTGGGTTTGCCAGTCGAGCGACCGGTAGGGGTAGCCGAGCCGCTGTTCGATGGCCTGGCCGATGACCGGCGCGAGATCGGGATCGTTCACGCGGACGGCGATGCCCGATACCGCGTCGCCCAGCCCGGTGAAGCGCTGCGCCAGCTCGCGCTTCACGACCACGAACTGGTTGTCGTACTGGAACATTCCCGTGTCGAACAGGCCGGTGACTTCGAAGCGCCAGAACCGCGGCACGGCCACGCCGAGCGCTGGATTGACCTTCGCCTGCGTCACGGGCACGAGCGTGACCACGTCCCCCGGATAGACGGACAGTCGATTGGCGAGCCTCGCGCCCAGCAGGATGCCTCCGTCCACATTGGGCTTGCTGGTGCGGAACGAGAGGTCGCCCTTCTGAATGGCCTGCGGCAGCGACGTCACGGAACGGTGTCCCGTGTCGGCATCGAAACCGACGAGGTTGACGCCCTCGCCGTAGTCCTGACCCGCGGTGATCCCGGCCTGACTGATCACTTCGGGTGCGGCGGCGACGACCCCAGGCACGCCGCGAATGACCTGGAGCGCCTTTCGCCAGTCGTCCATCCGGAGCCCGGCGCCGAAGGTGAGCACACGCAGGTGCGGATTGGCGACCAGAATGCGCTCGCGGAGGTCGTTCCGGAGCCCGTTCATGACGCCGAGCACCACGATGAGCGCCATGACGCCCACTGCGACCCCGCCGGTGGAAATGACGGTGTTGAGCGACGCGGCGCTGGACGTGCGCCGGCTCCGCAGGTAGCGCCGCGCGATCCGCCACTCGAGGTGCGACGGGCGGCGCAGGATCGACCACAGGTCGGCACGCTCGGGGCTTGGGGTGGCCGTCATGATGCTTCGGGACGCATGGCGGGAAACAGAATGACATCCCGAATCGATGGCTGATCGGCCACCAGCATGATCAGCCGGTCGATACCGATCCCGACGCCCCCGGCCGGCGGCATCCCGTATTCGAGCGCCCGAATGAAATCGGTGTCATAGGGCTGCGTTTCCTCGTTGCCCGCCGCCTTCTGGCGACCCTGCTCCTCGAACCGGCGCCGCTGGTCGTTCGGATCGTTGAGCTCGCTGAACGCGTTGGCCAGCTCGCGCCCCCCGACGAACAGCTCGAACCGCTCGGTGAGCGCGGGATCGCTGCGGTGTTCCTTGGCGAGCGGCGAGAGCGGCTTCGGGTAGTCGAGCACGAAAGTCGGCTGGATCAGGTGGGGCTCGAGCACGACCTTGAACACCTCGTCCTGCAGCCGACCTCCGGTCAGCTCCTCGAGTGCGTCGGCCGCCACGCCGCGGGTGCGGAGGAGCTGACGCATTTCGGTGTCCGTCGCGGTCCGGAGATCGAGTCCCGACCGCTCCTCGATACCCTCGACGAAACGCACCCGAGCGAACGGAGGGGTGAAGTCGAGCCGGGTGCCCTCCCGCTCGAGCTGAAGCGTGCCGGCGCAATGCCGGATGACCCCGCTCACGAGGCCCTCGACCAGCTGCATCATGTCGGTGTAGTCGGCGTAGGCCTGATACGCCTCGAGCATGGTGAACTCGGGGTTGTGGGTTCGGTCCATCCCCTCGTTCCTGAAATCGTGGCCGATCTCGTACACCCGTTCGAGGCCCCCGACCAGCAGCCGCTTGAGGTAGAGCTCGTCGGCGATGCGGAGGTACAGCGGCATGTCGAGCGCGTTGTGGTGCGTGACGAAGGGCCGCGCTGCCGCGCCGCCGTAGAGCGGCTGCAGGACCGGGGTCTCGACTTCGAGAAATCCCTGCTCGTCCAGGTAGCGCCGGATCCAGCTCACCGCCTTCGAGCGGAGCCGGAAGACCGCGCGCACGTCCGGGTGCACCGCCAGGTCGGCGTAGCGCTGCCGATACCGGAGCTCGGGATCCTGGAGCCCGCCGAAGGTGACGGAGCCACCGGGCCCGGCCTGCGTCTTTCCGCGCGGCAGGGGTCGAAGCGACTTGGACAGCAGCGTCAGCGTGGCGGCCCGAACCGTGACTTCACCAGCCCGGGTCCGGAACAGCACGCCGCTCACGCCGAGATGATCGTCTAAATCGAGGTGATCGAGGAGTCCGTAGGCCTCGCCCAACTGGTCGCGACGGAGATAGACCTGCAGGCGGCCGGAGCCGTCTTCGAGATGCAGGAAGGTGGTTTTCCCCTGGGACCGGAGCGCGGCGATCCGGCCGGCCACCGAGACGGTCGGGCCGTTCTCGCCCATGTCGTCGTGGTACGCGGCCAGCGCGGCCGCGGTAGAGTGGGAGCGCTCGTACCGATAGGCGAAGACCGGAATCCCGGCCGCCTCCAGCGCCGACCGCTTCTCACGGCGGGCCGCCTCGACGAACGAGTGCTCCTCCTCCTCCGTTTCCTGTCCGCCGATCTCGTCCGCGCTCACGCCGCCTTGCCCCCGAACCGCTTGAGGTAGGCCTGGATGAACTCGTCAAGGTCCCCATCCATGACGCGCTGGACATCGCCCACCTTCACCTCGGTCCGGTGGTCGTTCACCATGGTATACGGCTGAAAGACGTACGAGCGTATCTGGTTGCCCCACGAGTTGTCGGTCTTGGTGGCCTCCACCACGGCCCGCGCGGCCTCCTGCTCTTCCAACTTCTTCTGGTAGATGGCGGCCCGCAACATCTTCATCGCGGTCGCCCTGTTCTTGGTCTGGCTCCGCTCCTGCTGACAGGAGACCACGGTGTTCGTCGGCACGTGCGTGAGCCGCACCGCCGACGAGGTCTTGTTGACGTGCTGTCCGCCGGCACCCGAGGCCCGGAACACGTCCATGTTGATATCCTCTTCGCGGAGGTCGATCTCGATCGTGTCGTCGACGTCCGGGTATACGAACACCGACGCGAACGACGTATGTCGGCGCGCCTGCGAGTCATACGGAGAAATTCGCACGAGCCGGTGCACGCCCTTCTCGGCCTTCAGATACCCGTAGGCGTACTCGCCCTTGATCTGGATGGAGACAGACTTGATCCCGGCTTCTTCGCCGGGCAGCAGGTCCAGGACGGCCACCTGGAAGCCGTGGCGCTCCGCCCATCGGACGTACATCCGCATGAGCATCTCGGCCCAGTCCTGCGACTCGGTTCCGCCGGCGCCCGGATGGATGGTGAGCAGCGCGTCGCGGCGGTCCTCCGGACCCTGAAGCATCGCCTGCAGCTCGAACGCTTCGACGGCGCCCACCAGCGAATGGGCCTCGCGCGCCAGCTCCTCCTGCATCGCGACGTCGGGCTCGAGCTCGAGCAGCTGCGCCATTTCCAGGGTACCCGACAGCCGGCCGTGCAGTTCTTCCCACGGCGCGACCCATCCCTTCAACGTCTTGATCTCCTGCACCGTGGTGCGCGCGGCATCAGGGTTCGACCAGAAGCCCGCATCCGCCTGGGAGGCCTCGAGCACCCGCAACCGGTCCGACTTGGCCGTCAGGTCAAAGAAAGTCTCGGAGTTCGGTGACGCGCTGCTGCAGTTCGGTGAGGTGCTCCACGAGATCGGCCATGCCAACGGCTCCGGTGAATGTGAGCTGCACGGGTGGGAACGACCGAGCCGCTCGCCCGCCCTGCGGGGCGGAGGAACGGCTCGGTTGCCAAAATATAGCCTGCCTCAGAAGATCTGGCGACCGCCCGCGAGAATTTCGTTCAGCGCTTCCTTAAAGTAAGGCGTGCTGTCGGCGACGTCCTTGCCGACCTGATCGGCATACTCCTCCCAGCTCTTTCGGATCTCCTCCTCGAACAACTCCTTGAGGTTGCCGTCTCGGAGACCATCCTGCCGCTTGGCCGGATGGTACACTACCATGTCCGAGATCAATGCCCGAGCCAGCCGTCGCGCCTTGAGCGCCGGATCCTGTGACAGGAACGGATTCACCGGACGAGACCCGGTGCCCGGGGCAGGACGCGGGGGAGCCGGGGGCGGGGTGGCACTCGCGGGCGCCGAGGTCGCCGGCGGCGCTGCCACGGGCGGCGGCGGAGGTACGCTCGGACGGGCGTAGGCCGGCGGAGCCGAGGCCGCCGTCGGCATCGCGGGTGCTTGGGTTCCCGCGGGCGCCGAGCGCGGTGTGGCCGTCGGGACGGCCGGCGGGGGGTAGCTGGCCGGGCGAGGCGTCGCGCTTGGCAGCGGAGGTGCGGGTGCGACCGGCGCCGGTTGTGGCGGCGGGGCCGGAGGTGCTGGCGACGGGGCCGGAGCGGCCGAGGTGGGCGGTGGGCCGGGCGGCGCGGTCCGCGCCGGCTCATGGCGCACTGGGAGCTGGGTCGGCGCGCCGGCCGACGGAGCGGCGGAGTGCGCCGGCGTCGGAGCGGGCGGGGCGCCCGACGCCGAGGAGCCCGCCGCTGCATGACCGGCGGCCGGTTCCTGCGCACCGCCATCACGCTGTACCGCGAAGACGGCGCTGCAGATGTTGCAGCGCGCCCTCACGCCCGCCTCCGGGACCTTGGCGGGATCGACGCGGTAGACGGTCGCACAGTTGGGACAGGTTACGTTCATCGCTCCATCCTCACGGCTGTTCCCTGGATGCCGCTCCCGATCGCTCTTCGCCGTTCATCGCCTGCCGGCGATCGACCACGAAGACGGAGCCCGGCAGAGTCTTGGCATAACTCTTCATCTCGGTGGCAAGCTCGCTCACCTGCGCGGGATGCGCAAACCGGCGATGGCGATTCGTCACGATGCCGATCGACAGCGTCATGAGCGGCACGCGGTGAAGCTGGCCACGCCGGTCCTTGCCGAAAAAGTACCCGGCCCGCCGATCCTGATCGTTGTATTGCAGCGGGATGAGGGTGTCGAAGACATCGAGGATTTCACTGCACACCGCGCTGATTTCCTCGGCAGGAATGACGAAGATGAAGTCGTCCCCGCCGATGTGCCCCACGAAGCCGCGTGGACCCAACAGTCCTTTCACGACATCGTGGAGAATCCGCGACAGCAGGTAGATGACGCGATCGCCATCGTAATAGCTGTAGCGGTCGTTGAATTCCTTGAAGTGGTCGAGGTCGGCGTAACACACCGCGAAATCCTGTTCCGACTCGAGCCGACGGCGGATCTCGCGCTCGATTTCCGTGGTGCCCGGCAGCCGGGTCGACGGGTGCACCGATACATCGCGCTCGGTGCGCACCAGCATCGCGTCCAGCCGCGCCCGCTGCTCGGCCGGGGAAAAGAGGCCGGTGACGACCTCGTCGGCACCGGCCCCGAACCATGCCTGCACCTGCTCGGCGTGGTGATCGGCGGCGAGCACGGTCACCGGGACGATCGCCGTGAACGCGTCCAGCTTGAGCTCGCGGACCAGCCTGACACCCGCGGAGACCTCACCGTTGCCGTCCACGAACAGCAGGCACGGGTGGCCCCGCAACACGATGGCTTCGACTTCCTCGGCCTGACTGAACACGAGCAGCGGAAACTCATTGGCCGACGCCCACTGCCGCACCAGCGCGGGCACCGGGCAGGCCTCCGGCGAAAAGAAGAGAATCGTCGGGCGAGTCCGCACCCATTGCCTCTCGTAAGGGTTTATCCGAAGCTAACTTGAGCAGCCCATCCCGCCAAGTCAGTTGAGGAAGAACGCCCCCACCGCGACCATCGCGTAGACCGCGAGCAACTGGACCCCCTCGAACCAGTGAGACTCACCATCCAGCGTGATGATGGCCGTGACGATCGTGGCGAGGCCAAGCGCCACGACCTCGAACGGGCTGAAAACCAGATTCATGTCCTGCCCCAGCACCACTCCGGCAAACACCAGCACCGGCGCTACGAGCAGTGCTATTTGTGTGCTGGATCCGAGAGCGATCTGAAGTCCCAGATCGATCTGACCCTTCCGGGAGAGCACGACGGCGGCCGCATGCTCCGCGGCGTTCCCGATAATCGGAATGATGATGAGTCCCAGGAACACCGTGGACAGGCCCAAGGCCTCCGTCGCTTCGGTCGCCGCGTGCACCAGCAGCTCCGATTCGATCGCCACACCGACGGTGGCCGCACCGAGGATCAACAGCGCCTTGCCCGGGCTCCACACCGGTCCGTCCATCGGGTGCGCCTCGCCGCCGAACAGGCAGCGATGCGTCTTCAACGTGAACAACAGCGACAACGCATAGGTGAGGATGAGAATCACCGCGACCGCTTCCGACATGTGAAGCTCGGACAGCCGCGCGGCGGCCTCAGGATGCACGCTGTGGTACAGCGCGGGGAACACGAGCGCCACCACCGACAGCGCGAGCATGCCGGCGCTCATCCCCGCGCTGGTCCGGTTGAACTTGAGCTCGGAGCGCCTGGTCCCGCCTGCGATCAGCGCGAGCCCCAGGATCAGCAGGAGATTGCCCAGTATGCTGCCCGTGATCGACGCCTTGACGAGCTCCACCAAGCCTGCCCGCAGCGCAACGATGGCGATAATCAGCTCGGCGGCATTGCCGAACGTGGCGTTCAGCAGCCCACCGATCGTCGGACCGGTGCGGTGGGCCAGATGCTCGGTAGCCTCACCCATGAACCCGGCGAGCGGCAGCACGCCGAGACAGGCCGTGAAGAAGATCCAGACCGCCGGCGCATGCATCACGTACCCGAGGACGATACTGACCGGCACGGCCAGCAGCAGCAGGAAACGCCACGGAATACTCCGCCGGCGCGGCGCCCCCCCACCTGTCCCGTGTTCCCCGTGTGCCACGGCAGCCCGCGAAGACGCCGCGCCGGAGCGTCGAGCCGGTTTTGCCGGCGCCGACGCAGCGTGGTCCGATGCGGGGCCTCCGGCTACCCCCGCCACCTCGGCGCGCACACGATCGGGAGATGCTCCGACCTCGGCCAGCATCTTGCCCATCGTGCCGCGTGGCTCGAGCAGCGCGGCCAGGAGAAGGTGCTGGGCTGAGAGCCCGGTTCCTGATTCACGAGCCTCCTTGGAGGCCATCTCGATCAACCGCTTGGCATGGGAGGTGTACGCGAGCTCGTCGGTGCCACCGCGGGGGCGGCCACGGCGGCCACCTGCCTCGAGCCGCTGGCGCGTGCGCGAGGCGTCGAGCCCGAGGCGCCGCAGCACATCTCCGCCACCATTGTCGCCGTCGATCAGCGCGAGCACGATGTGCTCGGCGCCGATCGCGTCGTGCTCCAGCCGCATGGCCTGGGCGCGGGCCGCCTCGAGCGCGCGTTGCGCGCTGGCGCTCAGCGTGTGGGGATTCACGCGAGGCCCTGGTCGTTCCTGGCTCAGAGCGGCTTCGCCTCGTCGACCAGCATGATCGGGATGCCATCCTCGACGGCATACACCAGGCGGCAGGCGTGACACACGAGAGTCTCGGGCGACTGACGGTATTCGAGATCGCCCTTGCACTTCGGGCACACCAGGATCTCGAGCAGCTCGGGGGCCAGCGTCATGATGTCTCCGATTCAGGAAAGCCGAACCGGGTCAGCGCCGCCGCGCTCTTGCGCCAGTGCGGCAGGACCTTGACCCAGCAGTCGAGATACACCGGCGCGCCGATGAGCTCCTCGATCCGGCGGCGGGCGTGGGCGCCGATCGCCTTGATCGTCTGACCGCCCGCGCCGATCACGATCCCCTTCTGCGATTCGCGCTCGACGAACAGCGTCACCCGAATGTATACGGGCCGATCGGCTTCGCGAAACTCCTCGACTTCCGCAGTGAATCCGTATGGCAACTCGTCCTCGAGCAGCTCGAAGGCGGCCTCGCGCAGGTATTCCACGACGAAGAAGCGTACCGGCTGGGTGCCGACGTCCTCCGGATCGAATTCGAGCTCGCGCTCAGGCAGGTGGGTGCCGACTGTCGAGAGCAGTCGATCGATCCCCTGATCGGCGGTGGACGAGACTACCAGTGCGCCCCGCGCCAACTCCTCACGACGCACCGGATCCACGAGATCCGCCTTCGTGTATACGGTCAGCAGGGCGGCACGCAACGGATGATTCAGCCGCGCCAGCAGGTTGAACGGGGGAGCGGGTGCCTCGGGCGCCGGATGGAGATGGAGCACCACGTCCATCCGGTCGAGCGTCGTGACGGCGAGCTCGCGCATTCGGACCTGCATCAGGTAGGACGGGTCGAGCAATCCCGGAAGGTCGTGCAGGATGTACTGGGTGTCGCCTTCGGTCCGGAGCCCGACGACCGGCAGCCGGGTGGCCTGGGCGCGCGGACTGACGATCGCCAAATGCTGTCCGACCAGCGCATTGAGGAGGGAGGATTTTCCGACGTTGGGAGCGCCAGCGAGCGCGACGTGACCGCATCTTGGCATGCGGAAACTTAGGAGGGGCTGGGCAGGCGGAGAAGGTATGGGGATGTCAAAAAAAGAAACCCGGACATGCATGCAGGCATGTCCGGGCTTCCAAGAAAAGGCTGGCGACGGCCTACTCTCCCACCATCTCGCGATGGCAGTACCATCGGCGCTACAGGGCTTAACTGCCGTGTTCGGAATGGGAACGGGTGTGGCCCCTGCGCGCTAGTCGTCAGCCGATTTTATAGCGGGGTCCCGCGGGACCCCGCGACAATCGGTGAATGGATGGTCAACAATGTGAAGAATGGGAAGAGATCAAACTTCACGGGCGATTAGTAGCGCTCGACTAAAGAGGTTGCCCTCCGTACATCTGCGCCCTATCAACC
>DATLBL010000161.1:0-2147 GCA_035526925.1 Gemmatimonadales bacterium
TCCACCTTCGAGAACATCCGGCTGTCGATCGGCGCGGCGCCCGCGATCGAATACAACCTCTTCCCGTACTCCATGTACACGCGGCGTCAGCTCAGGGCACTCTACGCCGTGGGCCTGCAGGAGCGGCGCTACTACGAGGAAACGCTGCTCGGGCGGACCCGCGAGACGCTCCCCCAGCACCAGCTCTCGGTGACCTTCGAGCAGCGCGAGCCGTGGGGTTCGCTCGAAGCGAGCTCCGAATGGTCGCAGTACCTGAACGACGTGAGCAAGACGCGCCTGGAAGTGGAGGGCCGGATCGGATTGCGGATCACGAAGGGATTGTCAGTGGAGGCCGAGGTCAGCGCCTCACGCGTGCGCGATCAGCTGTCGCTGCCGGCGCGCGGTGCGACGGCCGAGGAAGTCCTGCTACGCCTGCGTCAGCTGCGCAGCGGCTACGAGTACAACTCCTCGATCAACCTGACCTACACCTTCGGCTCGATCTTCAGCAGTCTGGTCAATCCACGGTTCGGCAGCTAGTCACTGGAGATCGGTGACCGCGGCCGTCAGGTCCGCGCGTACCGCTTGACACATTCCGTAACGGGAATATGATTGTGGACATGCCGCGCGCCGCGACGACCTCGGACCCCTTCAATGCCGTCGCCGAGCCGCGCCGGCGCGACATCCTGGAGTTTCTCGCCCCGGGCGAGCGGCCGGTCAACGATGTCGTGGCCGCTCTGAGCCTGGCCCAGCCTTCGGTCTCGAAGCACTTGCGGGTGCTGCTCCAGGTCGGGCTCGTCGACGTACGGCGCGACGGCCGTCAGCTGCTCTATCGCACGAACGCCGAGGCCCTCAAACCGGTCCACGACTGGACTCGCCGGTTCGAACGCTACTGGGGCCAGCAGTTGCTGCGGATCAAGGACCGCGCGGAGCGCTCTAGCACGCCAACCGAAGACATCAAGAAGAAGAGGAAACCATCATGACAACCGCTCTTGCACCGGGTCTCGAGAATCTCTCCATCAACATCACCCAGGACATCCATGTCCGGGCGTCGCTGGAGGTCACCTTCGCCGCCCTGCTCGAGGAGTTGGGCCCAGGCAACCAGGGCTATCAGGGTGTGGCCATGCCGCTGCGGCTCGAGCCGTTTCCCGGCGGTCGCTGGTTCCGCGACCTCGGCGACGACAACGGGCATCTCTGGGGGCATGTCCAGGCGATCAAGCGCCCGACGCTGCTCGAGATCACCGGTCCGTTGATGATGTCCTTTGCCGTCGCGTCGAACGTTCAGTATCGGCTCAAGGATGTCGACGGCGGGACCCTCATCACGCTGCGGCACACCGCCCTTGGGCTGTTTCCGCCTGACGGCTACCGCGACGCTCTCGGCCAGGGCTGGACGATGCTGTTCGAACGCCTCCGCCGCCGGCTCGAGCGGGCATAACTTCCTTTCCGAAAGAGCGAGGTCGAATCATGGCAATCATCGACGGTCTGTTGCAGGAGTTCGAGATGGAGGCGCAGACGACACGCCGCGTGTTGGAGAGGGTACCGTCCGACCAGCTGTCGTGGCGTCCGCACGTCAAGTCTCGCTCCCTCGGCGATCTCGCGCTGCACGTCGCGGCAGTCCCGGCCGCCGTCGCGCAGCTCGCCGCCGGGCCATCGCCGACGCAGGCGCCGGACTTCTCGGATCCGCCCAGCCCGCAGCACGCCTCCGAGCTCCTGACCGCGCTCGAGCGCAGCGTGGCGACGGTCAAGGCCACGCTGGCCGACATGGACGACGAGGCGATGTTGGAAACGTGGCGGCTGATGCGCGGCGATCGCGAGCTGGTGGCCGCGCCGCGGGTCGCCTTCCTGCGCTCGATCATGCTGAATCACTGGTACCACCACCGCGGCCAGCTGACCGGGTACCTGCGTGAGCTGAACGTCCCGGGTCCCTCGATCTACGGGCCGAGCGCGGACGAGAATCCGTTCGCCTAGTGGCTCGCGCCGCGGGTGGCCAGACGGCGTGAAGGTCGTCAGGTGCGCCACCGAGCAGGTAGGTCTGGGGCACACGGGCCGGTGCGGCCCTTCGGTGTGGGCGACAGCGCGTTTGTCGAGACCGTCACGCAGGTCGGCCGGCGGTCACACGCGCTGGCGTTCACGTCGACCCTCTCCTGCCCAGCGTGAAGCGTTGAGCGATC
>DATLBL010000162.1:0-57908 GCA_035526925.1 Gemmatimonadales bacterium
GGATCCGTCCACCCTGCTCGACACGTTCCAGGCGACCCCCGAATATCTCCGCACGGCGTACGACGCCGATGTCGTGAACTTCCGCGACTGGGGCATCCAGCTGGGCCGGCGCTTCCGCGCGCTCAAGCTCTGGTTCGTCGTTCGGAGCTACGGTGTCGATGGACTCCGATCCGTCATCCGCCGTCACGTGGCGCTGGCCGCCGAGCTCGCCGGCTGGGTCAAGGAGGATCCGGAGTTCGAGCTGATGGCGCCGGTGCCGTTCGGCCTCGTGTGCTTCCGATGGGCGCCCGCGGGTCGGACGCACGAGGAAATCGACGCATTGAACGCGCGGCTGCTCGCCCTGGTGAACGCCGGACGGGAACGGTATCTCACGCACACGCGGCTGGGGGGCCGCTACGTGATACGGCTGGTGGTGGGGCAGCGGGGTACGGAGCGGGAACACGTGGCGGCCGCCTGGAACGGCGTGAAGGCCGCGGCCCAAAAACTCCGGGACGGCTCAGCCTGACGGGCTCGCGACGTCGGCGGGCTCGGCGCGCTCGAGGGCAGGCGCGGCCACGGCCGCCAGGATGAGCGACGCGCCCGCGAGCTGCATGGCGTTGAGCCGCTCCCCGAGCACGAGAAAGCTGGTGATGGCGGCGAACACCGGCTCGAGGGTGAACACGAGGGCCGTGTGGGTCGGCGTCAGCACCTGCTGGGCGCGCAGCTGCGTGCGGAACGACCAGACACCGGTCACGGCGAGAAACGCGATCAGGCCGAGGTAGGTCGGCGTCGGATCCAGACGCGGCGTCTCCAGGAGCGGTGCGCTGAGGAGGGACAGCACGGCGCAGACGCCGAGCTCGAGGACCAGGAGTCGCTCGATCGGGATCCGCGCCGCGTAGTGTCCGACCGCGACGATCTGACCGGTGAACACGACGGCGCAGCCGATCGTCAGCAGATCCCCGCGGTTGAGGCCCGCGCCGCCGCCGGGGCTGGTCAGCATCCAGGTGCCCACCACGGCAAGGCCGATGGCCGCGAGGGTCGGAGCGCGCGGCACGGTGCGGTGCAGCACGAACTGCAGCACCGGAACGAGCGGAGTCGACAGGATGGTGAGAAACGCCGAGCGGCTCGGCGTCGTGTACTGGAGGCCGGTGGTCTGGAACACGAATCCCGCCCAGAAGAGGCCGCCGAGCACCAGGCCGCCGGCGGCCTCCGAGCGCGTCAGCCCCCGAAGGCCGCCCGCGATCATGAGCGTGGCGAGGGCGAACCGCGCGCCCAGCAGCATCAGCGGCGTGGTGTAGCTCAGCGCCTGCTTGATGCCGGTGAAGGACACGCCCCAGACCAGGCAGACCAGAACGAGCGCGACCACCGCCTGGCGGCGGCTCATCCCGCCAGCGCCGGCGCGGGCTCCTCCTGGCCGAGCAGTGGACGAAGGTAGCGTCCGGTGTGAGACGCCTCGACCGCGGCGACGTCCTCGGGCGTGCCCTGCGCCACGATGCGGCCCCCGCCGTCTCCCGCCTCGGGCCCGAGGTCGACGATCCAGTCCGCACGCTTCACGACGTCCATGTGATGCTCGATGACCACGACGGTGTGCCCGGCGTCGACGAGGCGATCGAGCACCTGGATCAGCACCCGCACATCGTCGAGGTGAAGACCCGTCGTGGGCTCGTCGAGAATGTAGAGCTTCCGGCCGTCGCGCTTGCCGGCCTGCGCCAGCTCGCGCGCGATCTTGAGTCGCTGGGCTTCGCCGCCGGACAGGGTCGTGGCCGGCTGGCCGAGCCGCAGGTATCCCAGGCCCACCTGCTGCAGCTGCCAGAGCGCCGCGCCGAGCTTGGGCTGGTGGCGGAAGCGGGTGATCGCCTCGTCGACGGTCCACTGCAGCACGTCGTGGATCGAGTGGCCCTGGATCCGGACATCGAGCACCTCGCGGCGATAGCGGGTGGCGCCACAGGCCTCGCACGGAACGAAGACGTCCGCCAGGAACACCATCTCCACCTGCACGTGACCCGCGCCTTCGCAGGTCTCGCAACGGCCGCCGGCAAGGTTGAACGAGAACGTCGCGGCGGAGTACTTCCGCTCGCGGGCGAGCGGCTGCGCGGCGAACAGCTCGCGGATCTCGTCGAACGCCTTGATGTAGGTGATGGGATTGGAGCGCGGCGAGCGGCCGATCGGCGACTGGTCCACGAGCAGGACGTCCTTGAGCAGCTCCCATCCGGTCAGCGACGCCACGTGCCCCACCGGCTCGCCCAGGTGGCTTTTGGCCGAGTGCTCGCCGTGGAGCCGCGCCTCGAGATTGCGGTAGACGACGTCGTAGAGCAGCGAGCTCTTGCCCGAGCCGCTCACGCCGGTGATCGCGGTGAGCGTACCGAGCGGGATGTCGGCGTCCACGCCCTGCAGGTTATGGAGCGTGGCGCCGCGCACCCGCAGCCAGCGCGGTCCCAGCGGCCGTCGCGCGCTCGGCACCGCGATGCGCTTCGCGCCGGTCAGGTACTGTCCCGTGAGCGAGCCGGACGCCGTCTCCACCGGTCCGGCGTGCACGACCCGGCCGCCGTGGTCGCCCGAGCCCGGTCCGAGCTCGAGCATGAAGTCGGCGTCGCGAATCGCGGCCAGGTCGTGCTCGACGACGACGACGGTGTTCCCCGCGTCCCTCAGGCGATGCAGCAGACCGAGCAGCCGGTCGGTGTCCCGAGGGTGGAGGCCGACCGACGGCTCGTCGAGCACATACAGCGTGTCCACCAGGCGCGAGCCCAGCGCGTTCGAGAGCGAGATCCGCTGCGCCTCGCCACCCGACAGCGTGCGGGTCTGCCGATCGAGCGAGAGGTACCCGAGGCCGACGTCGCCGAGAAAACGGAGCCGGGCATCGAGCTGGTCGACGATGAGGGCGGCGACCTCGCGCTCGTAGGCTGTGAGCACGAGCGCGTCCACCCAGGCCCGGATGCCGTCCACGGCGCGGGCCGAGACGTCGGCGATCGTGTGGGTGCCGATCCGCACGGCCAGGGCGTCGGGATTCAGGCGGCTTCCGCCGCACGCATCGCATGTCTTCGCGAGCTGGTACTGCCGGAGGAACACCCGGATGTACTGCTTGTAGCGCTTCTCCTCGAGGTCCTTCAGGAAGGGGAAGATGCCGACGTAGCGCCCCTTCCGCCCATAGAGCAGCTCGCGCCGATGGGTGGCCTTGAGCTTCTGCCAGGGCTTGTGGCTGTCGGCCCCCAGCGCGCGCGCGTACTCCAGCAAAATCTTCCGACGTGATTCATAGCGCGGCTTGGTCCAGGGGTCGATGGCGCCGTCCGCGAGACTCCGACCGGGATCCGGCACCACCAGCGACTCGTCGTACTCGAGGACGGCGCCGAATCCGTTGCACTGACCGCACGCCCCGCGCGGGTTGTTGAAGGAGAACAGCGCGGGCGTCACGGTGGCCGCGGGGGTATCGCAATCGCTGCACGCCGGAAAGCGGGTGAAACGCAGGCGCTCCCGCCCGGACGGGAGCGGCGGGTGCAGGACGAGCGCGATGCCCTCGCCCTCCTGGAACGCCGTGGCGATCGACTCGGCGATGCGCCCCGCCCCTGTGGCATCCGCCAGGAGACGGTCCACCACGACCAGAAGCTCGCCGGCGCGGATCAGGTCCAGCCCGGCGGGGAGCTCATCGAGATGGTGCGCCGTGCCGTCGGCGAGGACCCGGACGAAACCGAGAGCGCGCAGGTTCTCGACCACGGCGTCGTGGGTGAGCCTCGCCACAGGCGGGAGCGGAAAGGCCACTTGGATCCGGCTCCCTGGGACCGCGGCGAGCACATCGTCCACGGCGCTCTGCGGCGTATCCTTTCGGACGGAAGCCCCGCACGCACGGCAGTAGCTCCTTCCGACCCGGGCCCACAGGAGACGCAGATAGTCATAGACCTCGGTGGCCGTGCCGACCGTGGATCGGCTGCTGACCACCGGATTCCGCTGCTCGATGGCCACCGAGGGTGCGATACCCTCCAGATGGTCGACGAGCGGCTTTGGCATGCGCTCGAGAAACTGTTTGGCGTAGGTGGAGAGCGACTCGATGTACCGGCGTTGACCCTCGGCGTACAGCGTATCGAACGCCAGCGTGCTCTTCCCGGACCCGGATGGTCCGGTCACCACGGTGAGCGCCCGGTGCGGCAGCTCCACGGTGATTCCCTGCAGGTTATTCTGCCGGGCATTGACGATGCGGATGGGGGACATCGAACGAAGGATAAGGGGTTCGGTAAAACTTCGGGAGCGGCGTTCTCCGTGCCTCCCTTAGTTTCCCCTCTCCATGTCCCGGCTCCTCACCCCCAAGTTTCTCCTCCGCGGCTTCGAGTTTTCCGTCCTGGCCTCGCTCGTGGGGTTCGGGATCACGCTGCTCTACGGCAACGATTTTCAAGCGTTCCTCTCCGGCATCGCGCGGGTCCACTGGATCTGGCTGCTGGCGGGTGTCGGGCTGGCCTCGATGGATTGGGTGGGCGGCGGGCTGCGGAACTGGGTCGTGGCGCGGCATGTACACCCGGCTCCGTCGCTCAAGGGGATGATCCTGGCCGGCGGCATGGGCGCCTGGGCCGGATACATTACCCCGCTCAACTCGGGTGCCGGTCCCATGACCATGTACACGATGCGGCGCTACGGCCTGCCATTACCCGTGGCGGTGACATCGACGTTCATGAGCTTCGTGTCCACCATCCTGTTCTTCGCCATCGCGGGCCCGCTGGCGCTGCTTTTCGGGGCGGGGCGCTCGCTTGGCCAGCGCGGCAACGTCCTGGGCCTCTCGCTCTACGACCTGTTCCAGGGCAGCCTCACGATCATCGGCGGGATCGGCGTGCTGATGGGGGTCGTGCTGTTCTTTCCGCGCGTGGTCCGGGATCTGATCCACCGGCTCGCCGAGTGGTCGGGCCGGCGGAGCCGGCGGGTCGCGGAGCGGCTCGAGCGGCTGCGGGCGGGGATCGATGACGCGCACGCGAGCGTCATCGCGTTCAACAGTCCACGCGGGTGGCTCGCCCTGTTCTGGGCCACCCTTCTGTCGGCGCCGTCGCACGCCAACAAGCTGCTGGCGGGCTACGTCGCGCTTCGCGCGGTCGGACTTCACGCCAACTTCGTCGATATCCTGCTGGTGCAGACGCTCGTGATGTTCCTGCTCTATTTTGCCCCGACCCCCGGCGCGTCAGGGATCGGCGAGGTACTGTCCGCGGCCGTGATGAGCTCCTACGTCCCGCGCGAGCTGACGCCGATCTACATTCTCATCTGGCGGCTCATACTCACCTATTTCACCCTCGCCTTCGGCTTCTTCGTGTTCTCCAGCTGGGTCCGGCAGGGCCTGCGGGACGTGGATCAGAGCGCGGTGGCGGAGCCGGCAGGATGACGCGATGAGCGGCACTTCCGACGATCCGAGCTCCGGCGGCCGCGGCTACGACGCGGCACTGCTTCGCCGGCTCCTCGGGTTCCTCCGGCCGTACCGCTGGCTGACGGCGGCGGCGGTCACCCTGCTGATGTCGCAGTCGGTGCTGGCGCTCGTCGGACCCATCCTGACGCAGCGCGCCCTCGACGTGGCGGTGCCCAAGCACGATCTGGGGCTGCTCGGGCTGCTGGCGTCGCTGTACCTGGTGACGCTGGTGCTCGACTTCTCCGTCGAGTACGGTGGGACGCTGCTCACCACGTACGTCGGCCAGCGCGTCATGTACGATCTGCGCATGCGGATCTTCGACCACCTCCAGCGGCTGAGCATCAGCTACTTCGACCGCCACCCCGTCGGCCGACTCATGACCCGGGTGACGTCGGACGTCGAAACACTGAACGAGCTCTTCTCTTCGGGCGTGGTCACCATCTTCGGAGACGCCTTCACGCTGGTCGCCATCATGGGTGTCATGCTGGCGATCGACTGGCGGCTGGCGCTCGTGACGTTCGCCGTCATTCCGCTGGTGTGGCTCACCGCGCGCGTGTTCCGCCGCCGCGTGCGCGAAGCGTTCGGCGACATCCGGGTGCGGCTGGCGCGCCTGAACGCGTTCCTGCAGGAGCGTCTGACGGGCATGCGGGTGGTCCAGCTGTTCGGCCGCGAGGACGCCGCGGCCCGGCAATTCGGGGCGCTCAACCGTGAGCACCTCGAGGCACACCTTCGCTCGATCACCGTGTACGCCGTGTTCTTTCCCGCGGTCGAGGTGCTCACCGCCGTGGCCATGGCGCTGCTGCTGTGGTATGGCGGGCTGCGGGTGCTGGACAGCACGCTCACGGTCGGCGTGCTCGCGGCGTTCATCCAGTACACCCGGCGCTTCTTCCAGCCCCTGCAGGATCTCTCAGAGAAGTTCAACTTGCTCCAGAGCGCCATGGCGTCCTCCGAGCGGATCTTCCAACGGCTCGACGACCCGGTTACGGTGGGGGAGCCCGAGCGTCCGGCTCCGTTGCCCCGGCCGGTCCGGGGCGCCGTGCGCTTCGAGAACGTCTGGTTCCGCTACAGCCCGGACGGGCCATGGGTGCTTCGGGACGTGTCGTTCAGCGCGTCACCCGGGCAGACGATCGCGCTCGTGGGGCATACCGGGGCGGGGAAGACGACCATCGTGAACCTGCTGCTCCGGTTCTACGACCCGGAGCGGGGGCGGATCACCGTCGACGGGGTAGACGTCCGCGAGCTCTCGACGGGTGATCTGCGGTCGATCATCGGATTCGTTCAGCAGGATCTCTTCCTGTTCACCGGGAATATCCAGCACAACCTGACGCTCGACGCCCCGATCGCGCCCGAAGCGGCACGCGTCGCGGCGGAACGGGTCGGCGCGCATCGGTTCATCGAGCGACTCCCCTCCGGCTATCACCACGAGCTGGGCGAGCGGGGACGGAGTCTGAGCGTCGGCGAGCGGCAGCTGCTCAGCTTCGCGCGCGCGCTGGCGCTCGATCCCCGAATCCTGGTGTTGGACGAAGCGACGAGCTCCGTCGACGCCGAGGCGGAGGCGCAGATCCAGCGCGCCATCGCGGAGCTGATGGCGGGCCGCACCAGCCTCGTCGTCGCCCACCGGCTCAGCACCATTCTGCACGCGGACGAGATCCTGGTGCTGCACCACGGCGAGATCCGGGAACGCGGCAGCCACCGCGAGCTTCTCGCTCAGCGCGGCCTGTACGAGCGGCTCTACCAGCTCCAGCTGCGCGGGCAGGAGGCACGGAAGATTGCCTAACCCGAAATTGCTTGCGCGGTTACGGGCCACGGGATACGTTTGTCGGCGACCGGCATTTTTCTCAGGATTCGATCGATGATGCACCTCGAATTCGGCGGCGCACGCATACCTGTGCCCGTCGGTGAGACAGTCATAGGGTCGGCGCCGGGCTGCGCGATTCTCCTCGAAGGCGAGGGCGTGCGGCCGTCTCACGCCATCCTGCAGGGCACCTCCCAGGGAGCCGCCGCCATCCGGGCGGGGGAGCCCGGCGCGGAGCTGCTCGTGAACGGCGTGCGGCTCGGCGCCGACCCCACGCCGGTGCTCCACGGTGACAAGATCCAGATCGGCTCGCACGAGATCCTTGCCGTCGACGCCCGCCGCACCGGGAACACCCAGTTATTCGACTCCGGGGCGTTTACCGATCTGACGCCCCCGCGCCCGTCGGGTGCCTCGACAGCCGCGGCCGCCACAGGCGGCCGTCTTGTCTGCCTGACCGACGGTCGCGAGTACACGATCACGGGTGAGGGCCTGGTCTTCGGTCGTGACGCGAGCTCCGACGTGGTCGTGTCCGGGACCGAGGTGTCGCGCCGGCACGCCGAGATCCAGGCGACGCCCGAGGGGTACGTGCTGAACGACCTGAGCGTCAACGGCACCCACGTGAACGGCGAGCGGGTGGGACGCCAGCACGTGTTGGCACGCGCCGACGTGATCCGGATCGGTCACGACGAGTTCCGCTTCTACGCCGACATCGCGGCCCCGGCCGCCCCGCGCGGCCCGCGAAGCGTACCGGGGGTGACGGCGCCGCATCCTCCCATGGGAGCCGGCGCCCGGCTGTCGGACACCATGCATGGCCTGCCGTCGTCCGTCCTGAGCGTGACGGCCACGCCGACACAGCCGCAGGTGGCGCCGCTGGCGTCGTTGCTGGTGCGCAATGGCCTGCTCAAGGGCCGTCGCCTGCCGGTCAAGGTGCCGGTGGTGAACATCGGCCGGGCGGAGTTCAACGATATCGTGCTCGCCGACCCGAGCGTCAGTACCAGCCACGCCAAGCTGCAGCGCCGGGACGACATCTGGATGTTGAGCGATCTGGGCTCGACCACCGGCACGTTCGTCGAGGGCGAGCGTGTGTCGGGTGAGGTGGCGCTCGTGCCGGGCACGACCCTCAAGTTCGGCGAGGTGGCGGTGCTGTTCGAGCCGTTCGACGCCGCCACGCCCGTGCGCCGGTCGTCCGGGACGCAGGTGATCTCGGCGGTCCTGCCGTCCACGGGCGAGCACGCCAGCCCGGATACCGACACGCCGGCGGAAACGCCCGGCGTGACGCGCCCGCGGCGCCCCATCAGGGCATCGGCACCCGAGGCGAGCGGACCGCCCGCCTGGCTCATCACGGCGCTGATCATCGGCGGCGCCGCCGCAGCCTTTTTCCTCCTGCGCTGACCGAACGGGACCCCGTGCACTTCACCTGCGCCGCTCGCACCGACATCGGGATCGTCCGCTCGGGGAACGAGGACAACTACCTCATGCTCGCCGAGCGCGGCGTGTTCATCGTGGCCGACGGCATGGGCGGCCACGCGGCGGGCGAGGTCGCGAGCGAAATGGCGGTCCGCATCACGTCGCACCAGATCGGCTCGATGCGCGGGCTGTCGGACGAAGAGGCGGGCGAGCGGGTGAGCGCGGCCATCCGCGCCGCCAACGACGCGATCTTCGAGCGCACCATCTCCGAGCACGACAAACGGGGCATGGGCACCACCGCGACGGTGCTGGTCCTGATGCCCCGACGCTACCTCATCGGCCAGGTCGGCGACAGCCGGGCCTATCTATTGAGGCGCGGCGAGTTCCAGCAGCTCACCAAGGACCACTCGTACGTGCAGGAGCAGGTGGACGCCGGGCTGCTCACCCCCGAACAGGCCCGCGTGCATCCGTACAGCAACGTGATCACCCGCTGCGTCGGCGCCAGCATGGACGTCGTCCCGGACATCTACTTCGGAACGCTCGAGGCGGGCGACATCCTCCTGCTCGCCTCGGACGGACTCACCGGCATGCTCGAGGACGAGCAGCTCACCCGGATCCTGACCGCCGAGGGCGGGCCTCAGCATTGGGTGGACCGGATGGTGACGGAGGCGAACCGGCGGGGCGGGCTGGACAACATCACCGCCATCATCATCCGCATCGATTCGGTGGATAGCACCACGGGCGAGCAGCCGGCCGCCGCGGCCGCCGCCGGGACGAACTGACGGGGGGCACCCTCGCGCCGGACGCTCCCGCCTCGCTCCCCTCGTTCTGCATCCCCCTCTACAATTCCCGCTCCAGTCTGATGTCGGCCCTGGCGTAGCGCTCGTCGCTCGCGAGCGGTACGCGGACGAACCCGTGCTTCTCGTACAGTCGGATGGCCGGTGCGAGCCGCGTGTTCGAGACGATCACCACTTTCCTCGCTCCCGCCGCGCGCGAAAACGCCACCGATGCGTCCATGAGCAGATCGCCGAGCCCACGCCCCCGCGCGGCCGGCGCCACGGCCATCTTGGCGATCTCGTGCACGTCCGCATCGTGCCGGAGCACGGCGCAGGTGCCCAGCACCTCCTCGCCTTCCAGCACGAAGAAGATCTGCCCTCCCGGTTGAATGATCTTGGTGACGGGATCGTGGAACGTCTCCCGATCGGCGTCCTCGACCACGAAATAGGTCTCGATCCAGTCCCGGTTCAGGCGTTCGAACTCGCCTCGCCAGCGCTCCTGGTACGTTACCACTTCAGGCACGATCGACCTCTCCACTGTGAGCGGCCCCACACTGCGTTGCGGAGCGCTTCGATAGGTTGCCGTAACATTCGGCGCCGGAGGCGATCCATGAAGACCGAGAGCGTGGCCCCCGACCTGGGGTATTTGCGGCTGGTGTTGGTCAATGTCTATCTGTACGGCCTTCCCGACGCGGGTGACCGCGGCTGGGTGCTGATCGACGCCGGCATCCCTGGGCCAGGGGTGGCGGACCGCATCATCCAGGCGGCGGCCGAGCGATTCGGTCCGGACGCCCGGCCGAGCGCGATCGTGCTGACCCACGGGCACTTCGACCACGTCGGCACGCTGCGGGCGTTGGCCGAGCACTGGGATGCGCCCGTGTATGCGCATCGGCTGGAGCTGCCGTACCTCACCGGCCGACGCGCCTACCTCCCGCCGGACCCGACCGTGGGCGGCGGCGCCATGTCGCTCCTCTCACCGCTGTATCCGCGCGGGCCTTTCCGGTTCGAGGATCGAGTGGCCGAGCTGCCGGGCGACGGGACTGTGCCGGGGATGCCGGGCTGGCAATGGATCCACACGCCAGGCCACTCACCGGGTCATATCTCGCTGTTCCGCGAGGACGACCGCGCGCTGATCGCTGGCGATGCGTTCGTCACCACGCGGCAGGAGTCGGTGATCGGGGTGGCAGCGTGGCAGCCGAGGGTTCACCGGCCACCGGCGTATTTCACGCCCGACTGGGCGGCGGCCCGGGACTCGGTCCGGCGCTTGGCCGCGCTCGAACCGGAGCTCGCCGCGACGGGACACGGCCCGCCGATGCGGGGACGTGAGATGCGGCTGCAGCTCCACGCCCTCGCCGACCGGTTCGACACCGTGGCCCTGCCGCGCCACGGACGGTACGTGGGCCGGCCACTCTTCCAGGAGCCGCTGCCGCGACTGCTGCTCGGCGTCGGTGCCGCGGTCGCGCTCATCGTGGTCGGGCGGCTCGCCCGGCGCTAGTGTTGCGCGAAGCGGGCGGTCTTGCCGTTCGTGGTGAAGGAGACCACCTCGTAGGGCTCGTGCGCGTCGCCCGGAGCGGCCATTCCCGGAGTGCTGCGAGGCATGCCCGGCACCGCCAGCCCGGCGATGGCCGGCCGTTCGGCCAGCACGCGGCGCAGGTCAGCGGCCGGCACATGGCCCTCGACCAGATAGCGGTCGACCAGCGCGGTGTGGCAGCTTCGCACCGCCTTCGGCACACCCATCTCGTCCTTGATGGCGTCCATCTCCTCTTCGTCGTGCACGGTGGGGACGAAGCCGTTCTCCCGCAGGTGGTCCACCCACTTCGCGCAGCAGCCGCAGCTGGCGCTCTTGTAGACCGTGATCGGAGTTCCAGGCCCCGCGGGTAGCTGGGCCAGGAGCCGTCCGGCGCTCAGGCCACCGATGGCCAGCGCGGTGGTCTGCGCCAGAAAGTCGCGGCGGGTAATCATCGTGTCGTACTCCTCTCCAACAAAGTATGCTGCCCGTCCAGCCGGCTGCGCAGCTCGGCGGCAGGGCAGGTGAGCAGATCGGGCACGCCCTGAAGCGACGCCCGGGGCGCGTCGGCCACGAACACCCGCAGCCGGCGGGCACTCCGGTAGAGCTCGTCGGCGACTCGTGGCAGGCCCAGCTGGCCGGCCCGCCCGGCGTCGGTTAGCCGCTCCACCGAGCCCACGCGCGTCCGAAGCGGCAGATCCACGCCAAGCATCGACGAGCGCGCCGGAAAGTCGAGCAGCAGGTCGCCCGCGGCCAGGCCTACCTCGTGCGCGAGTGCGTCCTCGACCCGCTCGAGCAGATCCGGATCCTCCGCGATCCAGGGCTCGAGCTCGGCCGGCACGTCGCTCGCCGACAGGTCGAGCGCGCGTTTGTGGAGGCGGCGCGCCCGGATGGCCGCGGCGAGCGCGTTGCCGTCGCGTGAGATGAGCTGCTCCATGAGTCCGTCGTCCGTCGCTTCCGCGATGGCGGCGACCGTGATGCTGCCGCGGGCCACCGCGCCGCGCACGGCCCGCTTGAACATACACGTGGCGGAGCGGACCGCGTGGTGCCAGTAGACATTCCGGTACATCTGATATTTGGCGAAGAGCAGCGACTCGAGCGCGCTCACACCCTTCTCGAGCACGCCCACCTCGTACCGTCCCGGCGTGCTCTCGACCAGCGTCAGCGTGGCCAGAAGGCGGTCGACGTCCACGGTGCCGTACGGGACGCCGCACATCCGGGCGTCACGGCTCAGGTAGTCGATCTTGTCGAGGTCGAGCGAGCCCGAGATCAGCCCTTGCAGCGCGCTGGTGCTGCTGCCGGTGACGAGCGCACCCAGCGTGGCGGGGAACTGTGGCCCGCCGATCTCCCGCAGGCGCTCGCCGAGCTCTCCCTGGCCCAGCTTGGCCACGCCGAGCGTCTCGTGCGACGGAAAGCCCGCCTCCTCGAGCGCGTGGGAGAACGGGTAGTGCCCGATGTCGTGCAGCAGGGCGGCGAGCCGGACCGCCAGGCAGTCGCCCTCGGGGATTCGGTCCAGCTCCCCGCGCTCCTCGAGGCTGGCGAGGGCGCGGCGCGTGAGGTGATAGGCGCCGAGCGCGTGCTCGAAGCGGGTATGCGTGGCGCCGGGATAGACCAGGAAGGCATGGCCGACCTGACGCACGTAACGCAGCCGCTGGACGGCCGCGGTGTCGAGGGCGAGCAGCGCCGGACGGTCGAGCCGGATGTTGTCCCAGAGGGGGTCCCGAATGACTTCGAGCTCCTTGGGCCCGCTGGCGTCGTGCATCGGTGTAGTCTAGGGCTCACCCCGGGCGAAGCGAAGGGGGCATGCCCGCAGGCATACCCCCTTCGCGTGCTACGATAACCGCGCTCCCCGGCGGGTGCCGTGCGGGCCGCCGGCGCTCAGCCTGCGCGCGGTCCCGCGCCCGCTACGGCCTCCGCCACCTGTGACCGGTATTGCTCGAAGTTTTCCCGGAACATGCGGACCAGGTCGCGTGCCTGCGCGTCGTAGGCCGCCGGATCCGGCCAGGTGGCGCGAGGCACGAGTACCGTGGCCGGTACTCCGGGCACATCCGTGGGAACCTCGATGCCGAAGACCGGGTCCTGGACGAACCGGGCTCCGTCGAGCCCGCCCGACAGCGCCGCGCGCACCATGGCTCGGGTGTACGACAGTTTCATGCGTGTGCCCGTGCCGTAGGCGCCGCCCGTCCAGCCCGTGTTGACCAGCCAGACCTTGACCCCGTGCTTGGCGATGCGCTCGCCGAGCATGCCGGCGTACACACCGGGATGCAGCGGGAGGAACGGAGCGCCGAAACAGGCCGAGAAGGTGGCCGAGGGCTCGGTGACGCCGCGCTCGGTGCCCGCCACCTTGGCGGTGTAGCCCGAAAGGAAGTGGTACATCGCCTGCTCGGCCGTGAGCCGCGAGATCGGCGGCAGCACGCCGAACGCGTCGGCGGTGAGGAAGACGATGTTCCTGGGATGGCCGCCCGACCCGCTCGGCTGAAAATTGGGGATGTAGTGGATCGGGTAGCACGCCCGGGTGTTCTCGGTCAGCTTGTCGGAGTCGAAGTCCACCGCGCGCGTGGCGGCATCCAGGACGACGTTCTCGAGTACCGTGCCGAACATCTGGCTGGCGGCGAAGATCTCGGGCTCGGTATCCGCCCGGAGCCGGATCACCTTGGCATAGCAGCCGCCCTCGAAGTTGAACACGCCGCGGTCGCTCCAGCCGTGCTCGTCGTCGCCGATGAGCTGGCGGTCCGGGTCGGCGGAGAGCGTCGTCTTGCCCGTGCCCGACAGCCCGAAGAACACGGCGGTATCGCCCGCGGGCCCGACGTTTGCCGAGCAGTGCATCGGGAGCACGCCCTGCGCGGGCAGCATGTAGTTGAGGGCGGTGAATATCGACTTCTTCATCTCGCCGGCGTACCGCGTGCCGCCGATGAGCACCAGCTTCTTCCCGAAGTGAATCACGACGAACGTGCTGCTCCGGGTGCCGTGGCGGGCCGGATCGGCCTGGAAGTCGGGTGCGTGCATGACCGTGAAGCCCGGACGGAAATGCGCGAGCTCAGCCGGGACCGCGCGGATGAACATGTTCCGCACGAAGAGCGCATGCCAGGCGTTGGGTGTGATGAATCGCACGGGGGTGCGGTACGCCGGGTCGGCACCGCCGAACAGGTCCTGCACGTGGAGTTCCCGGGCATCGAGATAGGCGCGCACGTCCTCGTGCAGCCGGTCGAACGCCTCGGGGTCGAGCCGCGGGTTTTTCTCGCGCCAGATACGATCGGCCGCGCCCGGCTCCTCGATTACGAACTTGTCCTTGGGGGAGAGGCCGGTGTGGGGTGACGTGACGGCGGCGAACGCGCCGTGATCGGTCAACTGTCCTTCGCTGCGGCGGAGCGCATGTTCGATGAGCGCGGGCGGCGTCAGATTGGCATGGATGCGGATCGGAAAGAGGCCATGCTCCACGAGAGTGAGGCTCTCGCGAGGAACCGTGCTCGTCTCGGTACTCATACGCTCCTGGCGCGTGACGCGCGGCAAAAGTCTCGGCCGGCTGGAGTCGGCAGCGGCCAGGCGGGAAGTATCGGCAGGCGGGGCGTCGGGGGCAACGGGGAGTCGCAAGGCATTGCTGGGGCTGTGGATGCGGCCACCCGCGGGCGGCTGCAGACCCGCTGAAATCCCTCTACTCCAGCGGCACCTCCCCACCGTCACGATCGACGATCTGAATATTGGCAGGCACGTGATAAATCACTTCGGCGGTTTCGAGGTCACGCTCGCTCGGTGCCGTGACCGTCTCCTCAGCGAACATGATGTCGGTGGCCACCGCGGAGTGGCTCCAGATGCCGAGGACGTGGCCCATCTCGTGGGTCGTGGTCAGCGCCAGGCATGCCGCCAGACCGGGCGCCGCCGGATCCGAGCGCGGGTCGATGTACATCCGGACGGGGAGTCGAAGTTCGGTGTGATCGTCGCTGATATCCAGGTCGGTGGCACCCTCACACTCGGTCGCCATCGCGCTGGGCAGCCGGACGCGTGAGAACTGAATGCCCGGCGCGGCCCCCGCCCGCACGATGACGTCGGCGGTCGAGGAGTCGCTCACGACGGCGGCGTCGAACTCGTCGTAGAGGTAGGCCGTGCGCCACGCGGCGATGGCGCTCGGCACGTTGGCGGGCAGGTTCGCGGCATCCTCGACCCAGATCCGCACGGGCAACCGACTCCGCGGCCAGTGAAAGGTCAGGCTGTCGTTGCCCGGGCCGGTCGTGGACGGCACGATGAGGCGCCATTCATAGAAATCGATCCGGATGGGCGTCGCGATGTCACCGCACGCCGCCGCGGCGACGATGAGCCCGGCGATGGTCCAGCGCGCGTATCGATTCATCGGATGCTCCGGCTCAATCCCACCGACAGTGACACTCGGCTGACGCCCTGGGTCTGGGAGAAACCGCGGTCCTTGAGCTCTTCGGTGGTGAAACGGTGAAAGTCGTAGCGCAGCGAGGTCAGCAGATCCCACTTCGACAGCACGGGGCGGCGATAATCGAGGCCTGCTCCGGCAAGCAGGCGAACGGGGGCGCCCTGGCGGAAGATGCCGTCCTTGTCCGAGGGCCAGTACTTGAGACCGCCCAGGCCGACGCGCCATCGAAAACTGCGGTGGAGCGGGCCCTCGAGGTTGAGCAGGAGTGTGCCGGTCCGCAGCGTGCCGAGATCGGTGTCCGTGCCGTCCTCGCTGCTGTGAAATTTGGCCGACGCGAGGGCGCCCTCGAGGCCGACGCGATAGCCGCGCGGTCCGATCGGCAGCGAGGCGCCGAGCGCGAGCATCGGGGCGATCGACGGCCGGACGGTGATCTCCTCGACGATCACGTCCCGGAGCAAGATTCCCGTCCCGACGGCACCGAGGCGCCCGTAGTACTCCATCTGCGCCTCGGCCTTGGCGGCACCGGCCGACACGAGCAGAACGAGCAACAGCATTGGCTTGGACATGCGAAGAAGATGGGTTGGGCCGATCACGCGGTCAACGCGGCGGGTCATCGCGCCGGGCGCGGACGGGCGTACGCGCGCAGACGTCGCAGCATGCGACGATCCTGGGTGAACTCGTCGTCTCCCTTCGGGGTCTCGAGAATCTTGATCACCGCGCCGAACCGCGGATCGCGCATGATGCGGCGAAACGGCGCCGCGCCGAGCGACCCCTCCGCGATCAGCTCGTGACGGTCGCGACGCGACGCGAACGGCGTCTTCGAATCGTTGAGATGCAGGCAGCGAAGTGCGTCGAAGCCAAGCACGTCGTCCCACCGCGCCCACACGCCGTCGAAATCGCGCACCAGGTCGTAGCCCGCCGAGTAGAGGTGGCAGGTGTCCGCGCAGAACGCCACGCGGTGCCGCACCGCGCCGCCGACCGCCGCGCGCAGCTGCGCTAGCTCCTCGAACGTGCTGCCGAGCGAGGTGCCGGTTCCGGCGGTGGTCTCGAGCAGCACGCCCACGTCACCCGGGACGCCCTCCAGGCAGCGCGTGATCGACTCGGCGTTTCGAGCGATCCCCGAGTCGCGCTCGTCGATGAAGTTGCCGGGATGCGAGACGACGAAGGGGATGCCCAGCGCGCGGCATCGCTCGAGCTCGCCCCGGAACGACACCTCCGAGCGCGCCCGAAGCGTCGGATCCGGCGAGGCGAGGTTGATTAGGTAGGAGTCATGCGACACTATACGTGTCAGCTTGCTCCGCGCGAACTCCGTGCGGAACGCCGACGCGACGTCAGCCCCGACTACCGGCTCACGCCACTGATTGGGAGTCTTGGTGAATACTTGGATCGCGGTGGCCCCGATGGCCACGCCGCGCCCGGGCCCGGTCGCCATGCCGCCTTGCACCGACACATGCGCGCCGAGCAGTTCGGACGCCGCTCGTTGAATCATTCACCCTCCGTGACCGGATGACCGGTGGCGCCGCCGAGCCGCTGATCCGGCCGCGCCTGCTGCTCACCGGCGATGCTGCCGCGCGTCCCGACGGTCTCGAGCGCGCCCTCACGCGCGCCGGCTTTCAAATCGGCGAGGTCCCGCCCGGCCCGCACGATCCTCCACCCGACGCACTGCTGACCACCCTCGATTCCGCCGAGCCGGACCGGCTCGGACGCCTGCTGGCCGATGCCTCGGTCGAGCCTCCGCGGATCATCGTCTTCGCGGCCGAGGACCGGGATGCTCCCGGCGCGGCACTGGCGCTCGGAGCCGCCGACGCGCTTGCCGCGCCGATCCACCTGCCGGATCTGTGCGCCAGGATCGCGGCGCGGGTGCGCGACCGCCAGGCGCCCGTCCGCACGCCGTACGAGACGAGGGTCCGCGACAGCCTCCGGGACCTGGTCGAGGAGGCGAGAACGCTGCTGCTGCCCGACGAGGTGGCGCTGGCCCTCATCCGCCGGCTGGGCCGCGCGCTCGAGCTGGCGCACTGCTCGTACGTGCAGGTGGGCCCGGGCGACGACCAGGGCCGGGTCATCGCTGACTTCGACGCCGATCGCGCTGAGCATGGCCGGCTCGACCTCGCCCGGCACCCGGAGATCGCGGAAGCGATCCGCAGCCGCCGCACCCTCGCCATGCCCGACACGCGCACCCAGGGCGTAGGTGCCGGTCCCACGATCGTGCTGCCCGTCGTGCTGCACGATGTGGTCACCGGCGTCCTGCTGATGCGCGGTCGCCCGGCGGCCCCGTCGCTCGGCGGCGCGCAGCTCGGGCTGGCGAGCGATCTGGCCGAGGCCGCGGCGCGCGCGCTCGACGGCGGTCGGGCCGCGAGCGGTCGCCCGACCCGCCGGCTCACGCCGCTGCCGCTCGATCGGCGTCTCGACGAGGAGCTCGAGCGCGCCCGTCGCTACTCGCTCGGCTTCAGCCTCGTCCTGCTGGACGCCGATGCGCCGTCCGAGGCGGACGCCGATGCGGAAAGCCTGATCCGGCGGCGTCAGGAAACCGGAGCGCGCCTCCGTCGCGAGCTTCGCCTCCCTGATTTCGTCTCCAACTACGGTGAGGGCGAGTACGCCCTCGTCCTGCCCGAGACCGGGGCCGACGGCGCCCGCCGCTCGGTGCTGCGCCTGCGCGAGCGGCTCATCGGCGGCAGCGCGGGGATCGTGGCGTACCCGCATCCGGCGGTCACCGTGCCCGACGACCTGTTCGCGCTGGTCGAGGCGGCGCTCCACCGGGGCCGGGCGCAAAGCGGGGAGCGGATCGGCGTGGCCGACTGATCCGGCCTACCGCTTTCGCAGCCACGCCGTCGGATCGAGCGCAACCTGGTTTTCGCCGCGAATCTCGAAGTGCAGGTGCGGACCGTAATCGGAGTTCTCGCCGCCGACCGAGCCGATCGTCGAGCCCTTGGTCACCGCCGCGCCCAGCTTGACCGCGGCCGACTGCAGGTGGGAGTAGACCGAGTAGTACCCGTTGCCGTGCTCGACGACGATCGTCAATCCGTACGTGCCGAACTGCCCCACCAGCCGCACCTTGCCGGCTTCGACCGCGCGCACCGACGTGCCCACCGCCGCCGCGATCCCCACGCCGTTCCACCGGATGATGCCGCCGCTCGGGAGGGTGTCGCGACCGAAGCGATAGACGATCGTGCCTTCGACGGGCCAGTCGAGCTTGCCGAGGCTCGCGGTCGTGATCGAGCCCGGGCCGGCCACGGTCCCGCGGAGCGCCCCGCGGGCGGCTTCGTCCCGCCGGGCTCGCTCGAGCGCCGCCAACAAGCCGTTGAGCCGGGCCTCGTCCTTCTGCAGCGTCGTCAGCCGACGCTCGGTGCTGCGGGCCGAGCGCTGCAGGGTCTCGAGCCTGCGCGCGCGGGCCCGGGCGAGCTCGGTGTATTTGCTGTACTCCGCTTCCCGCTCCTGCCGGGAGCGATCGAGCTGGGTGCGCACATCGAGGATGGTGTTGCGCTCCACCACCACCCGGTTGCGCAGCAGCTCGACGTCGGTGACGAGCGCGCGGTCCTGCCGGCTCGTGAGATAGAGATACTTGTAGCGGCTGAGCAGGTCCCCGAACGATTCGGCGGCGAACAGCGCCTGGAACGTGTAGAGGCGGCCGCGCTTGTAGATGTCCACCAGCCGGCGCTCGAGCACGGCGCGCCGCTCGGCGAGATTGTCTTCGGCGAGAATCAGCTCGGCGCTGGAGCGGTCGAGCTGGCTCGCGAGCCCGCCGATCTGCCGCTCGATCTCGTTCACGATCCGCTGGGTGGATTCGCGCTGGCGCTCGAGGTTGCTGAGCTCGTCGTTGACGTCGTGCACCTGGCCCTGCAGCCGCTGCTGCTGCTCCTCGAGGCGGTCGCGCTCCCGCCGGATCTCCTGCAGCCGCCGGCGGCTGGCCTCCAGGGTGGTGTCTTGCGCGAGCACCGGCGCGACCGCCGCGAGCAACAGCAGGAGAACGAGGAGCGGCCGCTCACACATGCCGCAGATGCCGCCCCACGCTCACCAGACTTCCACACAGCCCCAGCAGCACCCCGAAGATGACGATGCCCAGCATCTGAAAGGTCTTGAAGAAGATCAGGCCGGCGAACGTGCCGCCGCTCTGGTCCCGGAACAGCAGGTACCCCGCATAGCACAGCAGGAGCGAGAGCAGCCCGCCGAGCAGCCCCTTGAGCGCGCCTTCGAGCAGAAAGGGGCCGCGAATGAACCAGTTGGTGGCCCCGACGAGGCGCATGATCGAGATCTCGCGCGCGCGCTGGAGCAGCGTCAGCCGGATCGTGACGCCGATGATCACCACCGCGACGGCGGCGAACGCGAGCCCGATGGCCAGCCCGACGATGCCGGTGATGTTCCGCAGGTGATCGAGCTTCTGTACCCATTCGCGCCCGAACCGCACGTCGTTCACGAAGCCGAACCCCCGGAGTCGCTGGGCCACGCGCTCGACGTGCGCGGCGTCCCGGAACCCGGGCTTGAGCCGCACCTCCATCGAGGCGGGCAGGGGGTTCACCTGCAGGTCGCGGTACGCGTCCCGGAACTCGACCAGCTCCCGCCGGGCCCTCGCCAGCGCCTGCTCTTCGGTCACGTAGATGACGTCCTGCACCTCGGGAAAGGCGGCGATGTCCTGGGTGGCCAGCGTGATCGTCTCGGTGGGCGTGCCCCGGAGCACGAATGCCACGATCTCGACCCGCTCCTCGAGCCCGCGCAGCGCCTCGCGCAGGTTGATGGCGACGAGGCCGAAGAGGCCGAGGGTGAAGAGCGAGAAGGCGATGGTGGTGACCGAGAGTGCCGACAGGAGGGGCGCGCGCCGGAACGACAGCAGCGCCTCGCGAGTGAGCAGCTTCATCGCGCGCCCTGCTCCGCGTCGTCGGCGTCGTCCGTGGCGCTGTCGTAGACGACGCTGCCCTCGCGCATCTCGATGGTGCGATAGCTGGCCTGGCGCACGAGATCGAGGTCGTGTGTGGCCATCACGATCACGGTGCCGCCCGCGTTGATGTCGCGCAGCAGCTGGAACACGCCGCGCGTGGCGCGCTCGTCGAGGTTGCCGGTGGGCTCGTCGGCCACCAGGATGGCCGGATCATTCACGAGCGCGCGGGCGATGGCCACCCGCTGCTGCTCGCCGCCGGAGAGCTCGCGGGGATGCGCCCGCGCCTTGGTGGCCAGGCCGACCTGGGTCAGCACCCGCATTACCCGGGCAGCGATGGTATCGCTTCGGGCCCCCGTCACCTCGAGCGCGAACGCCACGTTTTCCGCGGCGCTCCGATCCTCGAGCAGCCGGAAATCCTGGAAGACGATGCCGAGCCGGCGGCGGAGCTTCGGGATCTCGTCCGGCCGCAGCGTGCTCACGTCGTAGCCGGACACCCGCACCTCGCCATGCGTCGGGCGCTGCTCGGCGAAGAGCAGCTTCATGATCGTGGATTTTCCCGCGCCGGAGTGGCCGGTGAGAAAGACGAACTCACCCTTGCCGATCCGGAAGGAGACATCCTTCAGGGCGAGGGCACCGTTGGGATACGACTTGTCGACGTGGGAGAGGCGGATCACGGTGGGAAGCTAACAACACACCGTCGGCGCCCGGAAGCCACCGATCGGGGCGCTCAGCTTCGGCCGAGCGCGTCCTCGAGGTCGGCGATGATGTCGTCCGCGTCCTCGATGCCGCAGCTCAGGCGGAGGAAGCCGTCGGCGATGCCCATCTCGGCGCGGCGCTCCGGCGAGAAGCCCTTGTGCGAGGTGAGCCGAGGCTCGGAGACGAGCGTCTCCACGCCGGCGAGGCTCGGCGCGTGGGTGACGAGCTTCAGGCGCTTGAGCATGCGCTCGGCGGCCTTGGGTCCCCCGGCGAGCTCGAGGCCGACCATGCCGCCGTACCCGTCGAGCGAGGCTTTGGCGATCTCATGATCCGGATGCGACTCGAGCCCCGGGTAATGCACCGTCGCGATGGCCTTGTGGGCCGCCGCCCAGGTGGCCACCGCCATGCCGTTGGCGTTGTGCCTCGCCATCCGCAGCGCGAGCGTGCGCAGGCCGCGGTCCACCAGCCAGGCGGCGTGCGGGTCGATCGCCTGCCCCCACAGTCGCATGAGCCGGGTGACCTCCTCCACGAACGAGCTCGACCCCGCCACCGCTCCCGCGATCACGTCGCTGTGCCCGTTCAGATATTTCGTGGCGCTCGTGATGGCCACGTCGGCCCCGTGCTCGAGCGGCCGGAAGTTCATGGGGCTCGCGAAGGTCGCGTCGACGAGGAGCGCGAGGCCGAACTCGCGGGCGACGTGCGCCACCGGCCCCAGGTCCACCACACGCATCAGCGGGTTCGTCGGCGTCTCGACGAACATCGCGCGGGTGGCTTTGCGCACCGATTTGCGCCAGAGCCGCGGCTGGTCGGGCACCACGTAGGTGATCTCGATGCCGAACCGCCCCAGCTCCTCGTCGAAGAGCTGCTGGGTGCCGCCATAGATCCAGCTGCTGCTGATGAGGTGGTCGCCCGGGCGGAGCACGGCCAGATGGGCCAGGGCGGTGGCACCCATGCCGCTGGCCAGGAAGATCGCGTCCTCCGCGCCCTCGAGCAGCGCGTACTTCCTGGCGAGCGCCACCTGGTTCGGATTGTTCCCGTAGCGGCTGTAGAGGATGTCCTCGTCGCTGCCCACGGGGCTCACGAAGGTGCTGCTCTGCTGGATGGCGGGAGCGATCGGTGCCCAGTCGGGCCGGCGATGCGGCACGCCGTGGATGGCCGTGGTCGAAGGTCCGTACCGGCGGGCGCTCATGCGAAGGGAAGCGGGTGATACCGGCCCTCATCCGCGCGCGCCACGCGGTGCGCCGCGAGCGACTCCAGCGCGTCGGCGCCGCGCGCGGCCGGCCACGTCAGCGCCTGGGCGAGCTCCCCCGCGGTGAGCGCCCCGCGCGTGCAGAGGCACTCGAACGCCGCGCGAGCGTCCGCCGTCACCCACCCGAGGAGGCGGGGGCCTTCGTGCTCGTGGCCCGGCGCCATCGCGGCCACCACCAGGCGATGATGGGTGAGCACGTGCTCGATCGCCTCGTGCTGATCCTCGCGCAGGCCCCGCAGCACGACGAAACAGCCGGTGCGCTCGCCGTCGTCCAGGAGCAGCTTGGCGACGACCTCGTCGGCGCAGCTGAAATCGAGCAGCTCGATGTCCGAGAAATCGAGGAGCGCGGTGAGGCAGTCCGACCCGGCCAGCGCCTCCTGGATGCGGTTCCGGATGGCGGCACCCGTAGGGCGGGTCACGAGGTTCCGGTAGGGCGACGCCACCGTTTCGCGGAGCAGATGGCCGAGGTGAATCGTCTGGATCATCGGGCCTCGTCGTCCTGCGCGGGGATGATGATCTGCACCTGGGCTCCCGGAAAGAACGGAAGGTGCTCGGCGAGGGGAACGTCCTCGTCCCACGGCGGCACGATGGCCAGACGCGCCGTGCCGCTCCGGATCGCGATCTTGCCTTTCCACTGGTCCAGAAAGCGCTTGATGAAGGCGAGACCTTGGCCCCGTCCCGGATCGCGGAAGCGGCTGACCCCTTGGATGAGCGCCGCCTCGAGCGCCGCGCCATCGCCCCAGCGCTCGCCGAAGCGTTTGGCGTGGGTGCTCTCGAGCGAGCGGCGGAAGCCGATGCCGGCGTCGCTCACGCTGATGACCACGACGCGCCGGCCCAGCCGCCGCCGGAAGGTGTACGCCTGCACGGCCACCCAGCCGCTCGTGCCGGCGTGCTCAACAATATTCTGGCACGCCTCCGAAAGCGCCATACTGAACCGCATCGTCGCCTTCATCTCGAGGCCCAGCTCGCCGTGCAGGATGCGCGACGCGCCCTGCGAGATCTTCTCGACCACCTCGTGCACGTCCTCGGTGGCGCGGACCGGCGTCACGTCGAGCAGCACGTCCGACGGGCCCGTCGCCGTGGCCCTGGGCACCTTGCCGTGCAGCTCGAACAGCTCGGCCGCGTACTTGAAGAATCCCGCGCGCGCCCAGTAGCGCTTCACGTCGTCGCTGGTGGGCACCGTGAAGAGCGGCCGCTCCCGCCGCGCCTCGGCGAGCGCCTGGCCCGCGGTGAGCATCGCGAGCAGTCCGAATGGCGAGGCCCACTGCGCGGCGCGCGCGTCGAGCAGCACCTTCTCCTCCGGGGGCCAGCTTCCGAAGCCGCCGGCAAACTGCTCGAACGAACGATCGTCGAAGGTCGCGGGTACCTCGATGACGCGCGTCACGGCACGAGCAGCTCCCCGCGGAGGTGACGACTCAATCCGCCGGCCCCGCGAAGGCCGGCGTTGCGTGAGGCGAGCAGCGTGGCATGCCGGAGCGCGGGCTCGAGCCGCTCCCCGGCCAGCAGCCGGGCGCACGCCGCGGCGCCGAAGACATCACCGCACCCCGTGGGGTCGAGCACGTCGACCGGGGTGGCCGCGACCAGGGCGGTCCGGATGACATCGCCCTCGTGCGCCGTCCGATGCGACGCGTCCCACCCCTGGAACCCCGGCGCGGCCACGTACGCCGCGCCCTTCGGCCCGAGCGTCACCACGAGCGCCGACACGCCGGCGCCGAGCGCATGCGCGCTGAGCGAGAGCGGGTCCGGCGAGAGCTGGCGCATCTCGTCCTCGTTGAGCTGGACCACGTCGAAGCAGCCGAACCACGACGCGGCATCGGGCAGCGGCTGGAGCACGCGAATGCCGTCGTGATGCATGCCCAGAAACAGGCTGTGCAGGTCGGCGTAGATCGGGCCGTGGAAGCCCTGCCGCAGCGCCTGCGCCGTCCCGAGCGCCAGCTCGAAGCCGGAGATGAAGTTGACATAGAGCGCGTCGAGGTCTCGCACCATCGGCCCCAGCTCGATCCAGGTCCAGCCCGGCACCCCGCCCGACATCCGTTCGCAGCGCCGCTCGGCCGACTGGTAGTGGAGGACGACCCGGTTGTTCGGGGCCGGGACCCCGACGCAGCGCCCGCCGGGCGTCAGGTGCGTGAGCCCGGCTAGCAGCTCGGCCGCCTGTGGTGCCAGATCGCGACCGACCTTGATCAGCGGAACGATTTCCCACTCCGGCGGAAGGCTGGCGTCGAGGCCGCCGAGCGCATAGGCGATCCCGCCCCACTCCTCGGTCACCGGCGCCAGCGGATCGCGGCCGTGGATGTGGTCCCAGACGAGGGATCCGATGACGCCGACTTTAGGCACCCGCGGCCGTCTGGTCCAAGAACGCCTTGGCGGCGCCGTACACGCCGGCGGTGCCGGCGAGCTCGCCGGGAACGATGCGGCACGCCGCCACCGCGGGCTTGAAGGCGCGGCGCGCGGCTTCCCGCCGGAGCGGCACGAAGAGATGGTCCCCGGCGAGCGTGACACCGCCGCAGACGACCACGACCTCGGGATTGAACACGTTGAGGAGGTTGCCGATGCCGACGCCGAGGAACTTGGCGGTGTCGTTGACGACCTCGAGGGCGAGATCGTCGCCGTCCGCGGCGGCCTGGTAGACCGTCTGGGCCGTGACCTTCGAGAGGTCGCCGCCGACGAGCTCGCGGAGTCGGCTCACCGCGCCCGCCTCGATCTCCTCGACGGCGCGGAGCGCGATGTTGGGTCCCGACGCGTACGCCTCGAGGCAGCCGTAATTGCCGCACTTGCAGCGGCGGCCCTCGGTATCGATCGTCGTATGGCCGATCTCGCCCGCCACGTCCGACGCACCGTGGTACAGCCGGCCATCGAGGATGATGCCGCCGCCGATGCCGGTGCCGATCGTGATGCCGATGGCGTGCCGCGCACCGCGCGCCGCGCCCACCCACCACTCGCCGAGCACGGCGCAGTTGGCGTCGTTGTCGAGCGCGGCGGGGAGCCCCAGACGGTCGTGGATGATCTGGCGGAGCGGCAGGTTGACCCAGCCGAGATTCGGGGTGAGCAGCACGATGCCGCGCTTGGTGTCGAGCGGACCGGGAGCGCCGACGCCGACGCCGAGGATGTCGGCGTCCGGAACCTCTCGCCGGGTTGACGCGATGGCGCGCTCGGCGAGCCCGACCAGCCGGTCCACCACGTCGGTCGCGCCGGCCTCGGCCCGCGTCGGCTCGCTGGCGGACGCCACGAGGCGAGCGCCGTCCTCCGCGACGCTTCCGACGACGAGGTTGGTGCCGCCGATGTCAATCCCGAGTACGAATCGCACGAATACCCTCCCCACGGGACACGGCCGCCACTGCCTCGGCGACCGAGTCGACCGACAGTTCCCGCATGCAGCGGTGATGGCCCAACGGACAGATCTGCGGCCCGTGGGCGGAACAGGGCCGGCAGTCGAGCGACGGGTGCTCGACGATCAGGTCGCGGGCGCTCCGCGGGCCGAAGCCGAACGCCGGCACCGTCGGACCGAACACCGCGACGATCGGCGTGCCGACCGCGGTGGCCAGGTGCAAGGGCGCGGAATCGTTGGTGACCAGCACCCCCGCCCGCGCGATGAGCGCCGCGGCGCCGCGGAGCCCGAGTGCACCGGCCGCGCTGTACCCTCGGTCGGCCGCCGCCGCGACCATCGCGGCCAGGGGGGCATCCTCGTGACCGCCGACGACGACGACCGGTCCATCGACGGCGCGCGCGAGCGCCTCGTAGCCCCACCACCGTTTGGTGCCCCAGATCGACCCCGGAGCCAGCGCGATGAACCCCGGGCCGAGGCCACGCTCGCGGAGCCAGGTGTCGGCGGCGGCGCGGTCGTCGGCGGTGAGCTCGACATGGACGGGCGCCGGCGCGCCGGACACTCCGGCAAGCGACGCGAGGCGCTCCACCTCGTGGCCGGCGACCGGCCGGGGGACACGACGCGTGTAGGTGACCGCCGCCGGACTGTCGGCGAACCCCGTCCGCTCCTCGGCGCCAGCGAGCAGCGCCAGCGCCGCGCTGCGCCACGAGCGGTGGGGAAGGTAGGCGCGGGCGTACCCCCGCGCTCGCAGCCGACGACCGAGCCGCCAGAGGCCGAGCGCGCCGCGATCCATCCCTCGCTTGTCGTAGCGGAGGACCGCCGCCACGGACGGGTGGGTCTCGAGCAGCGACGCCGCGGCCGGCGTCGTCACCACGTCGACCGGCCCGTGTCGCTCCGCCAGCGCGGCGAGCAGCGGGGTCGTGAGGACCACGTCGCCCAGGAACGCGGTCTGGATCACCAGCGTGCCCGGCGTCGCGGACCGAGCGCTCCCCGTCATTCCACCTGCAGCACGGCCAGGAACGCCTCCTGGGGAATTTCAACGGCGCCGATCTGCTTCATGCGCTTCTTCCCCTCTTTCTGCTTCTCGAGGAGCTTGCGCTTCCGGGTGATGTCGCCGCCGTAGCACTTGGCGAGCACGTCCTTGCGGAACGCCGAGATCGTCTCGCGGGCGATGACCTTGTTGCCGATGGCCGCCTGGATGGCTACCTGGTACAGCTGGCGCGGGATCAGCTCCTTCAGCTTTTCGGCGATCTTGCGACCGTACTCCTGCGCCTTGTCGCGGTGGATGATGACGCTGAAGGCGTCGATCGGGTCGCCGTTGATCAGCATGTCGAGCTTGACGAGATCCGACTCGCGGTATCCCGCCATCTCGTAGTCGAGCGAGGCGTACCCCCGGGAGAGCGACTTGAGCTTGTCGTAGAAGTCGAGGACGATCTCGCCGAGCGGGAACTCGAAATCGAACTCGACGCGCGCCGTGTCGATGAAATGCATCCCGTTGTACACGCCTCGGCGCTCCTGCCCGAGCTTCATGATGCCGCCGATGTAATCCGCCGGGGCCATGATGCGTGCTTTCACGTACGGCTCGTCGATGCGATCGATCTCGGCCGGGTCGGGCAGGTTGCTCGGATTCTCGAGCAGCATCATCTGCCCGTCGGTCGTGTAGACGTGGTACTCGACCGTGGGGACTGTGGTGATCAGGCTCAGGTCGAACTCGCGCTCGAGGCGCTCCTGGACGATCTCCATGTGCAGCAGGCCCAGGAAGCCGCAGCGGAACCCGAAGCCGAGCGCCGTGGACGACTCGGGCTCATACTGCAGGCTGGCGTCGTTGAGCACCAGCCGCTCGAGCGCGTCCCGCAACCCCTCGTACTGGTCGGAATCCGTCGGATAGATGCCGGCGAACACCATCGACTTGACGTCGCGATACCCGGGCAGCAGCTGACCGGCGCGGTCATGCGCGTCGAAGATCGTGTCGCCGACGCGGGCGTCACGCACCTGACGCAGGCTGGCCACGATGTAACCGACCTCGCCGGCCTCGAGCGCCGGAGCGGGGTGCTGCCCGAGCTGGAGGTACCCGACCTCGTCGACGTGGTAGACGTCGTCCGGGTGCGAGCCGAAGGCGATCTCCATCCCCTCGCGCACCGCGCCGTCCACCACGCGGATGCTGGGGATGGCGCCCCGGTACCGGTCGTAATAGGAATCGAAGATCAGCGCGCGGAGCGGGGCCTCCTCCTGCCCGCGCGGCGGCGGAACCCGCGCGACGACCGCCTCGAGCAGCTCGGGGACGCCGGTTCCCTCCTTGGCCGAGACCGCGAGGATCTCCTCACGCTTGGCGCCGATCAGATCCATGATTTCCTGGGCCCGCTTCTCCGGTTCGGCGCCGGGCAGGTCGATCTTGTTGAGGACCGGAATGATCTCGAGACCCGCGTCCATCGCCAGGAAGAGATTGCTGAGCGTCTGCGCCTGGACACCCTGCGACGCGTCCACGACGAGGATGGCGCCCTCGCAGGCGGCCAGCGAGCGCGAGACCTCGTAGGTGAAGTCGACGTGCCCCGGGGTGTCGATGAGGTTCAGCTCGTAGGTCACGCCGTCCCGCGCCGCGTAGCTCATCCGGACGGCGTTGAGCTTGATGGTGATCCCGCGCTCACGCTCGAGGTCCATGGTGTCGAGCAGCTGTTCGCGCATCTGGCGTTTCTCGACCGCGCCCGTGGCCTCGATGAGGCGATCGGCCAACGTCGACTTGCCATGATCGATGTGCGCGACGATGCAGAAATTTCGAATGCGGGACTGTGACATGGCGGGAATATAAGGGAGGACCACAACGGCGGAGAGGATGGAGAATGCCGGGGGTGTTAATCTTCCCCGCGTGTCCAACCCCCACGCTGCTCCGTCCGCCCCACCTCCATCAAGCCCGACCGCTCCGCCTGCCTTCCGCCTGTCCGGGCAGGACGCGGGGATGCTGCTCGTCTGCCTGATCTGGGGAATCAATTTCAGCGTCACCAAGCTCGCCATCGCCCAGATGCCGGCACTGCCGTTCACGGCGGTCCGCTTCGCGCTAGCGAGCCTGCTGCTCTGGGGCGTGCTTCGGGCCACCGAAGGGCGCGCCGCGCTGCCCGCGGCCGAAGTGCGCCGTCTCGTGGTGCTCGGAGTGATCGGCAACACGCTTTACCAGCTCGCCTTCATCCTCGGCCTCGCGTATACCACGGCCACCAACAGCTCGCTGATCCTCGCGACGGTGCCGACCGTGGTGGCGGTGTTCGCCGGGGTCCTAGGGCTGGAGCGGATCACCCGGCGGATGTGGGGGGGCATCGTCCTCGGCACGCTAGGCGTCGTGCTGGTCATCGCCACGAGCGGGGTCGAGTTTTCCGTCGCGACCCTCCGTGGCGACCTGCTCACCGTGGTCGCCGTCCTCTGCTGGGCCGGGTACACCGTCGGGTTGCGGAAGCTGCCCGCGGGCTTCAGCCCGCTCCGGGTGACCACCTTGACGACCATCGCGGGCATGCCGGGGCTGGTGCTGGCCGGCCTGCCGGGGCTGGTCCGTATGGACTGGGGGGCTTTGCCGGCCAGCGTGTGGGCCGCGCTCTTCTACGCGACGGTGTTCTCGCTGGTGCTGGCGTATCTGCTGTGGAACAGAAGCGTACAGACGGTGGGTGGCACGCGGACCGCGATTTACATGTGCGTGACGCCGCTCATCGCGGTGGGCGCCGCCTGGGTGATGCTGGGAGAGCACGCCAGACCGCTGCAAGGCGTTGGAGCGGTGCTGATCATCGCGGGCGTGCTGCTGACGAGGTGGTAGGAGAGGGCGCCGGCGCTCAGCCGCGTGCGCCTTCGAGCTCTTCCAGCCGCGACATCGCACGACGAAGATGTGGAATGACGATGCTCCCGCCCACCACCAGTCCCACCGAGAAGATCTCGAGAAACTCCTCCCGCGTCACTCCCTCCTCGTGACATCGGACCACATGGTACGTGACACAGTCGTCGCAACGGAGCACCAGTGAAGAGACGAGGCCGAGCATCTCCTTGGTCTTCGTGCCGAGTGCACCCGCTTCGTAGGTGCGGTGATCGAGCGCGAAGAACCGGGTGATGCTCAAGTTGCCGGCGCCGAGGATGAGATCGTTCATCCGCGCGCGAAAGGCGTCGAACTCCGCGATGGTGTCGGTCATGGCGGACAATATATCACGCGCGTTCCCACTCAGGGCTGGAGCGGGTCGTCCACGATCTCACGGTAGCTTTCGGGATTCCACTTCGGCCGCGCGCGCGCGTCACCGATGGCGCGTCCGAGGTAATAGACCAGGCGAAGGATCCTCGCCTCCTTCTCGCTGTCGATCTTGTCCGGCGAGTCGGATACCTGGTGGTAGTCCGGATGAACGCCGTTGAAGAAGAACAGGATCGGGACGCCCTTCCGGGCGAAGTTGTAGTGATCCGAGCGAAAGTAGAAGCGCTCCTCCGGCCACCGGTCGTCTATGGCCGTCATCCCGAGCTCGGGGTGGGCCCGGTTCACCCGCTCGAGCGTGGCGCCGAGATCCGAGTGTTCCTTGCCGATCGCCACGATCGTGTCGCGCCAGTTCCGGCCGATCATGTCGATGTTGATGTCCGCCACGATCCGGTCCACCGGCACCGGGGGGTGCTCGCTGAAGTAGCGGCTGCCCCATAACCCCTTCTCCTCACCGCTCACCGTGAGGAAGATGATCGAGCGCTTCGGCCGGCCACCCGGGCGGCTGAACGCTTCGGCCAGCTCGATGACGCCGGCGGTGCCCGAGGCGTCGTCGTCGGCGCCGTTGTTCACGCTGTCGGCGCCGCCCGGGGTGACGCCGATGTGGTCCATGTGCGCGGAGAAGACGAGGTACTCCCGTTTCAGCTCGGGGTCACTGCCTTCCAGGATGCCCACGGCGTTGGGTGCGGTGAGCGCTTCGAGCACGGAATCCCGGAGCTCCATTTGAACGCTGAGCTCAGGGAGTTCGCGGAACACCGGCATGGAGTCGGCGCGTACCGCGGCCAGGTCCACCTTCGCCGCGCGCATCACCGGCGCCGCCGCGTCCTCACTCACCTCGACGTAGGGCGGGCTCAGGAGCTTGAGATCCACGGTCGTGCGAGGGGCCATGCGCCGGGGAATGCGGGCGGCGAAGCTCTCCGGGGAGAGGTTGGCGATCAACAGCACAGCCTTTGGCGCGGCCAGACGGACGGCGCGAAGCGCCTGGGTGCTCCTCGCCGAGGGCGCCGCGCTGAAGTCGCTGACGAACACGACGACCTTGTCTCGCAAGGCAAACCGGCTCACGGCATCCGCATCGAGCGCGCCGCCGACGAGCACCGCCGGACCGGTGATCGGCTCGCCCGAGATGTCACCCTGCAGGTAGCGCGCGCTCCGGTCGAACCGCGCCTCGACTTCCGTACCTCCCGCCGAGAGCACCACGCGCGAGCCGTCGCGGTCGAACTGGCGCCGCTTGATCGCGTACCGCTGGTACCAACCGCCACTGTCGCCGGCGGGACGCAGTCCGAACCGCCGGAACTGGCCGGCCACGTAGCGAGCGGTGAGCTCCAATCCGCGGCTCGGCGTGTCCCGGCCAAGCATCGAATCGTCGGCAATGACGCCGATCCGGCGCGCCACGTCGGCTGCAGTGATGGACGCGGCCGCCGTGCGGGCGGACGGGGCGGCGCTCTGGGCGGCCAGTGGAGCCGCGAGGAGGGTCAACCCGAGTGCAAGGCAACGGCGCATGGAAATCAGTCCTGGTCTGCGGGGGGGTAACTACCGGGCTGTGGTCGGAGGGCGCCGGCGGAGCTCGGGCTCGCCAGTGCTCTGCGGCTCGCCGGTGCCGGGCTGCCGACCGTCGGAAGCTTCGTCGGCGCTCTCGCCGCGCGCTCGCTGGCGCGGTGGCTCGCGGTCGCCATCCTGCCGGCGGCGCTCGGCGCGGCGGCGCTCCTCGTTCAGGGGTCGTGCCGGCGACAGCTCGGGCGCTGGCTCGCCATCACGTCGACGCAGCGACTGAACGCCCGGCGCCGGCACCGACCCTCGCCCGCCGACATCCCGGCTCGTGCGACCGATGCTCTCCTCGTCCACGTCCCGCCGGCGGTCGGATTGGTTGCGGCTCGCGGGCGGACGCCGCGGATCGACGTCACGAAAGATGTAGCGCGGACCGGGGTGTATCGGCCGGTCTGCGACCACGTTCCGCCCGCCGTACCGATACGGGTAGAAGCGGGGGTCGTCGCGGATGACCACCTGGTAGCGCGTGCACGACGCACGATACGGGTTCCACTCGTCGAACTGGGCGTAGGCGTGACAGTCGTAACAGACGAACCGGGGAAAATCGTATCGGTGCTCCACGTAGTACGGAGACACATCGTAGTCGTAGTCGTCGTTCGGGACCAGGCGGGCCGCCAGGTCGGTCAGTGCGACGTACGGATCACCCTGGATCCGTCCGCCGTCGATGAGCCGATAGTCCCAGGAGTCTCCACGCGTGATGGAGCGGAGGTCGAGCGGCTCGGCGGCCGAGATGGCGAAGAGATACCCCACGCCGGGATCGTCGTCCACGAAGAAGGCGCGGCCACCCCGTTCGCCCGTCACCTCGACTTCGCGCTCGTCGCGGACGAAGGTGTCGCTCCAGGGCTCCCGCGGAAACAGCACCCGAATGCGTCCGTCCGTATCCACCCGGAAAACCGCCACGTGCGCCGGCTCCTCCACGCTGAGGTACACGCGCGCGCGGTCCCCCGGATCATACGGGTCGTCGCGGTCGGTTCGGACGCTGACGCGCCCTGCGCCCGTCCTGCGCACCGGCTGGTGAGCGGGAGAGAGCGGCAGGTCGAGAGGTGTGGCGGCGCGGGGAAGCGGGGAGCCGGCGAGCAGCATCCAACCCAGCGTGACGAGCATGAACCCTCCGGGTGCCTCAGGCGTATCCGCCCGCTGGGAGCAGGTGATGTGCCAGGAAGGTATATCCGCATAAGATACGCGGCAGTAACGCGTTGACTGAGGGTGTGCCAGACGGCGCGAGGTGCAGGCGTCCGCCGCCCGGGACGACTCGCCGCGGACCTGTCATCGTCCGAGAGCGAAGCCACCAGCCGTCGGTCCCGCGCACTGTCACATTGCCTCCGCCCTCCGATCCCTCTACGATTGAAGGCTGCATGCACCGTCCCGCTGCCACCGCATCCCGCCCGCGCCTGGATCTGCTCGACCCCTTCGAGGTGTCCAAGCTCGGCGGGCTCGAGGTCGTCACCGAAGGCGTCGTCGAGGGCTTTCTTTCCGGACTGCACCGCTCCCCGCGGCGCGGCTTTTCCGTGGAATTCGCCGAGCATCGCATGTATCAGCCGGGCGACGAGCTCCGCTACGTCGACTGGAAGATCCTCGGCCGGAACGATCGACTGTATGTGAAACAGTTCGAGGAAGAAACCAACCTCCGCGCCATGGTCGTATGCGACGCCAGCCGCTCGATGGCCTGGAGCGGCGACCCCGAGCTCACCCTGCCCAAGCTGGCCTACGCGCAACGGCTGATCGCGGCCTTGTCGCTGGTGCTCCTGCGCCAGCGGGACGCGACGGGCCTCATCACCTTCGACGACGAAGTCCGCGCCGTGCTCCCGCCCCGGGCGCGCCTCAGCCACTGGCGCCAGCTTCTTGGAACGTTGGGCGCGCTCGAGGCGGGGCAGGGCACGGCGGCAGAGCCCGCGCTGCGCCGGGTCGTGAACCAGCTTCGTCGCCGCGGACTGGTCGTCTTCGTCTCCGATCTGCTCCTCGACAGAGATCTGGCGCTCAAGGCGCTCAGGTTTCTTCGCCATCGCGGGCATCAGGTCCTGGTGCTGCATCTCATGGACCCCGCCGAGGTGACCCTCGGCGGCCCCGCGGAGGCGCGGTACGAGGATCCCGAAACCCGCGCGGCGGTCGTGCTGCGTCCGCGGGACTGGGCCGGGGCGTATCGGGAGACGGTGCAGACCGTGGTGCGCGAGTGGCGCCTGGCCTGTCGTCGCCACGGCATCGCCTACCACCGGGTCACCACCGACACGCCGTACGGCATCGTGCTGCGCGAAGCGCTCGCTCCTTCCTCGCGGGCGGCATGATCGGCTTCCTGCACCCGTGGGCGCTCGCCGGCCTCGTCGCCGCGGTCATTCCGATCCTGCTGCACCTGCTGGCCCGGCGCGAGCCGCCCACCGTGGTGTTCCCGGCAGTCCGCTACCTCATTACGACGACGCGCGAGCACCAGCGCCGGCTCAAGCTGCAGCACCTCCTCCTCCTGCTGCTCCGGACCTCGCTCATCATCGCCCTGGTGCTGGCCGCCGCGGGTCCCACGCTCCCGAGGAGCGGCGTGGCCAGTCATGCGCCGAGCGCGCTGGTGCTCGTCGTGGACAACTCCGCGAGCAGCGGGGTGGTGGTCGAGGGGACGGCGCGGCTGGCGCAGCTGCAGTCGGCGGCGCGCGATGCGCTGGCCCGCGCGACGCCGGACGACGCACTCTGGCTGCTCACGGCGGACGGCGTGCCCCGTCGCGGCGACCGGCAGGCGTTGCTCTCGCAGGTCGACGCACTGGTCGTCTCCTCCCGCCGGCTCGATCTGGGCTCGGCGCTCGGCCTCGCGGGAGAGGTCCTCGCGAGCGACGGCCGGCCCGGAGAGATCGTTCTGCTGACCGACCTGCAGGCGAGCGCCGTCTCGCCCGCCGAGGTGCGGGTGCCCGTCGTCATCGGTCGGCCGGAGACGCCCGCGCCGGCCAACGTCGGGATCTCCCGCGTCGACACCGGGCCGCAGCCGTGGGGTGCGGAGGGCGGCCGGCTCACGGTCTCGCTGGTCGGCGACTCGGGGGGCGGGACACCGGTCAGCGCCCGCCTGGGCACTCGGCCGGCCCGACAGGCGCTGGCGCATGCGGGCGGCGCGGCGGTTCTCTCGATGCCCGGCGTGCCGAGTGGCTGGTGGACGGCCGATGTCGAGCTCGATCCTGACGAGCTTCGGCTCGACGATCGCCGCGTCGGCGTGGTGCGCGTGGCGCCCGTAGCCCGGGTCGACTGGGACTCGGCCAGCCGGTTCGTGGCTGCCGCCTGCGAGGTGTTGGAAGCCAATCGGCGGATCGTGCGCGGACGCGAGGTGACGCTGGGCCGGCTCTCGCGCGGGAGCTCGATCGTGCAGCCCCCGGAGGATCCCGCCGCGCTCGGCGCGCTCAACCGCGCGCTCGCCGCGCGGGGCGTCACGTGGCGCTACGGCTCCCCCCTCGTCGAGCCTGCGACGACGGACAGCGGCGCGCTCGTCGGTCGTGTCCGGGTGCTGCGACGGTACCAGCTCCAGACGCCGGAGCGCGCGCGGACCGGCGTACTCGCGACGGTCGCCGGCGCGCCGTGGCTGGTGCGAAGTGGGGACGTGGTGCTCCTCGCGAGCCGGCTCGACCCCGCATGGACCGATCTCCCGGTGTCGGCGGGGTTCATGCCGTTCATGGACGCGCTCGTCAACCGGCTCGCGCGGGGCGAGGTCTCACTGGCCGACGGTGCTCCGGGAGATCCCGTGCCGCTGCCCGATCTGGTGTCGGAGGTTCGTCAAGGCGAGCGACAGTGGGCGGTCGAGGGCGGCGGCGTGTTCCGCCCTGGCGAGTCGGGGGCGTACTATCTGCTGGCGGGCAGCGACACCGTCGGTGCCATCACCGCGAACATCGATCCGCGCGAGTCCCTGCTGGCGCCCGCGACGGACGGCCAGACCCGGCGGCTGTGGAACAACGTGAGGATGGTGTCCCTGGCCGACGCCGGTGACGCTGCCTTCAGCTCCGCCGCACGCGGGGATCTGCGCGGGCCGCTGCTGTGGGCCGCTTTGTTGCTCGCGCTGGGGGAGACCACCCTGGCCAGCTGGTGGCGGCGGCAGCCTCGATGAAGCTGCGGCCCGTGATCGAGGCCTTCGCCCGCGCGCCGGCCACGGTCGATCTCGCCGAGCGGCTGCCCGCGCGCGCCGGTGCTCTCCGGCTGGGAGGCCTGCCAGGCTCGAGCGGCGCGGTGCTCGCGGCGTGGCTGACGTCCCGCTTTCCGCAACGACTCCTCACGATCGTGGCGCCGACGCCGGGGGAAGCGGAGCGCTGGCTGACCGACCTCACGCACCTGACCGATGAGGGGGTCGCGCTCTATCCGCAGCGTGAGGCGCTCGGCGAGGACGAGCCGCACTACGAAATCGCCGGCGAGCGCGCCGAAACGATCGAGGCGCTGCTGCAGGGCCGGCTCCGGGTACTGGTGACGACGGCACGCGCCACGGCGGAGCGGACGCTGATGCCCGCGGCGCTCGAGCGACTGCGGCTTCGTGTCGCCACGGGGGAGCGGCGCCCGCCCCGCGACGTGGCCCAGACCCTCGAGCGCATGGGCTATCGGCGGGTGCCCACCGTCACGGAGGTAGCGGAGTTCAGCGTGCGCGGCGGCATCCTGGACGTGTATGGGTTCGGCATGGCGGCGCCGGCGCGGCTCGAGTGGTGGGGAGACGACGTGTCGTCGATCCGCGGATTCGACCTCACGACCCAGCGCTCGCTCCAGGAGCTGGGCGACGTGACCATCTTGCCGATCACCACGGCCGGCGTGCACGGTGACGACGGGGATGGCCGGGCGGCGCCGGGCGCACGGCGGACGCTGCTCGAGCTGCTTCCGTCGGATACGATCCTGCTCGAGGAGGCGGCCGGTCCGGATCGCGACGAGGTCAAGCGCGCGTGGAACGAGGCGCAGCATCACCTCGACGTCGCCCGGCGCCTCGGCGAGGACGTGCCCGGCCGGGACGACATCCTCGAGCCGCCGGAGCGCTGGGACGACCGCATCCGCGCTTTCCCGCGGCTGCTGCTGCGCGACGACCAGGTCGATCTGCAGTTCGGCTTCTTCCCACCGGAAAGGATCGACCGCGACCTCAATCGGCTGCGGGGCCTCCTGTACGGGACGCCCTCCACGCTGATTCTGTGCGACAACGAAGGGCAGCTGGAGCGTCTCGAGGAGCTGCTCGAGGAGGGGGCGCGCGGCGGCGTGCGGGCCACGCTCGCGATCGGCGCGCTCGACGGCGGCTTCGTCATGCCCACCCTCCGCGTGCTCACCGACCACGAGATCTTCCGTCGCGCACGCCGGCTGCGTCGTCCGCGGCGCTACCGTCAGGCGGCGCCGTCCGCCGCGACGGGGGCGCTGACCGAAGGCGATTACGTGGTTCACCTGGACCATGGAATCGGGATCTACCGCGGGATCCAGACGATCACCGCCGGCGAGTCCACGCTGGAAGTGGCGATCGTGGAGTACGAGGGCGGCGACCGGCTGAACGTCCCGCTCTACCGCCTGGACCAGGTGGAGCGCTACCGGGCCGGCGGCGAGGACGGCGATCGGCCACCGCCCCGGCTCCACCGGCTCGGCGGCTCGTCCTGGGCGCGGGTGCGGGAGAAGACCCGCCAGGCGATCAAGCAGATGGCGGCCGAGCTGCTCGATCTCTACGCCCGCCGCACCGTGTCCGCCGGGTTCGGCTTCCCACCCGACGCCCGGTGGCAGCGCGAGCTCGAGTCCAGCTTCCTCTACGAGGATACCCCCGACCAGCGCAAGGCGACCGAGGAAGTAAAGGCCGACATGGAGCGGCCGCAGCCGATGGACCGGCTGCTCGTCGGCGACGTAGGCTACGGCAAGACCGAGATCGCGGTGCGCGCGGCGTTCAAGGCGGTGCAAGGAGGCAAGCAGGTCGCGGTGCTCGTGCCGACCACGATTCTGGCCGAGCAGCATGGGCGCACCTTCATCGAGCGCCTGGCCGATTTCCCGGTCAAGATCGAGGTGCTCTCGCGCTTCCGGACGGCCAAGGAGCAGAAGGGCGCGCTCGAGCGCCTGGCGACCGGACAGATCGACATCATCATCGGCACCCACCGACTGCTGTCGAAGGACGTGCTCTTCCGTGAGCTGGGACTGCTGATCGTGGACGAGGAGCATCGTTTCGGGGTCAAGCACAAGGAGCGTCTGAAGGCGCTGCGGCTCTCGGTGGACGTGCTGACGCTCACCGCGACGCCGATTCCCCGGACGCTCCACCTTTCGCTCGCCGGGCTGCGCGACCTCACCCTGATCGAGACGCCTCCCCGGGACCGCTCGCCGATCCTGACGTTCGTCGAGCCGTGGGACGACGCCCTGCTCGAGGAGGCGTTCGCGCGCGAGACCGACCGGGGCGGGCAGGTCTTCGTGGTGCACAACCGGATCGAGACCATCGATACGATCGCCGCCAAGGTGCAGTCGCTCGCGCCGCGGGCGCGGATCGGCGTCGCGCACGGGCAGATGGCGGCGGAGGAGCTCGAGACGGTGATGCGCGGCTTCGTCGCGGGCGAGGTCGACATCCTGGTCAGCACGATGATCGTCGAGTCCGGCCTCGACGTCCCGAACGCCAATACGATGGTGGTCCACGACGCCCACCGTTTCGGCCTGGCACAGCTGTACCAGCTCCGCGGCCGGGTCGGGCGGAGCCATCGCCGCGCCTACTGCTACCTGCTGGTGCCCGACACGATCGACGCCGACGCCGAGGAACGACTGAAGGTGCTCGAGCATCATACCGAGCTGGGGGCGGGGTACCGGATCGCCCTCAAGGACCTGGAGCTTCGCGGCGCGGGCAACCTGCTCGGCGCGGAGCAGTCGGGGCACGCGCACGCCGTGGGCTTCGACCTGTACATGCGGTGGCTCGAAGAAACCGTCAAGGCGCTGCGGGGCCAGGGCGCGGCCGAGCAGCCGGCGCCGCCCGACGTGGTGCTGGACCGTCCGGCACACCTGCCCGACGGCTTCGTGCCGGACGACGACGTCAAGCTCGACCTGTACCGCCGACTGGCGCGGGCCACGTCGTCTGGCGACATTGATGGGCTTCGAGAGGAACTGCGCGAGCGCTTCGGACCGATGCCGGTCGAGGCCGAGACGCTGCTCGACATGGCGCGGCTCCGCGTCCTGGGAGCGGTGCTCGGCCTTCAGCACGTGCTCGTGCGGGGCGACGAGGCCCGGCTGACGTACCGGGCCGGTACCGCGCCCCGGCTCGCCGGGCTCACCTCGGCATTGGACGACGTACAGCTCGCCGCGGAAGTGCGGCGAACCGTCCCGCTCTCGCTCCGGCTGATGCGCCTGGGCGGCGAGCCGATCGTGCCCGCACTGGTGCGGGCGCTCAAGGCGGCGGTGAAGTGAACCTTTCGGGAGATGTCATGCGACGCAACACGATCCTCGTGGCGGTCCTCGCGATCGGCCTCAGCGGCTGCGGGAACTTCCGCGATCTGTTCTCCGCGCACGCCGACGTGGCCGCCGAGGCGGCCGGCCAGGAGCTGCCGGCAAAGCGCCTGGCGCAGATTCTGAACGCGGGCGGCAAGGGCGTGCAGATCAACCGGCAGACGGCCGACTTCGTGGCCAACGTCTGGACGGACTACGCCCTGCTCGGCCAGGCGGTCGTGCGGAACCAGTTGCCGCTGGACTCGGTCAGCATCGCGGAGGCGGTGTGGCCGGAGATCTCCGAGCTGAAGGGAACGCACTGGCACGACTCGCTGATGTCGCGGCGCGCCTCGGTGAGTGACGCGCAGGTGGACAGCGTGTACCAGGCGCCCGACACCCGGGTGCTCCAGCACATCCTGTTCGCGTCGCGCCCCCAGTCGGCGCCGCCCGAGCGCGCCGCCGTCCGGAAGAAGGCGGAAGCGACGCTCGCCCAGATCCGGAAGGGCGCCGACTTCGACAAGCTGGCCGCCGCGCTCTCGGAGGATCCCGGCAGCAAGGCCGACAGTGGCTACCTCCCGCCGAGCCCGAGAGGCCGGTTCGTGCCCGCGTTCGACAGCGCGGGCTGGGCCCTGCAGCCCGGCCAGGTCAGCGCGCTCGTCGAGACTCCGTTCGGGTACCACATCATCAAGCGGCCCTCGCTGGAGGCGGCGCGAAGCCGGATCGTCGACCACCTCGAAGAGCGCGCGGGGGTCCGACTGGACTCGCTCTACATGGACAGCCTCGCCACCGCCAACAAGATCGAGGTGGTGTCCGGGGCGGCCACGGCGATGCGTGCGGCGGCGGAGTCGCCCGACGAGAGCCGGAAGTCCAACAAGGCGCTCGTGAAGTACAAGGACGGCCAGCTGACCGTGAAGGACTACCTGCGCTGGGTGCGGGCGCTGCCCCCGCAGTACACCTCGCAGCTGCGCGAGGCCAACGACACGATGCTGACCAAGTTCGCGCGCATCCTCACGCAGAACGTGCTGCTGCTGCGCGAGGCCGAGGCCAACAAGGTCGCGATCACTCCGATCGAGTGGGCCTCCCTGAAGCGCCACTACGAGAGCCAGCTCGACACCCTCCGGACCGAGATGAACCTCCAGGGGGGCGACCTCACGGACAGCTCGGTCTCGCTCGGCGAGCGCGAGAAGGTGGCCGGACTGCGGGTGGAGAAGTATTTCGACCAGCTCATCGACGGAAAGGTGCGGCTCCGGCCCCTGCCGTCCGCCCTCGCGACGCTGCTCCGCGAGCGGCTGCCGTACAGCATCAACGAAGCCGGCGTGAGCCGGGCGGTCGAGATCGCCAGCGAGACCAAGGCCAAGGCCGACTCGTCCGCGCCGAAGGGCGCCATGCAGCCCGCCCCGGGCGGTCCGCCGGTGCCGGGCGGGCGGACGCCCACCCGCATCGTTCCAGGCCCGCTCACGCCGAGCGCGCCGGGCGCTCGCCCGCAGGCCCCGGGCACCCAGGCACCCGCCGCGCCGGCCCCGGCCCAGCCCAAGCAGCCATGACGCTCCGCACGAGCCTCCGGACCGTCACCCTCGCCGCGCTGATCCACCTCGGATCGGTGGCCGGGGGCCGGCTGGCGGCGCAGGATACCACCGCTGCGGCGCCGCCGGCCCGCGGCGATTCGACGCTCCCCGCCGCCGCGCCCGCGCTGCCTCCGGCCGTTCCCACCTCGGGTGGCCCGCCCATCAACCTGCCGAACTCACCGACCGTGGTGGATCGCGTCGTGGCGGTGGTCGGCAATCGGCCGGTGCTCGCGTCGCAGGTGGACGAGGAGATCTTTTCGCGGCAGTCGCAGGGCCAGCATGTGCCGAACTCGCCCGACTCGCTCGACATCATCCGGAAGCAGATCGTCGCGTCGATCGTGGACGAGGAGCTCCTGGTCCAGCAGGCGCAGCGCGACACCAGCATCACGATCACCGACCAGGAGATCGCGGACGGCGTGGAGCAGCAGGTCCGCAAGGTTCGCGGCAATTTCGAGTCCGAGGTCGAGTACAAGAACGAGCTCAAGAAGGCGGGGTTCGGCACGCCCGAAGAGTATCGCCGCTGGCTGACCGACCAGCAGCGCCGCGCGGCGTTTCAGAACCGTCTCATCGACAAGCTCCGTCAGGACGGCAAGCTCAAGCCCGTGCCGCCGACCGAGCCGGAGATGCGCGCCTATTTCGACGAGCAGCGCGGGCAGCTCGGCTCCCGGCCGGCGACCCTTTCGTTTCGGCAGATCGTCATCGCGCCCACGCCGTCGCCCGAGGCCAAGGCGCGAACCCGCGCGCAGGCCGACTCGATCGTGCTCGAGCTGCGGAAGGGCGCCGACTTCGCGACCGCCGCCAAGCGATTCTCGCAGGACCCCGGCTCGAAGGATCAGGGCGGCTCGCTCAACTGGTTTCGCCGCGGCGTGATGGTGCCGGAGTTCGAGCGCGTCGCCTTCTCGCTTCGTCCGGGGGTGGTCTCGGACCCGGTGGAATCGCCGTTCGGCTACCACGTGATCCAGGTGGAGCGGGTGCAGCCGGGGGAGGTGCAGGCCCGGCACATCCTCCTCATTCCGGAGATCGATTCGGTGCACGTGGACAGCGCGCGCGCACTCGCCGACTCGGTGAGGAATCTCGTGCTTCGCGGCGTATCGTTCGATTCGCTGCAGCGGGCGCTGCACGATCCGTCGGCCGAGCGGGCCGCGGACAACGTGCCTGCCGACAAGCTGCCCGAGGCGTACACCAAGGCGTTCGGTGACTCGGACTCCGGCTCGGTGGCCCCGGTCTTCAAGCTGCCGGGCGCCGGCACGCGCGAGCAGTTCGTGGTCGCCCAGATCACCGGCCGCCGCCCCCAGGGCGATATCCGGTACGAAGACATCCGCGACAAGATCCGCGACCAGCTGGGCCAGCAACTCGCGATCAGGCGCTACATCGATCGCCTGCGCAAGTCGACGTATGTGGATGTCAGGTCCTAAGAAATCGACGACGGGGGACGAGAGGGCGGAACGGGGCAGTCGGGACCCATTCCGCCCTCTCGTCTTGTTCGGATGACCACGCGCCGTCCCCGACTGGCCATCACGCTCGGCGACCCGCGCGGGATCGGCCCGGAGATCACGGCCCGGGCGCTGGCCGAGCCGCTGGACGCGGAGATCACCGTGGTCGGCGCCGAGGACCAGTTGGCGGACCTCCCGGCCGCGAACCGTGTCGGCGTCGGGACATGGGGACTCGGCGCCGGCGTGCGCGCCGATGACCGGACCCGAGTCATTCGCGCGGGCCGGCTGGCGGGGCACGCGGTGGAAACCGCGGTCAAGCTCGCGCTCCGTGGCGAGGTCGACGCGATCGTCACCGCGCCCGCCCACAAGCACGCACTTCACCTGGCCGGTTTTCCATTCCCGGGGCACACCGAATGGCTCGCCATGCTCGCGGGCGATGTGGACGTCGCGATGATGCTCGCCGCTCCGGAGCTGCGGGTCGTCCTGGTGACGACCCACGTCCCGTTCCGTGACGTGCCCGCGCTGCTGACGGTGGACCGGGTCACCCGCATCGGCAGGATCACGGCCCGGGCGCTCACCGAGTGGTTCGGCATCGCCGCGCCGCGGCTGGCGGTGTGCGCCGTGAACCCGCACGCCGGCGAAAGCGGTCTCTTCGGCGATGAGGAGGATCGGGTGCTTCGGCCTGCCGCCGAGGCGCTCGGCGCGTCGGGCCCGCTGCCGGCGGACACCGTGTTCGTGCGGGCGCTCCGGGGAGAATTCGATGCGGTGCTCGCGCCGTACCACGACGTGGGGATGACGGCCATCAAGGTGGCGGCGTTCGGGCGGGCGGTGAACGTGACGCTCGGGTTGCCGTTTCCGAGGACCTCGCCCGATCACGGCACGGCGCTCGACATCGCGGGGACGGGCACGGCCGACGCCTCGAGCATGCGGGAGGCGATCGAGCTGGCGGCCCGGCTGGCGACTCGGCTGGTGCGGTAGTCGACAACTCGCGCTAGGCCCGCTCGAGCCGCTCCATCAGATCCAGATACGCGTCGAGCTTCAGCTTCTGCGACGCGCGGTTGGCGACCAGCACGGCGCCGCACTGCAGCACCGTCTCCCGCTCGACCAGGCCGTTCGCCCGCAGTGTATTTCCGGTGTCCACCAGATCCACGATCCAGTGCGACAGGTTGAGCAGCGGCGCCACTTCCACGGAGCCGTTCACCTGGATGATGTCCACCGGCCGTCCGGCCGCTCCGAAATGGGACTGCGCGAGACGGGGATACTTGGTGGCGACTCGCGCCGTGATCCCGCCGGGCAAGGCGGGGTAGGGCGCGTCGGCCGGCGCGGCTACCGCGAGCCGGCAGAAGCCGAAGCCGAGCTCGAGCGGCTCGAGCACGTCCGCCCCGGTCTCACGCAACACATCGGTGCCGGTCACGCCGAGGTCCGCGGCGCCCGATTCCACGTAGACCGGCACGTCGCCGGGCTTCACGACCAGAAACTCGATGTTCGGGTCGCTCGAGGGGACCAGCAGGCGGCGCCCCGGGTCGGTGGCCGGCTGCGCACCGGCGCGGCTGAACCGCTCGACCGAGGGCTCGTACAGTCGGCCCTTAGCGAGCGCCACCCGCAGCCGGCTCATCGGGGGACCTCGGCGATCGTATCGAGATCGAGCGACACTCCCACCGCCGGCATCGGCCGGCCGAATCGGCCCATCAACTCGTCATAGCGGCCGCCGGCGCCGGCCGCGCGGCCGGTCCCCGCCACGTACACCTCGAAATGGATGCCGGTGTAGTAGTCGAGGCCGCGGGTTTCGCCCAAGTCGTACACCACGTGCGTCCGCTCCTCGTGCGTCAGGGCGGCGTCGAGCGCCAGGAGGTGCTCGAGCCCTGGAGCGGCATCGCGGGGCGCCAGGCCGAGCGCCCTCGCGAGCGCATCCCGGCGTCCGATGACGAACGGGAGGACGGTGAGCGTCGCCGCGGGGCCGGTGGCGCGGGCGAGCGCGCGGCCGAGGCTGCCACGGTCCTTGCGGTCGATCCATCGGCGCACATCCGCCCGCTGCTCCTCCGGCAGCGCGGCCATGCCCGGGGCGAGCACGCCCGCGTGCCCGAGATTCACCTGGAAGTCGTGGAGGCCCGCGGCTCGGACGAGTGCGATGGTCAGGCGAACGATTTCCACGTCCGCGGCCAGGTCGCCCTGGCCGAGCAGCTCGGCGCCGACCTGCAGCATCTCGCGCGGGCGGCCTCCGCGCTCCGGCTCCTGCCGGTACACCGTGCCGGCGTAGCAGAGTCGAAGCGGCCCTGCGGCGTCGCCGAAGGTGGTAGCCGCGACTCGGGCCAGGCTCGCGGTGAAGTCGTAGCGAAGCGCCAGGATGCGCCCGTCGCGGTCCGGAAAGCGGATCAGCCGCTCGGCCACGCCCGGACCGGCGGCTCGCAGAAAGGTGTCCTGGTACTCCAGCGTCGGAGGGATCAGTTCCTCGAACGCGGCGCGCTGGAGGGTCTCCATCGCCGCGCGCTGCAGCTCTCGCCTTCGGCGGGCGGCCTCACCGGTCAGGTCGAGCGCGCCGGGCGGCGTCATGGCCAGCTGGGAGGGAGGCATGGGGCCGGAAAGTAACGCGCCTCCGCTGCGGCGCGCGAGCCTCAGATGGACGCGGCGAGCACCTCGCGAACCTTGCGGGCGAGCTGGTCCGCGCTGAACGGTTTTTCGAGCAGGCCGCTCCCCGCCGCAAGGTCGCCGTGGCGCTCGACCGCCTGGAGGGCATATCCGGTGATGAACAGGACCCGCAGAGCCGGGCGGCAGGCGACGAGCTGGTGCGCCAGCGCGGCGCCACCGATGCCGGGCATCACCATGTCGGTCACCAGCAGGTCGATCACCTCTCGCGTCTCCGCGGCCAGCGCGAGCGCCGCTTCCGCATGCGGCGCCTCGAGCACGCGATAGCCTTTGGCCCGCAGCACCCGCCCGGCCAGGTGGCGCACCGCGTCTTCGTCCTCCACGACCAGCACGGTCTCGGTGCCACCGGGGGCGCTGTCCCGTGGAGCGGGGTGAGAGGCCGCGTGCCCGGGGGCGGCGACCCGCGGGAAGTACACGGTGAAGACGCTGCCTTCGTCCGGCCGGGAAGCGACCTGGATCTGGCCGCCGCTCTGCCGGACGATGCCGTACACGGTGGCGAGACCGAGTCCGGTGCCCCGGCCCAGTTCCTTGGTCGTGAAGAACGGCTCGAAGAGATGCGCGAGCACGTGGTCATCCATGCCGGTCCCGGTGTCGCTCACCGTCAGCGACACCAGGGGACCGGTCGAGAGCCGCTCGTCCGCGACGAGTGCCGCGCCGGCCGCGCTCACGTTGGCGGTTGCGATCGTGAGGGTGCCACCGTGGGGCATCGCGTCGCGGGCGTTGACGCCCAGATTGGCGATCACCTGCTCGAGCTGGCCGGGATCGGCCATCACGTAGCCGAGCGCGCTGTCGAGATCGACGCGGAGCGCGATCCGCTCCCCGACCACGCGGCGGAGGAGACCGCCCATCTCGTGCACGATGGTGTTGAGGTTCACCAGCCGGGGCTGCATGACCTGCTTCCGGCTGTACGCCAGCAGCTGCCGCACCAGCCCGGCGGCGCGGTGCGCCGCGCGGCCGATCTCCTGCATGTCCTCGCGCCGCGGATCGACCGGGTCCGTATTCGCGAGGAGGAGCTCGGTGCTTCCCAGGATGGCGGTCAGGAGATTATTGAAGTCGTGCGCGATGCCGCCGGCGAGCTGACCGACCGCCTCCATCTTCTGCGCCTGGACCAGCTGCGACTCCAGGCTCTTCCGCTCGGTGATGTCCCGCAGGTACACGAGCAGGTAGTGAGGCCTGCCGTCCGCGTCGAGCACCACCGACGCATTGAGGTACATCCAGAGTGGCGATCGGCCGGGGCGCTCCCACCGGGTCTCGAGATCCACCGAGCGGGTCTCGCCGCGCAGCAGACGCTCGCGCCCGGCGCGCTCGGCGCCCACGTCGTCCGGATGCAGCAGCTCGCTGATCGAGGTTCCGAGCAGCCGTGCCTCGTCGACGTCCAGCAGCCGACAGAGCGCCGGCGGCACCCGCCGCCAGCGCCCATCGAGCCCCAGGTGCGCGGTCATCACGAGGGCGAACGCTTCCGCACGCGCCAGCCGCGCCTCGCTTTCGCGCAGCGCGTCCTCGATCCGGAGGCGCTCGATCGCGCCGCCGCAGTGGTCGGCCAGCTCCTGCAGGGTGGTGAGGTCGTCCTGGTCGTACGCGTCGGCGGTGTAACTCTGAATCGACAGCACTCCCGTGATCCGGTCGGCATGACGCACGGGCACGAAGATGAGCGACAGGGAGGGCCGCCCCGTATCGCCGAACGGCACGAGTCCCTCGGCCGTCAGGGACGTCACCGGACGCAGCACGAGCTGCGCGCCGTCCCGCACCACGCGGGCGGTCATCGGGCCGGGCACGGTGGAGGTATAGGCGTGCGGTACGTCCGCCGGCGGACCGCCCACCGAGTCCATCGAGAGCACGGCCTGCATCCGTCCCGTCTCGGGGAAAAAGAGATCGAAGCTGCAGGCGTCCCATCCGAGCAGCTCCTGCGCGACGCCGACGATGATGCGCGCCGCCTCCTCGGGCGTGCGCGCGGCGCCGAGGCGTCGGCTCACCTCGAAGAACGCCGCGCGGGCCCGGTCGCTGGTGCTAGGCATCGCTCCCAGGGCTGGTTCCCCCGCCTTGCTCGACCTCCACGGGCGGCGCGGTGTGCAGCCGAAGGCTCTTCACCCGCCGGCCGTCCATCTCCACGACTTCGAACGTGTGCGGATCGACAGTCACCCGGTCGCCCGGACGGGGAAGCCGGCCGAGCTGGCCGAAGACGTACCCGCCAAGCGTGGTGTAGTCGGCATCGTCGAGCGCGGCGTCGAACTTCGAGTTGAACTCGGTGATCGGCAGGGCGCCGTCGAGGAGCGCCGCGCTGTCGCCGGGCGAAGGCCGGTCCTGCGGATCGTACTCGTCGTAGATCGCGCCGACGATCTCCTCGAGCAGGTCCTCCATCGTGACGAGGCCGGCCGTGCCGCCGTATTCGTCGAGCACCACCGCGAGATGTGTCTTGAGCCGCTTCATGTCGGCCAGCACGTCCTCGACTTCGCGGGTGCCCGGCACGAACAACGGCGGGCGCATGATGCCTCGCACCGTCTCGTGCGGCCTCGCGCGGAGCGCGGTGAGGATGTCCTTCGCGTGCACCACTCCGACGATCTCGTCGAGCGACTCGAGGTAGACCGGATAGCGCGACCGGCGGGCCACGGCGACCTCGTCCGCCGCATCCTGCACCGGCAGTGTGGCCTCGAGGGCGATCATCTGGGTGCGCGGCGTCATGACCTCCTGCGCCGTCTTCTCGCTGAATTCGAACACGCCCTCGAGCAGCCTCGCATCTTCCTTCAGGAGGCTGCCGCCCTCGGTGCTCTGCTCGACGAGCATGCGGATCTCCTCGGGCGAGTGCAGCCGCTCGTGCTCACCCGGCGGGGAGATGTGCATCAGCCGCAGGAGCCGGTTCGCGGTCCCGTTCAGCAGGGCAATCGGCCACGCCATGATCCAGGCGAACCCGATGAGCGGCGCCGCCACCCAGCCGCTCACCGATTCCGGGTAGAGCAGGGCCAACGCCTTGGGCACCAGCTCGCCCAGGATGATGTGAAGGATGGTGATGATGATGAACGCGATCGCCGAGGCGACGCCATGCGTCGCGAAGGTGTCGAGGCCGGCGGGCAGCCAGTCGAACGCTCCGTCGATGAGCCCGGCCAAGGACGGCTCGCCGATCCATCCGAGCCCCAGCGAGGCCAAGGTGATGCCGAGCTGCGTGGCCGAGATGTAGCGGTCGAGTGATTGAACCGCGCGGCGCGCCAGCCTAGCTTTGCCATCCCCGGCGCGGGCGAGCTCGTCGAGTCGCGTCCGGCGGGCGCCGACCAGCGCGAACTCGGCGGCCACGAAGAACGCGTTCGCCAGCACCAGGACGACGACCGAGACCAGACCGAGGCCTATCGAGGGTGAGGCTGCCGATTCCATACGGTATAAGTGTAGTGTCTCAAATGTTTTACTGCGAGGTCTCAGGGTGATCCGCGTGCTGACCGTGCCGCCCTTCGAGACGCTCGACCCGTGGCTTCCGCGGCGGGGCGGCTCCGACGCCGAGACCCGGGAGGCGGTGAGCCGCATCCTCGACGACGTGCTGGCCCGCGGCGACGAGGCGGTTCGCGAGTGCACCCGCCGCTTCGACGGCGTCGATCTCGCGCCCCACGAATGGGAGCTGGACGCCGCGACCTGGCAGGGCGCGCTCGGCCGGATCGAGCAGGAGCTCCGGACCGCGCTCGCCAGGGCGGTCGACCGCGTCCGCGCCTACCACGAGCACCAGCGCGAGCCCGGCTTCCACCTCACCGATCCCGACGGCAGCGTGGTCGGGATGAAGGTGACGCCGCTCGACCGCGTCGGGCTGTACGTGCCAGGCGGGAAGGCGTCGTATCCCTCGTCGGTCGTCATGAATGCAGTGCCCGCGCTCGTGGCGGGGGTGCAGGAGATCATCGCCGTCGTGCCGCCCCAGGGGCTCACCGATACGGTGCTGGCGGCATGCGCGCTCTCGGGGGTGACCCGGATCTTCCGGATCGGCGGGGCGCAAGCGGTGGCCGCGCTGGCCTACGGCACCGCGACCGTGCCACGGGTGGACAAGATCGTCGGTCCGGGGAACCGCTGGGTGGCGGAAGCCAAGCGGCAGGTGGTCGGACAGGTGGGCATCGACATGGTCGCGGGGCCGACGGAGGTGCTCATCATCGCCGACGCGACGGCGCAGCCCGCCCGGATCGCCGCCGACCTGATCGCCCAGGCGGAGCACGACGAGGACGCGGTGAGCTGGTGCGTGACGACGGAGCGCTCGCTCGCCGAGGCGCTGCCGGCCGCGCTCGAGGCGGCGCTCGCGCGCGCGCCGCGCGCGGCGATCGCGCGGGCGGCCCTGGAGCGGAACGGCCTGGTCGTGCTGGTGCCCTCGATGCGGGAAGCGATCGAAGTGGCCAACCGGCGCGCCCCCGAGCATCTCGAGATCGTGGCCGACGGCGCCGAACGGATCGCCACGGGCATCCGGCACGCGGGCGCCATCTTCCTCGGGGACGAGACGCCCGAGCCCGTGGGCGACTACCTCGCGGGACCGAGTCATGTGCTGCCCACCAGCGGCACGGCGCGCTACGCCTCGCCGCTCGGTGTGTACGACTTCGTCAAGCGAACGAGCGTCATCCGCTACACGCGGGCCCGCCTCGCCGAGGACGCGGACGCCATCATCGCGCTGGCCGAGGCGGAAGGCCTCTACGGGCACGCCGAAGCCGTCCGGGTACGGACGGCGGACGAGCGTCCGGGTTCGCGGCGTGAGTCCGGAGCCGGTCGGATCGTCCCGTCCTGAGCCCGCTCCCGGCGGGCACGATTAAATTTCCCCGCATGTCCTCCCCGACAACTCGCGCCGACTGCGCCCACCTCACCCGTGGTCCGGCCACGCCGCTCCCCCGATTGTGGGCGGTGCTCGGCCTCACCGGCGCATTCATGGTGCTCGAGGCGGTCGGCGGGTGGCTGAGCGGGTCGCTGGCGCTGCTCGCCGACGCGGGGCATATGCTCACCGACGTCGGCGCCCTCGCGCTCAGCCTGCTGACCGCGTGGATCGCGCAGCGACCGGCGGACCAGACGAAGACGTACGGCTATCTCCGCTGGGAGATCCTGGCCGCGCTGGTCAACGGGGCAGCACTGTTCGGGATCGCGGGGTGGGTAGTGGTCGAGGCCGTTCAGCGCATCCAGGATCCGGAGCCGATCCGCACCGGGCTGTTCCTGGCGATCGCCGCGGCCGGCCTCGTGGTGAACCTCATCAGTTTGGCGCTGCTGCACGGCTCGCGGTCGGGAAGCCTCAACGCGCGAGGCGCCTACCTCCACGTCATGGGCGACGCGCTGGGGTCGCTCGGTGCACTCGGCGCCGCGGCGATCATCTGGCTCACTGGCTGGACGCTCGCCGACCCGATCGTGTCGGTTGCCCTGTCGCTGCTGATCCTGGCCGGCGCGTGGCGTCTCCTCCGCGAGAGCACCGACATCCTGCTCGACGCCGTGCCGCGGCACGTCGCGCTGGCGGACGTGCAGCGCCGGATTCTGGACGTGCCCGGCGTGGCGGCCGTCCACGATCTTCATGTCTGGACGGTGGTCAGCGGCGTCGTGGCCATGAGCGGGCACGCCGTCGTGCCTGATCTGGGGTCGCATCCCAGCGTGCTCGAGGGCATACGCACGAGCATGGCGGCGCTCGGCATCGGCCATGTCACGATGCAGCTCGAAGTCGCGGATGAATGCGAGGAGGTCCGTGCGGTTGCTCACGTCCCGCACGCGGGGCACTCGCACTCGCACTAGCTGATGCATGAGGCGGAGGGCCTGGTGAGTGTACCCGCCGGCGGTGCACGACCAGGCCCCCCGCCTCATGCATTCGCCCGCGCCCTGCGAGGCCCCTGCGCCCTTCTTGCGGCCCCGCCCGGCCTAGTCTATATATGCGCCGCGGAGGCCCGGGCGTCCGGGCCTCGTCCGTTCAGACCGAAGGAAGTGCTGCTTGATCCGTAACCTGGCCATCATCGCTCACGTCGACCACGGCAAAACCACCCTGGTGGATCAGATGCTGCGGCAGGCGGGGGCGTTTCGTGCCAATCAACAGGTCGAGGAACGGGTCATGGACTCCAACCCGCTCGAGCGCGAGCGGGGCATCACGATCCTGGCCAAGAATACGGCGGTCCGCTGGCAGGGCGTCAAGATCAACATCGTGGACACCCCGGGCCATGCCGATTTCGGCGGCGAGGTCGAGCGCATCCTGCGGATGGTGGACGGCGTGCTCATCCTGGTCGACGCCGCCGAAGGCCCGATGCCGCAGACGCGGTTCGTCACCCGGAAGGCGCTCGCCCTCGGTCTCCGTCCGATCGTGGCCATCAACAAGATCGATCGGGCCGACGCCGAGCCGCTGCGGGTCCACGACGAAGTCCTCGGGCTGTTCATCGACCTCGACGCCACCCCCGAGCAGCTCGACGCGCCCTTTCTCTATACCTCCAGCCGCGCCGGCACCGCGACCACCGAGCTGGACCACGCGGGCACCGACCTGCAGCCGCTGTTCCAGTCGATTCTGGACTACGTGCCGCCGCCGAAGGGCGATCCCGAGGGCCCGTTCCAGATGCTGGTGTCCACGCTGGATTTCTCGACCTTCCTCGGGCGCATCGCCATCGGGCGCATCGAGCGGGGCCGGGTCCGCGTCGGCGATTCGGTCGCCCTCCTGCCGCTCGGGGAGCCTGGCCTCGTGGCCGACGAGACCTTCGAGCGCAACCGGGTCACCAAGCTCTACACCTTCGACGGACTGCACCGTGTCGAGGTCGACGTAGCCGGCGCGGGCGACATCGTGGCGCTATCGGGATTCGAGACCATCGAGATCGGCAAGACCATCACCGCGGTGGATGCCCCGGAGCGACTGGCCGGTATTGCGGTGGAGGAGCCGACGATTTCGGTCGACTTCATCGTGAACAACAGCCCGTTCGCCGGGCGCGAGGGGAAGTACGTTACCAGCCGGCAGCTCAAGGATCGGCTCTACCGCGAACTCGAGCGGAACGTCGCGTTGCGGGTCGAGGAGACCGACAGTCCGGACACCCACAGCGTCGCGGGGCGGGGCGAGCTCCATCTGGGCATCCTGATGGAGACGATGCGCCGCGAGGGGTTCGAGTTCCAGGTGTCGCGTCCGAGGGTCATCACGAAGCTGGGGACCGACGGCGAGCGTCTGGAGCCGTACGAGGAGCTCACGGTGGACGTGCCCGAGGAGTACATGGGCGTGGTCATGGAGAAGCTCGGACCGCGCCGGAGCGAGATGACCGAGATGCGGAACCCGGGGCAGGGCATGGTGCGCCTGACCTTCCGGATCCCGGCCCGCGGTCTGTTCGGCTACCGGTCGGAGTTCCTGACCGACACGCGCGGCACCGGGATCATGCACCACCGGTTCCTCGACTACGGCCCGTGGGCGGGGCCGCTGGCCGGACGGAAGCGGGGGGTGATGGTGGCGGACCGCGAGGGCGCGGTGGTGGCGTTCGCGCTGGGGAATTTGCAGGAGCGGGCGCAGATGTTCGTGACGCCCGGCGACCAGGTGTACGAGGGGTTGATCGCCGGTGAGAGCTCGCGCCCGGGCGACATGGATGTGAACGTCACGAAGGAAAAGAAGCTCACCAACATGCGGACGACGGCGTCGGACGAGAACGTCATCCTGGAGCCGCCGCGCCAGATCACCCTCGAGTACGCGCTGGAGTACATCGAGGAGGACGAGCTGATCGAAGTCACGCCCAAGAACATCCGGCTGCGCAAGCGGGTGCTGACGGCGAACGAGCGCAAGAAGGCCGCGCGGGCCGCCCGCGTGGCCGATGCGTCGTAAGATGCGGAAATGACACTTTCTCTCTGATGGCGGAGGACATCATCATGTCGGCCTGGGAGACGTCGGTCGAGGCCTTGGAGCTACGTCGCAAGTTCGACGAGGACGAGGACGAGTTCGAGGACGACGGGTTCACCTTCGACGATGACGACGACGAGGAGGACGATGTCGTGGAGGATGAGGAAGACCTCGACGACGAGGACGATCTCGACGACGACGAGTTGGAGGAGCTCGAGGAGCTGGACGAGGAAGAGGAGCTGCGCTGAGCCCTTTTTCCGGGGCACGACCTTGCGTCGGCCCGCGCAGTCGGCTAAGCTCCCCTCCCCGTCGGAAGGGCCTGTAGCTCAGGTGGTTAGAGCGCACGCCTGATAAGCGTGAGGTCGGTAGTTCAACTCTACCCAGGCCCATATTGCCAGGCTCAATCACCTCACCGGCGCCCGCGTCGGTGAGGTTTTTCGTCCGCCGAACCGGCTCAGCTCCTCAGTCCAAGGTGAGCGGCCCTCGACCCTTCGTCGCCGCGGCCTCCTAGTCCCGCATGTAGTGACAGCTGTACCCGCCAGGGTGCTTCCGCAGATAATCCTGATGATACGCCTCGGCGCTGTACCACGTGGACGCCGGCTCGATCGTCGTCGTGACCGGCCGCTTCCACCTGCCCGACGCATCGACCCGCGCCTTGACCCGCTCCGCGGCGCTCCGCTGCTCGGCGGTCTGCGGGAAGATCGCGGAGCGATACTGGGTGCCGATGTCGTTGCCCTGACGGTTGAGCGTGGTCGGGTCGTGCAGCTTGAAGAACCACTGCTCGAGCAGATCCTCATAGCTGAGCACCGAGGGGTCGAACGTCACCCGGATCGCCTCCGCATGGCCCGACCGGCTGTCATGCGTGTCATCGTAGGTCGGGTTCTGCAGCCAGCCGCCGGTATAGCCGACGTCGGTATCGAGCACACCCGGAACGGCGCGCAGGATCTCCTCTACCCCCCAGAAACAGCCGCCAGCCAGCACGGCCACCTCGGTCTGCCGCTCTGCGGCAACCGCCGCGCGAGTCGCCCTGTGCTGCTCGTTCATTCCTGTTCTCCGTCTGTCCAAAGGTCAGACTGTTGGTTCGATGGCGTCGGTCGGCTTTCTCGAGGCTCCGGCACGGGAGGGCACTGATCCAGAGGTGCTCGTGGCCGATGGTACATCTTGAACGTAACAAGCTGCCCCTGCGACGACAGGCCGAGCGATGCTGATCTACCGTACCCGGCTGCCCGGCTGATGAGGATAGAAAAACAGGCTGGCGCGGCCGCGGGTCGGTTCGGTCACGACATTTCACCGGTGCGACCCCTCCGGACGACTCTCGCCGGCTCCAGCGGCCCCGCCAACGGTCAGAGGAGCGATTCCGGCGCCGGCGCCTGGGAAACAAGCGGTCCGGGTATGGCGGATGCGGTGCCAACCCTGTACCGTGGGTGCACCCTCTCACTCACCGCCGCACCCTTCCGCAGGGCCGCGCAATACGCAGAGCTTCAGGCCGATGACCATCCATTCCCGCGTAGCACTCAGGGTAATTGCATTCAGCGTCGCCACCCTGCTCCTCGGTGCCTGTCAGGACACCGGACAGTCGCCCCCATCGCGAGCAGAACCTCCGCGGCCGCCAGTCGACGACGACGCCGGCGGCAGCATGCTCGCCGTCCCCATCGACCTGGTGTATGTGTGCGGCACCAAATTTCTCGTCACCAACTCGACCCGCACCCCCATCCACGTGACGTATCGTGTCGCCGGTACGAAGGAGACGGGCGGAATGACCCTGGCCGAGGGTCCGGGCGGAGATCCGGGTTACAGCGAGACCGAGCTTGAGACGGCGGAGCAGGGAACGGTCGAGGTGCTTCAGGACGATCAGGTCATCGCGCGACGCGGCAATGGCGGGATCCCCTGCGGGGCGCCGGCCCTCTCGGCGTCGGTGGGCGCGGCCGGCAGCGCCAGCGGCGGAAGCTGGACCGCGCCGTTCCCCTGGCCGGTGGTCGCCATCCACGTGAGTCTACTGCCGAACGGCAAGGTGCTCTCGTGGGGGCAGTCCGGCCAGCCGCAGGTCTGGAACCCGGCGACGGGCGCGTTCACGGAAGTGCCGGAGCCGGTCGAGATCTTCTGCGGAGGTCATGCGCTGCTGCCCGACGGCCGCCTGCTGGTCGCGGGTGGGCACATCAGCGATGATCACGGATTGCCCGACATTACAATTTTCACGCCGGGCACCCAGAGTTGGACGAAATCCACTCGGATGCGGCGAGGCCGCTGGTATCCCAGCACGACCATCCTCGCGACGGGCGAAGCCCTGATCATGGCGGGTCGGGACGAGGCGGGATCGGTCGTGACCGAGCCGGAGGTCTGGTCCTCGGGCTCGCTCCGGGTGCTGAGCGGCGCTCCCCGGACACTTCCCTACTACCCACGCGCCTTCCTCGCGCCGAATGGCCGCGTGTTCTACGCAGGCGAGGTGCGGCGTACCCGCTACCTGGACGCCACCGGCTCCGGGCGGTGGACACTCGTGGGCGACCGACGCTACGGCACTCGCGACTATGGGTCCGCGGTCATGTACGACGAGGGGAAGATCCTGTACACTGGCGGGGGCCGCACGACCAATACGGCGGAGATCATCGACCTGACGAAGGCCTCACCCACATGGGAGTGGACCGGGTCGATGGCGTACCGTCGGCGGCACCACACCGCCACGGTGCTCCCGACCGGAGAGGTCCTCGTAACCGGTGGCAGCCAGGGCGCCGGCTTCGATGATGTCTCCCAGGGTGTGCATGCTGCCGAGATCTGGAACCCGGCGACCGGCGTGTGGAGGACCGTGGCCAGCAATGCCGTCACCCGGACGTATCACGGAACGGCGCTGCTGTTGCCGGATGGCCGGGTTCTGCACGCCGGCAGCGGGTCGAGGACGGCGCCCAACCAGAAGAACGCCGAGCTCTACTCGCCGCCCTACCTGTCCCAGGGAACGCGGCCCACCATCAGCTCGGCGCCCGCCCAGGTGAGCTACGGCTCGTCGTTCAGCGTCTCGACGGCACAGGCCGCCAGCATCTCGTCGGTCAGCCTGATCCGACTCGGGTCGGTGACGCATGCCTTCGACATGAATCAGCGATTTCAGCGGCTGTCCTTCACGAAGCGCAGCGGGGCGCTGACGATTTCGGCGCCGGCCGACCGTCGGCGCACGCCGCCCGGGCACTACATGCTGTTCATTCTGAACGAGAACCGGGTGCCGTCCGTGGCCAGGATCGTTCGGATCTCGTAAGGAGTAAGCGTGGGCATGTGCAGAGGCCGAGGCGTGGGTAGCCGCCCCGGCCGTGATCCTGTGCTACGGAACGCCGTGCAGGATGGTGCCCCGGTTGCCGACGAGGAAGACATCCGCGGCCGAGCTGCCCCAGACGCCCAGCAGCGATTGCCGCGAAGGCCTGGTCTGGGTCCAGATGGCGCCGTCGTAGTGGAGCAGACGCCCTTCTTCTCCGACGACGTAGACGTCGTCGGGCGTGCTCCCCCACACTTCGAACAGCACGCCGACGCTCGGCACCTGCAAGCGTGACCACGCCAGCCCGTCGAAATGCAGCACCGCGCTACTGACTTCGAACTCTTCGCTGACGTCGAAGCCGACGGCGAAAACGTCGGTGGCCGAACTCCCCCAGATGCCGTTGAGCAGCAAGCCACCCTCCTGAACGACCGGTGACCAGGCGGCGCCGTCATATCGCAGGATCACGCCCTCGGCGGGCGAGGGGACTTCATCGCGGCCGATGGCGTACACGTCGGTGGGCCCGCTTCCCCATACGTCGTTGAGACTCGGCGAGGTCGATTCGGGCGGCAGCATGCGCCGCCACTCGGTGCCGTCGTAATGCACGAGGAGAGCCTGGCCGAATAAACCATCAAACGCCGATCCCACCGCGAAGATGTCCGTGGCAGAGCTGCCCCAGATCGATTCGAAGGCGAACTCCTCGACATTGCTGAGAAAGTTGCGGATCGGTGCCCACTGATTTCCGTCGTAGTGAATCAGCACCGCGCCGGTGGCGAAGGGAGGAAAGCCGACCGCGTACACATCCGTGGCCGAGCTTCCCCAGATGGCTCGGAGCACGAGGTTCTGTTGCCGAAGTTGCTGCGTCCAGACAGTGCCGTCGTAGCGCAGAACCACGGAGGCCGTGCCGCCATCGGATTCGTCGATCTGGCCCACTACGAAGACGTTGTTCGCGTCGGCGCCCCAGACGTCGGGCAGGTCGGCGCGAGTGCGGCTGGCCATCTCGGTGAAGCGCAGCGTAGCCAGCGGGCAGGTGATCATGAACTCGACGGTGAGCGCAGCGCTCGCCGGAACGTCGATGGTGCGAGGGTTTTCGCCGGTCACCGTGCAGTTGGGCGCGACGCCGTTGAGCTGGAGGAGGTGGGGTCCGGGTGAGAAATCGGTCAGAACCACCGTGGCGTTCACCTCCACGGGGAGCTCCGGAGCGCGATCCGCCTGCAGGGAGTAGCCGTCGGGATCCGGAAAGGTCCCGGTCGTGGAGATCGTGACGGTGACGGCGCCTGGCGGGGGCGGACAGGCGACCGCGAACGTCACCTCGACCGAGCCACCCCCGGTCACGGTGACCGTCCGCGGATTGTCCCCGGCGAGCGTGCAGCCCTCGGGTACGGCAGCCAGCTCCACCGTGTGGAGGCCGGACTCGACTCCCGCGACTGTAATCGCCTCGTTCGGACCGATGGTCCGCGGCTCGCCGTCGTCCACGGACACCGTGTAGCCTGCCGCGCCGGCAGGCACGCCGGCCGTCGTCGTACGCACGACGATGTCGCCCGTGTCGGGCTCGACGAGATCGCCGCCACCGCAGGACAAGCAGACGAACGCGACGGCCCCGGTCGCGACCGCCCGGGCCGGGGACGAACGAACGCACTCTCGGGACTCCATGCGACGACCCTTCAAGGCTGCTCGAGGCAGCTGATGGCAGCTGCACAAGATCGATTCCTGATGATATGCCCTACTGCTCGACCCTAGCGGCAGGCGCGGGCAGTGTCAAGCAATGTACCCCTAGCCAAACGCCGCTCGCCGGGCGTAACATCACGTGCGCACGGTGCGGTACGGCGGCTCGGGGCCATCGGACGCGTCGTCGCAGCGCATCCTTCGTTCACACCCCTCTTCGTGGAGAGGGGCTCTCGGCCGTTCTCACGGCCCCGGAGCCGCCATGCCCACGAAGCTGCCGGACCTCGAGCTCGTCGCACTCCTGCCCTGGGCCAAGCCGTTCGACGGCCCCGAGTGGATGTTCGAACCCAAATACGACGGCTTTCGCGGCCTGCTGTATGCCGGGCCGGACGGATGCGAGATCCGCACCCGGCGGGCACATCGAGCCGAGCGATTCGTCGACCTTCGGCGCCGAATTGACCAGGTTCTGCGGGGCCGGCAGGCGGTGCTTGACGGAGAGATCGTCGCGCTCGATCCGCGCGGCAAGCCGGTGTTCCGGGACCTGCTGAAGGGGCGCGGCTATCTCGCGTTTGCGGCCACCGACCTGCTCTGGCTCGACGGGCAGGACCTCCGTCCCTCGGCGCTGGACGTGCGGAAGCAACGGCTTGCCGACCTGCTGCCGGCGGATACGGGCCCGCTCTACAAGGTGTTCACGCTGGCCGAGCACGGTCGTGCCCTCTTCGAGACGAGCCGCAAGCTGGATCTCGAAGGGATCGTTGCCAAACGTCGCGCTGACGGGTATGGCGCCGAAACACCGTGGTACATGATTCGGAACCCGGACTACCGGCAGGGCGATACCGAAGCCATGGAGCCGACCCGCCGGCGTGCGCGGGTGTTAGCACCGTCACCGCGAAGCGTCGGGGTGCCCGATTAGGCTGGGTGCTCCAGCGCCTCTCTTCGTGGGGAGGGCCACCGGCGTCACTCACTCGCCAGGAGGCTCCATGCCCACGTCCGATCGAACCGCGCCCGCTGCTTCGTCCCCCCGAGCGCGGGTGCTTTCCGTCGGCGGCGCACCCGACACCGGGGACACCCTCTGTCGCATGATCCGCGGCATGGGCTACGAAGCGCATGCCGCAGCCGATGCAGCGGAGGCACTCCG
>DATLBL010000163.1:0-2977 GCA_035526925.1 Gemmatimonadales bacterium
GCGCGGAGCGGGAGCAGGAGCGGGAGCCTGGGCCGGCTCCTCCACCGGCGGCGCGGGGGGCACGTCGATCACGACCGTTTCCACAACCCGCGGCGGCACGACCGGCACTTCGAGCGACACCGGCTCGATCGGCGTCCTGGCCTGAGCCGAGGCGCACGCCGCAGCAGGAATGGTCAGGGCGGCGACGACAATCGCGCGATACATGAAAATGGTGGCCGGCCTCGGCAAGTGACCTCTGCGGTTCCGTGGTTCTCTTTAGTCTACGCCTGCGGGAACACCAGACGGAACCGGGTACCGTGCCCGGGTGTCGACTCGACCTCCACCTCACCGTCATGCAGCTGGACGATGCGGTAGACCATCGAGAGGCCGATCCCGGTCCCCGTATCCTTGGTCGTGAAGTAGAGATCGAAAATCTTGCCGAGGTTCTCGGGTGGGATCCCGACCCCCGTGTCCTCCACGTCGATCTCGACCCGCCGGTGCGACGCGGTGCGGCAGGCCAGCCGCAGCGTGCCGCCGTTGGGCATTGCCTGGCAGGCGTTCAGGGCCAGGTTCAGCACTGCCTGCTGGAGCATCCCCGGATCGGCATTGATCTCGGGCAGACTCGCCGAGCACTCCGCCCGAACGGTGACCCCGCGCTGCTCCGCCTCCGGCGCAGACATCGACACCACCTCGCTGATGATCGAGGCCAGCTGAACCGGCTGGAGCCGCAGCTCCTCGGGCCGGGCGAACTTCAGGAACCCCACAACCACATGATCGAGACGTCGGATCGCGTCAGCGATGACGACGACATGCTTGGCGGGACCGACCTGGCGGGTGCCGCCAGACCCGTCCGGCACGACAATCGGCTGCGGGATCACCGAGAGCTTCTGTTTGAGCAGCTCGAGATGGATCGTCATCGCGTTGAGCGGGTTCTTGACTTCATGGGCGACCCCGGCCATCAGCCGCCCGAGCGCGGCCAGCTTGCGCGAGTAGTTGAGCGTCGAATGCACGTGGCTCAGGAACCCGAGGTTGCGCGCGACCAGCATCACGCCGAGGAACCGGCCATTCGTGTCCTCGATGGCGTGGCACATCAGCAGGCGCTCGGCCGGCTCCGGATCCGCGTCGACATGCGCGCCCAACGCCATCGAGACCGGACCCAGCGAGCGGCGACCGGCCAGCGAGCGCTCAATCAACTGACGGACGGGATTGTCCGGGGGAAGTTGGGCCACCGCCGGACCCGACCCCTGCGAGGCGGCGACCAGCGACGGAAGCACGCCGCGCATCGAAGAGTTGGCGAACATGAGGTCGCCTTCCGGCGAGAAGAGCGCCATCGCATCCTCGAGGTTGTCCATCACCGAGGCAAAGTCGGTGGCGGACGCCGGCAGCTCCTGCGTGCGCACCGCTGAGAGCTGGGCGCTGATCGCTTCGAACGAGGTGCCGAGATCGCGGAACTCTTCGCCGGGCAGGTCCAGCGCGACGTCCAGCTCGCCGCGACCCAGCCGGCTCAGGCCGCTCTGAATCACATGGATCGGCCGCAGCATCCAGTTTGCGAGCAGCGTGGCGACGAACGTGGAAAGGACCAGCGCAACGAGTGCGGTTGACGCCGCCCGGCGGAGGACGGTCTTGATCTCGTTGGCGACCAGCAGCGTCGAGACGCCGACCCGAATCGCGCCGAATGGCTTGTCGCCGGCGAGGATCGGTTCTCGCACTTCGAAGCGGCGTTCGTGCCACACCGCGTCGAGCTGAGCCCACGTGCCGCCGTCGACCAGGGCGCCGAAATCCCCGAGCTCATGGACCTCGGTACCGATCAAGGCGGACGTGCTGTGAATGACCGCCTTACCGTCGGGCCCGACGACAGTCGTATACAGGACGTAGCGCACCGCCGGTGCGGAGCCCAGCCCCGTATTGATGATCGCCTTCAGCCCATCGTCCTGCTGAATGGCCGAGTAGGGCTCGGGAGGGCCGGCGTTGGTCACGTCGAAGACCCGCTGGAACATGGCGTCCGCGAGCAACTGCGCCACCGACTGCGCCTCCTGGAGGCGCAGCCGCGTGACCGTGACCATGTGCCACGTGCTCATCACCAGCACGACCACCACGACCAGGGTGGTCACGCCGGCGACCTGCTTCGCTTTGATGCTCAATGGTGTCAGCGCGGCTACCTACCCGGCCGGTGCCGCTCGCGTCCGCGAATCGCGATCAGCCCCGGGCAGCGATTTCCTGGCTGCGTCCCTCGCTCTTCATGCGATTGAGCTTGTTGTGCAGCGTCTTCAGGCTGATTCCGAGGATCTCGGCGGCGCGGGTCTTGTTGTTGCGCGTGTGATCCAGTGTGAGCAGGATCAGGCGGCGCTCAGCCTCGTCCACGGTCGTGCCGGGCGACAGTGTAACCGTTGGCAGCGTTTCTTCGCCGCGCGAGACGAGGGAGGGTGGGAGATGTCGAGGCTCGACGAACTCCCCTTCGGCCAGGATGGTGGCACGCTCGATGACATTTCTGAGCTCACGGATGTTGCCCGGCCACTGGTAGCGCTCGAGGATGTACATCGCCTCCTGCCCGACCGCCCGCACCGACTTGCCGTTGCGGGCGTTGAACTCGTTGAGGAAGGTCTGCACCAGGAGCGGGATGTCTTCGCGGCGGGTGCGGAGCGGCGGGAGCTCCACCGCGAAGACGTTGAGCCGGTAGTAGAGGTCGTCGCGAAGCTTGCCGGTGCGCGCGGCTTCGGTGGGGTCGACGTTGGTCGCGGCGATGACCCGGACGTCCACCGCCTGCTCCTGGCGACCGCCCAGGCGCCGGAAAGTCCGCTCCTGCAGGACGCGCAGCAGCTTGACCTGCGTGGCCGGCTGCATCTCGGCGATCTCGTCGAGGAACAGCGTGCCGCGATGGGCGAGCTCGAACACGCCGGTGCGGCGATCGTGGGCCCCGGTGAACGCCCCCTTCTCGTGGCCGAAGATCTCGCTTTCGAGCAGCGTCTCGGGAATCGCCGCGCAGTTCATCGCCACGAAC
>DATLBL010000164.1:0-45150 GCA_035526925.1 Gemmatimonadales bacterium
CGCCGTCGCCCGCACCGATCCGGGCGTCCGCGGCGATACCGCCACCGGCGCCACCAAGCCGGCCACGCTGGAGACCGGCGCCACGGTGCAGGTCCCGCTCTTTATCGAGGAGGGGCAAGTGATCCGGGTCGACCGCCGCGAAGACAAGTACCTCACCCGCGTATGACGCCCCAGGAGATGAAGCAGCTCGCCGACCTGCTGCAGAACGTGCCGGGGATCAAGTCGATCGAGCTTGAGGACGTCCAGGGACTCGCCCAGCTGCTTCGGGACTCGCCCGAGATCGGCTCGATCGAGGTGAAGGGGCTGTTCGGCACCAAGGTGGTGATCACGCGGACGGGCAGCGGCGTTCCGGCGGCGTTCATGCCCGCACCGATGGCGCTCCATGCGCCGCCGCCGGCCTCCCCGACGTCCTCCGGGGGAGACGGCGAGCGCGAGGCCCCTCGTCCGTCGGCGTCGCTGAAGGAGATCAAGTCGCCCATGGTCGGCACGTACTACAAATCGCCCGAGCCGGGCGCCGACGCCTACGTGAAAGTCGGCACCCGGGTGACCACCGGCCAGACCGTGTGCATCATCGAGGCGATGAAGATCATGAACGAGATCGAGGCCGAGATCGCCGGAGTGGTTCGCGAGATCCTGGTGGACGACGCGCAGCCGGTGGAGTTCGGCCAGGTCCTCTTCCGGGTCGATCCCAATGGCTGAGCCCAGCACGCAGACGTCGGCCGCGGCAGGCGCCGGGGCCGCATCCACGTTCAACTTCAAGCACACCATCGCCCAGATGGTGCAGCGCAACGCGTCCGACCTCCTGCTCAAGGTGGGGCGCCCGCCCACGATCCGCCTGAACGGCGAGCTGCACGCCATCGAAATGCCGCCGGTCAAGCCCGAGGATCTCAAGATGCTGGCGGAGCAGGTCATGACGCCGCGCCAGGTGAAGGAATTCGCCGAGAAGAAGGAAGCGGACTTCGCCATCGGCGTGCCGGGCGTGGGGCGGTTCCGGACCAACATCTATCAGCAGCGGGGCACGCTCGCGTTCGCGTTCCGGGCCATTCCCTACGAGGTGAAGACGATCGCCGAACTGCACCTGCCCCAGGTGCTCGAGGAGATCGCCCTCAAGCCGCGGGGGCTCATTCTGGTCACCGGCATCACGGGCTCCGGCAAGTCGACGGCGCTCGCCGCCATGATCAACCACGTGAACCAGAACCGGCGGGTCAACGTCATCACGATCGAGGATCCGATCGAGTTTCTCCACCGCGACGTGATGGCGAACATCTCGCAGCGCGAGGTCGGCAGCGACACGCTCTCGTTCGGCTCGGCGCTGCGGCATGTGCTGCGTCAGGATCCCGACGTCATCCTGGTGGGCGAGATCCGGGACATGGAGACGCTCGACACCGCGCTGAAGGCGGCCGACACCGGCCACCTGGTCTTCAGCACGCTGCACACCACCGACGCGACCCAGACCCTCAATCGAATCATCTCGTTCTACCCGCCATACCAGCACCAGGAGATCCGCATGCTGCTCGCCACCGCGCTCCAGGCGGTGGTCTCCCTGCGGCTGGTGCCCCGGGACGACGGGCGCGGGCGGGTGCCGGCGGCGGAGGTGCTGATCAACACGGCCGCGGTGGCCGACAACATCCGGGATATCGAGAAGGCGCTCAACATCCCCGACCTCATCGCCGAGGGGACGGTGTCGTACGGCATGCAGTCGTTCGACCAGTCGCTGATGAAGTGGTTCAAGGACGGGATGATCTCGTACGAGAGCGCCCTGTTCTACTCGTCGAACCCGAGCGAGTTCGCCCTGCGGGTGTCGGGCGTGGATTCGGCGTCCGATCGCAAGTTCACCGAGATCACCGGTGACCCGTCGGCGAGCCGGGCGCTGGATTTGACGCCCTGATGTTCAGGAAGGTCCTCATCGCGAACCGCGGGGAGATCGCCTTGCGGGTCATTCGCGCGTGCCGCGAGCTCGGGCTCGAGACCGTGGCGGTGTATTCCGAGGCCGACCGCGAGAGCCTTCACGTCCGGTTCGCCGACGACGACGTCTGCATCGGGCCGCCGTCGAGCCGCGGATCGTACCTCAAGATTCCGCACCTCATCGCCGCCGCCGAGATCACCGGCGCGGACGCCATCCATCCCGGCTACGGCTTCCTGGCCGAGAACGCCGAATTCGCCGACACCTGCAAGGCCTCCAACATCACCTTCATCGGCCCGACCGGCGACCAGATCCGCCAGATGGGCGACAAGGCGACGGCGCGCCGGCTCGCCGCCGAGGCGGGCGTGCCGACCGTGCCCGGCTCGCCCGGCACGATCGACGATCCCGACGAGGCGCTCGCGTTCGCCGAATCGATCGGATTCCCCGTCATCATCAAGGCCACGGCGGGCGGCGGCGGCAAGGGGATGCGGATCGCGCACGATGCCGAGCAGTTCCCGCAGCTCTTCGGCCTCGCGCAGAACGAGGCCCTCGCGGCGTTCAACAATGGCGCGGTCTACGTGGAGAAGTATATCGAGCACCCGCGGCACGTCGAGATCCAGGTCATGGGCGACAACTGCGGGAAGGTCGTCCACCTGGGCGAGCGCGACTGCTCCGTGCAGCGGCGGCACCAGAAGCTGATCGAGGAGAGCCCGAGCCCCGCGCTCACGCCCGACCTGCGGGAGCGCATGGGGCTGGCCGCCGTCGCCCTCGCATCCAACATCGGGTACAGCGGCGCCGGCACCCTCGAGTTCCTGCTCGACACCGACGGCTCGTTCTATTTCATGGAGATGAACACCCGGATCCAAGTCGAGCACCCGGTGACCGAGATGGTCACGAGCTTCGATCTGGTCAAGGAGCAGATCCGGGTCGCCGCCGGTGAACCGATCAGCTTCCAGGGGGACGGCCGCCGGCTGCGCGGTCACGCCATCGAGTGCCGGATCAACGCCGAAGATCCGTATCGGAACTTCCAGCCTTGCCCGGGCCTCATTACAGCCTACCATCCGCCGGGCGGGCCGGGCGTGCGCGTCGACACGCACGTGTACGCGGGCTACTCGGTGCCCCCGTACTACGATTCGCTGCTGGCCAAGGTGATCGTCCACGGCAACGACCGCCAGGAGGCGCTCACCCGGATGGGGCAGGCCCTCGACAGCTTCATTCTCGAGGGTGTCACCACCACGATCCCGTTCCTCGCCCGCGTGATCCGCCATCCGGATTTCGTCGCGGGCGACGTGGACACGCGCTTCCTCGAGCGGGAATCTCAGCTGCTCCGACCGGTGGTATGAGGCTCGACGTCGCGTTCACGCCGGCTGCCCTGACCCCCGCGGAGGTCCAGGGCCGCACGGTCTTCGTCATCGACATCCTTCGTGCCACGACCACCATGTGCGCGGCGCTGCACCACGGCGCCAAGGCCATCATTCCCGCGGCCTCGACCGAAGAGGCGCTCCGGCTGGCGCAGACGATCGGCAGCGACGACGTGCTGCTCGCGGGCGAGAAGGCGTGCGTCCGCATCCCGGGATTCCACCTCGGCAACAGCCCGCTGGAGATGACGGAGATCGCCGTGCGCGGCAAGACACTCATCGTCACCACCACGAACGGGACCAAGGCCCTGCTGGCCGCACAGGGCGCGGGGGCCGTGTACGCGGCGTGCGCCGCGAATCTTGCAGTAGCCGAGGAGAAGGCGCGCGAGGCGGTGGACCGGGAGGGCGGGGTGATGATCGTCTGCGCGGGACGCGACGGCGCCTTCTCCCTCGACGACGCGTACTGCGCGGGACGGCTGGCGGCCGCCACGCTCGGCAGCCGCAAGCCGCGGCGCGGCCTCAACGATGCCGCCATCGCCAGCCTCGACCTGGTGCGGCGCTATGGCGACCGATGGGAACGCCCTCTCACGTACAGCCGCGCGGGTCGCGAGCTCATCCGGCTTGGATTCCGCGACGACGTGCTCGACGCGGCCCGCCCCGACGCCTATCCGGTGCTCGCGCACTTTCACGAACGCCGGGTGACACTCGCGTCCGTCCCCGTATGAGCTCGGACTCGCGCCGGCGCCTGGGAGCGATCACCGCGCTCGTCGTGGGTCTCTTCGTGGGCCTCACCCTCCTGCCGTTCGCGCTCACCGGACCCATCGGACATTCCCTCGGCGAGACGCTCTGGGGCTGGCTCGGCGCCGGCGCGCTCGGCATTCCGCTCCTCGGAGTGGGACTCGCGCTCGCCGGATTCGAGCGCCTCGGCACGCTCGACATGAAGCGGTCGGCGTTCCTGATCATCGGATTGAGCCTGCTCCTGCCGTATCTCACTGGAGTGGTCTGGCACGTCACGGTGTTCGATCTCGACAATCGACGGCTGCTCGGCAAGCTGGTGGGGGCGATCCCCGGGTTCTTCGCGGTCGAAATCCCCGAGGGGATCGGCCCCGCAGGCGCGGTGCTCGTCGGGTTTCTGGCCCTGTCGGCGCTCACGCTCGCCACGTTCGCCTGGCACCCGCTGCAGCGACTGGAGCGGCAGCCCGACGCCGCACCAGTCAAGTCGTCCGCCGAAAAGGGCGAGGCGAAATCCGAGGTTAAACGCAAAGGGGGCGTGGCCGCCAAGGTCGAGCTCGCTCCTCCTCCGGTCATCGAAGCGGCCTCGACGTCCCGTGACGAGACGGGCGGCCGACTGGCCCGAGGCGACGGCAAAGGGAACGGCAAGCCCGACGCCAAGCCGAAGGGCAAAGCGGGGAAGGTCGCGGAGCCGCGCCGCCAGGCAGGTGATCGCGAGCTGGCGCCGGTCTGGGAGCTCAAGGAGCTGACCGATCCCCCCGGCAGGAAGCAGGACGCCGGCGAGGGCGAGCTCGACGCGCTCCAGGAACGGCTCGAGGAAACGTTGGCCGAGTTCAAGGTCGAAGGGGACGTGGCCGGGAGGACGACCGGCCCCGTGGTGACGCAGTATGGTGTGCGACTGAGGCCCGGGGTCAAGATGAATCGGCTCGTCAACCTGGCCGATGATCTCGCGCTCAAGATGAGCGCACGATCCATCCGCGTGGCGCGCATTCCGGGGCGGGACATGGTGGGCGTCGAAGTGCCCAACCCCAAGTCACGGGTGGTGGTTCTGCGGGAGCTGCTCGAAGACGAGCAGTGGAGCGGCGAGGAGCGGCTGCTCCCCGTGGCCCTCGGTCTCGATCTCGAGGGGCGTCCGGTCATCGCGGATCTGGCCAAGATGCCACACCTGCTGATCGCCGGCGCCACCGGCACCGGCAAGTCCGTCGGCATCAACGCCATCATCACATCGCTGATCTATCACTACCAGCACAAGGAGGATCTGCGGTTCCTGATGATCGATCCGAAGATGGTGGAGCTGTCCATGTACAAGGACCTTCCTCATCTGCGGCATCCGGTCGTCACGAACAACAAGGAGGCGGCCCGGGCGCTCAAGTGGGCGGTGAACGAGATGGAGCGGCGCTACGCGCTGCTCGAGGCCAACGGTGCCCGGAACCTGAGCGACTTCAATCGGAAGGTGCTCGACGGCAAGTCGCTCAAGAATCCGGGCGCCCGCCGGGTGACGCTGACCGACATCGCCGCCGAAGCGCCGGACACCCCGCCTCCCCCGCCGGAGCTGGAGACCTACACCGAGGGCAAGCTGCCGCTCATCGTCATCGTCGTGGACGAGCTCGCCGACCTGATGATGACGGTCCAGGCGGAGGTGGAGACGCCGCTCGCGCGGCTCGCCCAGAAAGCCCGCGCCGTGGGGCTGCACCTCATTCTCGCCACGCAGCGTCCGTCGGTGAACGTGATCACCGGCCTCATCAAGGCCAACTTTCCGAGCCGGGTGGCGTTCCGAGTGGCGTCCAAGGTGGACAGCCGCACGATCCTGGACGGCAACGGCGCCGAGGCGCTGCTCGGCAAGGGCGACATGCTGTTCCTGGAGCCCGGCAAGAGCGAGCCGATGCGGCTGCAGGGCGCGTATATCTCGACCGAGGAGAGCGAGAAGCTCATGGAGCGCTACCGCCAGTGGCGGGCGGCGCGGGACCAGCGGGGGCTGCAGGAGTCGGCCGAGACGAACATCCTAGACGAGGTGCCCGACGCCGATGGCGCCGAGGCCGGCGAGGGCGCGACGGAAGCCGGTGAGCGCGACGCGCAGTTCAAGGAGGCGGCACTCGCGTGCGTGCAGAACCAGGGCGGGTCCACGTCGCTGCTCCAACGGAAACTCGGCATCGGCTACGGTCGGGCCGCGCGCATCATGGACCAACTCGAGGAGGCCGGCATCCTCGGCCCGGCCAACGGCAGCAAGCCCCGGGACGTGCGCATCGGCATCGATCAGATCGACGAGTACTGCCGGTAGCAGGAGCTCTACGGCCGACCCGGACGCATTTCCACCATCCTGAAATCAATTACCCTCGATAGACAGCGAAGGTGAGCACCGTCCCGCGAAATGGGCGCTGGCGGTCAGGCGTTCCGTTGCCTCAGGGTCGGACCCGGGGCGCCGCGCTGTCGGCCGCCGTGTCGCGTGCGGTCGCGTTGGCCGCGGCCGCGTCGCCCGGCTGGGAGAGGTAGGTGCTGTGGCCTGACACGTCTTTCGACGGCCGGCAACCTGCGATCACCAACGCGATGGCGGTCAGTGCGAACGGACGCAAGGTCAGGAGGAGCATGGTACAGCCCGGGTGAAGGGTCGAGGTGGCGCAAGCCCGTCGCTTCGCCAAGAGCCCAAGGTCGCCGTCGAGAGGCTCCCTTCGCTGTGAGCGTCCCCACTCCCGGCAGTTTGCCGCGCCGTCGCCCGCCCGAATGGTGAGGTCCGCCCGCCGGAGGTGCGTACTGTATCCCGTGCCAAGCAAGAGCCGTCCTGTCACGAGCGCCGACTGGTCCGATCCGCGCCATCGGACGGGGCTCTGGGGCGAGCAGATGGTCATGGAATTTCTCGCACGCCGTGGCTGGCACATCGAGGCCCATCGGTTTCGGGTGGGGCATTCGGACCTCGATGTCGTGGCGCGGCGTGGCTGCCTGGTCGCCTTCGTGGAAGTGAAGACCCGGGGATCGAGCGGGTGGGGCGCCCCCGCGGAGAGCGTCGGGTGGCGGAAGCGGCGAACCATCGCCCGGCTGGCCGAAGTGTGGAGGGAGCGGCACGGCCGCGTTACCGATGTATACCGGTTCGATGTGGTCGAGGTCCGGGTCGGGGGTGGAAGCGTTCGTATTGAGCATCTGGTGGACGCCTGGCGGCTGGAGTGACGGTCCGCTTGTCATGTGGAGTAAAATCAGTCACCGTTGCCGTATTGATTCGGTAAGCGTTCGGTATTAACTTGCCTGCAGCTATCCTGATGTAGCAAAATCAGCCACACCAATACTCAGGGGACAATCCATGGCCGCAGAAGAGACCCGGCTCGAGGCCGACCGCCGGAAGGCCCTCGGGCTCGCCATCTCCCAGATCGAGAAGCAGCTCGGCAAGGGATCCATCATGCGGATGGGCAGCGAGTCGTCGCGGGTCAAGGTGGCCGCCATCCCCACCGGCGCCATCAACCTCGACGCCGCCACCGGCGTGGGCGGCATCCCGCGCGGCCGGATCACCGAGATCTATGGCCCCGAGTCGAGCGGCAAGACCACGCTCACGCTCCACCTCGCCGCCAACGTGCAGAAGATGGGCGGCGTCGCAGCCTACGTGGACGCGGAGCATGCGCTGGACATCGAGTACGCCAAGAAGCTCGGCGTCAACATCGAGGATCTGCTCGTGTCGCAGCCGGACACCGGCGAGCAGGCGCTCGAGATCGTCGAGATCCTGGTGCGCTCGGGGGCGGTGGATCTGGTCGTCATCGACTCGGTCGCGGCGCTCGTGCCCAAGGCCGAAATCGAAGGCGAGATGGGTGACAGCCACGTCGGTCTGCAGGCCCGGCTCATGAGCCAGGCGCTGCGGAAACTGGCCGGCGCCATCAATCGGTCCAACTGCGCGGTCGTCTTCATCAACCAGCTCCGTGAAAAGATCGGGGTGATGTTCGGCAACCCCGAGACCACCACCGGCGGTAAGGCGCTCAAGTTCTACGCCTCGCTCCGGCTCGACATCCGCCGGATCGGCCCGGTCAAGGAGCGCGAAGCCGTCATCGGCAACCACGTGCGCGTGAAGGTCGTCAAGAACAAGGTGGCGCCGCCGTTCCGGCAGGCCGAGTTCGATGTGATGTTCGACGAAGGCATCAGCCATACCTCGCTGCTGGTGGATCTGGCCTCCGAGGCGGGCATCATCCAGAAGTCGGGCGCCTGGTACTCCTACGGGGATCAGCGCATCGGCCAGGGTCGAGAGAATGCCAAGCTGTTCCTGCGCGACAATGCGCCGCTCATGGCCGAAGTCGAAGTGAAGGTCAAGGAGCTCCTCGGCATGCACGCCGGCGCGGGTGCCGGTGCCCCCCCGGGCGGAGACGACGAGGAGTGACCCTCCCGGTCCTCACCGCGCTCGAGCCCGATCCGCGCCGCCCGGGCACGCTCCGGGTCGAAGTCGACGGCGTGCGGTTCGGCGCGGTGCCGGAAGCACTCGCCCGCGGCGCCGGACTTGCCGTGGGGCGGCCGGTCGACGCGGCGTTGCAGGAGCAGCTCACCGCGGCCGCCGACGCCGAGGGTGCCTTTCGCACACTGCTCCGGGCGCTGGAGCGGCGCTCGTTCGCGCGCGCCGATCTGGGGCGCCGACTGCTCCGCAAAGGTCACCCCCGTCCTGCGGTGGAGGCGGCGCTCGAGCGGGCCGACGGGCTCGGCCTGCTGGACGATGCGGCGTTCGCCGAGACCTTTGTCCAGACGCGCGCGGCGCGTGGCCGGGGCCCGGCCCGGTTGGTGCGCGATCTGCTCGCCATGGGCGTGGAGCGCAGCTACATCGACCGGGCGCTGGCGGTGGAGTGGCCGGAGGGCAGCGATCGCACCCGGGTTCCCACGGCGCTTGCCGCCAAACGCGCCGCGCAGCTCGGCGATCTGTCCAGGGCCGTCAAGCGCCGCCGGGTCCTCGCCTACCTCGCGCGTCGAGGCTTCGCCGGCCGCGACATCTCGGAGCTGGTCGTCCGCGTCGTTGGCTGACCCTGCCATGGCCCCTAAGTCGGGGCTTCTCTATATTTTCCCTCCATGCAGTCCGCCCAGATCCGCCGCTTGTTCCTCGACTTTTTCGTCGCCCGGGGGCACCGTGAGGTGCCTTCTTCGTCACTGGTGCCCGCGGACGATCCGACGCTCCTGTTCACCAACGCGGGCATGGTGCAGTTCAAGCGCACCTTCCTGGGGCAGGAACGGCGCGACTACGCGCGCGCGACGACCTGCCAGAAGTGCGTCCGTGCCGGCGGAAAGCACAACGACCTCGAGCAGGTCGGCCACACCAAGCGGCATCACACGTTCTTCGAGATGCTGGGTAACTTTTCGTTCGGGGACTACTTCAAGCGCGAGGCGATCGCGTACGCCTGGGAGTTCGTCACGAGCCCAGAGTACCTCGGCATTCCGGCGGAGCGCCTTCGGGTCACCGTGCACCACACGGACGACGAGGCGCGCAGGTACTGGCGCGAGGTGTCGGCGCTTCCCGATCACCGCATCTACGGACTTGGCGACAAGGACAACTTCTGGCAGATGGGGGACACAGGCCCCTGCGGGCCGTGTACGGAAGTCTACGTCGACCTCGAGTGGACGGCGGAGGCCCCGGGCCACGGCTCCGAAGTCATCCCGCAGGCCGAGTTCGAGGAGCAGGCCGAAGCGGGCCGGTTCCTCGAGATCTGGAATCTCGTCTTCATGCAGTTCGACCGGTCGGCTGACGGCACCCTCACGCCGCTGCCGAAGCCCTCGGTAGACACCGGGGCAGGGCTCGAGCGGATCGCCGCCGTACTGCAGGGGGAGGACGACAATTTCCACACCGACACGTTCCTTCCGCTCATCGAACGGGTCGGGGAGCTGGTCGGCCGCCCGTACGATCGCGCCGCGGACGACCGTGCCTCCTACCGGGTGCTGGCCGACCACGCTCGTGCGGTGAGCTTCCTGCTCGCCGACGGGGTCTATCCCGGAAACGAGGGCCGGGGCTACGTGCTGCGCCGAATTCTCCGGCGCGCCGTCCGCCACGCGTGGCTGCTCGGACGGCGCGCGCCGACGCTCGCACCGCTGACCGATACCGTCATCGCACAGATGGGCGCCGTCTACCCGGAGCTCGCGGCCAAGGGCGCGTACATCCGTGAAGTGACGGAGAACGAGGAGCACCGGTTCCTGGAGACCATCGAGGGCGGGTTGCGCCGTCTGGAGGAGATTTTCGCCTCGGGCGCGCGCGTCATCCCGGGTGAGGACGCGTTCAAGCTGTACGACACGTTCGGATTTCCCATCGACCTCACGCAGATCATCGCGCAGGAGCGTGGCGTGGAGGTGGATGCCGCGGGCTTCGACCGCGCGTACAAGGAGCAGCAGCAGCGCTCGCGCGACGCCCGCACCTCGAGTCGCACGCCGGTCGGCGCTCCTGCCGTCCATACGGCAAAGCCCGGCGCGTGGCGCAGCGTCAAGCGCGGCAAGCAGAAGTTCGTCGGCTATCAGTCGACCGAGGCCGACACCGACATCCTCGCGTTCCGGCAGGAAGGCCCGCGGGTCGATCTCGTGCTGCGCGAGAATCCGTTCTACGCGGAATCGGGCGGCCAGGTGAGTGACGTCGGCCAGGTTGCGGGTGAGGGATGGGCGTTCGCGGTGGACGCCGTGCGCAAGGACCCGAAGGGCACCGTCGTGAGCGGCACCGTCGCCGACGCCTTCGAGCCGAAGGTTGTGCGGGCGTCGGTCGATGCGCCACGCCGGCACGATATCGAACGCAACCACAGCGCCACCCACCTCGTGCATCACGTGCTGCGGAAGCATCTCGGCACCCACGTGCGCCAGCAGGGCTCGCTGGTGCAGCCGGACCGTTTGCGGTTCGATTTTTCGCATCATGGCTCGATCGACCCGGGCGCCCTGCAGTCCATCGAGGACGAGGTCAACGCGCTCGTGCTCGCGAACGACGAAGTCACCACGCGCGAGATGGCGTATCCCGACGCGCTGGCGCTGGGCGCGATGGCGTTCTTTTCCGAGAAATACGGCGACAAGGTCCGCGTGGTTCGGATGGGACCGTCGATCGAGCTCTGCGGCGGTACGCACGTGCGCAGCACGGGCCAGATCGGCAGCTTTCGCATCTCGGCGCAGAGTGGAGTTGCCGCGGGGGTCCGCCGCCTCGAGGCCACGACCGGCGCCGGCGCGCGCCGCGCGGTGCGCGAGCTCGAGCAGCGCCTTGCGCAGGTGGCCGACGCGCTCAAGACCCAGCCCGAGCACCTGCTCCGTCGAGTCGAGCAGCTGCTCGAAGAGCGGCAGCGGCTGGAGGCGCGACTTGCCGACGCACTCAAGTCGGGCGGCGGGGGGCCGATCGCCGGCGAGGTCTCCGACCTCGACGGTGTGCACCTCACGATCGCCGACACGGCCGTGGAGGACCGCAACGAGGCGGGGCAGATCGCGGATCGATTCCGGGAAGGGAAGCGGCGATCGGTGCTCGTGCTGTTCAGCAGCGCGGGCCGCGGCGCCGTGCACGCCGCGCTGACCGACGACCTGGTCGCGGCCGGGCGCAAGGCCGGAGAACTGGTCAATCGCATTGCCGCGCTGAGCGGCGGCAAGGGGGGCGGACGGCCGCACTTCGCCTCCGCGGGCGCCGGCGACCCGTCGCGGCTCCCCGCCGCGCGTGCCGCCACCCGGGACCTGGTCCGCACCTGGCTTCAGGAGGGCGGCGGCCTGGCAACCGGCAGCAACGGCGCGTGAGCGCCCTCGCCGACTGGCTCGACCGCCACACGGCCGAGGCACCGTCGGCGCTGCGGGAGCGCGTCCGCGAGGAGGCGCTGGCGGTGCAACCCGCCGAGCCCATGCCGGCTGCGCTCGCCCAGGCGGGGCGCGAAGCGCTCGACCGGGTCACCTCGCACGCGGGCGATCGTTCCGTCGCGCTCGATCTCCTGGCGGCCGACGCCCTCATCACGCTGGCGCTCCTCGCCCAGGCGGAGCGCTCCCCCGGCGAGTTGAGCGCCTTCGCCACCTCCATCCTCCAGCACGTGCGGCTCGACGCGTGATCGATCTGCACTCCCATCTGCTGCCGGGCGTCGATGATGGCTCGCGAACGGTCGAGCAGTCGGTCGGCGTCCTCCGGCGGATGGCGGAGCTCGGAATCACCGATGTCTGCCTCACACCTCACCTCAAGGCCAACGACGCCGGCAGCGCGCCCGGCCCTCGCCAGGACGACGCGTTCCGCGCGCTGCGGGCCGAAGCTCCCGAGCTCCCGCGCCTGCACCGGGGGGCGGAAGTCATGCTGGATCGCCCGCTGCCGCTCGGCGGCGACGCGCTCCGCCGCATCACGTTAGGCGGCACCCGGTACATCCTCGTGGAATTCCCCCGCCTGGTGGCCGCCGAGGCGGTCACGAACGCGCTCACCCGCGTCCGCGATGCAGGGCTCTCGGCCATCCTGGCGCACCCGGAGCGCTACAGCTGCTGCTCGGTCGAGGCCGTCACGTACTGGCGATCACTGGGCGCCCGAATGCAGGTGGACGCGAACACGCTGCACTCCCCGCAGACGCGTGGGCAGCGCGCCCGGCAGCTCGTAGCCGCGGGTCTCGGCGACATCCTGGCCGGCGACAATCATGGCGACGAGCGCACGATTGCGGGCGGCGCGGATTTCCTCAAGGCTCAGGACGGACCGGAGCAGGCCGAGCTGCTGACGGTGCGGAATCCCGGGGCGATCCTGCGCGACGAGCCGCTGGTCGAGGTGCCTGCCCTCGCGATCCGCCGCACCTGGATGCAGCGGATCCGCCACATGCTGGGCGGTGAGACGTGAGCGCCGCCAAGGTGGAGCAGGAGCTTGATCGACTGGCCGCGCTCGCGCGAGCCTGCAAGGTGCTGGCGCCGCAGCTCGACCGCCTCGGGACGCGGTACGCGGACACCCTACGAGCGGGCGGCACGCTGTATTTCTGCGGAAACGGCGGAAGCGCGGCCGACGCGCAGCACCTGGCCACCGAGTACGTCGTGCGCTACGCGGTCTCGCGGCGGGCGCTGGCGGCGGTGGCATTGACCACGGACACCTCCATACTGACGGCCGCGGGCAACGATCTCGGATTCGAGCAGATCTTCTCGCGCCAAGTGGAGGCGCTGTGCCGCTCGGGCGATCTGCTCGTGCTCCACAGCACCAGCGGCCGCAGTCCCAATCTGCTCGAAGCCGCACGGGCCGCGCGCCGGCTCAAGGTCCCCACCGTGGCATTCCTCGGACGCGGCGGCGGTCCGCTCGCCGATGAGGTGGACGAGTCCGTCGTCGTGCCGTCGGACGACACCAGTCAGATCCAGGTACTCCATCTCGCGCTCGAGCATCTGGTCGTCGAGCTGGTCGAATCCGCGCTGGTGGGGGTCGGGTAAGGGGATGATCTCTCTGGCGGGGCGCACCGCGCTCGTGACTGGCGGCAGCCGCGGCATCGGGCGTGAGACCGCACTGCTGCTGGCACGGGCGGGTGCGGACGTCGCGCTTACCTATCACTCGCGCGCCGCGGAGGCCGACGCCGTCGCGGCGCGCATCCGCCGGGAAGGACGCCGAGCCCTCACCGTGGGCGGGAACCTCGCCGATCCCGCGGTCTCGGCGCGGATGGCGGAGGAAGTACGGACCGCGTTCGGACGCCTGGATTGCTTCGTGGCCAACGCCGGCATCTGGCCACCCGAGGAGACGCCGCTTGCGCAGCTCGGCGCGGATCGATGGCGCGACACGATGGCGGCCAACCTCGACGCCGTCTTTCTGAGCACGAAGGCGGCGCTCGGACTGATGGGGCCCGGCGGCCGAGTGGTCATTGTGTCGAGCACCGCCGGTCAGCGCGGGGAGGCCTTCCACAGCGACTATGCCGCCAGCAAGGGCGCGCTCATTGCGCTGGTGAAGTCGCTGGCCATCGAGTGCGCCCCCGACATCCTGGTCAACGGGGTCGCCCCCGGGTGGGTGGACACCGACATGTGCATCGAGGCGTTCGCCGGAGACGGCCGTGAGCGCGTGCGGCAAACCATTCCGCTGCGCCGCATTCCCCCGGCCGAGGACATCGCCGGGCCGATCCTATTTCTGTGCAGCGATCTCGCCCGTCACGTGACGGGCGAGATCGTGAACGTCAACGGCGGCAGCGTGCTGTGCGGCTGATGCGCCCGTGATCCACCTGCTCTTCACCGGGGGCACCATCTCCATGCAGCGCGACGCGGCGGCGGGCGGCAACGTCCCGACCCACGGCGGCGAGGCGCTGGTGGAGATGGCACCGGAGCTCGAGCTCATCGCGCCCTACCGGATCGAGAACTGGGCCAAGCTCCCGGCCTGCCATCTCGGCCCCGAGCGGCTGTGGGCGCTGCGGGAGCGGGTGCGCGACGTGAGCGCCGGGGGGGAGGCGAGCGGGATCGTCGTGACGCACGGAACGGACACGATCGAAGAGACCGCCTACCTGCTCGCCCGCACCTTGCCCGTCACCGTGCCGATCGCCATCACCGGCGCGATGCGCACGTCGGGTGAGGCGGGCTGGGACGGCGGCCGGAACCTCGTCGACGCCGTCCGGGTCGCCGCCCATCCGGCGAGCGCCGGGCGCGGCGTCATGGTGGTGTTCGGCGGTGACATCTTCGCGGGCGAGACGGTGGTGAAGACGCATGCCACCGATCTCGCCGCCTTCTCCGCCCCGCACGCCGGTCCGATCGGTCGCGTTCAGGGCGATCGCGTCGAATATCAGGAGCCGCCGGGCCCGCCGCGCACCTCCATGCAACTCGAGCGCCTCTCGGCGCGCGTCGCCGTCGTCACGATGATCGTAGGAGACGACGGTACGCTGCTGGACCTGGCGCGCCCCGAGTATGACGGGGTGGTGATCGAGGCGTTCGGCAGCGGCAACATGCCCCCGGGGGCGGTCCCTGCGGTCCGGCGCTGGCTCGACGAGGGCAAGCCGGTCGTCCTGGCCTCCCGGTGCCCGCGGGGCGAGGTCACGCCGGTCTATGCGTTCGAGGGTGGTGGCGCGCGCACGGTGGCGATGGGCGCCGTTCCTGCGGGCCCTCGGACGCCGTCGCAGGCGCGGATGGAGCTGGCGCTCGCCCTGTCGGCCGGCGTCGCCTACGGCGGGCGATGAACAGCTCGGCCGCACCCGCCATCCCGGAGGAGGTCCTCGAGATCGCGATCACCCTCGAGGCGGCGGGCCACGAAGCGTGGTGCGTCGGCGGCGCGCTTCGAGACGCGCTCCTCGGTCACCCGCACTCGGACTTCGATTTCGCCACCTCGGCGACACCCGACCAGGTCACGGCGCTGTTTCGACGCACGGTGCCCGTCGGAGAGAAGTACGGCACCGTCGGGGTGCTCGACCGCCGCCGGGTACTCCACGAGGTCACGACCTTCCGCCGGGACGTGAGCACCGACGGCCGCCACGCCGCCGTGGCCTACGGCGTCTCGCTCGACGATGACCTCGCCCGCCGGGATTTCACGGTGAACGCCATCGCGTACCATCCTCTCCGCCACGAGTGGCGCGATCCGTATGGCGGACGGGCCGACCTCGAGCGCGGGCTGCTTCGCGCGGTCGGACGACCGGAGACGCGCTTTCGCGAGGATTACCTGCGGATCCTGCGGGGCGTCCGGTTTGCCGCAAGGCTGGGCTTCACCATGGAGCCCCAGACCTGGGCGGCCGCTGTCGAGGGCGCGCCCGGGCTCGCGCGGCTGTCGGCGGAGCGGGTGCGCGACGAATGGCTGAAAGGGCTGCGCACGGCCCGCAGCGTTTCGGAGCTGGTGACCCTCTGGTGCGAGGTGGGCGCAGCGAAGCATTGGATGCCCGAGCTGATGTCGGTCTCGGCGGACCGCCTCGGCGCCGCCGACCGGATCCCGATCGAGGAGCGCGATCCCATTCTGCTCACCGCGCTGCTGGTCCCGGACGCCGCGCCGGTGTTGCGGCGCCTGCGTGCGTCCAACGCCGAGATCGAGCGGGCCGCCGCGATCGCGCGCGGGCCCCTCCAGCCCGACGCCGAACACGACCCTCGTGCCGTGCGACGATGGCTTGCCACCGCGGGCCGCGCCGCCGACGATCTGCTCCTCCTCCACCGCCTGCGGTTCGGCGCGGCGGCCCCGTGGGAAGCCGAAGCGCGCGCGATTCGTCTGCGCGGGGAGCCACTCACCCGCGGCGATCTGGCGCTGACCGGCGTGGACGTGCAGGCGCTGGGCGTTCGCGGTCCGCGCGTCGGTGAGCTGCTCGCCGGCCTGCTCGAGCGGGTCCTCGACGATCCTGCCCTGAACCGCCGGGAAACCCTGTTGGCGCTCGCGCGGGAGCTGCTGTGAGTCCCCTCGCCTTCGCCGTGGCCGCGGCGCTCGGCAATATCGTGGGCGCGCTCGCCGTGGTGCGCCGCGAGCGTCGAAGCCTGCGGGTCATCGACGCCTGCCTCGCCTTCGGCGCCGGGTTCATGCTCGCCGTCGCGCTCCTCGGGGTGATGCCCGAGGTGCTGCGTGACTCGCCTTCCGCGGCCCTTTACGTGCTGGCGGGCTACCTGGCCGTGCATCTCGCGCAGCATGTCGTCACCCCGCACTTTCACTTCGGCGAGGAGACCCACCGCGTCACCGCCTCCGCGGGGTTCTCCGCGCTGCTCGGGCTGACGCTGCACACGTTCTTCGACGGAGTGGCGATCGCGAGCGGGTTCCTGGTCTCGCGCCACCTGGGCGTGCTGCTCTTCCTGGCGGTGCTGCTGCACAAGCTGCCCGAGGGCGTGACCATCGCGAGCGTCATGGTGGCCGGTGGACAGGGCCGAGGGCGGGCGCTGGGCGCGGCCGGCGTGCTCGGCGCGGCAACCGTATTGGGCGTGCTGATGACCGAGCACGTCGGGCCGCTGGCGCGTCATGGGCTGGCGCTGTCGGCGGGGGTGACGCTCTACGTGGCAGCCTCGAACCTGGTGCCCGAGTTCCAGGGCAAGCGCGGCGGGCTCACGGCCGCGGCGTTCTTCGGCGGGGCACTGGCGTTCTTCGCGGCCGAGCGCCTGCTGGAGGTATGGGTGCCCTGATGGTGCGCAAGCCGCCACCCGCCGACGGGGAAGAATCGCTGTTCGCCTCGAGCGTGCGCGGCGCCCAGCCGCTCGCGGCCCGTATGCGCCCGCGCGTGCTCGAGGAGTTCGCGGGCCAGGCCCACCTGCTCGCGCCCGGCAAACCCCTCCGCGAAGCGATCGAGCGCGGTGTGCCGGGATCGATGATCTTCTGGGGCCCGCCGGGGAGCGGGAAGACCACGCTCGCGCATCTCGTCGCCAGCGCCTCGCAGCGCGTCTTCGTGCCGTTCAGCGCGGTAACCGAAGGTGTGCCGCGCATCCGGGAGATCGTGACGGCCGCACGCGGCCGGCTCGCGGCGGGCGGTGCGCAGACCATCCTCTTCGTGGACGAAATCCATCGGCTCAACAAGGCCCAGCAGGACAGTCTCCTCCCGCCGTCCGAGGACGGCACGATTACCCTCATCGGCGCCACGACCGAGAATCCCAGCTTCGAGATCAACGGGGCGCTGCTGTCACGCACCCGGGTGTTCGTGTTGCAGCCGCTCGGTTCGGACGACGTGGAGGAGGTGCTTCGGCGCGCGCTGGCGGATGAGGAGCGCGGCCTGGGCGGGCACGGCCTCAGGGTGGGGGAGGAGGTGCTGCGCTCCATCGCCGCCGAGTCGGACGGGGACGCGCGGCGCGCGCTCACCGTGCTCGAAGCCGCCGCGGCGCACGTGGGCGAGGGCGGAGAGATCGATGCGGATGTGGCCCGGGAGGCGATGCAGAAGCGGTTCGCCCGATACGACAAGTCCGGCGAAGAGCATTTCAACCTGCTCTCCGCCTATCACAAATCGCTTCGGGGCAGCGACCCGCAGGGCGCGCTCTACTGGATGGCCCGCATGCTCGATGGAGGCGAGGACCCGATGACGCTGTTTCGCCGAGCCATCGCCATGGCCGCCGAGGACGTCGGATTGGCCGACCCCAACGCACTGCTGATGGCCGTCGCGGCGCGGGATGCCTTTCACATGCTCGGCCCGCCCGAGGGCTATCTGCCACTCGCCGAGATGACGATCTATCTCGCCACCGCGCCGAAATCGAACAGTGCCAAGATGGCCCTAGATGCCGCGTTGACCGCCGCCCGTGACACCCCTGCCGCACCGGTGCCGCTCCACATCCGCAATGCGCCGACCGGACTCCTGAAGGAGCTGGGATACGGGCGAGGCTACCGCTACGCGCACGACTCACCGGATGCGTACCTGCCCCAGGAATACCTGCCGGACCAGCTGCGCGGCACGACCCTGTACGAGCCCGGCCCGTTCGGGTACGAAAAGAAAGTGGCGGAGCGTATCGCGTGGTGGGAGCAGCGGAAGCGCGAGATGGATGCGGGCGGTGGCGGCGAATCGAGCGAAAATCCCAACGAGGACGAGCCCGGCTGACGCGAGCCTGTGACACCGCGCACCGACGGGCGCTCCGACGTGCCCGCATAGTCGGTCGGTACCCTTGGTTATATTCGGGGATGACGGGAAGGATGGGCATGCCACTGCGGATTACCTGCGTGATGCTGTGCGCTGCGCTGTTCGCCGGCTGTGCCGGGCTGACCGGCGCGCTGAAGGAACCGGATCTGCGGCTGGACCGCGTGATACTGCGCGGTGTGGGTGTGACGGGCGGGACGATGGATCTGGTAGTGGCGGTGTACAATCCCAACGACTTCGATCTTAACGGGACCCGGCTTCAGGTCGGTTTCGACGTCGAGAACTCGCACCTCGGTGATCTAGAGTACGACACCGACTTTCAGGTGCAGCGGGGCGATACGACCGCGCTGACGCTGCCGGTCCGGTTCAGCTGGAGCGGGATGGCGAGCGCGGTCCGAGCGGCGCTGGGCTATGGAGATCTGCCGTATACGATCAAGGGACAGTTGACCGTCGACACCCCGTTCGGCGAGCATAAGGTGCCATTTACCCGAGAAGGGCGCGCCCCGCTCACCCGCGCCGCCGGATTGGTGCCCATACCTACCGGCCAGTAACCCCGACCATCGAGGAATTCCATCCGGACACCGATCCAGGTTCGCGATCCTACCGAACGCGCCGTGCTCGTGGCCGCGCCCCGCAAAGGCTCGAAGGATGCACGCCATGTCACCGAACACCTCGAAGAGCTCACCCGGCTGGTGGACACCGCCGGGGCGGAAGTGGTGGGGCGGATCTCTCAGCAGATCTCCTCGCCCAACCCGGCCACGCTGATCGGCGAAGGAAAGGTCGAAGAGGTGGCCGCCGCAGTGGCGGACGCCGGCGCGACACTCGTCATCTTCGACGAAGAGTTGAGCCCCGTGCAAGGTGCCAACCTCGAGCGGGAGCTCAAGGTGCGCGTGATGGATCGCCCCGAAGTCATCCTGGACATCTTCTCGACGCGGGCGCGCAGCCACGAGGCCAAGCTGCAGGTCGAGCTGGCGCAGCTCGAGTACATGCTTCCGCGGCTCACCCGCATGTGGACCCACCTCTCGCGTATCCGCGGTGGCATCGGACTGAGGGGCCCGGGCGAAACGCAGCTGGAAACCGATCGACGCATCATCCGGCAGCGGATCCAGGGGCTCAAGGCCAAGCTGAAGGGGGTCGAGCGCCATCGCGAGAATTTGCGAGCGGGACGCGATCCGATGCTGAGCGTCTCCCTCGTCGGGTACACCAACGCGGGCAAGTCCAGCATTCTGCGTGCGCTCTCGGGCCAGCATGAGATCTTCGTCGAGGACCGGCTGTTCGCCACGCTCGACACCCTCACCCGCGAGGTCGAGCTGGGTGAGGGCCAGCGGGCGCGGGTCACCGACACGGTCGGTTTCATCCGGAAGCTCCCGCACCATCTGGTGGCGAGCTTCCGTGCCACACTCGAGGAAGCCCGATCAGCCGATGTACTGCTCCACGTCGTCGACGCCAGCCATCCCGACTGGGAAGGCCAGATGCACGTTGTCGACCGCGTCCTTGCAGAGCTCGACCTGGCGGATCGGCCGCAGCTCGTGGTCTTCAACAAGATGGACGCCGTGATCGATTCGATGTCCCTCAGCGCCCGCATCCGCGAGCTCTACCCCGACGCCATCACCAGCTCGACCATGCGGACCGACGGGATCGTCGGCCTCAAGGCGCGGCTCCGCGAGCTCGAACGGCAGGGCCGGCCGACGGTGCGGGTGCGTCTGCCGGTGGCGGACGGAGCGCGGGTGGCGGCGCTCTACCGGGACGGCGAAGTGCTCGGCCGGGAAGACGGCGCGGACGAGGTGGAGCTCACCGTGCGGCTGGATCGCTGGCAGGTGGATCGGTTGCGGGGCGAGGGAGTGCCGGTGGCGGAGAGCGGGGAAGGGAAGGGGCTGCGGAAGGCGCTGGGGGCGTAAGCGTCGGGATGTCGAGCCCGAGGTTCCCGTCCGCCAGGCGACTGCTGCGATCAAGGTGACAGCACGAGGGGACAGCCGGCGGCTGTCCCCTCGCTCACGTTACTTCCCGCTGAGCACCTGTTCCAGCACCAGCCAGCGATTCATGCCGGCGAACTTCTGGTGCATCTTGGTGAGCGGCGAGGACTCCTGGCCATCTTCCTCGATCTGCAAATCCGCCAGCGCCTCGATCCCGCTGTTCAGGAACTTGCGCAGTCCCTTCTCGAGCGCCATGCCGGCCGTCCGGAAATTGAACAACGTCGAGAACTGAAGGATGAAGCCCAGATCCGCCAGCTGCTGATTGGTGATCAGCGTGCCGGCCTTTTTGGCCTTTCCGAAGTAGAGCGACGGCGACAGGTTGAATCCGAGCATCTGGTTCGGATAGTACTTCCGGACGCCCTCGGAGAACTCCTGGGGCTGGTGGATCTCGGTGTTGTTGAATTCCGGCCAGATCACGTCCACGCCCAGCTCCGCCGCTTCCCAGGCATCCTCGATGGCCATCTTCACCCCACCCGGCTCCTCGTCCGGCAAGGCGCCGTCGATCGAGTCGGTCCGCGCGATGATCACGACATTCACACCGGTCGCTTCGGCCGCCGCCTTGATGGCCTTGAGCTTGGCGAGCCACTGCTGGCGCGTCACCAGCACCTTGTTGCGCTTCTGCTTGCCGACGTTCACGATGTGGCCGCAGGTGCGATTCGAGGGATCCTGATTCTCCAGGTGGACACCGCCGGCGCCGACCCGGATGAGCTCGGTGGCCAGGGTGAACGTCTGGGTGGGGCCACCGAAACCTGCCTCCATGTCCACGAAAGCCGGAGGGGCATCGAGCAGGTTCTTGCCTTCGCTGTCGTACCAGTGGGTGTTGCGGGCGCCTTCGATACCCTTCCGCATCTCCAGCACGAGCTCCACCATCTGATGCGACTGGTAGATCCCGATGTCGGGGTACATGCTCTTGGTGGCGGCGAGCTGCCACCCGCTGCCGTACAGCGTCTTGAAGCCGAGGCTGGTCATGATCGCCGACGTGAACGCGTCGTACGCGCCGGCGGTGTGGAGGAAGGATCCCTTGGCGCGCGCCTCGTGGAGGAGCCGGCGAAGCTTATCGGCCGGCACCTCGCTTTCGGGCGGCGCAAACAACCGGTTCACCGCCTCGGCGGGATAGGAAGCCTTCGAGGACACCGGTGTCGTCGCAGTCGCCATGGGTCACTCCTTCAGATGGATCGCGGCGCCCCTGCCGGCACGGGGCGCCGCACGTCTCGGCCGCGTCGGGAGGCGACGGGCGAGGGTTTGTGAAACTATTCACAATATGGGGAGGCGGCCTCGAATGCGCCAGACCCCCCTCTAGTGTGGCGACTCGGCCCCGCCTGCGCAATTCCGCGTAGGGCGGGGTCCTGCTTAGATTTGGGCGACTCGACCCACACCTTCGAGACCCATGTTCATCACCAAGCCGTTCGTGCGGGACCGGAAGATCCGGTTCGCCCTCGTGGGCTGCGGCAGGATCTCCGCCAATCACTTCGACGCGCTCGACCGGCACAAGGACCGGGCCGAGCTGGTCGGAGTGTGCGACATCGACCCGGAGGCGCTGGGCCGGGCCGAGGCGCGAACAGGGGCACCGGGGTTTCGATCGCTGGACACCCTGCTCGCCGGAACCGACGCGGACATCGTCATTCTCTCGACTCCGAGCGGCGTCCATGCGGACGAGGCCGCCCAGGTCGCGGCCGCCCGGCGCCACGTCATGACCGAGAAGCCGATGGCGACCCGGTGGCGCGACGGCAAGCGGATGGTGCATGCCTGCGACCAGGCCGGGGTGCACCTGTTCGTGGTGAAGCAGAACCGCAGGAACGCGACGCTGCAGCTGGTCAAGCGAGCCGTCGAGAAGCAGCGCTTCGGCAAGATCTACATGGTCAACATCAACGTGTTCTGGAGCCGGCCGCAGGCGTATTACGACAGCTCCCCGTGGCGGGGCACCTGGGAGTTCGACGGCGGCGCGTTCATGAACCAGGCCAGCCACTACGTCGATCTGCTCGACTGGCTCATCGGGCCGGTCGAGAGCGTGCAGGCCTACACGGCGACGCTAGCCCGGAACATCCAGGTGGAGGACACCGGCGTCGTCAGCATCCGCTGGCGCACCGGCGCGCTGGGCAGCATGAACGTCACCATGCTGACGTATCCCAAGAACCTGGAGGGCTCGATCACCATTATCGGTGAGAAGGGGACGGTCCGGGTCGGAGGTGTGGCGGTCAACAAGATTGAGCACTGGACCTTTGCCGATAGCGATCCGGACGATGCCGCCGTCGAGCAGGCGAGCTATGAGACGACGTCCGTCTACGGCTTCGGCCACCCGCTGTACTACGACAACGTCATCAAGGCGCTCCGCGGCGAGGCCGCGCCGGACACCGATGGCCGGGAAGGACTGCATTCGCTGGAGATTCTGATCGCGACGTACATCTCGGCCCGGGACGGGCGGCGGGTGGCCCTGCCGCTCGAGGTCTGAGGAGCTAGATTGTCCGGCCCGACGACTCGACCGTACGCGCTTCTCCTCGTCCAAGGAGACGACCCCTCGTGGCCAGTTCGCTCGCTCCCCTGACCAGCCGCCCGCCGCGCAGCAGCTTCCTGCCGTTTGCCCTCCCGGATCTGGGCGAAGCGGAGATCGAGGCCGTCGTGCGCGTCCTGCGCTCTGGCTGGATCACGACCGGACCCGAGGTGCAGGCGTTCGAGCGCGAGTTCGCCGAGCAGGTCGGTGTCCGGCACGCGCTGGCCGTCAACTCGTGCACGGCGGCATTGCACCTGGCGCTCGAGGCCGCCGGTATCGGTCCGGGGGACGAGGTCTTGACGAGCACCGTCACATTTACCGCCACCGGAGAGGTCGTCGAGTACCTCGGCGCCCGAACCCGGTTCGTGGACGTTGATGCCGACACCATCAATCTCGATCCGGCCGCGGTGCGCTCGCTGATCGAGCGCGAGTACGTTGGCCGGGGCGCGGCCTGGGTGCACCGAGTGACCGGCGGGCGGCTCCGCGCCATCGTCCCGGTGCACTACGCCGGGCATCCATGCGACATGACGGCGCTGCAGTCGATCGCGGCGGAGTACGGGCTGTTCGTCGTGGACGACGCGGCGCATGCGCTGCCGGCCGCGATCGACGGCCGACACGTGGGCGGCATGAAATGCCCGACGGCCTTCAGCTTCTACGCCACCAAGACGCTGACGACGGGCGAGGGCGGCATGCTGACGACCGACGATGATGCGATTGCCGCCCGCGCGCGCGTGATGGCGCTGCACGGCATCACGCGGGACGCCTGGAAGCGCTACACCGCGGCCGGCACCTGGTACTACGAAGTGTCGGACGCGGGATTCAAGTACAACCTGACGGATGTCGCCGCCGCGCTCGGCCGCGTGCAGCTCCGCCGGCTGCACGACATGCGCGACGGCCGCGCCCGCATCGCCGCTCGGTACGATGCCGCGTTCGCGGGCGTCGACGCGATCGAGACGCCGGTCACGCGGCCCGGTGTCGGGCATGCCTGGCATCTCTACTCCGCCCGGCTCCGGCTGGAGCGGCTGACGATCGACCGCGCCCGTTTCATCCAGGAGCTCAAGGACCGGCAGATCGGCACCAGCGTGCATTTCATCCCGCTCCATCGCCAGCCCTTCTATGCCGGCAAGTACGGCTACACTCCCGCGCAGTTCCCGGTGGCCGAGGGCCTGTATCCCCGCCTTGTGTCGCTGCCGATCTACACCCGCATGACGGACGAGGACGTCGAGTCCGTGGTCGCGGCCGTCGCCGACGTCGCCGAACGGTTCCGGGCCTGACGCAACGCCGTATCGTTGTGGTGGGACCGGCGCCGCCGCCGATGGGTGGGATGACCCGCTACGCGCAGGACATGCTCGCCTCGGATCTCACCCGGCATCACCGGCTGACCCTGCTGGCCGACAACGTGCCGTCCTCACTCCGTCCCAAGGTGACCACCGAGGCGTGGAGCTGGAACTTCGTGGGCCGTGACGGCGTGGCGGCCAGCGCCCGCGTGCTCGCGTTCGTCGGACGGAAGTTCGCCGAGCTCGACCGCGTCTGCCGGCGCGAGCGGGTGGACATCGTGCACGTGCTCTCCACGGCCGGGTACGGCTTCTTCCGCAACGCGGCCCATATCGCGATCGCCCGCCGGCACGGGGCGCGCACCATCTTCCACCTGCTCGGTCAGTTCGACGATCTGTACCGGGATTCGGGGGCGCGGGTCCAGGCGCTCATGCGGCGATCGCTGGACCTGGCGGACATGCACATCGTGCAGTCGCCCGGCCTGGCCGAGGTGCTCCGCGGCATGACCCGCCGGCCGGTACGAGCCATCTTCAACGGCGTACGCACGGCGGAGCTGGCTCCCCCCGACGGGTGGGCGCACTCGAACGGTCCGGAGGTGCGAGTGCTGGCGCTGGGAATCGTCGGCGAGCGGAAGGGCACCTTCGATCTGCTCGATGCCGCCGAGCGTCTCCGGGCGCGGCGGCCGGACATCCGGTTCCTCTTCGTGGGCGGAGGCGAAGTCGAGCGCTTTCGCGCGCTCGCCCGTGAGCGCGGGCTGGCCAACGTGGCGTTCGCGGGCGCGGTGGACGACGCCGAGCGGGTGTCGCTGCTCCACACGAGCGATGTGTTCGCGCTGCCGAGCCATGCGGAGGGGCAGCCGATCGCCATCCTGGAGGCCATGGCGGCGGGACTGCCGATTCTCTCCTCGACGGTCGGGTCGATCCCCGAGGTCGTGGCCGAGGCGAACGGCACGCTGGTGGCTCCCCGCGATGTCGGCGCGATTGCCGCGGCGCTCGAGAGTTTGGCGGATGATCGCGCGCTGCGCGAGCGGATTGGCCGCTTCAACGCGCGCGAGGCCGCCGTGAAGTACGACCTGCCGCGGGTCTTCCGGGAGATCGACGCCGTGTACGCGGAGCTCTGAGCGATGCTGGCCTATACCGTAGTCGCGGCCTGGAACCTGGCCCTGCTCGTGGCCATCGCGCGCTGGCGCGGGATCACGTCCTACGAGGGGCTCGGCATGGCGTTGCTGGCGCTGGTCGTGGGCAGCGACTACGCCGGACTCTGCATCGCGCTCGCGCTCACGCACGGCTCTCCCGAGGTGCGGGCGATGGTGGACCTGCGCCTCTGGCCCGGGCTCATTCACCTGCTTGGCCTGCTGTGCTTCGCGCTGGGACTCTTTGTGGCCTCGCCCAACCCGCCGAAGATTCGCCGGGTCCTGACCGACGACGACGCGCGCCAGCTTCGATACGCAGGAAGCTTCCTGCTCGTGCTCGGCCTCGCGATGAAGGTGGTGGCGCTCGGCTCCGAGGGCATCACCAGCATCACCGATTACTTCGCCAACATCTACGCGTACAACGTCGCCCAGCGCCAGCTCGGGACCTTCTGGGACTGGGGCACCGAGCTGGCGATGTTCGGCGGGGCGCTGCTGGCGGCCGGCTACGAGCACCGTCGCGGCCGCCAGGCGCTGCTCGCGGCGCTCATGGCGGCCATCGCGTTCTTCCTGACGTCGTCGCGGGCGGGCATCGTCGGGGCCGCCCTCATGTTCTTCGTCGTGGTCGCGGCATTCAATCCGCACACGCTTCGGTCCTGGGTGCGGCCCCGGCTGATCGCGGCCTTCCTGGTCCTGCTGGTGGTGACGAGCGGCATCAAGACGCAGCTCCGGTTCTTCCCCGGCAGCTCGTCGGGGGTGCGCACGGACTGGCCGGAGCTCGCGGCGGAGGCGCTCTCGACCTTCGGCACCCGGTTCGGCAGTGCAGGCGTGTACGCCGGGTACGCGACGATGGTCGAGCGCCAGTCCGAGGATCCGTCGCTGCTGATGCACGGCCGGGTCCTGGCATATACGCTGAGCGCCTGGGTGCCGCACGTCGTGTTTCCCGACAAGCCGGTGCATCCGTTCCGTGACATCGGGTACCTCGTCCGAGAGAACTATTCGAGCCGTCTGGACACGGTGTACGCGCCGACGCTGGTCGGGTACGCATGGGCGGACTTCGGCCTGGTGAGCGTGGTCACCTACCTGTTCTTCGGCGCGTTCGCCCTTGGCTGGCTCCGCCGTCTGGTGAGCGCGGGCTCGACGCCGATCCTCGCCGTGATCGGGTACCTGCACTTCACGCTGGTGGAGGGGGCCACCAACCTCATCCACAACGGATTTCTGAGCAGCCTTGCCTCCGCGATGCTGGCCATCGCCGCGATCTCGCTGACGACGGGGTACGTCGCCGTACGCCGAACGCTCGACGCGCTGGCCCGCCCCGTGAGCGAACCGGCCACGGTGGCCGCGGGCGATGCCTGATACTGCCCGTCCGTTCGTGTCGGTGGTCGTACCGTGCCGGAACGAGCGGGAGCACGTCGAGACCTGCCTCGCCTCGATTCTCGCCAACGACTACCCCGCCGACCGACGGGAGGTCGTCCTGGTGGACGGGATGAGCGACGACGGCACGCGCGAGCGCATCCTCGCCGTGGCCGCGCGGCATCCGGAGGTGCGGCTCGTGGACAATCCGGCGCGCGTGACGCCGGCGGCGCTCAATCTCGGGATCGCACAGACCAGCGGCGAGATCATCCTCCGGATGGACACCCACGTCCGCTATCCGCGCGGCTACATCGCGCGCCTGGTCGAGGCGCTCGAGTCGACCGGCGCGGACAACGTCGGGGGCGTGCTGCGGACACTGCCCGGGAGCAGCGGCCTGCTCGCGGAGGCAATCGCCATCGGCATGGCGCACCCGTTCGGCGTCGGCAACGCCGCCTTCCGCACCGGTGCGAGCGCGCCAGCATGGGTCGATACGGTACCGTTCGGCTGCTTCCGGCGCTCGCTCTTCGAGCGGCTGGGCGGATTCGACCCGGAGCTGGTGCGGAATCAGGACGACGAGCTGAACGGGCGCATCCTTCGCGCCGGCGGGCGGATCCTGCTCCTGCCCGACGTGGTCGTGGAGTATTACGCCCGGCGCAGACTCGGTCAGCTCGCGCGCATGTACTATCAGTACGGCTTCTACAAGCCGCTGGTGGTTCGGAAGCTCGGGCACGTACCGACCGTCCGGCAGCTCGTGCCGCCGGCGCTCCTGCTGGCGCTGGCGGGGTCGGCGCTGTTTGCTTCGCTCGCGCCCGATGTCGGGGCGCCCGCGCTCGCGCTCGTGGCCGGGGCGTATCTACTGGCGGTGACGGCGGCGGCCGCCACCGCCTGGTGGCGGACGCGTCGTCGTGCCGCGCTCTTGCTCTCCGTGGTCTTTCCCGTCCTGCACTGGTCGTACGGCGCGGGATATCTGCGCGGCGTGCTGCCGGCGCTGCGGCGCCCTCGGCGTTCGCCGCACGTGCATGACGTGGCGCTGACCAGGTGAGCCGGGCCGAGGAGGCGCGGGTCCGCGACGTATACGCCCGGCGCGCGACCGGGGATCGGTACGCCTACAGCAACCCGGCCCACCTGTTCATGATGCAGGAGCGCGAGCGCGCGACACTCGCGCTGCTCGCGCGCGAATGCCTGCTGCCGCTGGCCGGACGCTCGGTTCTGGAGGTGGGCTGCGGGGGCGGTCAGTGGCTGCAGGACCTGGTGCGCTGGGGGGCGGAGCCGCACCGCGTCCATGGAGTGGACCTGCTACGCGAGCGGGTGGCGCAGGCACGCGGGGTGTCGGCGCCCGGTGTGTCTGTCCTGCAGGGCGGCGGAAGCACGCTGCCGTTCGCGGCGGCGGCATTCGACCTGGTGTTGCAGGCCACGGTCTTCAGCTCGATTCTGGACCCGGCGGTGCGCCGGGAAATGGCGGGCGAGATGGCGCGGGTGCTGCGCCCGGGCGGCGCGCTCCTCTGGTATGATCTACGGGTGAACAACCCACGCAATCCGGACGTCCGACGAATCACTCGGGAGGAGCTCGCGGCGCTGTTCCCCGGCTGGGCCTCGACCCTCGACCGCGTGACCCTGGCCCCGCCGATCACCCGGGTCGTGGCGGCACGGTCCGCGATGGCGGCGCAGCTCCTGGCCACGCTGCCGTGGCTCCGAACCCACTATCTTGGCGTGCTGCGGAAGCCGTGACCGCGGTCCAGCGATTCGCCAAGCGCGCGTTCGATCTCACCTTGGCCGGCGCCGGATTGGTCGCGCTGAGCCCGGTGCTCGCCGCCGTGTCGCTGCTGATCATCGCCGAGTCGGGCATGCCGGTGCTGTTCCGCCAGGTTCGGATCGGACGGGGCTTCCGACCGTTCCAAATCCTGAAGTTCCGGACGATGGTCGCCGACGCGGCGCGGCGCGGGGGCGCGCTGTCCGTGGGACGGGATCCTCGCATCACCCGCGTCGGCCGGACGCTCAGACGGTTCAAGCTCGACGAGCTGCCGCAGCTCTGCAACGTGCTCGCGGGCGACATGAGCCTCGTTGGTCCGCGGCCCGAGGTGCCCGAGTACGTCGAGCGCTTTCGCGGAGAGTACGAGGACATCCTGTCGATCCGGCCTGGCATGACCGATCTCGCCAGTCTCAAGTACCGCGACGAGTCGGCGCTGCTGGGACGGGCGGCGGATCCCGCGGCGGAGTACGTCCGGGTCATCCTGCCGGACAAGATCCGGCTGGGGCGCGAGTACGTGGCGCGCGCATCGATGATGTTCGACCTGTCCATCATCCTTCGGACGATCGGCGCGGTGACCGGCGTCGCGCGGGAGCCTCGGCCGCAGGGAGGAGAGCCTCGATGACGAACAGTGGCGCGCCGGACCGCCAGCCCCTCATGGTCATCAACGCGGTGCTTCGCCAGTGGCGCATCGCGGTGGGGGTGCCGCTCGCCGCGGCGGCCCTGGCGCTCGCCTTGTGGCTGCTGCCCCGGCACGATTTCGTCGCCAGCGCCCAGTTCATGCCCCAGAGCACCGACAGCCGAGGTCCGCAGCTTGCCGGCCTCGCGGCGCAGTTCGGATTCACCCTGGGCGCCGGGACCGCGAACCCGGAGTCCCCCGACTTCTACGCCGAGCTGCTGCGCTCGCGCGAGCTGCTGACCGAAGCGGCGCAGACCCGCTACGGGTTCGTGGACGCCGAGGGTGACAGCGTCCACGGCACGCTCGTCGAGCTGCTGCGCCCCAAGGGCGATACCCCGGAGGTCCGGCTCCGGCGCGCGCTGTCGAAGCTGCGCGACCGGGTCGACGTGAGCGTCGGGCTCAAGACCGGCATCATCACGCTCGACGTGCGGATGCCGTGGCCCGAGCTGTCCACCCAGGTGAACCGGCGGCTGCTCGAGCTGGTGGACCGGTACAACTTGACTCGCCGGCAGACCCGCGCCGCGGCCGAGCGCAGGTTCGTGGAAGGCCGCCTGACCGAGGCGCGGAGCGAGTTGCAGAGCACCGAGTCGGAGCTCGAGCGGTTCTTCGAGCGGAACCGGAGCTATCAGCAGTCGCCGCAGCTCACCTTCGAGGCCAACCGGCTGCAGCGCCGCGTAGATCTGCGGCAGCAGGTGTACAGCTCGCTGGCCCAGGCGTACGAGAACGCGCGCATCGAGGAAGTCCGAAACACGCCGGTAACCACCGTGATCACCCGGCCGGAAGGGTCCGCCGTGGCGGTGCGGTCGAGCCTCGCGCTGGACCTCTTTCTGGGGCTGTTACTTGGCGCGGCGCTTGCGCTTGTGATCATTTTCACACGTGAGTACCTTGAAGCGCAACGCCAAAGGCACCCCGCCGACTATGCTGAATTCGATTCACTGCGCTCCTCGGTGTTTCGGAGCTTTGCCCGCGTGCGGTCCCGCGGCAGGTGAGCGTGCATCCCACCTTGAGCGGAGACTATGTCCCGGTCGCTGACCATCGACAACACGACCATCACCGACGACAGCGACTGCTACCTCATCGCTGAGATCGGTCACAATCATCAGGGCAGTCTCGAGAAGTGCCGGGAGCTGTTTCACGCGGCCAAAGAGTGCGGGGCGGACGCGGTCAAGCTGCAGAAGCGCGACAATCGCTCGCTGTACACGCGGGCGATGTACGAGAAGCCGTACGACAACGAGAACAGCTTCGGGCCCACCTATGGGGCGCACCGGGAGGCCCTGGAGTTCGGGGCGAGCGAATACGCGGAGCTGCGGCGCTACGCGGCGGAGTTGGGGATCACGTTCTTCGCGACGGCGTTCGACGTGCCGAGCGCGGATTTTCTGGCCCGGCTCGACATGCCCGCCTACAAGCTCGCCTCGGGTGACCTGAAGAACGTTCCTCTGCTGCGCCATGTGGCCCGGATCGGCAAGCCGGTGATCATCAGCACGGGGGGCGCGCACCTCGACGATGTCCACCGGGCCATGGACGCGATCGGCACGATCAACTCACAGATCGGCATCCTGCAGTGCACGGCCACGTACCCGACCGAGCCGGAGCAGATGAACCTGCGCGTCATCGGCACGCTCCGGAGCGCGTTCCCCACCGCCTGCGTCGGACTCTCCGATCACTACAACGGCATCGCCATGGCGGTGGCCGCGTACGTGCTCGGGGCCCGCATCATCGAAAAGCACTTCACGCTCAACCATACGTGGCGCGGCACTGACCATGCGCTCTCGCTCGAGCCGGTGGGCATGCGGAAGATGATCCGCGACCTCCGTCGCGCGCGCCTGGCGCTCGGCGATGGCGCCAAACGGCTGTTGCCCGGCGAGGAGAGCGCGATGGTGAAGATGGGCAAGACGCTCGTCGCCGCGCGCGATCTGCCGGCGGGGCACCTCCTCACCACCGCCGACGTGGCCGTGAAGAGTCCGGGCGGTGGCCTCCCTCCCTACGAGCTCGACCGGCTGATCGGCCGGCGGCTCTCCCAGGCGCTGCGCGCCGACGACATGATCCGCTTCGAACACCTGCTCGCGTCGGTGGCGTGATCGTGGCGGGTGGATCGCAGCCGGTCCCGCCCGGCGTGGCGGCGGACCTGGCGGCGGTGCGGCTGGTGGTATTCGACTTCGACGGCGTTTTCACCGACAACACGGTGTACGTGTCCGAAGACGGGACCGAAGCCGTCCGCTGCTGGCGCGGCGACGGGCTGGGCCTCCAGGCGGTCCAGCGCCTCGGCGTCGGCGTGATGATCCTCTCCACCGAGGTCAATCCGGTGGTGTCGGCGCGTGCCCGCAAGCTCAAGGTGGAATGCGTGCAGGGGTGTGACGACAAGCGCACGCGGCTCGAGTCCATCGTCCGCGAACGGGGGCTCACGCTCGATCAGGTGGCGTATGTCGGCAACGACGTCAACGATCTGGGCTGCCTCGAGGCCGTACGGCTGCCCGTGGTCGTCGGCGACGCGCACGCGTCGGTGCTGGCGGCGGCCCGGCTCCGCACCTTGCGTCCGGGCGGCCGCGGCGCCGTGCGCGAGGTGTGCGACCTGCTGGTGGCCGCGCGCGAGAGTACGCAGCATCCCGCCGGCGCCGCGTCCTGACTCGATGACGCGCGATGCATTCGACCTCGGTGGCCGGGTGGTCGTCGTCACCGGTGGCCTCGGGCAGCTTGGACGCCAGTTCACCTCCGCGCTAGCCGCTCGAGGCGCGCACGCCGTGGCGCTCGATCTCCCGCCCGCGGCCGACGCGGCGGCGGCTCCTGCCGGCGTCCGCGTGATCCACGCGGACGTGCGCAGCCGCGCGTCGCTCGAGGCGGCACTCGACTCGATCTGCGCCGAGGTGGGCGTCCCGCACGCGCTCGTCAACGGCGCGGCCATCGACAGCCCGCCCGACGCACCCGCCGCCGAGAATGGCCCATTCGAGGAATACCCGCTCGACTCATGGCAACGGGTGATGGATGTGAACGTCACCGGTGTCATGCTCTGCTGCCAGGTGTTCGGCGCCGCCATGGCCGAAGCGGGGCGAGGCTCGATCGTGAACATCTCGTCCATTTACGGGCTGGTCTCGCCGGATCAGCGGATCTACGGCTATCGGGCCGAGGCGGGGGCGCGATTCGTGAAGCCGGTGGCGTACTCCGCCTCGAAATCCGCGCTGCTCAACCTGTCCCGCTACTTGGCCACCTACTGGGCGCCGCGCGGCGTCCGGGTGAATTCGCTCACCCTCGCCGGCGTGCAGAACAACCAGGACGCGCGCTTTCTCGAGGGCTACTGCGCGCGCATTCCGATCGGCCGGATGGCGCGGCCGGACGAGTACAATGGCGCGGTGGTCTTTCTGTGCTCGGATGCGTCGGGGTACATGACCGGTGCCAACCTCGTCATGGACGGCGGGTGGACGGCGTGGTAGCCACCCCGGCGCTGGTACCGAACTGGATTGGCGGGCGGGAGCTCGAGGCCGCCGATGGCGGGAGCTTCGTGAAGCTCAACCCGCACGACGGCCGCGAGATCTGCCGGGTGGCGCGGTCGCGTACGCCCGATGTGCGCTCCGCCGTGGAGGCTGCCGCGAGCGCGTTTGCCGTCTGGTCCGGCGAGACCGCGGTCCGCCGGGGCGAGATCCTGTACGCAGTGGCCGACGCCATGACGCGCCGGCGCCAGGATCTGGCCGATGTCGTCGCGCTCGAGACCGGGAAGTCGCCTGCCTCCGCTCGGGGGGAGACCGACGGCGCCATCGCGCTGGGTCGGTTCATGGCCGGCGAGGGGCAGCGCATGTACGGCCGTACCACCACGAGCGGAACGCCCAGCCGCTACGCCGCCCTCGTGCGCCAGCCGATCGGCGTCGCCGGACTCATCATCGCCGCCAATACGCCCATCGCGAACGTGGCGTGGAAGGTGTTCCCCGCGCTCATCTGCGGAAACGCCGCCGTGCTCAAGGCGGCGGAAGACACGCCGCTCACGGCCTGGCTGTTCGCGGCGATCGCCCACGAGGCCGGGGTGCCGCCGGGAACGCTCAACGTCGTCCAGGGACTTGGCGCGGAGGCGGGCGAGCCGCTCGTCGGCCACCCCGACGTGGGAGTGCTGAGCTTCACCGGTTCGACCAACGTGGGGCGACGTATCGCGCAGGTGGCAGGCGCCCGGCTGGCGCGAGTGTCCCTCGAGCTCGGCGGCAAGAATCCGTTCGTCGTCGCCGATGACGCGGACCTCGATGCCGCGCTCAGGTGGGCGGTGCTGTCCGCCTTCAGCAACGCCGGCCAGCGCTGCGCCGCGGGCAGCCGCATCATCGTATTCGACGCCGTGTACGATCGGTTTCGCGACGCGCTCGTGCGTCGCGCCCGGTCGCTCCGCGTGGGCCCGCGCGACGGCGACGACTACGGACCCGTGATCAACCTCAGGCAGCTCGAGAACATGCTCGGCTGCCTCGACGCCGCGCGCGATGGGGGAGCGACGCTCCTGACCGGTGGCCAGCGGCTGACCGACGACGACCACCGCCACGGCTTCTACCTCGCTCCGACGTTGCTCGAGGCCGATCCCGACGCGGCGATCTCAAGCACCGAGCTGTTCGGTCCGGTGGCGACGCTCTACCGGGTCCCCGATTTCGAGGCCGCCCTCGCGCTCGCTAACCGGTCGCCGTACGGCCTCACAGCCTGCATCCATACCGCCAGCGTGCACCGCGCCACCGAGTTCGCGCACCGGGTGCAGGCGGGGGTGGCGGTGGTCAATGGCGGTACGTTTGGCAGCGAGCCGCACATGCCGTTCGGCGGGGTGAAGGCGTCGGGCAACGGCAGCCGGGAGCCGGGCACCGAGGCGCTGGACGTGTACAGCAGTCTCAAGAACATTCTCGTCCAGACCGACCCCACGAGGCTGTAGCAACCGTGCCCACGACCACTCTCTCCGCCGTAGCATTCGTACCTGCCCGCTCCGGCTCGAAGCGGGTGCCGGACAAGAACGTCCGTCGCCTCGCCGGGCACCCGCTGCTCGCCTACGCCATCGCGGGCGCGCGGGCCAGCGGCGTATTCTCGGCCGTCGTGTGCTCGACCGACAGCGACGTCTACGCCGACATCGCCCGCCACTATGGCGCCGAGGTGCCGTGCCTGCGCCCTGGCCCGATGGCGGGAGACCTGTCGCCCGACATCGAATGGGTCGAGCACATGCTGGGCACCCTGGCCGCCGCCGGGCGCGCGTTCGACTGCTTCAGCATCGTGCGTCCCACGAGTCCCTTTCGCCGCGCAGAGACCATCCGGCGCGCGTGGGCGTCGTTCACCGGGGAGCCCGGGGTGCATTCGCTCCGCGCGGTCGAGAAGGTGACGCAGCATCCCGGCAAGATGTGGGTCCTCCGCGGCGGGCGTCTTCTCCCGCTGATGCCGGCGAGTCCCGCCGACCGGCCCTGGCACAGCGCCCAGTACCAGGCGCTGCCGGAGATCTTCATTCAGAACGCCAGCCTCGAAATCGCCTGGACCCGCGTCGTGGCGGACACCGGCACGATCGCGGGCTCCGTGATCGTGCCGTTCCTCACTGAGGCGCTCGAAGGACTGGACGTCAACAGTCCGCGCGACTGGGCTTGGGCCGAGGAGCTGGCTGGCGAGCATCCCGAGGCGCTGCCGCCGGTCGACGCGCCGCCGTACCCCTGATGGGAGCACCCGTGATCGGTATCCGACTGCTGTCCAGCTCCGAATTCGACCGCGCGCGCGGTACCGGCACGCCAGGCCCCGAGCGCCTGGCGCTCGTGGCCGACATGTGCCGGTTCAACACGCTGTCCGCCGTTAAGCGCGCCGGTTCGGGACATCTCGGGTCGAGCTTCAGCGCGATGGACATCGTGGTGTGGCTCTACTTTCGCGAGATGAACACGCTAGGGAAGGGCATCACCCATCCGGACCGCGACATCTACTTCTCGTCGAAGGGTCACGATGTGCCCGGCCTGTACGCGGTGCTTCACGCGGGCGGCGTACTGAGCCGCGAGCAGCTGCTGAAGCTCCGTCGCCTGGGAGGACTGGACGGCCATCCGGACGTGGGCATTCCGGGCATCGAAGCCAACTCGGGCTCGCTCGGTATGGGAATCTCGAAGGGAAAGGGCATGGCCTGGGCCAAGAATCGCCAGGGACGCGGCGGCCGGGTGTTCGTCCTCACCGGGGATGGCGAGCTGCAGGAAGGTCAGAACTACGAGGCGCTGCTCAACGCGGCGCGCCAGGGCGTCCCGCAGCTCGCGGTGATCGTCGACCACAACAAGCTTCAGACCGACAAACCGGTCGCAGAGATCAGTGACCTGGGCGATATCGAGGCGCGATTCCGCACCTACGGTTGGAAGGTACTCCGCTGCGACGGCCACTCGTGGGCCGATCTCGAGCGCGTGTTCGGCGAGCTCCGGCAGCCTCGCGACGTACCCGCGATCGTGATCGCGGACACCGTGAAGGGGCGGGGTGTCTCGTTCATGGAGCACCCGCGCGCCTTGGCCGATGGCCGCGGGCTGTATCGGTGGCATGCCGGCGCCCCGGACGATGAGAGCTTCGCGAAGGCGAGCGCGGAGCTCCTGGCGCGCGTGCGCGAAGGCTTCCGGCACTTGGGACTCGGCGAGCCGGCCGTCGAGGATGTGGTGTCAGAGGCGGCGCCTTCACTGGGGAGCGGTCCGCGTGAGTTCGTCGCCGAGGCGTATGGCCAGGCGTTGGTCGACCTGGCGGCACGGCGCACCGACATCGTGGTGCTCGACGGCGATCTGTCGGCGGACTGCCGGGTGCGCGGGTTCGAGTCGACGTATCCGGAGCGATTCATCGAGAACGGCATCGCCGAGCAGGACATGGTCTCGATGGCCGGCGGTCTGGCGCGCGGCGGACTCCTGCCGGTGGTGAACAGCTTTGCGAGCTTTCTCGCGTCCCGGGCCAACGAGCAGATCTACAACAACGCTACCGAGCGCTCCAAGGTCATCTACGTCTGCCATTTCGGAGGGTTGATCCCCGCCGGTCCCGGCAAGTCGCACCAGAGCGTGCGTGACATCTCGCTGTTCGGTGCGTTGCCCGACTGCACCATTCTCCAGCCGTGCAACGCCGACGAAACCCGGCAGGCGCTCGAGTATCTCGTCGAGCGCAACGAGGGCGTGGGTGTGCTGCGTCTCGCGATCGGCCCGTCGCCCCGGAGCATCGCGCTGCCGGCGGAGTACGCGCTGAGCCCGGGCCGCGGCGTGGTGCTCGTGGAGGGTGGCGATACCGTCGTGCTGGCCTACGGGCCCGTCCTGCTGCACGAAGCGCTCGTGGCCGCGGAGACGATGACGGAGCGTGGCAGCGGACTCACCGTCGTGAATCATCCCTGGCTGAACCGGGTGGACCACCGATGGCTCGCCACGCTCGTGGCACCGTACCGCCGGATCTGCGTCGTGGACGATCACTCGCCCGTCGGAGGGCTGGCCGACCGGGTGGCCCGTGCGCTCGCGGACGGCGGCATGCTCGATGGACGGGAGTTCCTCGCCCTCGGTGTCGAGGGGTATCCGGCGTGCGGCGCACCGGGTGAGGTCCTGCGGTATCACGGTCTCGAGGGCACGGCCCTCGCCGACCGGCTGCTCGAGGGTACCGTGGCGATGTCGGCCGGCGTGGTGGGTCGGCGTGCCGAGCACGAGTACACGTTGGAGGCCCCGCAGTGAGCAACGTCCGCTCGCCGCGGTCTCCGCGCCGTGTGCTGGTGACCGGGGGGGCCGGTTTCATCGGCTCGCACTTGGTGCGCCGTCTGCTGGAGGAAGGGACCGAGGTGACGGTCGTCGACGACCTGAGCGCGCCCTCGGCGCTGCCCGTGCCGAGCGGGGTGACCTGGCACCGGCTGCGCCTGCCCGACGCGCGGCTTCGCGCCATCGTGGCCGAGGGGCGCTTCGACCGGATCTATCACCTGGCGGGCGCGGCCTACGTGCCCCCCTCGATCGAGGATCCCTCCGGTGACCTGGCCAACAACGCCGACGTCACCCTCGACGTGCTCGAGGCCGTGCGTCGCGGCAGCCCTCGTACGCCGGTCGTCTATACCTCGTCGGCCGCCGTGTACGGCTCGCCGACGGTGCTGCCGATCTCGGAAGCCACACCGATCGTGCCGGTGTCGCCGTATGGCGTGAGCAAGTATGCGGCCGAGCAGTACGTGTCGCTCTATGCACGGCTGCACGGGCTCCGGACCGGGTCGCTCCGTCTGTTCTCGGTGTTCGGGCCGGGGCAGCGGAAGCAGGTGGTGTTCGACCTCATCGCCAAGCTCGCGGCGGATCCCGAGCGGCTGGACGTCATTGGCGCCGGCACCGAGATGCGCGACTTCATCTTCGTGGACGACGTCGTGACCGCCGCGGCGCTGGTGATGAGCGACGCTCCGCTCGAGGGCGAGGTCTACAATGTGGCGTCCGGCGTCGGCGTGACGATCCGCGAGCTCGTCGGGCACGTCGTCGCGGTGCTGGGACTGACGCCTGCCGTTCGCTACACCGGTGAGGTCCGCCCGGGCGACGCGCTGCACTGGGTCGGCGACATCAGCCGGCTTCGCGCGCTCGGCTTCGTGCCCGCGGTGCCGGTCGAAGCGGGCGTGCGCCGGATCGCCGAGTGGTTCGCCGAGCTCGAGTCGCGAGTGTCGGCATGAGCTCGGGATACAAAGACCGGCTCTACGCCACGTACCTCGCCGACCATCTCGCGCCCCGGAAAGGCGGGGCCTCGCTCGAGGCGCTCCGTGCCCGGGCCCAGCGCTGGGACAAGACGCTCGCGGCCTATCTGCCCGCGGACCGCGACGCGGCGATCGCCGACCTGGGCTGCGGGTACGGCAGCGTGGTCTGGTGGCTCCAGCAGCGTGGGTACGCGAATGCCGGCGGCATCGACGTGAGCCATGATCAGATCGAGCAGGGCAGCGGCCTGGGCGTCCGGAACCTCCGCCAGGGCGACGTGCTGGAGTTCCTGCGCACCGCCTCCGCGCAGTACGACCTGCTGATCGCGCGCGACCTCTTCGAGCACCTCACCAAGGAAGACACGCTCGAAGCGCTCACGCTCTGCCGCGAGGCGCTGCGCCCGGGCGGCGCACTGCTGCTCCAGGTGCCGAATGGGGAGTCTCCGCTCGCCGGCCGGATCATCTACGGCGATTTCACCCATGAAACCGCGTTCACGCAGGCGAGCCTGAGCCAGGTGCTCCGCGCGGCAGGCTTCGGCAGCGTCGCGTGCTTTCCCGTGCGGCCGGTGGTGTATGGTCTCAAGTCCTGGCTGCGCTCGCTCGTGTGGCGGGTCGTCGAGACGGCCATCGTCACCGCCATCGTGGCCGAAGTGGGGCCGGTGCGGCCGATCGTGACGCAGAACCTGCTGGTCGTGGCCGGGCACGGCGCGCCGCCTCGAGACGCATGAGGCGTGGCGTGCTGCTCATCGGCAACTACCCGCCTCCGTACGGCGGCGTTCCGCGCGTAATCGAAAACTTGGCGGCCTTCCTCGCGGAGGGTGGCTGGTCGGTGCACGTGGTCTCGGGCGGGCGCACCGGGGTCGAGCGGCGCGGGGAGATCACCATCCACAAGCTCCCGCTCGGGGCCAAGCTCCCGCTGCTCGCCCGGCATGCCGCTCACCTGCGGGGCGGCCCGATCGGCATCCGCGTGCGCTCGGCGCACGACATGGCGATTCGCACGTGGTATCAGGTGCTGGCCAGCGTCGGCCGCGAGGTCCTGCTGCGCCATCGCATCGACGTCATCTGCGGCTTCAATCTCAGCCGCGGTGGATTGATCGGGACGGTGCTGGGGCGCGAGCGCGGCGTTCCCGCGGTGGTGAACAGCTTCGGTGAGCTCATCAGCGATCCGGCGTTCTTCAAGGCAAACCCATCGGTGCTGCCGTTCATCTGCGGGACGGCGGCACGGCTGGTCTCGGGCAGCCGGCACTGCGCCTCGACGTTTGCGCGGTTCGGACTGGCGCCGGCGGTCGAGGTCATCCCCTACGGGGTGGACGCCACGCGGTTCGAGCCGACCGTGAGCGGCTCCGCCATGCGCGACCGCCTGGACGCCCGTCCGTCCGACGTGGTCGTGCTCTTCCTCGGCCGCCACATCCCCGAGATGGGATTGCACACGCTGCTGAGCGCCGCCCCAAATTTGCTCGCGCGGGATGCCGCCCTCCGCCTGGTCATCGCGGGGGCCTCGGGCGAGCTGTCCGCCGCGGCGCACGCGCTCGCGGCCCGGTCGGGGGATCGCGTCCGAGTGCTGGAAAATGTGCCATACGCGGAGCTGCCCGCGCTTTACGCCGCGTGCGACATGCTGGCGGCGCCCACCGCCGGCGACCGTGCCTGCAGCAGCCTTTCGGCCGCGGAGGCGCTGGCGACCGGACGACCGGTGGTGGCGGCGCGGGTCGGCGGCATCCCCGAGCTCGTGCGCGACGGTGAGAACGGGGTACTCGTCCCGGCCGAGGACGTCCCGGCGTTGACCGAGGCGGTGCTGGGCCTCGCGAAGGACCCCGACGGCCGGCGGCGGCTCGGTGAAAAGGGTCGCGCGTGGATCGAGACCGAGTGGGACACGCGGATCACTCTGGCTCGCATGGCTGCCGTGCTGGATGAGACGGCCAGGGCCGCCGCGTGAGGTGGGCGATCCTGCAGGTGGGCGGGCGTCAGCTCACCTCGCTGCTGATCTTCGCGATCCTGGGCGTCCTGCTGGCCCCGCGCGACTTCGGGCTGGTGGGCATGGCGATGGCCTGGCTGTCGATCGTGCAATCGTGCAGCGATCTCGGGCTCGGCGCGGCGCTGGTCCAGCGCCGTGAGATCGGCTCCGCCCACTTCAGCACCGTGTTCGTGCTCAACGTCGGCGCCGGTGCCGCGCTGACCCTCCTGGGCGTCGCGCTCTCGTGGCCGGCGGCCTGGTTCTTCCGGGAGCCCGCGCTCCAGCCGGTGGCGATGGCGCTCTCGCTCAACCTCCTGATCGCCTCCGTCTCGGCTGCCCAGTCGGCGGTGGCACAGCGGGAGCTGCGGTTCCGCGAGCTGGCCATGCGCGACGTCGCCGGCAGCGCGATCGGCGGAGCCTGCGGCATCGCCATGGCCACCGCGGGGTGGGGAGTCTGGAGCCTGGTCGTACAGTCGCTCGTGACGGGACTGGCGGCCGCGGTCCTGATCTGGCCGCTCTCGGCGTGGCGGCCGAAGCTGGGCGAGTATTCGGGCGCGCTGCTGCGCGAGATGTGGCCGTACAGCAGCCAGCTGTTCATGTTCAACGTCTTTAAATCGTTCGTGCAGAACTTCGACCGCATCCTGCTGGGACACCTGCTCGGTCCGACGGCGGTCGGGCTGTACGTGTTCGCCTATCGCCTGGTCGTCCAGCCGATCGCGATGCTCGTCGGCGCGGTGGGGACCTACCTGTTCCCCTACCTCTCGCGCCTGCAGTCCGACCCGGAGGCACTGCGCCGCGCGTATGGCGATGCCATGCGCGGGCTCGCGGCCGTCGCGCTGCCCGTAGCCGTCCTCGCGGCGGCCGGTGCGCCCGTGCTGGTGCCGATCGTCTGGGGGGAGCGCTGGGCGGACGCGGTGCCGTTGATTCAGATCATGGGTGTGCTGGCCGTGTTCCAGGCCTACGTCTCGCCGGTGGGCCAGCTCCTCAAGTCGCTCGATCGCCCTCGCTGGCTGCTCTGGTGGTCCATCGGCATCACCGTGACCGTGGCCATCCTGCTGTGGGCCGGCGTCCGCGAAGGCGGGGTGAGCGGCGCGGCCTGGGGCATCACCATCGCCTACGCACTGGGCTCGCTCGTGATCATGCGCATGACAGCGGGGCTGATCCGTTTCGGCGCCCGTGACCTGTGGCGCACCTGCGGCACGCCGCTCGTGGCCGCCGGTGCCATGGTGATCGCCGCGTACGCCGTCAATCGCGTGCTTGGCCAACCCTCATGGGGGAAGGTCGCGACCATCGCGCTCCTGCCGCTGGCCGCCTACTGTGCGGTGCTGCTGTGGCTCGACCACTCGCTTCTCGGTGGGCTCGCGGCGCGGCTGCGGACCCTCAAGCCGTCGGGCGCGCGCCCGTGAGGCCGGGAGACGACCGGTGAAAGCGTTTCTGCAGCGGCTCCCGCTGATCCGCGACTTCCTGGCCATGCGGGACGCGTCCGTGGCCCTGGCGCGAACCCATCGCGATCTGCTCGCGCTCGCGGCCGATGCGGCGGTGCGCGATCTGCTGGAGAGCCCCAAGTATGCCGATACCCGGCGCCTCGCCCGGTACGAGGGCGAGGTGTTCTCGCAGAGCGGCGAGGACGGTATCCTGAGCGAGATCTTCCGGCGGATCGGAACCTCCAACCGCCACTTCGTCGAGATCGGCGTGGGCGACGGTCTCGAGAACAACACGACGTATCTCCTGGCTCGAGGCTGGCGGGGCGCCTGGTTCGAGGGCAGCGGAAGCGCACTCGAGCTGGCGCGGCGGCATTTCCACGATCCGGTGGCGCGCGGCGACCTGCGCATCGCGCAGACCATCGTGACCGCCGAGACCATCGGGGCCTCGCTGGCCGAAGCGGCGGTGCCCGAGGAGTTCGACCTGCTCAGCATCGACGTCGACCGCAACACCTACTATGTCTGGGAGGCGCTGGGTGCTTTTCACCCACGCGTGGTGGTGGTCGAGTACAACTCGACGGTGCCGCCCGCGGACGAGTGGGTCGTGGCCTACGACCCGGCCAAATTCTGGAACCGCAGCAACTATTTCGGGGCGAGCCTCAAGAGCTACGAGCTGCTCGGCCGACGGCTGGGCTACGCACTCGTCGGGTGCGGCCTGGCAGGCACCAACGCGTTCTTCGTCCGGGACGACCTGGTCGGTCACCATTTCGCGCCGCCCTACACCGCCGAAAACCACTACGAGCCCCCGCGCTACTGGCTGGCCCGCGTGCGAGCGGGTCATCGTCGCTGCTTCGCCGACTGATGACCCTGAAGGACCTGGTCAAGCACATCACGCGCCGCTCCCCGGCGGCGAACCGGCTGTATCACCACGTGCGCCGGCGCCAGGCGCGCGCCTTCGAGCCCGACTGGTCGCGCATCATCGCCGACTCGGGCACCCGATGGGCCGAGGCCGTGGCCGGCGCCGGGTCGGGCTCACGCGTGCTGCTGGCGACGAGCACCGGGGGCCACCCATCCGCGCCGCTCATGGATACGCTCCTCGCCGGGGCGCTCACCGTCCGCGGCGCGCGCGCGAGCTTTCTCCTCTGCGACGGCGTCCTGCCCGCCTGCCAGATGGTGGAGATCGGGCTCCAGACCCCGTCCTCCTTCACCCGATCCGGTCCGCAGCGCCACATGTGCGCGAACTGCTTTCCGCGCGGCGCTGCCCTCTACGAGCCGCTCGGTCTGCCGCTCCATCGCTACAGCACGCTCCTAACCCCGGAGGAGCGCCGCGGAGCCGCGGACGTCGCGGTGGAGACCGCCGCCGAGGCGCTCGCCACGCTCTGCGTCGACGGTCTCCCGGTCGGTGAGCACGCGCGAGCGGGCGCCCTCCGGTATTTCGCACGTTCCACGCTGGCCGGCGAGCCGTTGGCCGAGCCCGTACTGCGGCGATTCGTCGAGGCGGCAATGCTGACGGCATTCGCCACACGGCGCCTGCTCCGACGCGAGGCGATCGACGTGGTCGTGGTGAACCATGCCATCTACGTCCCGCACGGTATCGTGGCGGAGGTCGCGCGGCGCGAGGGATGCCGGGTGGTGGCCTGGAACGTGGCCTACCGCAAGCGCTCATTCGTCTTCAGCCACGAGGAGACCTACCATCACACCTTGATGTCCGAGCCGGTGAGCGAGTGGGAGTCGATCGACTGGTCGCCCGAGCGCGAGGCCGAGGTCGTGGAGTACCTGGGCAGCCGGCGCCGCGGTGGACGGGACTGGATTGTCTTCCACAACACGAGCCCGATCGAGGACCTCCGACGGGCCGCGCCGGAGCTGGCCACCATCGATCTCGCCCGACCGATCATCGGTCTGCTGACCAACGTCGCCTGGGATGCGCAGCTTCACTATCGCGCCAACGCGTTCCCGGACATGCTCGACTGGATCGTCCGCACGGTGCGATGGTTCGAGGAACGGCCGGCGCTGCAGCTGCTGATCCGCGTGCACCCGGCGGAGCTGTCGGGCGACATCCCGTCCCGTCAGCGCGTCGTCGAGGAACTCCGCCGGGCCGTGCCGGTGCTGCCGGCCAACGTCTTCGTCGTGCCGCCAGAGAGCCCGATGAGCACCTACGCCGCGGCCGAGGCGTGCGATGCCGTCATCATCTTCGGCACGAAGACCGGCGTCGAGCTCGCCAGCCTGGGCATCCCGGTCATCGTGGCCGGCGAAGCCTGGATCCGCAACAAGGGTCTCACGACCGACGCCGCGTCGGCCGAAGACTACTTCTCCATCCTGTCGAAGCTGCCCTTCGGCTCCCGCATGACCGACGCGGCGGTCCGGCGCGCACGGAAGTATGCCTACCACTTCTTTTTCCGTCGCATGATCCCGATCGACCAGTTCGAGCCTACCGGCGGCCAGCCGCAGTTCCGAGTGGCCATTCGAACCGTGGATGATCTCCTCCCGGGACGGAGCGCGGGACTCGACGTCATCTGTGAGGGCATACTTCACGGCACACCATTTGTATATCCCGCAGAGCGGCTGGGCGCCGGGGATCGATAGGCGCGGTGCCCACCCCCCGTTAGATTCGACGTCAGTTTGGCCGGTTCGAGGCGCGCCCGGGTCCCCTTTCGCGCTCACTCCAACCAGCCTAACTTCTTGAGCTGGTTCTACTTGAAATGCCGTTTCACCTTTGGACCGGATCCCGGCGGGAGCACGGCATGGGCGCCGTTACGCCATGGTAAAGCTCGGCTACATTCGAAACCGATACCTGTTTCTAATGGACGCGGTCACGCTCTCGGCCGCGCCACTCTGGTCCTACTTCATCCGGTTCGAGGGGTTCGACTGGAACCCGCTGGACCTCCGCACCGCCCTGTTTTTCGTTCTCTTCAGCGTCCCCATCAAGCTGCTGGTGCTCCAGGCCGTCGGCCTGTACCGCCGCCTGTGGCGGCACGCGGGGGTCGCCGAGCTCGAGCAGATCCTGCTCGCCACGACGATCACCGCCGTGTCGGTCGCCATCCTCGGCGCCGTCGTCCTGCCGACCGTCGGTATCACGCCGCTCCGCGTTCCGCTGTCGGTCCTGTTCATCGATGCCTGCCTGACCATTGCGCTCGTCTCGTTGCCCCGCCTCCTGGTCCGTCTGCTGGGGCGCCGGGTCCAATGGCGTCGGCTCGAGAATGCCCGCCGCGTGCTGATCGTCGGGGCGGGGGCCGCGGGCGAGATGATCGTCAAGGAGCTGCTGGGCCACCCGCAGCTCAAGCTCAACCCGGTCGGCTTCGTCGATGACGACCGCAGCAAGCTGGGTCACCGCCTGTGCGATCTTCCCATCCTCGGCAATCTCGAGCGGCTGCCGGAGATCATCAGCCGGCACGCGGTCGAGGAGGTCATCATCGCCATGCCGCGGGCGCCGGGCGCCGTCGTCCGGCAGGTGGTTCGCGCGGCGCTCGACAACGGCGTGAAGACCCGCACCGTGCCCGGGATCTTCGACATCATCTCCGGCCGCGTGGCCGTCGCCTCGCTGCGGCAGGTCGAGATCCAGGATCTGCTGCGCCGCGAGCCGATACAGACCGATCTCGACCAGGTGCGCGTCCTCGCCACCGGGGAAACCACGCTCGTGACCGGTGCCGGCGGGTCGATCGGCAGTGAGCTCTGCCGGCAGCTCGCCCGGCTGGAGCCCGCGCAGATCCTGCTGCTGGGCCACGGGGAGAACTCGATCTTCGATGTTCTGGCCGAGCTGACCGAGCGCTTTCCCAACGTGACCACGGTTCCGATCGTCGCCGACGTGCGCGATCGCGAGCGGCTGCGCCAGGTGTTCGACCAGTATCGGCCCTACTCGGTGTTCCACGCGGCGGCGCACAAGCACGTGCCGCTGATGGAAGGCAACGTCGCGGAGGCGGTGACCAACAACGTGCTCGGCACCAAGAACGTGGCGGAGCTGTCGGCCGAGTTCGGGGTGGAGCACCTGGTGATGATCTCGACCGACAAGGCGGTACGCCCCACCAACATCATGGGCGCTACCAAGCGGGTCGCCGAGCAGATCGTGCAGGAGATTGCCGAAAGCCACGAACGGAAGTTCGTCGCGGTCAGGTTCGGGAACGTGCTGGGGAGCCGGGGCAGCGTGGTGCCGACGTTCCT
>DATLBL010000165.1:0-26466 GCA_035526925.1 Gemmatimonadales bacterium
GGCACCGTGATGCCGCGCGCGTCGGTGACGAGCGCCGCGCCCGCGGCGGCGCTGGCCGCCATCGCGGGATCGTGGGCGAGGATCGCGCCGCGAACGTCGGTACCCGGCTCGACGTCCACGCCCGCCGCATTGATGAACACACGCATAACCGTACTCACGGTCGAGTCGACACGAAGCCGCTCCCCGGCGCCACCTCGACGGGTTGCGGGAGCCGGCGCAGAAAATCACGGAGCGCGTCCACGTCGAGCACGCCGCTCGGCTCCGCAGGCACCGCCGCGAGGAGGGCGAATCCGTCGCCACCCCTCGCGAGGTAGTCCGGCAGAGCGACCCGGTACCGCTCGCGCGGGCCCAGCTTGCGGTTCCCCTGCAGTCGGATCGATCGCACCCGGCGGCCCGCCGGCCGGCCCGGGTCGTAGCGCACTTGTGCGCCGGCCACCTCGAGTGACGGACGCCCGGCGCCCTGCACCGCCTGCTCGAGCAGTTCACGCAACGCCGTGCCGGAGAGCGTCACCGTCACGAGCGCGTTCTGAAACGGCTGCACCTGGAACAGCCGGTCGTAGGTGACCGGCCCCGACGGCAGATCGGCCCGGATCCCGCCACCGTTCACCAACCCCACATCCGCGCGCAGCGCGTTCCGGTTGGCCTCGGCGACGAGTCGGCCGAGTCGCGCGTCGTCGCGCGCGAGCGGGAACTTGAGCCGGGCCACCACGCGTGAGGCGATCGAGTCGACCTGCTCGCGGTACCGTGCCACCAGTGCCGCGACGGCCGGGTCGCCCGGACCCGCGCTCTCCGGGAGCGCATGGATTCGGGTCCGGATCACCCGGCCGCCCGCGGGGGTCCGGACGAGATCGGCGACTGCGATCGCGTTTCCCTCGCTTCCGGCCTCGACGATCGGCACGCCCCCCGCGCGGGCCTCGACGACGCGGTGCGTATGCCCCGCCACTATCAGGTCGACGCTCCCCGGCTCGAGCGATTCGGCCAGGTCGATGATCTCACCACGGCAGACCGCGCCCTCGCAGGCGGCGCCGGCGTGGGCCAGCAGGATTGTCAGCTCAGGCCGCTCCGCGCCGAGCTCGCGGAACGATGTGCGCAGCGGGAGCGCGCCCTCGGCGAACCGCAGACCCGCGACGCGGTCCGCGCGGACGATCGACTTGGTCTCGGACGTAATGTAGCCGACCACGCCGATCCGAAGTCCGCCGATCTCGAGCACGCGCCAGGGCACCGCCCACTCCGGCCGCGCGCCGGTGGCGGAATCGAGGATGTTGGCCGCGAGCCAGGGATAGCGAGCCTCCGACATCCTGCGCCGGAGCGTGTCCACCGACCAATCGAGGTCGTGATTGCCCACCGCCGCGGCGTCGAGGCCGAGGTGGTTGAGGACGTCTACCGCGGCACGCCCGGCGCTGGCGTTCGAGAGCAGCGTCCCGCGCAGCTCGTCACCGGCGTCCAGCCGGAGCGTCGGACAGCCGCACGCGCGGGCGAGGCTGTCCATGGCGGCCTTGATGGCGGGCGCGCGTTCCAGGTGTCCGTGCACGTCGCCGATCGCCAGTACGCGGAGCACCACGGAGTCCCGCGGGCCCGGCGGGGCCGGCGCCGGGGCCACGCCGAAGAGCGTTCGCACGGCCGACGCGGCGGCCTCCGGCACCAGGCGCCACGCGCTCGGCGGCACCGCGGAGGGCTCGAGCGGATACCGCTCGCGCAGGTCGGCGATCAGCAGGTCGGGGATCGACTCGCCCCGGTCGTACACTACCGGCGCCCCGCGCAGCATCGAGTAGCCGCCGGCGCCGGTCTGCCGATAGCTGTTGAGTGCCAGCGTGAAGCTGTCCGCGGGCTGGACCGGCTTTCCCCTCACGGCAAGCCGGATGATGCGATCGCCGACGGGCCGGCGCAGGTCGATGTCGTACGCCGCGCCGGCGATCACGTCGTAGTTGTAGCCGGGCACCGAGTCGTTGATGGACACTCGTCCCGCCGGATCCACCTGGTAGTAGCGGGCACTCCATTCGAGATAGGACCGGAGCTGGGCCCCGGAGATGCGAACGGAGCGGAGCACGTTGTCGAACGGATAGAGGGCGAGCACGTCGCGCACGCGGATCGTGTCGGCGGCGAAGCCGGCGCCGAGATCGAAGGCCGCCGCCACCGATAGATCCGCGCCGGCCCGCCGGCGCTCGACGTCGAGCAGCCAGTCGAGCAGCGGCGAGGGCCCGGCGCGGGCGGCCTGGGCAGTCAGCGGCGCGCCTGCGAGCCCCACCGGGGTCCGGGCCCATGCGCGCACCGAATCGCGCGCGGGCCCCAGCCGCCGCGCGAGCAGGGGCGACGCGGCGACGCTCGCCGTCGACACCAGGTCGGCGCGCACGCGACGAACCCGCCACCCGGCCTCCTCGCGCACCAGGTCCAGGTGCACGACCGACACGCTCGCGCCGAAGGGTCGAGGCTGAACGAAGTGGACACCGCCGAGCACCGAGTCGCGCAGCTCGCGGTGCGAGTGCCCCACGATCACCACGTCCGGGCGCGCCGGCAGGCGCGCGAGCGCCGCGGCGTCGTGCTCCTCTCCGATGCCGGCCGTATCGTAGGATGCGCGACCGACGAGGCCGGCGTGCACCAGTGCGACGCTGACGTCGGCGTCGCGCCGCATCGCCGCGAGCGTGCCGGCGGCCGCCGAGGCGATGGGTGCGAGGCGCGCTCGCCCGGCGAGCTGGTCGCGGTTCCACACCAGGGCGCCGGGCGTGGTGAAGCCGGTCACCGCGATCCGGACGCGCTGACGCGTGAGGACCCGGTAGGCGGGGTACAAGAGCGTATCCCCCGCGAGCGCGAACAGGTTGGCGCTGACGTACGGGAATCGCGCGTCGGCGACGGCGCGCGCCAGGAACGGGAGGCCCCAGTCGAGGTCGTGGTTACCGGGCGTGGCCGCATCGTAGCCGGCCAGGTTCATCGCCTCGATGATCGGGTGGGGGACCGCCGGCTTGACCCGCGCGAAGTAGGTGGCGAACGCGTCGCCCTGCAGCAAGTCGCCGGCGTCGACGACCACCACCTGCCCGGGGTACGCCGTTCGCAGCGAGTCCACGACGGTCGCGACACGCGCCAGCCCCCCGGCGAACGGCCGGTCGGCGACGTAGTCCCAGTCGGTGGCGCGGCCGTGGACATCGGTCGTCGCGACCAGCACGACGTGCGCCGTATCCTGAAGCGGAACGGTGGCGAGCACGAGCGCGGTGAGGAGGGAGAGCATCGGCACGGAATATGGACGGTGCGGGCCTCGTCGTGCCACCGATGGTGTTGTTGACAGACGACCGAGGAACGCTTGCGCATATTCGGCGTGGTGTATATATGTTCGCGCGCATATGCATCCCTCGCCCTCGAGCACCGAGCTGTTGCTCACGGTCGCCGAACCGACGCGGCTGCGGATCCTCAATTGCCTCGCCGCGGCGCCGCTGTTCGTCTCCGATCTCCAGGCGGTGCTCGACCTGCCGCAGCCGACCGTGTCCCGACACCTCCAGGTGCTCCGTCGCGCCGAGGTCGTGCGAGACACGCCCATCGCCCAGTTCGTGCTCTACCGCCTGCGTCGAGACCTGGGACCCCAAGGCCGCCTGCTGTCGGCGATCCTCGACGCGGTGGTCCACGACGACAACGTGATGCGCGCCGAGCGGGACCGTGCCGCCGAGCGGAGCCGCTCGCATACCAGGACCCGGGTGGAAACCTCATGACGCACCGCATTCTCGTCGTCGACGATGAGCCCGACATCACGGCGCTGGTGGCCTATCACCTCGCCAAAGCCGGTTTCCGGGTTTCGACGGCCAGCACCGGGCCCGAAGCGCTGAAGTCCGCGCGCGAGGAGCGGCCGGACATCGTGATCCTCGACCTCATGCTGCCGGGCGTCTCCGGATACGACGTGCTCGATGAGCTCCGGCGGCGGGAGGAGACCCGGGAGGTCGGCGTCATTCTGCTGACGGCGCGGCGGGAGGAGACCGACCGGATCCGCGGCCTGTCGCTCGGCGCCGACGACTACCTGACCAAGCCGTTCTCACCGCAGGAGCTCTCGCTCCGGGTGCGGGGACTGCTCCGACGTCTCGGCTCGCCGCCGGTCATGGCGGGCTCGACGTTGGCCGCCGGACCGATCTCCATCGACCGCTCCGCGCATCGGGCGAGCGTCGGCGGGCAGGAGCTGAGCCTCACCGCCACCGAGTACAAGCTGCTCCTCACGCTGGTCGAGCGGCGCGGCCGGGTGCAGACGCGGCCCCAGCTCCTCGAGACCGTGTGGGAGGCGCAGCCCGACATCCAGACCCGCACCGTCGACATGCACGTGCAGCGCCTCCGGACCAAGCTGGGCGACGCCGGCAAGCTGATCGAGACGGTGCGTGGATTCGGCTATCGGTTCCGGGCCACGGAGCGGGGGGTGCGCGCGCGGTGAGCTTCGCCCGGCGGCTGGTGGCCGGCACCGTAGCCATTCTGGTTCTGGCGGTGCTGGTGCTGCTCTGGGGCGCGGAGCGGTCGCTCCGCCGGGATCTGCAGAGCGAGATCGCGCGAGGCCTCGAAAACGAGGGGCGCGTCATCCGCGAGGCGATCACGCCCGATTCGCTCGGCTGGGACGCCGCCGTGCATCGTCTGGCGGCTCAGAATAGCCACCGCATCACCCTGATCGACCGGGCCGGTCGCGTCAGAGCGGACAGCGACTTTCCTCCGGGACCCCTGCCGGCGGTCGAGAACCACGCGACCCGTCCCGAGGTCGGCGCCGCGCTTCGCGGCGGGGTCGGCGTTGCCACGCGACGGAGCGAGACGGTCGGTCGGCTGCTGATGTACGTCGCCGTGCAGGGCGGTCCCGGGGTCATCCGGGTCGCGGCGGATCTCTCGCAGGTCGATGAGACCGTCGGCCGGGCGCAGGGCGCTGTGGCGGGCGCGGCGCTGCTGGCCATTGCGGTAGGAACCCTGCTCGCGCTGGTGGCCGGCCGGTCGATCGCCCGCCCGCTCACCAGCATCACCTCGGCCGCCCGCGCGATCGCCGCGGGCGCGCCGCCGCGCTTTCCGCGCTCCGGCATCCCCGACATCGACGCCCTGGTGCAGGCGCTTCGCCAGATGCACGGCCAGCTCGGCGAGCGCTTCGACGAGCTTCGACGGGAGCAGGCGGAGTCCGCCGCGCTGGTGGAGTCGATGGTCGAGGGCGTGGTCGCGGCGGACGAGCGCGGGCACATCGTGACCGCCAACCCCGCGGCACGCCGCCTCCTCGGGTACGGCTCCAACCAGCCGCTGCCGGATCTGCCGGAGCTGTTCCGAATCAAGGCCGCCCGCGAAGTGGTGGACGTCGTGCTGCAGGGACAGCCGGTGCAGGACCGCCCGCTCGACATGGACGGCCGGGTGTTGCTCGTGAACGCGCGCCCGCTGCCCACCGGCGGGGCGGTGCTGGTGCTGCACGATCTCACCGAGGTGCGCCGCCTCGAGACCGTCCGGCGCGATTTCGTGGCGAATGTCTCGCACGAGCTCAAGACCCCGCTCACCTCGATTTCCGGCTACGCGGAGACCCTGCTGGGAGACGGCGTGGATCCGGCCACGGCGCAGCGCTTCCTCGGCACCATCCTGAGCAACGCGCGCCGCATGCAGCGCCTGGTGGATGACCTGCTCGACCTCTCGCGGATCGAGGCCGGACGGTGGCAGCCCACGCCGGCCGACATCGATGTGGCCGCGGTGGCCCGTGAGTCGTGGACCGCCCTCGCCGCGCGCGCCGATGCCTCCCGGATCGAGTTGGCGGTCGACGTGGAGCCCGAGGCGGCCCTGGTCCACGCCGATCCGGACGCGTTGCGCCAGGTGCTCACCAACCTGATGGACAACTCGCTGCGTTACACACCGGAGGGCGGGCGGATCACCGTCCTGAGCCGGCGGACCGAGAACGGCGTCGCCGTGAGCATCCGGGACAACGGCTCGGGCATCACCAGAGACCACCTGCCACGCATCTTCGAGCGCTTCTACCGAGCCGACGCGTCGAGGTCACGGGACGAAGGCGGAACCGGTCTCGGCCTGGCCATCGTGAAGCACCTCGTCGAGGCGCACGGCGGCCGAGTGGCCGCCGAGAGCGACCGGGGTCGCGGCACCACGATCACCTGCCACTTCCCCGGACCTGCGGCCTGAGCCTGTCGCGGTGCTTCCCTCGCTCCTCGTAGCTCGTCTGCCGTCCGCATAGCTCGCCGTCCCGACCAGACCCTCCCGCCCTTCCGCGTGCAGCCCCCCGCTTTACGGCATCGTTACAAATGCGGGAATCGTTCGTGACGCATCACGGGCTTCTTACTTCCCGTTCGCCCCGGGGTTGGAGCTCACGCACTCGAAAGGGATCGCATGCGATCGCTGGCTCGGAGGTTTCTGGCAGGACTGCCGTTGGCGCTGGTGGCGGGAGTCGGCGTCGCTCGGGCGCAGACGACCTACCCGAACGTCAAGGTCACCGGCCGCCTGCAGGAGCAGTTCTATTACTTCGGCAACGAGGACTACGCGACGACCGTCGGGCCCAAGAGCAACGTGTTCACCCGCCGCGCGCGCATCGAGGCCCGCGGGAACATCTCGGAAAACGTCAGCGTCTATATCCAACCCTCGTTCGAGGGCGGTCGGAACCTCAGCGGCGTCGCGACCACCTGTACCGCCTCGGCCGTCCCCGCCGGCGGCGGGACGCCGACCATCACCTGCCGCACCACGGGCCGGAGCGGGCTTCGGCTGCGTGACGCGTACATCGACGTGCGCTTCACGAAAGAGGGCAGCAAGGGCACGTTCTACCTGCGCGGCGGACAGGAGAAGCGGCCGTACAGCCGGTACGAGCTCACCTCCTCGAACAACCTGCCGTCGATCGAACGAGGCGGCGGCCAGGGCTTGCTCCCGCGCGCCTCGAACGACCTCTTCGGCGGCGCGGGGTTTCTCTCGCACGACGTCGGCGCGAGCCTCCGGTACGAGTACAAGCTCAACGACCTGCAGCTCGTGACGATCAAGCTCGGAGCGTACAACGGCCAGGGCGAGAGCCTGAACGACGTGAACGACAAGAAGAGCTTCGGCGCCCGCGCCACGGCGGCCGTGACCCCGAAGATCGACGTCGGCGCCTCGTGGTTCGCCCATGACGGTATCACCACGGTGGGCGGCGTGGCCGACTCCAGCTTCACGAACTACGCCTGGGGCTTCGACGCGCAGTACGGCAAACCGGGCGACGAGGGGCTCTTCGTCCTGGGTGAGTACCTCAAGGGCACCGACGCCACGTCGTCCAAGAACAGGATCCAGGGCATCCAGGGTCTGGCGGCGTACAACTACCGCCTCACGAGCCCGACCTCGTGGCTCTACGCGATCGAGCCGGCATTCCGGATCGACGTGAGCGATCCGAACACCGACGTGGACGACAACGGCTCCACGCTCGTCACCGCCGGGCTCGGTTTCTACATGTCGAGCAAGGCGCAGTTCCGGGTCGCGTACGAGCGCCAGAGCTTTCAGGGCGCGGACGTGCCCAGCATCAGCGGCGTGCGCAGCGCGCTGACCGTGAACTTCTAAATCGCATCCCGACCCAAAGCGAGGATCGCATATCATGTACGGACGTCATCTGCTCGTCGCGCTCGCGGCCCTCACCTTGGCGGCGCCCGCGTACGGCCAGGGTCTGACCGGTGCCGGCGCCACGTTTCCGAATCCGATCTACACCAAGTGGTTCGACGCCTACAACAAGAAGACCGGCGTCCGGATCAACTATCAGTCGATCGGCTCCGGGGGCGGCATCCGCCAGTTTACCGAGGGCACCGTCGACTTCGGTGCCACCGACGGTCCGATGAACGAATCGCAGATCGCCGCCGTCAACGCGAACGTGCTGCATGTCCCTACGGTGCTCGGCGCTGTCGTGGTGACGTACAATTTGCCCAGCATCGGCGCTACCAAGCTCAAGTTCGACGGCACCACGCTGGTGGACATATTCATGGGCCGGATCAACAAGTGGAACGATCGCCGGATCGCCGCGCTCAATCCGGGCGTCAAGCTGCCGGACATCGATCTGATCGTCGTCCACCGCTCGGACGGCTCGGGGACGACCTACGTCTTCACCGACTACCTCAACAAGTTTTCGCGTGAGTGGAAGGACAAGGTCGGGTATGCCACCTCCGTCAACTGGCCGGTAGGGCTCGGCGGCAAGGGCAACGAAGGCGTCACCCAGCAGATCAAGCAGGTCGAAGGTGCGCTGGGGTATGTCGAGCTGATCTACGCCATCTCCAACAAATTGCCGTACGCTTCGGTCAAGAATGCCGCGGGCGCCTTCGTCGAGCCGTCGCTCGAGTCGGTGACGGCCGCGGCCGGGAGTGCCAAGCTGACCAAGGACACCGATTTCCGGGTCTCGATCACCAACGCGCCCGGTGCTGCATCGTACCCGATCTCCTCGTTCACCTGGCTGCTGGTCCCGAAGGACGGGAAGGATGCCGCGAAAGCCAAGCTGGTGAAGGATTTCTTGACCTGGATGATCACGCCGGAGGCTCAGACCATGGCCAACGCCTTGCACTACGCGGCGCTGCCGAAGGAGGTCGTGGCGCTGATCGAGGCGCGGCTCCCCACCCTGAAGGCCGCCGGCAGAGCCATCGCGAGCAACTGACACCGTCGCCGCGTCACAGACCGAACGATGCGCCCAGCCTGATGGTTGGGCGCATCGTGCATTCCTCTCGGCACGGCGGCGCACGGGCAATCCTCGTGACCGTTCCGTTACACGGGCGTGACGGAGCGCACGGGAAGCCCGGGTAGAATCTTCCGCATGACCGCCTTGTCCGAGCGCGACCTCAGGCCCGATGACACCACCGTCTCGATCAAGTCGTCCCTCGAGCGGGGCAACTACGCCGACCAGGTCTTCAAGGCCCTCCTCACGCTCGCCGCTGTCGCCATTCCGGTGCTGCTCTGCTTTCTGGTGTACGAGCTCTGGGGCGGCGCGCAGCTTGCCATCGGCAAGTTCGGGCTCCACTTCGTCACCACGAGCACATGGGACCCGGTCACCGAGGATTTCGGCGCGTTCCCGCTGATCTTCGGCACGCTGGTTTCGTCGGTGATCGCGCTGGTCATCGCGGTGCCGCTCTCGCTCGGCGTCGCCATCTACCTGACCGAGTTCGCCCCCAAGGGCGTCCGGCAACCCGTGGCGTTCCTCATCAGCCTGCTCGCCGCCATCCCGAGTGTCGTGTATGGGCTGTGGGGCATCTTCGTGCTGATTCCCATCCTTCGGAAGAGCGTGTTCCCGGTGCTGCGCGACGGGCTTGGCTTCCTGCCCCTGTTCCAGGGCGCCATCTACGGCCCGTCGATGCTCGCGGCCGGCATCATTCTGTCCATCATGGTGATGCCCTACGTCATGTCGGTGTCCCGCGAAGTGCTGATGGCCGTCCCGAACACCCAGCGCGAGGCGTCGCTCGCGCTCGGGGCGACGCGCTGGGAAGCGGTGATCACCACCGTGGTTCCGTACGCTCGCTCGGGAATCGTCGGCGCCATCATCCTCGGGCTCGGCCGAGCGCTCGGCGAGACGATGGCCGTCACCATGCTCATCGGCAACCGGCACGAAGTCGCGGCCTCGCTCTTCGCCCCCGGATACACGATGGCCGCCGCGATCGCGAACGAATTCTCCGAGGCCGTGGGCGACATGCACCTGTCGGCGCTCGCCTATGTCGCCTTTCTGCTGTTCGTGGTCACGGTGCTGGTGAACGCCGGCGCGCGCCTGCTCATCTGGCGCGTGGCGCGCGGGTCGGGTGCCGGGAGCAAGGCGCTGTGAACAGCCGCACCCTGCGGAGGGTGTTCAGCAATCTCATGGTCGGACTGATGATCGGCGCGGTGATCGTGGCGCTGCTGCCGCTCGTCTTCATCCTGCTCAACCTGGTGATCAAGGGGGCCGGCAGCCTCTCGCCGGATTTCTTCACCGAAACTCCCGCACCCGCCGGGGAGACGGGCGGCGGCGTGGTCCACGCCATTATCGGCACGCTGCTCATCGTCGGCGCGGCCAGCCTCATCGGGCTGCCGATCGGGATCGCGGCCGGGATCTACTGCGCCGAGTACCCGACGAGCCGGCTGACCTGGATCACGCGCTTTGTGGCCGACGTGCTGAACGGCACCCCGTCCATCGTGGTCGGGGTGTTCGCCTGGGCCTGGATCGTGGCGACCCAGAAGCACTTCTCCGCGCTGGCCGGAAGCGCCGCGCTCGCCATGCTGATGATCCCCATGGTGCTCCGCACGACCGAAGAGATGATCAAGCTGGTGCCCAACTCGCTCCGCGAGGCGGCGCTCGCCCTCGGATACCCGCGCTGGCGGACCAGCCTCGCCATCGTGGTGCGGACGACGCTGCCCGGCATCGTGACCGGCAGCCTGCTCGCCGTGGCCCGGATCGCGGGGGAAACCGCCCCCCTGCTCTTCACCGCGCTCGGCAGTCAGTATCTGAGCTTCAATCTGAATCAGCCGATGGCGGCGCTGCCGCTCACCGTCTTCACGTACGCCACCGGCCCGTACGAGGAGTGGCACCAGAACGCGTGGGCGGCCGCCCTCGTGCTGATCCTCGTCGTGTTCGTCCTCAGCATCGGCGCCCGGCTCGCCATTCGGCGGAGGTTCGAACTCAATGGCTGAGCCCGCCCTCCGGACCGCGGCGCCGGCCGTCCGCGCTCCTGGGCCGGTGGCCGCCACCCCCCCGCGCAATCGCGTCGAGACCGAGCAGCTCACCGCGATGTACGGCAAGTTCACCGCGGTCAAAGGCGTGTCGCTGGCCTTCCCCGCCAACCGGGTGCACGCGCTGATCGGCCCGTCGGGCTGCGGCAAATCCACCTTTCTCCGCACGCTCAACCGGATGCACGAGCTGAGCGAGCACGGCTGGATCACCGGACGCGTGCTGCTCGACGGCAGCGACATCTACTCGCCCCGCGTCAACGCGATGCAGCTTCGCCGGCGGATCGGGATGGTGTTCCAGCGACCCACGCCGTTCCCCACGATGTCCATCTACGACAATGTGGCGGCCGGTCTCAAGGTGCAGGGCAGGCTCTCGAAGGCGGAGCTCGACGGCATCGTCGAGCGATCGCTCACTCAGGCGGCGCTGTGGGACGAGGTGAAGGACCGCCTTCGGACGAGCGCGATGGCGCTCTCCGGCGGGCAACAGCAGCGTCTCTGCCTCGCGCGCACCATCGCGCCGTCGCCCGACGTGGTGCTGCTCGACGAGCCCACCGCCTCACTCGACCCGCAGGGCACGCAGCGCATCGAAGAGCTGCTGTTCGAGCTCAAGCACCACTTCACGATCATCATCGTGACCCACAACATGCAGCAGGCGGCCCGGGTCTCGGACACCACCACGTTCTTCTATCTCGGCAGCATGATCGAGTCGGGCGCGACGCGACAGATCTTCACCGCGCCGCGCAACGAGCAGACCGAGGCCTACATCACCGGGAGGTTCGGATGACGAGCACCGCCACCGCCACGCCGCCGACCCAGCCGGGCTTTGTGCCGGCGCCTCGCGCCACCCTCGCGCCCCGGCCGCCGGTCCGGCGCCCGGATCAGCGTGGCGCCCCCGCCGTGGACGTCCGCGATTTCAGCTTCAGCTACGGCGCGCGCCAGGTGCTCCGAGACCTTCGCTTCGCCATCGAGCGCAAATCGGTCACCGCCATCATCGGTCCCTCGGGATGCGGCAAGTCCACCTTCCTCCGCTCGGTCAACCGGCTGAACGACCTGATCCCGGGCATCCGCCACACCGGCGACATCATGGTCGAGGGCATGTCCGTCTTCTCACCGGGCACCGACCTCGTCGCCCTCCGGCAGCGGGTCGGCATGGTGTTCCAGCGGCCGAACCCGTTCCCGAAGTCGATCTTCGACAACGTGGCGTACGGCCCGGCGCTCAACCGGCTGGTGTCGCGGCGCGATCTACCCGACCTGGTCGAGCGCTGCCTTCGGCAGGCGGCGCTATGGGACGAGGTGAAGGACCGGCTCGACGAGAGCGGCGCGGAGCTCTCGGGCGGGCAGCAGCAGCGGCTCTGCATCGCGCGCGCGCTCGGCAACCAGCCCGAGGTGCTGCTGATGGACGAGCCGTGCTCCGCGCTCGACCCGATCGCCACCCAGCGGGTGGAGGAGCTGATCTTCGAGCTGAAGAAGGACTATACGATCGTCATCGTGACGCATAACATGCAGCAGGCGGCGCGGGTGTCGGACTACACCGGCTTCTTCGACCGGGGTGAGCTCATCGAGTTCGGCGACACCGAGCGCATCTTCACGAAGCCGGCGCACGAGCGCACCGAGGCTTACATCACCGGGAGATTCGGATGAGCGTCGACGTCCATCGCCACTTCCACGACGAGCTGAGCCACGTCAAGGTGCGCCTGCTCACGATGTCGGGCGAGGCGGAGGCGGCGCTCGGCCTGGCGGTCGACGCCCTCCTCGAGCGGGACGAGGAGAAAGCCCGCCGGGTCATCGCCGGCGACCGGGTCATCGACACGATGGAGGTCGAGATCGAGGAGCAGTGCATCCAGCTGCTCGCGCTGCAGCAGCCGATGGCGCGCGACCTTCGCATGCTGACGTCGGCGCTCAAGATCGCCAACGATCTCGAGCGGGTCGGGGACCACGCCGTCAACATCGCGCAGAGCGCCGAGCGCCTCACGCAGGCGCGGCCGATCGCCCCCGAGCCCGAGATCGTCGAGATGGCCCGGCTGGCACGCGACATGCTCTCCGACGCGCTCGAGGCGTTCATCCGCGGCGACGCCGCGGCGGGCCGGGAAGTCTGCCTCCGCGACGACAAGGTCGACGCGCTCCACCGCTCCGTGTTCCGCATCCTGCTCACCCACATGATGGAGGACCCGCACATGATCGGCGCGGGGATGGAGCTCTTCCTGGTGAGCCGGAATCTCGAGCGGGTGGCCGACCTGGCCACCAACATCGGAGAGGACGTGGTGTTTCTCGTCGAAGGCAAGTCGATCAAGCATCACGCGGAGGACCGCGGCGAATCGCGGGCCACCGGCGGGTTCCCCGCCGTCTCCGGCACGTGATCGCCCGGCCCGCCGCCAAGGCCGTGGCCTCGGCCGAAGCCGCCACACCGGCGGGCCGCGAACGCATCGCGGCCATCGACGTCGGCTCCAACTCGGTTCGACTGCTCGTGGCGGAGTACGACCCCGCCTCCGGCCTCAGCATCATCGACGAGCTCAAGGATCAGCCTCGCCTGGCCACCGGCCTGGCCACCACCGGCTGTCTCGACGAGGCCGCGATCGAGCGCGCGATCCAGGCACTGGGCCGGATGCGCGAGGTCTGCCAGCGCCGGGGCGTGAAGCGCATCGGAGCCGTGGCCACGGCCGCCGTGCGCGAGGCGGAGAACGGCCCCTGGTTCGTGCGCCGCGTGCGACAGGAGCTCGACATACCGCTGCGGATCATCGACGCGGAAACCGAGGCCGCGCTCTCCTACCGCTCGGTGTCCCACCACTTCCGACTGGCCGGTGAGCGCACCCTGGTGGCGGACATCGGCGGGGGCAGCCTCGAGCTGATCGGGGCGGTCGACGGCCTCGTGGAGCTCACGGTGTCCCTGCCGCTCGGCGCGGTCCGGCTGACGGAGCTGCACCTTCCCGGACACCGCGGCATCCACAAGGAGATCGACCAGCTCCGATCCTACGTCCGAAAGCAGCTTCGCCGCGGGGTCTCCGGCCGCGCGTGGGCTGCGGCGACGGTCATCGGCTCCGGCGGCACCTTCACCAGCCTGGGCCGGATGGTGCAGGCCCGGCAAGGCATCGCCGCGGGCGACACGGTGCACGGCGTCAGCGTCACCGCCGCGGAGGTGGAGCAGCTGCTCGACTGGCTGGTGAGCCGGACGCCCGAGCAGCGGCGCCAGGTGCCGGGCTTGAGCCCGGAGCGCGCGGACATCATCCTGGCCGGGCTGGCCGTGACGGCGGAGCTGCTCGACCGGGTACGATCGCGGACGGTGACGGTGAGTGCGTTCGGGTTGCGTGAGGGACTACTGCTCGAGATGGCGGGCGCCGAGGAGATCAGCGCGCCCGATCCGCTGGGGCTGTTCAGGGAATTCGCCGAACGTTGTCAGAGCGATCGCCGGCACGTGGAACAGGTGCGGTTTCTGGCCCTCCGGCTCTTCGACCAACTGGCCGTCGAGCTCGGCTGCGAGCCGGAGGAGCGCCTGCTGCTCGAGGCGTCGGGCCTGCTCCACGACGTGGGACAGTTGGTGAGCTACCGGAAGCACCACAAGCACAGCTTCCAGTTGATCACGCACGCCGAACGGCTCGGCCTCCCGCCCCGGGAGCGCGGACTGGTGGCGCTCGTCAGCCGCTACCACCGGCGGACCGGGCCGCGAAAGAAGCACGCCGATTTTGCCGTGCTAGCACCGGCCGATCAGGCGGTCGTGCGCCGGCTGAGCGGACTGCTGCGTGTGGCGGACGGACTGGATCGTGGTCACACCGCGGCGGTCGAAACGCTTGCCACGAAGCTCACCCCGGAAACGCTGATCATCCGGATCGCGCCGCGCCTGGCCGGTGCGGACCTGGGCCTCGAGTGCTGGGGTGCATCCCGGAAGGCCGACGTGCTGGCCAAGGTGCTGGGTAGAAAGATCGAGATCGTGGCGGACCCCGATCTCGGCAGCTGACGCTAGTCCCGCCCCACCAGCTCCTCGATCGATCGCGACTCCGGTCCGAGCCACGCCTGCATCGCCGCGGTGCCCGAGGTTCCGATCCGATTGGCACCGGCCCGCAGCATTGCGATTGCCGCCTCCGCCGTTCTGACGCCCCCCGACGCCTTCACGCCGAAATCCGGACCCACGGTCCGCCGCATCAGGCGTACGGCCTCGACCGTCGCCCCGCCGGCGGGATGAAAGCCGGTCGACGTTTTGACGAACCTTGCCCCGGCGCGCACCGCCCGCTCCGACGCCGCCACGATCTCGTCGGGCTCGAGCGCCGCCGTCTCCAGAATGACCTTGACGATCGCGGATCCCGCCGCCTCGACGACGCTGCCGATATCGCCCTCGACCGCGTCCCAGTCACCTGACTTCGCGGCGCCAAGATGCAGCACCATATCGATCTCCGTGGCGCCCTCGGCGACCGCCCGGCGCGCTTCCTCGGCTTTGGCGGAGGACGCCATGGCTCCGAGCGGAAACCCCGCCACTACCGCCAGCGCCACCCTGGCCCCCGAGAGTCGCTCGGTGCAGAGCCGCGCCCAGACGCCGTTGACGCAGACGGCCTTCACGCCGAAGCGGCGCCCTTCGTCGCAGAGCGCCAGGATCTGGTCCCGGGTGGCCTCGGGTTTGAGCAGCGTGTGGTCGATGAAACGGCCGATCCCGCGGGCGCCGGCCTCGTGAGCGAGCCAGGGCGGCAACGCGCTGTCAGACATTCCGCGCAGGCAGCTGGCAGACGAGGACGTTTCGGCGCGAGGGTCGAGGCGCGGCAGTGGCCACCTGCGATGTCCTCGAGCGTACCATCATCGCTCCCGGTAACCCAAGCCGGACATCGTTCGGGAGAGCGCACGGTGCTCCGCCACCAGGCGGTCGTCTTTGAAGATGCCGATCAGGGCGGCACCCGCGGCGAACCCTCCCACGTGCGCCCAGAATGCCACGCCGCCCTCGCCCTGCGCGGCACTCCCTCCGAGCAATTGGAGGAGAAACCAATATCCCAGCATCAGGTACGCAGGCACGGCGATTCGGGTGATGAATACGAACAGAATCACCAGCATGTGGACGCGCACGCGCGGGTACAGGATGACGTACGCGCCCATGACGCCGCCGATCGCTCCCGATGCCCCGACCATCGGAACGATGCTCGATGGGTTGACGAACGTCTGTGCCCCCGCCGCGGCCAAGCCGCACAGCAGATAGAAAACGAGGTATCGAACGCTGCCCATCGAATCCTCGACGTTGTTGCCGAAGACCCAGAGAAACCACATGTTGCCGATGAGGTGCAGCCAACCGCCGTGGAGGAACATCGAAGTGAGCGGCGTATACCAGTGGCGCTCCACGCCAAGAACGCAGGTCTCCGTCGGGCTGAGCGGAATGCTGGTGCCCGGGAGGACGCGACCCAGGAACTCGCCGGGAATCAGCCCGAGCTCGCAGACCGACTTGGACAGCAGCGCGTCCGAGCCCATCCCCTGCACCAGTATCCACACCGCCGCGTTCACCGCGATCAGCAGATAAGTGACGGCGGGAGTCGCCAGCGTGGGGTTGTCGTCCCGGTACGGAAACATTCTCGCAATATATGGGGTGCCGGGCCGAGTCGGACGGCGGCGATCTAGCCGCGGAGGACGGGGCTCGCAGGCCCAACAGCAGGTCGGGTACGCAACTGCCTTATGACTTGCGGGTCATGCGGGTCGGAATTCTCGGGCTGACTTGCAGGAAACGCGAATGAAAAAGGGCGGAGGCCGAGAAGGTTTGTGCCTCGGCTCTCCGCCCGGTCCTGAGCGCTGGGAGCGCCCGCTATAGCGCTCGACGTCCCTGCAGGAGCTGCATGATGGCCAGCACGACCGCGACCACCAGGAGCACGTGGATGAAGCCACCCAGCGTATAGGACGTGACAATCCCAAGCAGCCACAGCACCAGCAGGATCACGAAGATCGTCCACAGCATTGTCGCCTCCTCGGGTTCAGACCACCTTCCGCCAGCATCAACGCTTCAACCTATCAAGTCTGCCTATGGGCCGTCGTGACCGAAGTCACGAGGGTCTTGGACCGCCAATTTGGCAGATTCTATGGGTATGCCACTTGCTCAGGCGGTGTAGCGTCAGCTACGACCCGGGAGACCGGCAGGCCGGGCCGAGCACACTCGTACCTTATCGGAGTCGACATGGCTTCCAAAATTATCGGTATCGATCTCGGCACGACCAACTCGGTCGTCGCCGTCATGGAAGGCGGCGACCCCGTCGTCATTCCGAACGCCGAGGGCGGTCGCACCACCCCGTCGGTCGTAGCGTTCACCAAGGATGGTGAGCGTCTGGTGGGCCAGGTGGCCAAGCGTCAGGCGGTCACCAACCCCAAGCAGACCATCTTCTCGATCAAGCGGTTCATGGGCCGCCGCCAGAACGAGATCACCGAGGAGTCCAAGCGGGTACCCTACAAGGTCATCGACGGCCAGAACGGGCTCGCGGCGGTCGAGATCGGCGGCAAGCGGTACACCCCGCCCGAAATCTCCGCGATGATCCTGCAGAAAATGAAGCAGACGGCGGAGGATTACCTCGGAACGACCGTCGACCGGGCGGTCATCACGGTGCCGGCGTACTTCAACGACGCCCAGCGGCAGGCCACCAAGGACGCGGGCAAGATCGCCGGCCTCGACGTGCTCCGGATCATCAACGAGCCCACGGCCGCGGCGTTGGCCTACGGCCTGGACAAGAAGAAGGAAGAGAAAGTCGCGGTCTTCGACCTCGGCGGCGGCACCTACGACATCTCGGTGCTCGAGTTGGCCGAGGGTGTCTTCGAGGTGAAGAGCACCAACGGCGACACCCACCTGGGCGGCGACGACTTCGACCAGCGTCTCATCGACTGGCTGGTCACCGAGTTCAAGAAGGACCAGGGCATCGACCTCTCCAAGGACGCCATGGCGCTTCAGCGCCTGAAAGAGGCCGCGGAGAAGGCCAAGATGGAGCTCTCGAGCACCACGCAGACGGACATCAACCTGCCGTTCATCACGGCGGACCAGAGCGGCCCGAAGCACCTGAACATGTCGCTCACACGGGCGAAGTTCGAGCAGCTGGTGGATGACCTGATCCAACGGACGCTCCCGCCGATGCAGCAGGCGCTGAAGGACGCCGGGCTCGATCCGAAGCAGATCGACGAGGTGATCCTGGTCGGCGGATCGACCCGGATCCCGAAGATCCAGCAGATCGTCAAGGACTTCTTCGGCAAGGAGCCCAACCGCTCGGTCAACCCGGACGAGGTCGTGGCCATCGGCGCGGCCATCCAGGGCGGCGTGCTCGGCGGCGAGGTGAAGGACGTGCTGCTGCTCGACGTCACCCCGCTCTCGCTCGGCATCGAGACCCTGGGCGGCGTCACGACGGTGCTCATTCCGCGGAACACGACCATCCCGACCAAGAAGTCGGAGACGTTCTCGACCGCGGAGGACAACCAGACCACCGTCGAGATCCACGTGCTTCAGGGCGAGCGCCAGATGGCGCAGGACAACCGCACCATCGGGAAGTTCCAGCTCACGGGCATTCCACCCGCGCCCCGCGGCATGCCGCAGGTCGAGGTCGGTTTCGACATCGACGCCAACGGCATCCTGCACGTGTCGGCCAAGGACAAGGCCACGGGCAAGGAGCAGAAGATCCGTATCGAGGCGTCGAGCGGCCTGAGCGACACCGAGATCGACCGGATGGTGAAGGCGGCGGAGCAGCACTCGCAGGAGGACAAGGAGCGCCGGGAGGCCATCGAGTCGCGCAACCAGCTCGACAGCCTCATCTACCGCGTCGAGAAGGACAGCAAGGAGTGGGTGGACCGGCTGCCCGCCGAGGCCAAGACCCGGCTCGATTCGGCGCTCGAGGGTGCACGCCAGGCGCTGCGCACCGGCGAGGCGGACGCGATACGTCGAGGTCTCGACGAGCTCAACGCCGCGTACTCGGCGGCCGGCGCTTCGCTGTATCAGAGCGCCCAGGCTCAGGGCGCCGAGGGCCAACCCACCGACGGGCAGGCCGGGGAGCCCACCGGAGCGCCGCAGGATGACGTGGTCGAGGCTGACTACGAGATCGTCGACGACAAGAAGTGACCGGGTCGGGCCTTCGGGCCCGATCGGGTCACCGGGGAGGGAGCGGAGGGGGCATGACCGATGTTATGCCCCCTTCGCGTCGCCCGGAGCCATGTCCCCGGTGCCGGCGACCGAAACAACTGCCCGGACATCTAGGTACTATTCAGCAGGTCCGTGAAACCCGGTTCAAACGTTTTTTCGAAGGATCGCTCGATGTCCGCACGATCGTTGAATTGGCTCAAGTTCGGCGGCCTGGTGGCCCTGGCGTTCGCGCTGGGTCTGCTGTTCGCCGGACTCCTCGACCTGCCCAACCGAAGCTCCGCGCAGGAGCAGGGACGGCAGGCGTCGGCCATCGCGCCGGTGCCGGCACCGTCGATCCCGGCCGCCCGGCCGTTGCAGGATTTGAGCGAGGCCTTCGCCGCCGTCGCGGAGCACGTCAAGCCCAGCGTGGTCTACATCCGCTCCCAGCGGACCGAGCAGGCCGCCCAGCAGCCGCAACGGATTCCCCCGGGCATGGAGCGGTTCTTCTCACCGCGATTCCGGCAGCAGCCCGACATCGAACAGGGCAGCGGCTCTGGGTTCATCATCTCCGCGGACGGCTACATCCTCACCAACAATCACGTCGTCGAGGGCGCGGAACAGGTCACCGTCCGGCTGCTCGACCGGCGTGAGTTCCGGGCCAAGGTCATCGGCACCGATCCGAACACCGACGTCGCCGTGTTGAAGATCGATGCGCGCTCGCTGCCCCCCGTGGCACTGGGCAACAGCGACGACTCACGGGTCGGAGAGTGGGTCCTGGCCATCGGCAACCCGCTGGGCGAAGGGCTCACCTTCACGGTCACGTCCGGCATCGTCAGCGCCAAGGGCCGGGCGCTCAGCGGACTGCCCGGGCGGGGCCAGGGCAGCATTCAGGACTTCATTCAGACCGACGCGGCCATCAACCCCGGCAATTCGGGCGGACCGCTGGTGAGCGTTCGTGGTGAGGTCATCGGGATCAATTCGGCCATCGCCAGCGAGACCGGGTTCTACTCCGGCTACGGCTTCGCCATCCCGATCAATCTGGCGCGGACCGTCATGAACCAGCTGATCCAGGACGGACGAGTCCACCGCGCGGCGCTCGGCGTCTCGATCGATAACGTCAACCTGAACGACGCCGCATACGTCGGCCTGCCCGAGATCCGCGGGGTCGTGGTGAAGGACATCCCGAGCGAGGATTCGCCGGCCAAGGCCGCCGGCATCGAGCCCGGCGACATCATCGTCGCGATCGACGGCAAGCCCGTCGAATACGTGGGGCAGCTCCAGCAGGTGATCGGCTTCCGCCGGCCCGGCGATATGGTCAAGGTCGAGGTCGCTCGCAAGGGCGGAGTTCGGAAGACCTTCAATGTCAAGCTGCAGCCGCTCAACGATGCGCCCGAAGTAGCCTCTGCGGAGGAAGGCCAGACCGATCGCGCCAAGTCTCCCGCCGGCGCCGCCATGAACCGGCTCGGCATCACTGTGGAGCCGGTCTCGGGCGACATGGCGCAGCAGTTTCAGCTCCCGGCGGAGACCCGAGGGCTGATCGTCACGGATGTGACCCCCGGCGGTCCGGCGTGGGAGGTCCTGTTCGACGATCCGCAGCGCGGCGGCCCCGACATCATCCTGTCGGTGGAAGGAAAGCCGGTCCGCACCGAAGCCGATTTGCGAAAGGCGCTGCAGAACGAGAAGCCCGGCAGCATCGTCACGCTGCGCGTCTTCAACCCTCGGGCGCAGGCACGGCGAGTCGAGCGGATCCGGCTGGGCGAGGGCAAATAGATCGTCGCTGACGGTGATCGCAACGTCGCACGGGGGGCATGACGCGGGTCATGCCCCTTTGCTATGCCTCACAAACCGCTGCTATGTTGGGTTCATGGCGTTGGACGGCGTGATCTTCGATGTCGACGGGACCCTGATCGACAGCAACTCATGGCACGTGGAGGCATGGGTCCGGGCCTTCGCGGCTCATGGCTACCGGATCCCTGAGGACCGCATCGCCCTCGAGGTCGGGAAGGGCGGCGACCATCTGGTGCCAGCGGTGCTCGGGCCACGTACCGGGGAGCGCGAGAAAGCAGCCCTCGGGGAAACCCAGAAACGGCACTTTCTCGAGCTCGCCGCCCACGAGCGGTTCGCCGTGTTCCCCGAAGTGCCCGAGCTGTTTCAGGCCCTGCGAAAGCGGGGGCTGCGCACCGCGCTGGCAACGTCCAGCGACGACCGCCACCTCGACGCCACCCTGCGGAGCGCGCGGATCGATCTCCGAGAGATCGCGGACGAGGTCGTGACCAAGTCCGAGGCCCCGTCCAGCAAGCCGGACCCCGACCTCGTCCAGGCGGCCGTGGCCGCGCTCGGCCTGGATCCGGCCCAGTGCGCCATGGTCGGTGACACCACCTACGACGCGGAAGCCTGCCGGAGCGCCGGCGTAATTTGTCTCGGCGTGTCGAGCGGCGGCACCGGGGCGGACGACCTGCTCGAAGGGGGAGCGCGTGCCGTCTGGCGCGACACCGGACATCTGCTGGAAGAGCTCGAGGACGCGCTGGCAATCGCATCGCCGGGGTCGCTGCGACTCGACCGGGTCCAGAGCGAGCGCCTGATGCGCGAGGCACTCGCCGCCGCGCGCGAGGGGATGGCCCGCGGCGAGGTGCCCATCGGATCCGTGCTGGCGCGCGGCGATGGCACGGTCGTGGGGCGCGGCTGGAACGCGTTGCAGGCCACCGACGACCGCACGGCTCACGCCGAGATGACGGCCTTCGGTTCGGCGGCGGGCCGGATTCCGTCCGACGCGCGCGACGTCATCCTGGTGTCCACGCTCGAGCCATGTGTGATGTGCACCGGCGCGGCCATGGAAGCCGCCGTCGATACCATCCTGTACGGACTCCGCGCTCCGGCCGACAGCGGCACCACCCGGGTCCGGCCGCCCCGAAGTCCAGAGACGCGGCTCCCGCGCATCGTAGGAGGAGTGCTCGAGCAGGAGAGCCGGGCGCTTTTCCACGAATGGCTTCGCACCGACGGCAACCCGCGGCAGCGACCGTATGTCGAGCAGCTGCTCGCGTTGACCGACTGACGTCCCACCCCCGGAGCTTCCCATGACGACCAGCCAGGAAACCGACTGGATGAATCATCCCGTGATCCGGTCCCTCATCGACCAGGCCGCCACCCTCGCTCTCGAGGAGCGGATCACGCTCGTGAAGGGTCTGATTCCAGGCATCGCGGACGCGCTGTCGGAAGAGGAGTACGAACAATTCGTCACCTTCATCCGGCTGAAGGGCGAGCGCTACTTCGAGGCCAAGACCCACCCCGGCGAAGGCCGCGCAGAGCGTCACGTGCCCGGTGAGCGTGACCTGGAAGGCCGCTGACTGTACTTTCCCGCGAGGTCGATCATGGATGAGGAACGGTTCAACCTCTCGCTGCGCAAGCTGCTGAAGCAGTTCGGCGTGACCGCGCAGCGCGAGATCGAAAAAGCGGTGGACGCCGCCCGGTCGTCGGGTGCGCTGGCCGGCCGCGATGCGCTGAGCGCGCGCGCCACCATGGTCGTCGACGGCCTGCCCAGCGAGATCGTCGTCGAAGGCCGGATCGAGCTGGACTGACCGCAGGATTTCTCACGACCGGAGCGGGCATGCAACGGTGGACGAGCTGGATGGTGGGCGCGACCATGGCCGGCGCGGTGGCGGCATGCCGGGGCGAAGCGGTCCCGCCCGCGACATCCGAAGTCGCGTCTCTGTCCGGCAAGGTCGCGCAATACACACCCGTGCGCCTGACCGCCGACCTGCGCGCGCTGAGCGACCGCGAGCGGCGGATGATTCCCCTGCTCATCGATGCCGCCTCCGCGATGGACACCGTGTATCGCCAGCAGTACTACCCCGCGCAGGATTCGCTCGTCGCCACGCTCGGTGACAGCGCGGCGCGTCGATTCGTCGCGATCAACTACGGGCCCTGGGATCTTCTGGACGGCGATCGCCCCTTCGTGCCAGGGGTCGGCGAGCGGCCCCCCGGCGTGGAACTGTACCCGCACGATCTCACCAAGGAAGAGTTCGAGCGCGCCGTGGCGGCCACTCCGGCGTCGGCCGAGGCGCTGCGGTCGAACTATACGGTGGTCCGGCGAGACGGCGCGGGGAAACTGGAAGCCGTTCCGTACCACCGGGCGTACCAGGCGCAGATGCGCCGTGCCGCCTCGAAGCTGCGCGAGGCGGCCGCGCTCGCCGACGATGCCGGCCTGCGCAAATATCTCGGGCTTCGTGCCACGGCCCTCGAGACCGACGAGTACCAGCCGAGCGACCTGGCCTGGCTCGACATGAAGTCGAACACGATCGAAGTGGTGATCGGGCCGATCGAGACCTACATCGACCACCTGCTCGGCTACAAGGCGGCCGCCGAAGCGTACGTGCTCCTCAAGGACAAGGGCTGGAGCGCGCGCCTCGCGCGCTATGCCGCGCAGCTCCCGTCGCTGCAGCGGGGCCTGCCGGTCCCCGACGCGTACAAGCGGGAACGGCCCGGGTCCGACTCCGACCTGAACGCGTACGATGCCATCTACTACGCCGGGGAGGCCAACGGCGGCTCCAAGACGATTGCGATCAACCTGCCCAACGACGAAAAGGTCCAGCTGCTGAAGGGCACCCGTCGCCTCCAGCTCAAGAATGTGATGCGCGCCAAATTCGATCGCATCCTCATGCCCATCGCGGACGAGCTCATCGCGGAGGACCAGCAGCGGCATATCAAGTTCGACGCATTCTTCGCCAACGTGATGTTCCACGAGGTCGCGCACGGGCTGGGCATCAAGCGCACCATCGACGGCAAGGGGACGGTGCGCGAAGCGCTCAAGGAACAGGCGGGTGCGCTCGAAGAGGCGAAGGCCGACGTCCTCGGACTCTACATGGTCACCCGGCTCCTGGCGCAACGCGAGCTCACGGGCACCACGCTCGAGGATCACTACGTGACCTTCCTCGCCAGCATCCTCCGGTCGATCCGGTTCGGAGCCACCGAAGCCCATGGACGCGCCAACGCCGCGCAGCTCAGCTATCTGGAGGAGCGCGGCGCGTTCACGCGGGACTCGAGCAGCGGCCGCTATTTGGTGGATCCGGCCCGGATGGGGCCGGCCGTGGACTCTCTGGCCTCCCAGATCCTCCGCTTCCAGGGTGACGGGGACTACGCCGGGGTCAAACAGTTCATGACCGCGCGGGCGACGCTCTCCGCCACGCTCCGCGCCGACCTGGCGCGGCTCGAGTCCAAGGGCGTTCCCGTCGACGTCGTGTTCGAGCAGGGGCCAGCCGTGCTGGGGCTGGAGCACTAGCATGGCGCGCTGGGAGCCACCGGTGGAGCAGGTCGTCCAGCCGCCCAAGCCGCGGCGTTGGCCGATGGTGGTGCTGCTGCTCGCCATCCTGGCGGTGGCGAGCGGCGGCCTGTGGGTGCTGTGGCGACAGCTGCAGCCGCCCAGCCGGGGCAAGATGATCGGCGCGACGGACGTTCGGTCGGAGATCTCGGTCGCGGGCGACTCGCTGCAGGTCGTGGTGAGCTGGCAGCTCGAGGCGCAGCCCGCGACCCGCCCGGATTCGATCAGAGTGGAGGTCGGGCTCGGCGACGGGCGGGAATCGGTCACCGACGTGACCTCGGGCGACCGACTGACGGACACGCTTCGCGTGCTCGCACCGCCGGTGGGCGAATCGGCGGCGGGGTATTCCTGCGCGGCCACCGTTCACCGGAATCGGCTGGCCCGTGAGAGTTGCACGCCCTGGCAGTTCGTACGGCCGTCGGCGCAGGTGCCCCCGACCTCGCCCGACAGCGCTAAGCCCTCGGCCGGCCGGAAGACGGCCGCGGCTCCCGCCGCCTCGATCCTGCGCATCGTCGTCGAGCCCGAGGCACAGCAGGTCGATCCGGACGTGGGCGGTCGCTGCGCCGACTGGCAGCGCCGGAACCCGGGCCGGGCCGTGTGGATCGAAGTCAACCAGGAAGCGGTGCCCGAGTGCATGGGCCCCAATGGCAAGCCTACCGTCGCCAAGTTCTGCGCGTTCGCCGTGCTGTCGGACGGCAGGCGGATCAAGACCGAAAACTCCGCGAACGACGTCTACTGCGACCGCCTCTTTCAGGCGTGGGTCCGGGAACGAGTCGCCTGACGACGTCCGCCTGTCCCTCGGTACGGGCCCGATCTCACAACCATTCGTCTCGAGGCGAGGACCACCATCGCCGAGCCGACCGTCCGATCGCAGCGGTGTACTTCCCGCTCGACGCCGTGATCTTGGTCTCGGCACTCGACGAGGAAGACGGCGGGGCCTGATTCCGGACGCTATATTGCGACCTCGCGAGCGTGGCGGAACTGGCAGACGCGCAGGACTTAGGATCCTGTCCCGCAAGGGGTCCGGGTTCGACTCCCGGCGTTCGCATCTTCTTCCAGTACCTCCTCTTACATCATGGGTTACTGTGTCGGTGCCGGGCTGCCGCGCGTTTCGATGCGGCCGTTCGGCAGGAGCGTCGTCGCAGTAGAGACCGCGATGGTGATCTGACCGTGGCGGATGCGCGCACACTGCTGAGATCGCCTGGCGCATCGTTCTTCGCGCAGCCCTTGCATGCCGCGAACGCTTGCGTTAAAATACTGAACCATATGGTTCAGTATATGACGACCCGACTCGATACTTCGTTCGCCGCGCTCTCGGATGCCACGCGGCGCGGTGTGCTGGACCAACTCGGACGAGCCGACGCTTCGATCACGGACCTTGCCGAGAAGTTCCAGATGACACTCACGGGCATGAAGAAGCACGTCGGCGTTCTGGAGCAGGCGGGGCTCGTCACCACGAAGAAGATCGGGCGCGTGCGGACGTGCCAGCTGGGCCGGCGCCGATTGGAGGAAGAGACGGCCTGGCTCGAGAGGTACCGCCAGCGCTGGGACGAACGCTTCGACGCATTGGACAAGGTTGTCGAGGAACTGACACGAAAGGAGAAGAGCGATGAACGCAAGAATCGAAAGTGAGCCCGGAGCCATGAAGAACCGCACCACGGTGGAACGGACGTCGGACCGCGAGGTGGTTGTCACGCGGACCATCAACGGCCCGGCGCGCACCGTGTTCGAGGCATTCACCAAAGCCGAGCTGTTCAAGCGTTGGTGGGTGCCCAAGTCGATGGGAATGACCCTGCTGTCATGCGAGCTGGATGCTCGTGTCGGAGGCAAGTACCGATTGGAATTCGACGTCGGTGGCCCGGAGCCCGCCGCGTTCTTCGGCACGTATGTCGAAGTGCAGCCCTATTCGCGCCTCGCCTGGACCAATGAAGAAGGTGGCGAGGGCGTGCCGGTCACCACGGTGACCTTCGAGGAAACGGGCGGCAAGACGCTGGTGGTCCTGCGCGAGAGCCATCCTTCGAAGGAAGCGCTCGACGCCGCCGGCACCGGCGCGGCCGATGCAATGGTCGAGACGTTCGATCAGCTGGACGAGCTTCTCGTCACACTGGGTGAGAGCTCGGGACAGTAATAGAGACGTCCCGCAGGGGAACCCATCCCGCCGTTCGCATCGGCGACCAAGGCCGCTCAACCGAGCGGCCTTGGCGTGTGGTCCTGCGTCGAGCGTGGGGTCCGGAAACCGGAAGGCTGGTGGACGGGCCGACTCACCCGCTGGCTGGCGGCGCAATCGGGCGCGGGCCAGATTGCAGGAACCCTCTCCAGACGGTGACGCGACGTCCGTCGATCACGACCTCGCAGACGCGCTCCGCGACCGCTACGTGCTCGAGCGCGAGCTCGGGCGCGGCGGCATGGCCACGGTCTATCTCGCCCATGATCGCCGGCACGACCGCCGCGTCGCCCTGAAGGTCCTCCATCCCGAGCTGGCCCACGCGCTGGGCCCCGAGCGCTT
>DATLBL010000166.1:0-17040 GCA_035526925.1 Gemmatimonadales bacterium
GCCCAGAGAAGGCCTCCCGCCTTGGCGTCCTTCACGGCGGCGGACAAGGCATCGAGCTCCTTCCGCGTCAGCGTCGCCCCACCCTGCACCTGGATTCCACGGAGTCGCCCCCCGGCGGCCCGCGCCTCGGTGACGAAAGAAGCGGCGTCGGCCTTGAGCAGTGGCGTCCAGTCGGCGATCTCCAGGCCGTACCGCAGATCGGGCTTGTCGACACCGAAGCGCTCCATCGCGTCCCGCCACGACAGCCGCGGAAACGGTCGCGGCACCTCGATTCCCGCCTCGTCCCAGAGATCGACCAGGATGCGCTCGACCACCTGCAGGATGTCTTCGATGCCGATGAACGACGCCTCGATGTCGATCTGCGTGAATTCCGGCTGACGGTCGGCCCGAAGGTCCTCGTCGCGGAAGCAGCGGGCGATCTGGAAATAGCGATCGAAGCCCGCCACCATCAGCAGCTGCTTGTAGATCTGGGGCGACTGCGGCAGCGCGTAGAACTCGCCCGGATGCACCCGGCTCGGGACCAGATAGTCGCGAGCGCCCTCGGGGGTCGGCTTGGTCAGAATCGGGGTCTCGAGCTCCAGAAACTCCAGCTCGGTCAGCGTCTGACGAGAGCGCTGCAGCAGCCGATGCCGGAGCATCAGATTGCGCTGCAGCTCGGGCCGCCGCAGATCGAGCACCCGGTGCTTGAGCCGCAGCTCCTCGGCGGCCAGCTCTTCTTTTTCCTTGCGCGCCACGGGTATCGTCGGGGTCTGCGCCGGCCCGACGATCTCGAGACCGGTGACGTGCACCTCGACCTCGCGCGTACCGAGCTCCGGGTCCCGCGAGGGCTCGGGCCGGAGCGCCACCACGCCGGAGACGAGGACGACCGTTTCGGCGCCGGCCGCGGAGGCGCGCTCCATCACGTCGGGCGGAGTCCACGCCGGATTGCAGGAGAGCTGGACGAGACCGGCTCGATCCCGCAGGTCGATAAAGACGAGCCCGCCCAGGTCGCGGCGCCGGTGCACCCAGCCTCCCAGGCGCACCTGCTGCCCCACGTGGGCGCGCGTGAGCTCGCCCGCGCGGTGCGTGCGAAGCGTCGTGGCGCTCACGCCGGCTGCCAAGGGCCGCGGGAACGACACGTGGTCAACGCGCTTCGGCGTCGAGGAGGACGTGGTAGAACGCATCAGCGCTGGTGGCCTCGAGCAGTTGCTGGCGCACCGCGTCGCGGCGCACCAGTCGGGCGATTCGACTCAGGATCTTGACGTGCAGCCCGCCCGACGCTTCGGGGCCCACGATGAGGAAAAACAGCCGGACCGGCTCGCCATCGATGGCATCGAACTGCACGGGCGACGGGCTGACGCCCGCCACCATCGTGAGCTCGCGGACCGCCGCCGATCGGGCATGCGGGATGGCGACGCCGAAGCCGATGCCGGTGCTCAAGACCGACTCGCGCTCCAGCACGGCCCCCAGCACGTCGTCGTACCCTGCGCCGGCGCGGTCGGCCAGACGCCGCGTGAGCGCCGCAATCGCTTCGTGACGATCGCTCGCCTGAAGGGGAACCAGCACCCGGTCAGGCGACAGCAGCTCGGTCAGGAGCACGGCGGGACCTGGCGGCGCATGGGTCAAACGTAACCGGCGGCTGGAGGGGTAGCAATGCGAGATATTGGAAAGGTTTAGACCCTGTTGCCCTCGTGTCGACCAGGGACCCGGACGTGGGACTCGTGCCTCGCCCCGCAGCCTCGTCCCAGGCCGTCCGGACCGCGTCGTCGAGCCGCCAAGGTGCGAGTCGAGTCGACCTGCTATCCGGTTATCTTTCAATACGATGAGTCATGCCGCCGCGGTGCCAGCGCCGCCTATCAACCTCCTCGACCATGCGCCCATCGATGCACGCGAGCTACTGGCGCGGTGGGGCGCGGAGCGTGGGCTCCCGGCGTACCGGGCTGGCCAGATCAGCCGCCGGCTCTGGCACGCCCCTGTGGCCGCCTGGTCGGAAGCCACCGAGCTGCCGCTGGAGCTGCGATCGCAGTTGGAGAGCGCGTTCCCCCTGCCCCGGCTCGTCGCCCAGGTGGAGCAGCTCTCCTCGGATGGCACCCGAAAGTTCCTCTGGATGCTCGCCGACGGCGAAGCGATCGAAAGCGTCCTGATTCCGAGCGGGAGCCGCCGGACTTTGTGCATCTCCTCGCAGGCGGGGTGCGCGCTTCGCTGCTCGTTCTGCGCGACCGGGCGGATGGGATTCCGCCGGAACTTGTCGGCGTTCGAGATCGCTGGCCAGGTCCGTGAGATCGTCCTTCGCGAGCCGGCCAACCTGCCGACCAACATCGTGTTCATGGGAATGGGCGAGCCGCTGCTCAACTGGCCGGCGGTGGACACGGCGCTGACGATTCTCAACTCGCCCGAGGGTTTCGGGATCGGCGCGCGGCACATCACGGTGTCGACGGTCGGCATCCTTCCCGGGTTGGACAAGTTCGCGAAGCGCCCCGAGCAATTCCGCCTCGCCATCTCGCTGCACGCCCCCACGTCTTCGCAACGACTGGGCATCATGCCGATCGAGAAGAAGTATGACCTCGCCCGCGTGTTGAAGGCCGCTACGGCGTTCCGCCGGCGGGTGACATTCGAGTACGTGATGATCGGCGGAGTCAACGATCAGGATGCGGACGCGGATCGGCTGGCGAAACTGGCGCGAGAGCTGGGTGCGCTCGTCAACATCCTGCCGCTGCACCCCGGCGGGGCGCCGGATCTCACGCCCACGTCCGCCGACCGCATCCGGACGTTTTCGGCTCGGCTCCGGAATCAGGGAGTCGAGGCGACGGTTCGAAGGAGTCGCGGGCTCGACATCGATGCCGCCTGCGGGCAGTTGCGCACGGCGGCGGAGGGCCGGGCGGTCCGGAGCGAGCGCTAGCCGCGCCGGAACCGGCGAGCGGCGACCAGGACACGAGTACACGCTGCACTCGCCCCGACGCGCCGCATACCGGTGGTCGTTCCGATGCTGCGCGTCCTTCTCACCCTGTCGCGCCGAACCCCGTCGCGATGCAGTTAATCGACAGCAGGAGCGCGGAGAGTAGCTCCTCCTCGGACTTGTCGCTCCCGGACTCTCGGAACCGTCGCAACAGCTCGATCTGCTGGCGCGAGATCTGATTCATGGTGGGCAATCGCCGCGCCAGCTTGCGGCGAAAGCGCGGAAAGCGCTCGGCCAGTCCCGACGCGCCACTGATCTTCAGCACGGCTTCCACCGTGCGGTGATACTCCTCCTCGATCATCGGATAGATGGCATCCCTGACGCGCGCCTCGGGCACCAGCAGGGCGTACTCCCGCGCCACTTCCAGGTCGACATAGGACAGCGTCTTCTCCACCTCGTCGATGACGAGGCGGAACAGCCGCGAGTCGCTGAACATCCGTTGGATCAGCGCGGTCCCGCGCGGGCCGCGGACCTGCAGGAAGGTGAGGATGCCACTGCCCACTCCGTACCACCCGGGGACGAAGTGGCGGTTCTGCGACCAGGCGAAGACCCACGGAATCGCGCGGAGGTCGCTCAACGACCGCGCGCCGAACCTCCGCGCAGGCCGTGACCCTAGGTTCAGCAGAGAGATCTCCTCGAGAGGACTGGCGGACTGGTAGTACGGCAGCAGGTCGGGATGGTCCACCAGCTTGCGGTACGACGCCTGCGCCGCTCCCGAGAGCGCCTCCATGCCCTCGTCGAACTCCGCGGTGGGCGCCAGCGCCACCTCGCGCTCGGATTTGAGGGTGTGCTCGACGACACTGGCCGCGAGCAGCTCGATCTGGTATTGCGCGGTGCCCCGATTGGCGTACTTGAACGACACCACCTCGCCCTGCTCCGTGATCCGCATTCGTCCGCCGACCGACCCGGCCGGCTGCGCCGCGATGGCCCGCCCGGTGGGTGCCCCGCCCCGGCTGACCGAGCCGCCTCGTCCGTGGAAAAATGCGATCGGGACGCCGGTTTCCTTTCCCACCCGGGTGAGCTTGATCTGGGCCTTGTAGAGCTCCCAGTTGGAGGTGAGGAAGCCGCCGTCCTTGTTCGAGTCCGAGTACCCGATCATCACCTCCTGCACCCCGCCCTGCGCGCGCACGCTGCGCTTGACGAGCGGCACCGCGAGCAGCTCGCGCATGATCGCCGGGGCGCGCTGGAGATCGTCGATGGTCTCGAACAGCGGCACGATGGGGAGGGTGCTGCTCTCGACTCCGGGCGCGTCGGCGAACAGGCCCGCCGTCTTGGCGAGGAGATACGCGCCGAGCACGTCGCTGACGCTCCGGGTCATGCTCAGCACGAACGCGCCGAAGGCCTCGCGATCGATCTCTTCGCGCAGCTGCCGGACCAGCTGGAACATGCCCAACGTCTCGGCGGTCTCGGCGGGCAGCTCGGGCGCCGCCGCGGTGGGTTGGAGCGGCCGGGCCAGCTCCGCGGCGACCCACGCGCGCCAGGATTCCGACGCCGGCTCCGGCGGCTCGCCGACGTTGCCGCTCGCGCGCCACAGATCGCGCAACGCCGCGCCCAGCTTCGTGGTGTTCTCGCGGACATCGAGCCGGACCGTGCTGAAGCGGAACGTCTCGACCTCGCGGCGCACCGGCCGGAGCAGTGCCGCGGCGAGCTCGGGGCGGCCGGCGTGCTCGAGCTCCTCCTCGAGCATGTTGAGATCGCTCAGCAGCGCATCGGCCGACACGTACCCCGCGGGGTCGGGGCGGGTGTCCCCGCGCTCGGTGCGCTCGATCATGACCTGGATCCGCCGCAGCATGACGCCGAGGTATTGCCGGAACACCTCGCCCGGATTGCGCACCGCCACCGCTTCGGCCTGTCCGGTGGCGGCGAGCTCTCGCGCGAGCGCGGCGCGGAACCGCTCGGAGATCGGGATCGCGCGCTCCGTGATGCTCAACGCTCGCACCAGTTCGTCGATCCGACGACGGTAGCGACGCAGCCCGGTGAGCCGATTCTCGAGGAGAGTGGTGTGCGTGACGTCGTTGGTGACGAACGGGTTGCCGTCCCGGTCGCCGCCGATCCAGGAGCCGAACTGGAAGAATGCCGGGACCACCCACGATTCGCCGGGATAGAACTGCGCGAGCACGCGCTCGACCTTCTCGAGCAGGTCGGGGACGGCCTCGAACAGCGTTTCGCTGAAGAAGTGCAGTCCCCAGAACACTTCCTGCGGTACCGTCGGCTTCTGCAGCCGCAGCTCGCCGGTCAGCCAGAGCAGCTCGATCTCGTTCCGGAGACCGTCGACCAGCGCCTGGCGCTCGCGGGGGGTCCAGCGCGGCGACTCGAGGTCCACCAGCCGGCGATAGATGCGTCGGTGCTTCTCGAGCACCGTGACCCGCTTGGCCTCGGTCGGGTGGGCGGTGATGACGGGGCGGACGCGCAGGTGCTGGAGGAGCGTGTGGATCTCGGATGCCGGCACCTGGGCGGCCGCCGCATCGGCAATGACCTGGGCGAACGTGCCACGCAGCAGCTCGTACCCCCGCTCGGCCTCGATCTGCCGGCGCCGACGCATCGCGGCGTTCTGCTCCGCGATGCTCAACAGCTGAAACCAGATGCCCTGCACCTGCAGGGTCCGCGCGAGCAGCTCGGCGCTCAGCTCCTCCGCCGGCCGCTCGCCCCGCAGGACGGGCTCGACGTCCGGGGCACGTTGGCGGACGAGACCCAGCATCAGCTCGCCGAGCAGCTCGACGACCTCGTTCGCGTAGTGCGCCGCGCTCGCAGCCACCGGGTCGGGCGATTCCGGCAGCTCGGTGGCCGCGAACGGTTCCAGCGCTACGTGGCTCACACCACGCGATCCCGGAGCGGCTGTCCGCTGAAGAAGAGCTGGAGATTCTCGAAGGCGCGCATCCCCATCGCCACGCGCGTTTCGCGGGTGGCGCTGCCCAGGTGCGGCAGCAGCACGACGTTGTCCATGGTCACGAGCGCCTGCGTCACCTGCGGCTCGCGCTCAAAGACGTCGAGTCCGGCGCCGGCGATGCGGCCGCCTTGCAGCGCCTCGACCAGGGCCGCTTCGTCCACGACGTCGCCTCGCGCCGTGTTGATCAGGAACGCGTCGGGGCGCATGAGCGCGAAGCGCTCGCGATTCATGAGATGCCGGGTTTCGGGCGTGGCCGGACAATGGAGTGAGACGAAGTCTGCCTCGCCGAGCACCTGCTCGAGACTTCCGCGCGGCTCGGCCCCCAGCGAGCGCGCAACCTCGACCGACGGCGGATACGGATCGTGGAAAATGACCTTCATCCCGAAGCCGTGATGCGCCCGCTGCGCCACGGCGCGCGCGATGCGACCCATGCCGATCAGGCCGAGCGTCTTGCCCGTCACGTGGGTACCCAGCAGGTGCGTCGGCCGCCAGCCGGTCCACTGTCCCCCCCGGAGGTGACGCTCGCCCTCGCCTGTGCGGCGTGCGGCCATCAGCAGCAGCGTGATGGCGAGATCGGCCGTGGCATCCGTCAGGACGTCCGGCGTGTTGGAGACCGCGATGCCTCGCGCCTTGGCGGCTTCGATATCGATGTTGTTGAAGCCGACCCCGAAGTTTGCGACCAGCTTGGCACGGCGCGGCTCCGCCGACAGCACGTCGGCCGTGACCTTGTCGGTCACGGTCGTGAGCAAGGCGTCAGCCTGCCGCAGCGCGTCCTGCAGGCCGTCGCCGGACAGCGGGCGGTCGTCCGGGTTGAGCCGGGCGTCGAAGGTCCGCGTGAGCGCCTCGTGCACCGGCTCCGGAAGCCGGCGGGTGACGACCACGACCGGCCGAGCGCTCACGTGGCGACCGCGACGCGCTTGCTCATGCCGCCCAGCACCTTGGCCGCCGTGGAGCCCAGGTCGGCGGGACTCGGCACCACGGTGAGTCCCGCGCCCTTCATGATTTCGACCTTCTCGGCCGCGCTCTCGCCGAAGGCGCGGATGATGGCGCCGGCATGACCCATCCGCCGGCCCTTCGGTGCGGTGAGCCCGGCGACATAGCCAATGACCGGCTTCGTCATGTGCTCCTTGGCGAACATCGCCGCCTCTGCCTCCTGCGGGCCGCCGATCTCCCCGATCATCATGACCGCTTCAGTCTCTGGATCCTCCTCGAACCGCTGGAGCACGTCGACGAACGAGCTGCCGTTGATCGGGTCGCCCCCGATGCCGACGCTCGTGGTGATGCCGATGCCGAGCGCCTTCATCTGCGACGCCGCCTCGTATCCGAGCGTTCCCGAGCGGGTGACCAGACCGACGGTCCCGCGCTTGTAGATATGGCCCGGCATGATGCCCAGCATCGCCTTGCCCGCGCTGATGATGCCCGCGCAGTTGGGGCCGATCACGGTCGAGCGCCGTTCCTTCGGATAGCGCCACAGGTAGCGCTTCACCATCATCATGTCCTGCGCCGGAATGCCGTCCGTGATGGCGCAGATGAGCCGAACGCCCGCGTCGGCGGCTTCCATGATGGAATCGGCGCAGAACGCGGCGGGCACGAAGATGATGCTCGCTTCCGCGCCGGCCTGCTTGACCGCCTCCTTGACCGTGTTGAACACCGGACGGTCGAGGTGGGTGCGTCCGCCTTTGCCCGGTGTCACGCCGCCGACGAGATTCGTTCCGTACTCGAGCATCTCCTTTCCGTGGAAGGTGCCCTTGTCGCCCGTGAAGCCCTGGATGATGACCGGGGTCCGCTCGTCGATCAGGATGCTCATGGCTTTCCGTTCCCGGCCGTGGTGCCCGAGGCCTTGAGGACGGCCACGACCTTCTCGGCCGCCTCGGTGAGAGTGTCGGCGGTGGCGAGCTCGAGCCCGCTCTCCTGCAATATTCGGCGGCCTTCCTCGACATTCGTGCCTGCCAGCCGCACGACCAGCGGCACCGGCGGCTTCAACTCCTTGACCGCGTTCACCACGCCCTGTGCGACCCAGTCGCACCGGTTGATCCCCGCGAAGATGTTGACCAGAATCGCCTTGACCTTCGGATCGGCGAGCACCAGCCGGAAGGCGTTGCACACCTTTTCAGGAGAGGCGCCGCCGCCCACGTCGAGGAAGTTGGCCGGCGAGCTGCCGGCATGCTTGATCAGGTCCATCGTCCCCATGGCGAGGCCGGCGCCGTTCACGATGCAGCCGATCTCCCCGTCCAGCGCCACGTAGTTGATGCCGTATTCCGCCGCCTGCGACTCTCGCGGATCCTCTTCGGCGTAGTCGCGCAGCTCGCTCACGTTGGGACGCCGGAAGAGCGCGTTATCGTCGAACGTCATCTTGCAGTCGAGCGCGAGCAACTGCCCGTCGGTAGTGGCCACCAGCGGATTGATCTCCACCATGGTGGCATCGAGGTCGCGGAACGCGCGGTAGCAGCCGAGGAGCGTGGTCACCGCCCGGGTGACCTGCGCCGAGTCGAGCCCGAGCGCAAAGGCGATCTCGCGGGCCTGGAACGCCGTCAGCCCCACCGCCGGCTCGACCGTGGAGCGGATGATGGCTTCCGGCGACTTCTCGGAGATCTCCTCGATCTCCACGCCGCCCTGAGCGGACGCGACGATCATCACCCGCTCGGTTTTCCGGTCGAGCACGAAGCCGAGATAGATCTCGCGCTCGATCGGCACGGCGGCTTCGATGTAGAGGCGGTGGACCGTGCGTCCCTCGGGTCCCGTCTGGTGGGTGACGAGCCGCTTCCCGAGCAGCGCCTTGGCGGCCTGGCGCACCTCATCCTCATTGGAGCAGAGCTTGATGCCCCCCGCCTTGCCCCGCGCGCCCGAATGGATCTGTGCCTTGACCGCCCAGCGCGCGCCGCCGATCTCGGAGGCGCGATAGACGGCCTGCTCGGGGCTGTACGCCACGCCGCCGCGCGGGATCGCCACGCCGAAGCCGGCCAGCAGTTCCTTCGCCTGGTATTCGTGGATGTCCACGCTCGTCCTCCGCTGACTTCGTGAGAACCTGCCCCGCGGCCGCGCTAGCGCGCGGCGCCCGCTCGCGTTCCGCCCTGCTGTGCGATGGCCTGCGCCATGTTCACCACGTTCTGCGCCATGCGCGCCGACGCCGCGTCGATCATCCGGCCGTCGAGCTGCGCCGCGCCGCGGCCCTCGCGCGCCGCGTCGTCGAGCGCCACGAGAATCCGCTGGGCCCGGTCGACCTCGGCCGGCGGGGGGCTGAAGGTCTCGTTCGCCAGCGCGATCTGCGACGGGTGGATGGCCCATTTTCCTTCGATGCCGAGTGCCGCCCCCCGGCGGGCGGCCAGACGGTAGCCGTCGGGATCCTTGAAGTCGCCGAACGGGCCGTCGATCGGCCGCAGCCCGTAGGCCCGGCAGGCCACGATCATGCGTGACAGCGCCGCGTGCCACTGGTCGCCGGGATAGTCGGGATTGAGTCCGCCGATGACCACGGTGCGGGCGCGGCAGCTCGCGGCGTAGTCGGCAACCCCGAAGTGCATGGCCTCGAGGCGCCGACTGGACTGCGCGATCTGCTCGACGTTCGCCATGCCGAGCGCCGTTTCGATGAGCACATCGATCCCGATCCGGTGCGGAATGCCCTTGGCCTCCTCGATCTGGGTGAGGAGCGCGTCCACGAGGTACACGTCCGACGCGACTCCGACTTTGGGGATCAGGATCGTGTCCAGACGATGGCCGGCCTGCTCCACCACGTCCACGACATCACGATACATGTAGTGCGTGTCGATCCCGTTGATCCGGACCGAGATGGTCTTGCCGCGGGCGCGCCAGTCGTGCTCGAGCAGCGCCTGAATGACGTTCTTCCTCGCCTGCTCCTTGTCCCCCGGTGCGACGGCGTCCTCGAGATCGAGGAAGATGTAATCCGCCTCCCCCTCGAGCGCCTTCACGAACATACCCGGATTGGAGCCCGGCACGGCCAGCTCGCTCCGCTGCAGCCGCTGCCGCGCCGGCTCGCATCGGGTGTGACTCATCGGCCGGCGCCGGCGGTCGCCTTCTCCTTCGTCGCGGCCGTCGGCTGCGCGTCGGGCGCACGCGGGGGCAGCTCGCGCTTCTCGATCGGCCCGGACGTGCTGCGCCAGTACTCTTCGGCCGCACCCACGCCGCTGCCCGCCTTGATCTTGACGCCGGCGTCGAGCATGGACATCTCCGCTCCCGCGATACCGCCGAGCAGCATGCACTCGTTCAAGTCACCGAGGTGACCGATGCGGAAAAGCTTCCCGGCCATGCGGGCCAGCCCCGCGCCGAGGGCGAGATTGTAGCGGCGATAGGCGATGTCGATGACCTCGGCGCCGTTCACGCCCGGCGGCACGAGAATGGCGCTGACCGTGTCCGAGTACCAGCGCGGCTCCTTCGCGCAGAGCTCGAGTCCCCACGCCTTTACGGCCGCCCGCGTTCCTTCCGCGAGCCGATGGTGCCGAGCGAAGACGTTCTCGAGCCCTTCCTCGAACAGCATGGCGAGCGACTCGCGCAGTCCGTAGAGCAGCGGCAGCGAGGGCGTATAGGGGAAGTAGCCGGTGGCGTTCGCCTTGTTCATATCGCCGAGGTCGAAGAACACCCGCGGCAGACGCGCGGAATCATAGAGCGACGCCGCCTTGGGGCTCACCGCCAGAATGCCGAGCCCGGCCGGCAGCATCAGCCCCTTCTGCGACCCGGTCACCGCGCAGTCCACACCCCACTCGTCCATCCGGAAGTCGATGCTCCCGATGGAGCTCACGCCGTCCACCATCAGCAAGGCGGGGTGCTTCACGTCGTTCAGCGCCTTCCGGATCCCAGCCACGTCGCTGGTGACACCGGTCGCGGTTTCATTGTGCGTGAACAGCACCGCCTTGATCTCGTGATTCTTGTCGGCCTTCAGCGCCTCGTGATAACGCTCGATCGGGGCGCCCTCGCCCCACTCGGCGTCGAGGATGTCCACCGTCAGCCCCAGCCGCTGCGCCATGTCGATCCAGAGATAGCTGAACTGGCCGAACCGGGCCGCGAGGACACGGTCCCCCGGGCTCAATGTGTTGGAGAGCGCGGCTTCCCATGCACCGGTGCCGCTGGCCGGGAAGATGTACGCCTGACCTTTGGTCGTCTTGAAGATTTTCTTCAGGTCTTCGAGCACCGGCGCCGCCAGCGCCGGAAAGCTGGACGACCGGTGGTCCTCCATGGCGACGTGCATGGCGCGGAGAACGCGGTCGGGCGTGTTCGTGGGACCCGGGACGAAGAGGAAGTTGCGGCCGGCCATGCGCGGACCCTCGGTGAAAGAAGCGGTGGGGCCGAGGCGAGACGCCTCCGCCGGATCTAACTACATTAGCAGGCGCTCCGCCCGGAGACACGCTGCTGAATTTTTATGCGTCCGCCCATGTATAGCACTTTGTGCTTTTTTTCACAAGGCGGTAGTCTTGCCTAAATCCATCTCCGAGACAGACGGGAATACCGCGAGCCGCGCGCTTCTCATGGAGCTCTACGCGGTTGCTACGGCAGCGGTTAACCCTGTCCCGGCCCTGGTGAACCGCCTTCAGCGGCTGGACAGACGTCCGGCGACCTCTCCGTGGGTGTTCGCGCTGGGCAAGGCCGCGATGCCGATGGCACAAGCCGCCGTGGATACATTGTCCGGCTGGGGGCTTGCCCCCGCTGGCGGGCTGGCGGTGCCGCCGTCGGCGGGTCCGCTCCCGCATCCAGTCATCGCCGTGGTTGCGGGAGATCACCCGGAACCCGGCGTGAGCTCGCTCGCGGCCGCGGGTGCGCTCGGAGAGGCGACTGCCCGGGTTGCGCCACAGGACGAGGTCTGGGTACTGCTCTCGGGCGGTGCCAGCAGCCTCCTCGCCGCGCCCGTCGAAGGCATTACGCCGACGGACCTCACCTCACTATACACGCAGCTCCTCGGGTCCGGGCTCGACATCACCGCGATGAACCGCATCCGAAAGCGCTTCTCGCGCTGGGGTGGGGGCCGTCTGGCCCGCGCACTCGCCCCGGCTCGCGTGCGGGTCTTCGTAGTGTCCGATGTCATCGGCGATGATCTGGCCTCCATCGGTTCCGGCCCATGCGTGCCCGACCCGACCACGGCCCGGGAGGTGCGGCTCACGCTTCAGGAAGCGGGGCTCTGGGCACGCATCCCCGCGGCTGCCCGAAGCATCGTCCTGGCGTCGGAGTCGGGGGAAATGGCGGAGACGCCAAAGCCCGGGGACCAGGCCTTCGCGCGCGTGACCCACGAGTTGATCGCCAGTAACAGGTTGGCCCTCGAAGCTGCGGCCGACCGGGCGGCAGAGTTGGGCCTCGCTCCCGAGGTTGCGGAGGCGCCGCTCGCCGGGGAGGCGGCGACGACCGGGGCGAGTGTAGCCGCTACTCTCTTACAAAATTGCGGTCAGACGGGGATCACGCAACCACGAACGGAGCGCCGCTGCTTCATCTGGGGCGGGGAGACGACGGTGACCCTGGGTGACGTTCCCCCCGGGCTCGGAGGCCGCTGCCAGGAGCTCGCGTTGGCCGCGTCTCGGGCACTGATGGGCGCGCCGGACGGCGTGGCACTCCTGGCGGCGGGCACCGACGGCCGCGACGGCCCGACCGACGCCGCCGGCGCGATCGTGACCGGCACAACCTGGGAGGCGATGTCGAGCGCGCAGCGGGACCCGGCTCGCGACCTGGCCGCGCACGATGCCTACCGCGCGCTCGAAGCGGCCGGCGCGCTCGTCAAGGTAGGGCTCACCGGAACGAATGTCATGGACGTGGTGATCGGAATCGTCTGACGCGGCAAGGACCATCGTCTATGGCCTGAGCGGGAGGTGCGGCCGCCAGTCCCGGCCGAGCAGCACCGTTACATCGACACGTCTGAGCGTATCCGGCGCGACCGACACGCGGCCTCCGCCGAGCGCCTCCGCAACGTCCCTTCCCTGCCCCGGGTCTCCCCGCCGCACGAACACGCGAGTCGAGTCCGAGGCGGGGCCGCCCCCGAAGAACACCACATCGAGCCCTTGCTGGCGAAGCACCCGCGTGGCGGTACGGGCCAGGCCCGGGCGGCGCGTGCCGTTCAGCACCTCGACCCGGATGCGCTTGCCCGGCACCGGCAACGCATACGCATGTCCGGCCACGTGCTCGCGGCGCGGTTGCGTCAGCAGGGCGACGAGGCCGAGCAGGGCGAACGCCGCCGCCGCGATCATCGCGATCCGGACGACTCGACGACGCTGTTCCAGAAGTGCACCGTGGTTGGGGGAATCGGCCAGGCCGAGTCGACCAGATGGCGCAGCCGCTCGCTCGCCACCGAGCGAAGCACGGCGGCGGGATCGTCCGGCAGCCGCTGGGCCAGCACCGCGCGCTCCTCGCGGCGAAATATGCGTCCGGGCTCCAGGTAATCGGCGCAATACAGAACGCGCCCCACCATGTCCCATCCCGCGTACCCGACGGAGTGGAAACGCACCGCGTCGAGCACACCGCGATCGGTTTCACCCTCGGCCGCCGCGCGTGCGGCGCTCGCCGGCCCATGACGCAGCTCGTCGGGACCGCTGACGTCCGGCGCCCACCGTTGAAGGACGCCCGGGCTCGCGTCGCGCAGGGCGTCATGCAGCCAGGCCGCGCGCAGCCACCGCCGGCGCTCCGCGTCGGACACCCGCATCCGGTCGGCCCACTGCGCCGCGAGCCCGACCACACGCTCGATATGTGCCAACCGATCCGGGGACACCTCGGCCCACGGCGGGACGCGCGAGGGCGGCTCCGCACTCATCGGTCGAATGCCTCGCCCAGCACGATGTTGTCGATCAGTCGAGTACGTCCCACGCGCGCGGCAAGGGCGACGACGGTTCCCCGCTCCACCTGCTGGACCGGCTCGAGCGTGCGGGGCTCCGCGATGGCGATGTACTCCACCAGCACCTGCGGCTCGGCGGCGAGCCTCGTCCGCGCCACCTCAGCCAGAGCCCCCGCCTGGCGCTCCCCGGCTTGAAACGCCCGGTGGACTGCGTGCAGCGCGCCGCTCAGCACCAGGGCGCGGCGGCGCTCCTCGCCGTCCAGGTACGCATTCCTGCTGCTCAAGGCGAGGCCGTCGGGCTCGCGAACGGTCGGGACCACAACGACCTCGAGCGGCCAGTCCAGGTCCTTCACCATCTGCCGGATCAAGGTCGCCTGCTGAATGTCCTTGCGGCCGAAGCACGCGACGTCGGGGGTCACGAGGTGGAACAGCTTGGCCACGACGGTCAGGACGCCAGCGAAGTGGCCAGGGCGCGCGGCACCCTCCCAGCGGTCCGCGGTGGGGCCGGGCACGACCCGGATCTCCGAGCCGACCGGATACATGACGGCGTCGCTGGGAACGAAGAGCGCGTCGACTCCCCGCTCCCGCGCGAGCGTGCGGTCGCGAGGGAGGTCGCGGGGGTAGCGCGCGAGGTCCTCGTTTGGCCCGAACTGCAGTGGGTTCACGTAGATGCTCATGACCACCGCGTCGGCCCGAGTTCGTGCCTCGTCCACGAGCCGGAGATGCCCTTCGTGGAGATACCCCATCGTCGGCACGAGGGCGACCCGGCGGCCGGCGGCGTGCTCGTCCCCCACGTAGCGGCGGAGGTCGGCGATGGTCTGCAGCTCGATCATCTGTCGGGCGGGGAGGGGATCAATCGAAGCTGTGCTCGGGGCCTGGATACCGGCCGTCCCGCACGTCGGACGCGTAGGACCGGACCGCCGTCCGGACGGAGTCGCCCAGCTCCGCGTATCGCTTGAGGAACTTCGGATTGAAGGCCTCGTTGAGGCCCAGCATGTCGTGCAGCACGAGTACTTGTCCGTCGCAGCCGGCGCCCGCCCCGATGCCGATGGTCGGCACGGTGAGCGCCGCGGAGATCCGCCGCGCGAGCGCCGACGGCAGCAGCTCGAGCACGATGGCGCAGGCGCCCGCCTCCTCCAGCGCCTTGGCATCCGCGAGCAGGCGCCCGGCCGCGGCCTCGTCGCGCCCCTGGACGCGATACCCGCCCAGGGCGTGGACGGACTGCGGGGTCAACCCGAGGTGACCGATCACGGGTATCCCCCGATCCACGAGCGCGCGAACCGTCTCGGCCATCGGACGTCCGCCCTCCATCTTGACCCCGTGGGCCCCGCTCTCCTGCAGAACCCGCCCGGCATTCCGGATGGCCTCGGCGAGCGAGACCTGATAGGTCAGGAACGGCAGGTCGACGAACACGAGCGACCGCCGGGCGCCCCGCCGGACGCTCGCGGCATGATAGATCATCTGGTCCAGCGTGGCGCTGAGCGTAGTCTCCTGGCCGGCGAGAACCTGGTTGACCGAGTCGCCGACGAGCAGGACATCCACGTCGGCCGCTTCGAGCAGGCGGGCGAACGCGGCGTCGTAGCACGTGAGCATCACGATCCGTCGGCCCGCGGCCTTCATGGCCAGCAGGTCGGGTACCGTCATGGGCCGGGCGTCAGCGCTCATAGGGATGCAGCTCCGCCAGCTCGCGCTGCCAGAAGTCGCGGTTGGGTAACTCGGGATGGGGAATGATAAGGTCTGGCTCGTTCACGCGCCGCCGGCCGTAGCGCACGATGTCGAGATCGAGCGTCCGGGCCCCCCAGCGTTCGGAGCGCACCCGGCCGGCGCTCCGCTCGATTTCCTGGCACGCGGCCAGCAGGTCGCGCGGGGCCAGGCGAGTCTCGAGGAGTACCATCTGGTTCAGGTAGGGCGGCTGCGCCATGCCGGCCAGCGGCGGGGTTTCCTCCACCGCGGACGCGGCCACAAGGCTGGTGTTCGGCAGCTGCGTGAGCGCATCCCGGGCCACGGCGAGATGCGCCGCGCGGTCGCCGAGATTGCTGCCAAGGGCGACGTACGCCTGCTCGGGCCGCCGCTCGGGCACTTCAATGCTCCACGACGAAGTGACGGGCCAGCCGCTGCAGGTCCGCGGCGACGTCCCCCAGCTCCCGAATGGCGCGCTCGAGCTCCGCCTGACCTGCCGCGGCCTCGGTGGCTCGGCGGGCGAGTGCCTCGGTCTCGGTGAGAGTGCGGGCCGACCCCGCCGCCACTCGCCGGATCTGCCCGGTCAGGCCGTCCACGGCCCGCAGCTGTTCGGCGGCCGTCGCGGCGATGGCCCGCGCGTGACGGCCTGCGTCACCGGTCGTACCGACGATCTCGTCGAGTGCCCGAGCGGCGTCGGTGCTCAAACCTTCCACGCCGGCGACCGCCTCGCGTCCCCGCGCCATCTGACCCGACACCCCGGAGACCTGGGTTGCGATCTCCTCGAGCAGGAGCCGCGCCTCGCCGGCGGCGTGCAGGCTTTGCGCGGCCAGGTCCCTGACCTCGTCGGCCACAACGGCGAACCCCCGGCCTTCCGCGCCGGCACGGGCCGCCTCGATGGCGGCGTTGAGCGCGATGAGATTCGTCAGGTCGGCGATCTCGCGAATGGTGCCGATGAACCCCGTGATCCGGGCCGTCATCGCGCCTAGGGACGCGACCTGGTCCGCGCTGGCCGAGACGAAGCTGTTGAGCCCCACCAGGCGGTCGATCGCTTCGCCGATCACGGCGCGCTTCTGGGCCGCGACCTCGGCCGCGGTTCCGCTGGCCTCAGCGGCGAGCGCCCCCTGGTCGGCCATGGCACGCGACGCGGCCCCGAGCGAGTCGGTGGCCTGAAGCCCGCCAGCCACGAAGCTCTCCAGCTCGCCAGCGCCATGGCGCATGCCCTGCGACGCATCCGCCATGGCGAGCGCCGAGGCGCGCAGCGAGTCGGTCACTCGCGCGAGCGCCGTCACCTGCTGGGTGATCTGCTCGATCGTGCCTAGCAGCGGACGGCGCAGCTCAGCGATGTGGATGGCGGTGGCGATCTGATTGCTGAGGGTGCTGAGGGCGGTCACGTCCTTCGCGCCGTAGGTGTGTCGCTTGGGATGGTCGACTTCGACCGTGCCGAGCAGCTCCTCCCCGAAGCGGATCGGGTGCACGATGAGGCTGCCGACGTCGGGCATCGGCGCTCGCACGCGCGGGTCCGAGCGGGCGTCCTTCACCTCGACCACGCGGCTCGCGCTGATGGCTTCGGCGCGGAACGATGCCGCGCCCTCGGGCGGCGCGCCACGGTCGGCGCGGCCGAGGGTACCGCGGTACGCCAGGGTGGGCTCGCCGTCCGCGATCCGGTAGATGCGGAAGTCGCCCCAGTCGAGCAGCCGGTAGGCCAGCCGCTCGATCTGGTCGAATGAGCCCTGCAGCGTGCGGTTGCTGGCGATCGCCACCTCCATCAGATGGACCTTGTTC
>DATLBL010000167.1:0-2443 GCA_035526925.1 Gemmatimonadales bacterium
CCAGCCACGCCACGTGGCGATCGTCATGGACGGCAACCGGCGTTGGGCGCGGATGCACGGCGTCAGCGAGGGCGAGGGTCACGCCGCCGGAGTCGACGCCATCCGGCCCATCGTTGAGCACGCCGGCGACCTTGGCATCGAGGCCCTCTCGATCTTTGCCTTTTCGCGCGAGAACTGGAACCGCGCCAGCGATGAGGTCCAGACGCTTTTCGCCCTGATGGAGGCGGCCATACGCCGCGAGACGCCCGACCTGATCCGCCAGGGGGTTCGGATCCGTGTCCTCGGCAGGCTCCAGGAGCTGCCGGAGACCACTCGAGCGTCGATCCAGGAGTCAGTCGACGCCACCGCTGAGGGCGCTCGGCTGGCCTTGAACATCGCTTTCAACTACTCCGGCCGATCCGAGATCGTGGACGCGCTGCAGCGCTCAGTCGCGGACGGGTTGCCGGCCGACAAGATCACCGAGGACGACATCGAATCGCGGCTCTACACGGCCAACCTGCCTGAGCTGGACCTCCTCATCCGCACCGGCGGCGAGCAGCGCATCTCCAACTTCATGATCTGGCAAGCCGCCTACGCCGAGCTCTACTTCTCCGACCGGCTCTGGCCCGACTTTGACCCTGCCGAGTTCGATACCGCGTTGGCCGAATTCGCCCGGCGCTCGCGTCGCTTCGGCCGCTGAACATGTTCATCTCCGCACTCGGCCTTGGGCCGCTGCGGCGCGCCTCCGGCGAGGCCCCGCCGCAGCGGCTCCTCGCCAAGGTTTGCGTGTGCGCCAGCGGCTGATCAGCGCGGCCGTGCTCGTGCCGGTCGTGGCCTTCGTCTTCCTGGTCGGCCAGCCGTGGCTATCCGTGGGGATCGGTCTGCTGGGCGTGATGGCGGCGTGGGAGACTGCACGACTTGTTCATCTAGCCGGATTGCCGGCCTTCCGTTGGCTGGCCATCAGCGCGCCCGTGCTCGGAGTGCTGGCATTCGAAACGATCCTTCGGCCGGGTGGTATCGAGCTCGGCTGGCTGCTCATACCGCCAGCGCTGGCCATCTGGTCGATCGCTGCCGCGGCACCGGCCCTCGCCAACCCGGATCCCAGGAACGGCTTCCTGGTGTGGGTCGGCACCGTGTTCGCCGGATTGTTTCCTGCCCTGATCTCATTCCTTGCGGGGATCGCCGTGTGGGGCTACGGCGGCGTGCTGCCCGGCGAGTCCGATCACCAGACGCTGTTCAACCTCGATCTCGGTCGACACTGGCTGCTGGTGCTCATCGCCACTGTCTGGACGTTCGACAGCTTCGCCTACCTGTCCGGAAAATTCTTCGGACGGGGGCGGTTCATGTACCACATCTCCCCGGCCAAAACGTGGTCGGGCGTCATCGGCGGCACGATCGCGGCCATGGTCGTCTGCGGCGCTCTCTTCGTGATCACGGGCCTCAATCCGCTCTGGGGTGGGGTCCTTGGCATCGCCCTGGCCCTCAGCGGCCAGGCCGGTGATCTGGCCGAGTCGATGCTCAAGCGCGCCGCAGCTGTAAAGGACTCGGGTCGCATTCTGCCCGGCCATGGCGGATTTCTTGACCGCGTGGATTCGTTCCTATTCGCGGCACCGACCTTGTATGCCGCAGTGACGATCGCGGCGCTGCTACAGATCGGCGGCGGCACGCCATGACCGACGCGCGCGGACGTACCCGCGTTGCCATTCTGGGCAGCACGGGCTCGATCGGCCGACAGGCGCTCGATGTCCTCGCCGCGCACGGCGACAGGTTCAAGGTCGTGGGCCTCGCCGCAGGTCGGGGCGGGGATGCTTTCGAGGCGCAGGTCGCGCAGTTTCGACCCGCGCACGTCGCCACGGCGGCAGACGGCACTCAGGCATTGGCGGACATGGCCGCGGCACCAGAGATCGACATGCTGATCGTCGCGACGACGGGGATTGTCAGCCTCGTGCCCACGCTCGCGGCCCTGCAAGGGGGCAAGGTCGTGGCTACCGCCAACAAGGAAACCCTCGTCGCCGGCGGCCACCTGGTGATGCCACTCGCGCGGAAGCTGGCTGAGCGTGCGGATGTCCGGGCGACGAACGCGCTCGCCTATCTGCGCCCGATCGACTCAGAGCACTGTGCGATCTGGCAGTGCCTCAACGGCGAGATGCGCTCCCAGGTGACGCGACTCATCCTGACTGGCTCGGGCGGGCCCTTCCGCGAGTGGCAGCCGGAGCGCCTCGTGACGGTCACTCCTGAAGACGCGCTCAAGCATCCGACCTGGCGAATGGGACCCAAGATAACCATCGATTCGGCGACGCTCATGAACAAGGCTCTCGAAGTAATCGAGGCACGCTGGCTGTACGATGTCGATGACGATCAGATCGACGTCGTCATCCACCCGCAGAGCGTCATCCACTCCATGGTTGAGTTCGCGGACGGTTCGATCAAGGCTCAGCTGGGCCTCCCCGACATGCGGATCCCG
>DATLBL010000168.1:0-72850 GCA_035526925.1 Gemmatimonadales bacterium
GGCCGAGCTGGGCGAGGTGTTCCGGCTGCAGTCGGAGATCGCCGAGCGGGTGACGACGGCGCTGGACGTGGCGCTGCGGGCGCCGGAGCGGGCGGCGCTCGCGGCCGGGGGCACGCGCAATCCCGACGCCTACGACTTCTACCTCCGCGGCAACGAGTATGTGGGACGCGGCAACGAGCGCTCGGACGTGCTCGCGGCCATCGACCTCTACGAACGGGCCGTGGCGCTCGACTCGACCTTTGCCTCGGCACAGGCCAGGCTCGCCCGCGCCGAGGCCGCGATGTACTGGTTCTATTACGATCACTCGCCCGAGCGGCTCGAGCGGGTCAAGCGCGCGGCGGACGCGGCGCTGCGCCTCGGGTCCGATCTCGCCGAAGCGCGCATTGCGCTCGGCTACTACTACTACTGGGGCTATCTCGACTACGATCGCGCGCTGCGCGAGTTCGAGACGGCGCGCCGCCTGCAGCCGAGCAACAGCGATGTGCTGGGTGCGATCGGCTACGTGGAGCGGCGTCGCGGCCGATGGGACCAGGCGGTGGCGCGCTTCCGCGAGGCCATCCAGGTGGACCCCGTCTCCCAGCAGCGCGCCTTCGATCTGGGTGATACCTACCTGACGCTTCGGAACTACCCGGAGGCCGAGAAGCAGCTCGACCGCACCATTCAGCTGGCGCCGGACTGGGCCAAGCCGTACGGCTACAAGGCGATGCTGTACCTGATGTGGACGGGAGATCGCCAGCGAGCCCGCGCGGTGATCGGCCAGGCGATGAGCCGGGTGAGCACCGGGCGGCTGGCGCGGGCCCTCATGACCGCGGATGCGATTTCCGCCTCGGTGATCTCGGCGGACAGCATCTACTATCCCGCGTCGGACGCGGTCCGCGCCGACGCGTTCGAAGCGGACACCGGCGCCTACTACCTGTTCAAGGCCGAGGCCGCGCACTACCGATCGCAACGGGACGTCGAGCGCGCCTACGCCGATTCCGCACGGCGGTTCCTGCAGCCCCGGCTCCTGGTGCAGCCGGACGATGCCAAACGGCTCGTGCATTACGGACTGGCATGCGCGCGGTCGGGGCGCACGGCGGAGGCGGTGCAAGCAGGGCGTCGCGCCACGGCTCTGCTGCCACTGAGCGCGGACGCCGCCTCCGGGCCGTTCATCCAGACCTATCTGGCGCAGATCTACATGCTCACCGGACGGCTCGACGAGGCGGTCGCCACCCTGCGTCCGCTGCTGACCTTCCCGAGCTGGATCACGCCCGCGGAGTTGACCAGCGATCCGCTCTGGGCTCCCCTCCAGTCCCACCCGGGGTTCGCCTCGTTGGTGGCCGCCGCGCCTTGACGGTCCGGCGCGGCCGGGTACATTGCGGTCATGCACCCCACCATCAAGAGCAACCGCAATCGCGCCGCCAATTACTACGCGTTCACGTAGGATGTCGAGCCGTTTCGGGTGCATGATGGTGGGGTAGTTTCCCGAGCCCGCTCGACAAGTCTTTCGAGGGGCTTTTTTGTTGCCACACGGTCACCTTCACTTCTTCGGCGGGAGAGACAATGAAGCGAGCGAACGTTCTGGGAGCTGCCCTCGTCGTCGCGAGCACGATCGCGACCGCTACGCCTGCGGCCGCGCAGGCGGTCGGTGCCGACCTCGGGCTGTTCAGTTCGTACGTGTGGCGCGGTCTCAGCCTCACCAACAAGCCGGTGGCACAGCCGGACCTGTACGTCACCTTCCCGGCGGGGAACGCCTCGGTCACGCTGGGCGGCTGGGCCAACATCGACCTCGGCAAGTACGACGACGTCGATGACGACATCAGCGAAAGCGGGGGCCTGTCCTCGTTCAACTTCGCCGAGTTCGATCCGTGGGCCGAGATCAGCTTTCCGGTCGGGGAGAAGACGACCCTCACCGGCGGCGCCACGGCCTACATCTACCCGAACGATGCCGGGCTGACGTCCGACTTCAACACCGTCGAGATCTACGCCAAGGCGGCCTTCGATGTGCCGCTGAGCCCGAAGCTGGCCATCTGGTACGACGTGGACAAGGTGAAGGGCGCCTACATCGAGGGGAGCATCGGACACTCGCTCCCGCTCGGTGAGAAGAACTCGCTGTCCCTGGGCGCGCTCGCGGGCTTCAGCGCCGGCCAGGCGGTCCCGGACAGCCCCACGTCCGATGACTTCGCCAACTTCAATGACAACGGCTTCACTCACCTCGACCTGTCGGCCGGGGTGCCGTTGAGCACCGGAGCGTTCTCGATCACCCCGGCGGTGCACTTCGTCATCAACGGTGACGAGTTCACGAAGATCACCTCGCCCTCCAACACGGACGAGAGCGTGAAGCTGTGGGGTGGCGTCACGATCAGCTGGTCGAAGGATTACGGCGAGGCGGCTGAAGAGGAATAGTCGCTCCAGGTCGTCGCCACCGAGCGCAGCGAAGGGGGCATGCTTCCGGGCATGCTCCCTTTGCTGCGCCAGCGCGATCCTGGCGGAAGGCGACGCGTCAGTCCAGGCTTCGCTCGACTTCCTTGAGCGTGTCCTCGAGGCGACTGAGCATCTCGCCCAGCAGCTCGTTCGGAATGCCCAGGGGCGGCTCGATCCGGATGACCTGGGCCCGGCTGTAGGTGCCCGCCACCAGCACGCCGCGCTTGAACAGTCCGGCCGCCACCTGCCAGCCGATCTCCTGCACCGGGAACTCCATTCCGATGAGCAGACCCTTGCCGTGGGCCTCGGAGAGCACCCGAGGATATTTCCGCTGCAGGGCCGCGAGCTCGCGGAGCAGGTAGTCGCCCTTGGCGGCTGCCTGGCCCGGCAGATCCTCCTCGAGCGTGACTTCGATCGCCGCCAGACCGGCCGCGCAGGCAAGCGGATTGCCGCCGAACGTGGTCGAGTGGATGATCGGGTTGGGGATCATCACTTCCCAGACCGTGGGAGTGGCGATGAATGCCGACAGCGGCATGACCCCGCCTCCGATGGATTTGCCGAGACACATGATGTCGGGCACGACGTCCCAGTGGTCCACGCCCCACAGCTTGCCCGTCCGCCCCATGCCGGTCTGGATCTCGTCGGCGATCAGCAGGGCACCGTACTTCGTGCACGCGGCCCGGGCCCGCGGCAGGTAGTCGTCCGGCGGCACCACGCCGCCCGCCTCGCCCTGCACCGGCTCGAGCACCACGCCCGCGATGTGCGTGCCGACCGCATCGCAGCGGCGGAGCTCGTCCTCGAGCGCCCCGGCGTCGCCGTACGGCACGAAGCGGACGTCCTGCAGCCCGCCCTGGAACGGCTCGCGGAAGGAGGCCTTGCCCATGAGCGAGAGCGAGCCCATCGACTTGCCGTGGAAACCGCCCAGCGTCGAGATGAACGTGTTCCGCTTCGTATAGAGCCGGGCGAGCTTGATCGCGCCTTCGATGGCGTCGGTGCCGTTGTTGATGAAGAACGAGTTCTGCAGGTCGCCCGGCGTCACCTCGGCCAGCACGCGCGAGAGCGCGGCGCGCCAGGGCTCGAGCAGCTCCTGGCTGTTGAGCGCCATGCGTTGGAGCTGGTCGGTGACCGCCTTGACGATCTTGGGATGGTTGACGCCGGCGCTGAAGATGCCGTAGCCGCCGAGGCAGTCGATGTACTCGCGGCCGAGCAGGTCGTGGAGGATGGCCCCCTCACCGCTCCATTCGAGCGCCGCGAACTGGCCGGCCTGGGTGACCGACTTTCTGTAGCTGATGAACCCGCGATTGTAGTACCGCTCGTAACTCTCTACCGTCTCCGCGATGAACGCGTGCTTCTCCTCGGTCGACATCTCCCGCCCGGCCACCAGGCCCAGGTACCGGGAGGTATGCTGCAGCACTTCGGCATTCGACAGACGCAATTAATCGGCGCTCCTTCGGTTGCGACGCTGAACGGACCCTCACGACCCCATGGCATCCCGTGCCCTATAATACCCCCCAACCAGCGGGAGGAACCACGGCGTTCCGGCGTAGAACGGCACGGCCCGGAACGGCGACGTCAATTTCGGAATCCCGCCCGCGCCCGCCAGCGCATCGCCCATCCGGGCGCCGAGCCAGGTGGCCATCGCGACGCCGTGCCCGCCGTAGCCGAGGGCGTAGTGCACCCCGTCGTCGAGACGCCCGGCGTGGGGCATCTGGTCGAGCGTGAACGCCACCCGTCCGCCCCAGGCATACTCGACCGGCACCCCGGCCAGCTCGGGAAAGACTTCGGCCATGCCGCGGGCGAGGATCGCGGCGCTGCGGGATACCGGGGTGGGCGTAAAGGCGGCGCGGCCACCGAAGACCATGCGTCCGTCCGTCGAGAGTCGGAAGTAGTACAGCAGGTTCTTGGTGTCGCTCAGGACACGGCGCTTCGGCACCAGCCGATCGGCCAGCGCGGGGTCGAGCGGCCCGGTGGCGATGAGATAGCTGCCGACCGGCACCACCCGACGCCGAAGCGCCGGCACGGCGGCTCCGCTGTAGCCGTTGGTCGCGACGAGCACCTCTCGCGCGCGAATGCTGCCCGAGGCGGTCGTCAGGCAATGCTCGCCCTGGCGCCGCTCGACGCGCCGGACGTCCACGCCTTCGACCAGGCGCGCGCCGGCCCGCGCGGCGGCGAGGGCCAGTCCCTGCGCCAGGCGGGCGGGCTGCACGGAACCCGCCAGAGGATCGAGCAGGCCACCGTGGTATCGCGCCGATCCGATCTCGGCACGCAGCTCGGATGCTCCCAGGAGTGTCGTTTCGTGGCCGAGCTCGTCCCGCAGAAACCTCCGGCTCCGCTCGAGCGCGGCGACATGTCCCGCCCGTGCCGCGAGCACGACCGTTCCGCAGCGGGCATAGTCGCAGCCGATCGCCTCGTCGGCGATCAGGGCTTCCAGCTCGTGCACCGCCTGCACGCTCAGCTCGAACAGCCGGCGCGCCTCGATGATGCCCAGCTTTCGCGCCAGCACCTCGACGTCGGGCTTGAAGCCCGGCAGCACGAACCCTCCGTTCCTGCCGCTCGCGCCCCAGCCGATCGTGTGCCGCTCGAGCACGACGACGTCGGCGCCCCGCCGCGCGAGTGCCCGGGCCGCGGCCAGGCCGGTGTAGCCGCCGCCGATGATCGCCACGTCGGTACGCTCGGGCGGCTCGACCCCGCCGAGCGATCGGGCCGGCGCCTCGGCGGACCAGAGGCAGCGCTCGATCAGCGGTACAGCTCCCCCGCCCGGACGCTCTCGCGGAACACTTCCGTGTGGCGATCGACGTCCGCTTCGGTCACCGCGGGCGCCAGCAGCGCCATGTTGTGGAACGGCGTGAGCAGGATGCCGCGATTGAGCGCGGCCAGGTGCATGTACCGCTCGAGCTCCGGGTCGACCGCGGCCGCCGCCTCGCCGCCGTTTCGCGGCGGCGCCGGCCTGAACCAGTATTCGACACGGCAGCCCAGCCGCTTCACGATCCACGGCAGCCGCTCCTCGGCGATCACCGCCTCCACGCCGGCCGCGAAGCGCTCGGCGAGCGGAATGGTCCGCTCGTAGCTCTCGGGCGTGAGGACGCGTTCGAGCGTCGCCCGCATCGCGGCGGAGCCGAGCGCGTTGGCGGCGAGCGTGCCGCCGATGCCGCCCGTATCGGCGGTGTCCTGGCGGACGCTCGCCTCGATCCGGCCGGCCACGGCCGCGCTGAAGCCATATACGGCGCCGGGCACGCCGCCGGCCACCGCTTTGCCGAGCGTCAGCATGTCGGGCTCGAGGCCGTGGGCGCGCGTATAGCCGCCGGGGCCCGAACAGATGGTATGGGTCTCATCGATGACGAGCAGCGCGCCCGCTCGCCGGGTGAGCTCGCGCAACGCCGCGTGGAAGCCCGGCTCGGGGTGCACGATCCCGACGTTGGTGAGCGCCGGCTCGGCCAGCACGCACGCCACGTCGCCGTGGGCCAGCGCCGACTCGAGCCCGGGCAGGTCGTTGAACTCCACGACTCGGGTGGTGAGCGCCGGATCGACCGGCGGCCCGATGTTCCCCTCGCGCGCCACCGCGCGGCCGTCGCGGAGCGTGACGAAGGCCTCGTCCACCGTGCCGTGGTAACACCAGTTGAAGACCAGGATCTTCGGCCGGCGGGTGATGGCCCGGGCGAGCCGGATGACGAAACGGTTGGCGTCGGTGGCGGTGACGGCGAACTGCCAGTACGGAAGACCGAACCGGCGGGCCAGTTCCTCGCCGACCCAGAGCGCGTCCTCGGTGGGAAGCATGAAGGTGAAGCCGCGGCCGGCCTGCGCACGCACCGCATCCACGACCGCGGCGGGCGCATGTCCGGTCATGGCGCCGGTGTCGCCCAGGCAGAGATCGAGGAGGCGATGGCCGTCGGCATCGGTGAGGTAGGCGCCCTCGCCGGCCGCCACGAACAGCGGGAATCCACCGGCCCAGCGCACCATCCAGTGCATCGGCACGCCGCCGATCAGCGAATGCCGGGCCCGTTCGTAGAGCGCGAGTGACCGGGGATGCGTCTCGCGGAACCGCCGCTCCTCGGCGCCGAGCACCGCGGCGAGACGCTTCCGGTCGAGGATCACGCCAGCGCGGGCGCCCGACCCACCGCGGCCTCGAGCGCGGCACCCATGACGTCGAGCCCCTCGTCGATGAGCGCATCGTCCGCGGTGAGCGGAGCCAGCACGCGGATGGTGTTGCCGAACGTGCCGGACGAGAGCAGCACGAGCCCGCGCTCGAGCGCCGCGGTCACGAGCCGGCCGGCGAGCGCCTTGTCCGGCGTCCGACTCTCGCGGTCGGTGACCAGCTCCATGCCCACCATGGCGCCCAACCCGCGGACGTCTCCGATGCAGGAGAACTGCTCGGCCCACTGCCGGAACCGGGCCTTGACCCGGTCCCCCGTGCGCTGGGCTCGCGCGGGGATCCGCTCGGCATCCATCGCGTCGATCACGGCCAGGGCCGCCGCGCAGGCGAGCGGGTTGCCGCCGTAGGTGCCGCCGAGCCCGCCGACCTGCGGCGCCTCCATCACGTCCGCGCGGCCGGTGACGGCCGCGAGCGGCAGGCCCCCGGCAAGCGATTTGGCGGTGATGATCAGGTCGGGCACCAGGCCGTAGTGCTCGCAGGCGAACAGGCGGCCGGTCCGGCCGAACCCGGTCTGGATCTCGTCGGCGATGAAGAGGATGCCGTGCTGCTTCGCGAATGCCGCCAGCGTCTGGACGTACTCGAGCGGCGCGGGCACGAAACCGCCCTCGCCGAGCTCGAGCTCCATGATGACGGTGGCCACGGACCCGGGGTCGACCGTGGCGGCCAGGGTCTGCTCGAGCCTCGACGTGTCGGCCATGCAGCAGCGGCCGCCGCTCGGTCCCTCGGCGCACCGGTAGCAATAGGGAAACGGAATGCGGTACACCTCGGGCGCGAACGGGCCGAACCCCTTCTTGTACGGCATCACCTTCGAGGTGAGCGCCATGGCCAGATTGGTGCGGCCGTGGAAGCCGTGCTCGAAGCAGAGTACGGCCTGCCGGCCGGTGGCGTACCGCGCCACCTTGACGGCGTTCTCCACCGCCTCGGCGCCGCTGTTGACGAAAAAGGTGCGCTTCTCGTGGGTGCCGGGGGTGAGCCGGTTGAGCCGCTCGGCCAGTTCCACGTAGGGCTCGTAGGTGGACACCGGAAAGCACACGTGCGCGAACCGGTCGAGCTGGGCGCGCACCGCCTCGACCACCCCGGGATGCCGGTGCCCGGTATTCACCACCCCGATGCCGCCGCCGAAGTCGATGAGGCGGTTGCCGTCCGCGTCCGTCAACACGGCGCCCTCGGCGTGCACCACGGCGATCGGCGTGACCGCCGGGACCCCCCGGGGCACCGCCTTGGCGCGCCGCGCCAGCAGGGCACGACTGTTGGGGCCGGGGATCTCGGTCTGCAGGTGAATGGCGCCGGACATGTGTGTGGCCTCGAAGGAGGGGAGTGGCAGCGACTAACAAGTAAGGCGGGCGCTTGCCGTCCGCCACCCCCGTTCTTCTCAGCCGCCGGATTCGGATATAGGATTGTACGCAGGAGCAGCTCGCTTCCGTCCCGCCCACATCCTCAAGGAGTGTCGCCCATGACCCGGCGGCGTTCGAGATTGTCCGGCCCCTTCGCGCTGACGCTGGTGGCGATCGTCGCCGCCGGGTGCGGCGGAGGCGACAAGCCTTCCACCGAGCCGGCGGCCAAAGCCACGAAGATCACCATCACGCCGACCAGCGACGCGCGGGCGGACGCCAAGACCTATCTGGCGCAGCTCTGCCCCAAGCCGATCGGCGGCGAGCTCAACTTCATGGTGTGGGAGGGCTACACCGACACGCTCTTCACCAAGCCATTCGAAGACGCGTGCGGCGTTAAGGTGAACGCCACGTACATGGGCTCGAGCGACGATCTGGTGGCCAAGCTGCGCGCGGGCGGCGCCGAGACGATCGACTTGACGTCGCCGTCCAGCGACGCGGCCACGGCGATCATCGATGCGGGGCTCGCCTCGGAGCTCGACGTCGGCCGGATCCCGAGCTACACCGATTTGAGCGAAGGCTTCCGGAACCTCAAGGTGGCCCGAAAGGACAATGCGGTCTATGGAGTGCCGTGGGCGTTCGGGCCGAACCCGCTGATCTACGACACCACCAAGATCACGAAGGCGCCCGATTCGTGGGGCGCCCTGTGGGACAAGAAGTACAAGGGGAAGCTGTCGCTGCAGGACGACATCGCCACGCTCTACATGGTGGCCCAGTACCTCGGACTCGACGACGCGAACGACCCGAGCAAGCTGTACAACCTGTCCGATGAGGACCTGGCCAAGGTCAAGGCCAAGATGCTCGAGCTGCGTCCCAACGTCCGGAAGTACTGGGTCACCGCCGGCGACATGACCCAGCTCTTCCAGAGCGGCGAGGTCGTGGCAGGCGAGGGCTGGCCGCTCATGACCAACCAGCTCCGCCAGGCCAAATTCCCGGCAGGCGAAACGATCCCGAAGGAAGGCACCACGGCCTGGGCCGATCACTGGGTGCTGACGAAGGGTGCGAAGAACCTCGACGCGGCCTACGCGTGGCTGGAATACACCGCCCAGCCGTTCACCCAGAAGCTGCTGTACGACGTCACGGCCTACATCGTGGCCAACCCGGCGGCCAAGAGCTACATGAGCGCCGAGCAGGCGTCGAGCCAGCGGGACATCTCCGACTACGGCAGCAAGGTCAACTTCTGGCAGTGGAGCCCGCGGCGCGAGAAGTACCAGGAGATCTGGAACGAGGTGAAGGCGGCCAAATAGCCGGGGGGAGGGTGAGCGGGGGAGCGGTAAGCGGTAAGCGGGGGCGGACGGTGAGCGTTCAACTGTACGCCGCCCCCTACTGATTCCGCGTACCATTCACCGCTCACCGCTCACCGCCTTCCTCCATGCCCGACTCCGCACCCATCCTCTCGCTCCGCCATCTCTCCAAGCGGTTCGGGGACTTCGCGGCGGTGGACGACCTCTCGCTCGACATCGCGGCGGGCGAGTTTCTCACGCTGCTCGGCGCGTCGGGATCAGGGAAGACCACGACCCTGCGGATGATCGCGGGTTTCGAGCAGCCGAGTGGCGGTGAGATCCTGATGGCGGGCGCGCCGATCGCGGCGCTCCCGCCCTTCAAGCGCGACATCAATACCGTCTTCCAGCACTACGCGCTGTTTCCCCACATGAGTGTCCGGGACAACGTCGGCTACGGGCTCCGCATGCGGGGCGTGCCGGCGGCTGAGCGCGCGGAGCGCGTCACGCGCGCGCTGGCGATGGTCAAGCTCGACGAGCTCGGCGGCAGATCGCCGCGGCAGCTCTCGGGAGGCCAGCAGCAGCGGGTGGCGCTCGCGCGCGCGCTGGTCAACCGGCCCCGCGTCCTCCTGCTCGACGAGCCGCTCGGGGCGCTCGATCTCAAGCTCCGGAAGGAGATGCAGCTCGAGCTCAAGCACCTCCAGACCAGCCTGGGGATCACCTTCGTCTACGTGACGCACGATCAGGAGGAGGCGCTCACGATGAGCGACCGGATCGTGCTCATGCGCGAGGGCCGGATCGAGCAGATCGGCACCCCGCGCGACCTGTACGACCGGCCGGCCTCGCGCTACGTCGCGGATTTCATCGGCGACACCAACCTGCTGCCGGGCAAGGTCGCCGCGAGCGAGGGCGGGGTGGTCACCCTTCGAACGGACGACGCGACGCTCCGCGGCGTGAGCGACGGCGTCCTGCCCGAGGGCGTCACGGCCTGGCTCACGGTGCGGCCGGAGGCGATCCGCCTGGCCGGCCCGGCGGAGCTGCTCGACGGCGAGAACGTCGTCGAGGGCACGGTGAGCGACGCCGTCTACGCCGGCTCCGCGCTCCGGGTGCACGTCGCGCTGCCGAGCGGCCATCGGCTCGTGGCCAACGTGCCCTCCGCCAGCGGGGTCACCAACGGCGCGCCGGCGCGTCTCGCGTGGCCGGTCCCGCACGGGCGTTGTGTCCGCGACTGAGTCCCCGGGCCTCCTCGACCGTATCCGGGCCCGGCCGGCACTCCGCACCGCCCTCAGCGCGGCGGTACCGGTCGGTTTCGTCACGGCGCTGCTCTTCATTCCGTACGTGCTGCTGCTGGTGCATTCGCTCTGGCGTCTGCGCGGCGGCGTCATCACCCACGAGCTGACGCTCGAAAACTACGCTCGCCTGTTCGGCACCGAGCTCTACCCGGACACCATCCTGTTCTCGGCGGGCATCGCGATCCGGGTCACCCTGTTCTCGCTGCTGCTGGCCTACCCGCTCGCCTATCTGCTCGCCTTCAAGGTGCAGCGCCACAAGCAGCTGATGTACATGGCGGTGATCATCCCGCTGTGGGTGAGCTATCTCGTGCGCGCGTATGCGTGGAAGATCATCCTGGGGCAGTCCGGCATTCTGAACGGCCTGCTGCAGTCGGTCGGTGTGATCGACGAGCCGCTGACCTTTCTGCTCTACAGCCGGTGGGCGGTCATTCTCGCGCTGACCCACATCTACACCCCGTTCACGCTGATGCCGATCTATGCCGTGCTCGAGGCGATCCCGCCCGCGCTGAAGGAAGCGAGCCAGGATCTCTACGCGAGCCGGTGGCAGACCTTCCTGCGCATCGTCCTGCCGCTCTCGCTTCCCGGTGTCCTGGCCGGGTCCACCTTCGCGTTCGTGCTCAGCATGGGCGACTTTCTCGCGCCCCAGCTCCTCGGCGGGAACGACAGCGCCCTGATGGTCTCGAACCTGGTGTGGAGCCTGTTCGGCGTCGCCTACAACTGGCCGCTGGGTGCGGCGGTGTCGGTCATCGTCCTGTTGCTCACGCTGTTCCTGCTCTGGCTCGCGAACCGGGTCGAGACCGCGATGAACTACGGCGGACAGACCCGGCAGGGTGGCGTGTTGGCCGCGGGCCGAACCGGCGGCCCGGTAGCCGGGGCGGGCCGAGGCGCCGCGTGAAGGCCGCGACGCTCGGCCCGCCCGACCGCCTCTCGCGAGCGCTCTGGCTTGCGGGCGGGCTGGTCTTCGCGTTCATCTACCTGCCGCTCGTGGTGGTGATCGTCTACGCGTTCCACGATTCCCCGATCATCGCGTGGCCGCTCAGGCTGGGGACGCTCCGGTGGTTCGGCGCGCTGGCGCACGACCGAGGGATGCTGGAGGCGGCCCTGGCGAGCCTCAAGCTGGCGCTGCTCGCGGTCGCGATCGCGCTCCTGATCGGGGTACCGGGCGCATTCGTGCTCGATCGGGCCGACTTTCCCGGCAAGACGGCGTTCCGCCGCCTGGTGCTGCTGCCGCTCATCCTGCCGGGCATCATTACCGGTGTCGCGCTGCTCACGTTCTTCAGCTTCGTGGGGCTGCGGCTCTCGAGCGGCTTCCCGCTCGTCCCCGGGTGGCCGGTCGTGCTCGGGCACGCCGCGGCGCTCACGTCGGTCGTCATTACCCAGGTCTTCGCCCGATTGCAGCGGCTGGACCGGGCGCAGGAGGAAGCCAGCCAGGACCTGTACGCCAACGAGTGGCAAACCTTCCGGTACGTCACCTTCCCGAACATCCGGACGGCCGTGCTCGGCGCGGGCCTGCTCGTCTTCACCCTGAGTCTGGACGAGATCGCGGTTACCTTTTTCCTGATCGGGCGACAGAACACCCTGCCGCTTCAGATCTGGGGGCTGCTCCGCCGGGGCATCACGCCCGAGGTGAACGCCGCGGCGACGGTCATCTTCGCGCTCTCGGTGGTCGTGATAGTGGTGTGGGCGAGGCTGATGCGGGAGGACGGAGCAACGTAAGCGCGCGGGAGCTGGACGCCGTGCCGGGATTGCGTTCTCTCCTGAAAAACAGCCGGCCACCCCATAGGCCTCTCCGCGTGTCCAAAAAGCCGGGACGCAAGCATCTTCTCCGCTCCGGAGATCGCCGCAGTGAGGGCGGGAACCGCTGCAGTGAGGACGGGGACCGTTGCAGCGACGACGGGGACCATTGCAGCGACGACGGGGACCATTGCAGTGAGGACGGGGATCGCCGCAGTGAGGACGAGATCATTTCAGCCAAGGACGCAACTCGTTTCAAGGAGCACGCGAACTTTTTTCGGCCGGACCGGAACATCTGCAGCGACCACACGACCCCTGCAATCCGGGGCGCGATTCGCTTCAGCGAGGACTCGACCGTTGCGGCGTACGCGCGACTCTCTTCAGCCGGGACTCGACCACCTCAGGTGGGGACGCGACCATCTTCGGTCGACACACAACTCACTGCAATGAGGACGCGACCATCTCCGGTGGACACGCAACTCATTGCAATAAGGACGCGACCATCTCCGGTGGGCACATGACTCATTGCAATGAGGACGCGACCATCTTCGGCTGACACGCAACTCCGGCCAGTGAGAACGCGACTGTTTTCACGCGGGCCGCAATCATCTCGTGGGAGAACGCGAACCGTCTGGATGAGGACGCAACCTCCGGAGGGGAGAACGCGGTCAACTCCGGTGGAGACCGCTCCGGTTCGGGCGGGGAGGCCATCAATTCACCGAGCGCTGCCCACGACGGCCTCGCATCCCCGACTGGGGCAGGGATATTTATTCGCCCGCACCGCATGATCAGCCCCAAGCTGTTGTCCGCGAACAGTTTACCAGCCGTATATACGCCCAATCCATATGTGATGAACGACCCGCCGAGCGCCAGGGGGCTGGACAGACCGTGGGGGTCGAGAGCTAAGATGCCTATACGCCACCCCCACCGGGGGACGGCGTGTTTGCATCCTCCGACCAAGCGGAGGGTCCACTCTCACAGCTGACCATCTCCTTGAGCTGTGAGCCCCCATCAGCGGCGGGGGCGAGGGCGCAGGACCGACACCGGGTACGGGGTCGCCTGCAACCAGACCGAGTGCCGCGCCAACAGTCGAAACGAGGAGTTTGTGAAAGTCCTGATGTTGGGCGCCGGCGCGGTGGGGACCGTGTCCGCCCTCAAATTCGTGCAGGACGCGATGCTCGAGCAGCTCGTCATCGCGGATGCGGTGTCCGCCCGCGCCTCCCTTCTGGCGGACCGTCTGTGTGATCCTCGCGTTTCGTTCCGCCGGCTCGACGCCGGTGATCGCACGGCCGTAGCCGACGCCATTCGTGAAACCGGCACCACCATCCTCCTCAACGCGGCGCTGCCCGCCACCAACCTCGAAGTGATGCGCGCCTGCCTCGACGCCGGCTGCGATTACATCGACATGGCCAGCGGCGGCAGCGAAGACGACGGCATTCCGAAGCTGGACGACCAGTTCGCCCTGGACGCCGAGTTCAAGGCCGCCGGGCGCCTCGCGTTGCTGGGCATGGGCGCGGATCCCGGGACGACCAACGTGTACGCCGCGTACGCCGCGAAGCACCTGCTCGACGAGGTCACCGAGCTCCGGGTGCGCGACGGCGACAACTCCGTCTGCCAGGGGCACGACGGGTTCGTGGCCACGTTCAGTCCGTGGGTGTTCATCGACGAGTGCCTCTGCAAGGCGGTCTCGTACCGCGACGGCAGGTATCACCTCGAGGCCCCGCTCACCGGATTCGAGCCGTTCGACTTTCCCGAGCTGGGCGTGCTCAACTGCTACTACGTGGACCACGAGGAGTCCCGCACGCTGCCCAAGTACTTTCCGAGCGCCAAGGTCGTGGACTTCAAGCTCTGCATGGACGACGTGACGATCGAGACGCTCCGCGTGCTGAAGCGGCTCGGCCTGTCGGGGAAGGGCCGGGTGCGGGTGGGCGAGACGTCGGTGGTGCCGCGCGACGTGGTGGTGTCGCTGCTGCCCGAGCCGAAGGACCTCGCCGGCAGGATGCGAGGGCAGACCTGCGTCGGCACGCTGGCGCGCGGGATCAAGGACGGTCAGCCGCGCGCGTTCTACGTCTACAACGTGGCCGATCACGAAACCGTGTACGCCGAGCTGGGCGTGCAGGGCACCGCCTACCAGACCGGCATCCCGCCGGTCATCGCGGCCCGGCTGATCCACGAAGGCCGGTGGGGCGGGCCGGGCGTGCGCTCGCCCGAAGAGTTCGATCCGGACCCCTTCCTCGAGCGTCTGGCGCGCGAGGGCATGCCCTGGCACGTGCGCGACGATTCGGCACGGGTCGAAATCCCAAAAGTGCGCATCCGGCCTTCGAGAGAAACAGTAGCGGCGTAGGAGCGCGGCACGGCCCGGATGCATGAACTGCTACCGCCCGCGTCGAGTCACCCTGAGGGAGCGAAGGGGCATGAGCCAGGACCCGCCCCGTCGCCCCGCTCAGGGTGACTCGTTTCGCGCCCCGGTGATAGATTGGCCACAGACCCGAGATTCGTCCGAAGCCCCCCATTCGAGAGCAGCAGCCGGAGGACCAAGATGACAAGCACGGCCACGGTAAAGGGGAAGACCAGGAAGTCCGAGGTCACCCGGTACCAGATGTACATCGACGGGAAGTTCGTCGATGCCAAGAGCGGCAAGACGATGGACGTGTACGACCCGTCAACCGAGGGCGTCGTCGCCACGGTGCCGGCGGGTGGCGCCGAGGATGTGGATCGGGCGGTCACGGCCGCCCACCGCGCGTTCTACGAAGGCGGCTGGAAGGGTGTCAGCGCGCAGGAGCGCGGCCGGGTGCTCTTCCGGCTGGCCGAGCGGATCCGCGCGCGGCGGGCCGAGCTCGCCGAGCTCGAGACGATCAACTCCGGCAAGCCGATCGTGGAGTCCGAGTACGACCTCGACGACGCCGCCACCTGCTACGAGTACTACGGCGGCCTGGCCACCAAGATCAACGGGGAGGTGCTGCCGGTTCCGGCCGACGCGGTGGCGTTCGCCATGCGCGAGCCCGTCGGGGTGGCGGGACAGATCATTCCCTGGAACTATCCGCTCCTGATGGCCGCCTGGAAGATCGCGCCGGCGCTGGCGGCCGGGTGCACGGTGGTGATCAAGCCCGCCGAGCAGACGCCGCTGAGCCTGCTCAAGCTCGCGGAGGAGTTCGAGGCGGCCGGCATTCCGCCCGGGGTGGTCAACGTGATCACCGGCGACGGGCCCGGCGCCGGCGCGCCGCTCGTGACGCACCGCGACGTGCGCAAGATCGCCTTCACCGGCAGCGCGGAAGTCGGCAAGCTCATCATGCGGAACGCGGCCGATCAGCTCAAGCGGGTCTCGCTCGAGCTCGGTGGCAAGTCGCCGAACATCTTCTTCAGCGACGCCGACTTCGAGAACGCGGTGGACGGCGCCCTCTTCGGCACCTTCATCAACCAGGGCGAAGTCTGCTCGGCGGGCAGCCGGGTGCTCGTACAGCAGGACATCTACAAGAAATTCGTCGACGCGGCCGCGGCCAAGGCCCGGACCATCCGGCTCGGTCCCGGCCTCGACCGGGACACCAAGATGGGCCCGCTCGTGAGCGCCGAGCAGCGCGATCGCGTCGCCGGATACCTCAAGGTCGGGCAGGGCGAGGCCAAGGTGGCGGCCGGCGGCGGGACGCCCAAGCAGTTCGAGAAGGGGTGGTACGTCGAGCCGACGATCTTCTACGACGTCGACAACTCGGCCAGGATCGCGCAGGAAGAGATCTTCGGGCCGGTGATGAGCGTGATCCCGTTCAAGGACGAGGCGGACGCGATCCGCATCGCCAACGCGACGCCGTACGGGCTCGCGGCGGCGGTATGGACCCGCGACATCTTCAAGGCGTTCCGCGTCGTCAAGTCGCTCGAGGCGGGCATCGTGTGGGTGAACCACATGCAGCCGACCTTCGTCGAGGCGCCATGGGGCGGCTACAAGGCCTCGGGCTTCGGGCGGGAGCTCGGGCATTGGGGCGTCGAGGAGTACCTGGAGACCAAGCAGGTCTTCATCAACCTCGACGAGAAGCCGATCGGGTGGTACTGAGGTGAGCGGTGAGCGGTGAGTGAAAAGCGGTGAGCGCTAAGCGGTAGGCGGGAAGGCTTCGGGCGGGCCGCCGGACCGCAGGGAGGATCCGAGGGCACCGCTCACCGCTCACCAAGTTCCACTCACCGCTTCCCGCTCACCACCGCCCACGTCCCGCATGGTGCTTCAGGCCGCCCTGCCCTCCACCACCGACGTCGAGCTCGACGCCGCGCTGCTGCAGGCCGCCATCACCGGCGCTCTGGGGTTGCTCTGCGCGTTCCTGTACGAGCGGTACCGCAAACCCTATTTCGCGTGGTGGGCAGTGGCCTGGGGGCTGTATCTGCTGCGGGTCGGCGCCATCACCAGCTTCATGCTGACCGGCGAGCGCATCGGACTCTACTGGCATCAGGTGGTGACGGGCTGGACGGCCCTGGCGCTGCTCTATGCCGCGCTCGTGTTCTCCCAGCGCATCCGTTGGCGGCCGTGGTACCTGGCCGTGGTGCTGTTCCCGCCGGTCTGGTCGTACATCGCCATCTACCGTCTCGACCACTTCCTGTGGGCGGCGGGGCCGGCCGTGCTGTTCCTGAGCCTCGCCACGCTGTGGACGAGCTGGGTGTTCTTCCGCTATCGCACTCGCGTAGCATCGAGCGGGGCCACGCTGCTCACGGCGGCGTTCGGCCTGTGGGGCCTGCATCACCTCGACTACCCGTTTCTGCGCGCACGCGGGGCCTGGGCGCCGTGGGGATACTATCTCGATATCCTGTTCGCGCTGGCCGCCGGTGCCGGGATCATGCTCCTCGTGCTCGACGATCTGCGTCGCGGCCTCAGCGCGCTCTCCGACCTGTCGGGCGACTTGCAGCTCGCCGGCGGCGAGCAGGACGTGCTGGCGGCGCTGCTCGCCCGCCCGCTCACCTTGCCGGCCGTGCGCGGCAGCGCGCTCTATCTCTACGAGGACGGGCGGCCGCGGCTGGCCCGAGGCGCCGGCGTGTGCGACCGGCGAGAGGGTGATCGGCTCGACCCCGCCGCGGCCGAGGTCCTGGCGCGTGCCCTCGCGACCGCCCGGCCGCAGACCAGCGGCGCCTGGCGCGAGCCGGGCGCCCCGGCGTTTCCGTATGCCGCGGTGCTGCCGCTGCTGCGTCGCGACGAGGTGATCGGCGCGCTGGTGCTCGTCGGGGATGCGCGTGATCCGTTCACGGCACTCGACGACCGCTTCCTCGTGGCGCTCGGACAGCAGGTCGGCGCCGCGCTGGAAAACGCCGACCTCTACACCCGGCTTCAGGCGCGCTCGGTGGAGCTGGCCCGCCTTTCGGCCCGGATGGTCGAACAGCACGAGGAAGAGCGGCGCCGGCTCTCGCGCGAGCTGCACGACGAGACGGCCCAGGTCTTTTCCGCGGTCAAGATGGAGCTCGGCCTGCTCCGCGACGGCGTGGATCCCGCCCAGGGGGAGCGGCTCGACCATGCCCTGGCGCTGATCGATACCGGCATTCGCAGCATCCGGAGCGTGACCAACGACTTGCGTCCGTCGCTGCTCGACGACCTCGGCCTGCTCCCCGCGCTCCGGTCGCTCGTCGCGGACTTCGGGTCGCGGAGCGACATCCGGATCGCCCTGGCGGCGCCGGCCGCCCTGCCGCCGCTCTCGAAGGAGGCGGAGCTCGCTCTGTTCCGCGCGCTCCAGGAAGCGCTTTCGAACGTGCGGCGGCACGCGGCGGCGGAGAGCGTCGAGGTCGGGATCTCGGTCGACCACGGCGGCGTTCGCCTGCTGATTCGCGACGACGGGCGCGGTCCGCCCGACGCGAGCCCCAAGCACCTCGAGCGCGACGGCCACATGGGGCTGGCGGGCATGCGGGAACGGATCAGCGCCCTGGGCGGCAGCGTCCGCTTCGGCGGGACGCGCGGCGCGGGTGCCGCGCTCGAGATCCTCGTGCCGCTCGCGCCCGCGCCGGCACCGTGACGGCGCCCGCCATCCGCGTCCTGGTCGCCGACGACCACGCGATCGTCCGCACCGGCATTCGCCACGTGCTCGACACCGAGCCCGGATTCAGCGTCGTCGGAGAGGCGTCCAACGGCGCCGAGGCGCTGGCGCTCGCCGTGGAGCTCGCGCCGGACGTGGCCGTGCTGGACATCTCGATGCCCGGAATGTCCGGGCTCCAGACCGCGGCCGAGCTGCGACGGCAGTGTCCGGATACCCGGGTGCTCATGCTCAGCATGCACGACAACACGGAGTACGTGCTGGAAAGCCTGCGCGCCGGCGTGCACGGCTATCTGCTCAAGGACAGCGCCGCCGCCGAGCTCGGTGCGGCCATCCGCGCGGTCTGCCGCGGCGAATCGTTCTTCAGCCCGCCGGTGGCGCGGCAGCTTGGCGCCGTGGTGCGCGGCGAGCTGGGCGGCGAGCGCCCGGGCATCCTGGCGCAGCTCACCGCCCGCGAGCGCCAGGTGTTGACCGGCATCGCGGGCGGGCGCACCAACAAGGAGATGGCACAGGAGCTCGGCATCAGTCACCGTACCGTCGAGAGCCACCGAGAAAGCCTGATGCGGAAGCTCGACGTGTACACGGTGGCCGGACTCACCAAGATCGCGCTGGAGGAGGGGCTGATCCCATGATCGCCGAGGCGGAACCGAGCGCGACTCCGGGGTTTATATTCGGGGCATGAGCAAGGTCAAGACCGGCATCGTGATGATGAATCTTGGCGGCCCCGCGACGCTGGACGAGGTCGAGCCGTTCCTGCTCGAGCTGTTCGCCGACCGCGAGATCATCCAGCTGCCGTTCCAGCGCTGGCTGGGTCCGTACATCGCCCGCCGTCGGGCGCCGCGGGTGCGCGGACTCTACGACAGCATCGGGGGCGGATCGCCCATCCTTCGATACACCCGTGCGCAGGGCCGGGGGATGGTCGAGCGGCTCGACCGGCTCTCGCCCGAGACCGCGCCGCACGGCTTCTACGTCGCCTTCCGCTATGTCCAGCCCAAGAGCGAAGACGCGCTCCGCGCGATGGCCGAGGACGGCATCGAGCGCGCGGTGGCGTTCACGCAATATCCGCAGTTCTCGTGCAGCACGACGGGCTCGAGCCTGAACGAGCTGTGGCGGGCGGCCGGACGGATGGGGCTGCGGGACGCGTTCGAATGGAGCATCATCGACCGCTGGCCGGTGCACGAGGGATTCGTGGCCGCGATGACCGAGACCATCCGCGAGGGCCTCGAGCAGTTCGACGCCGCGGATCGCGACCGGGTGCTCATCCTGTTCAGCGCCCACTCGCTGCCGCTCGACGTCATCGATCGCGGCGACGCGTACCCGCAGGAAGTCGGGGCCAGCGTGCAAGCGGTGGTGGAACGCCTCGGCGCGGCCAACCCCTACCTGCTCGCCTACCAGTCGGATGTCGGGCCGGTCCGCTGGCTGGGCCCGAGCACCGAGCAGGTCATCAAGCGGCTGGGGGCACGCGGTCAGCAGCACCTGCTCGTGGTGCCCATCGCGTTCACGAGCGACCACATCGAGACCCTGTCGGAGCTCGACCGGGAATACGGGGAAGTCGCACACCGGGCAGGGATCACGCGGTATGTCCGGACACCCGCGCTCAACGAGCGACCGCGGTTCATGGATGCGCTGGCCGATCTGGTGCGTGAGCACCTCGCATCCGGGCGCGCCTTCGGTCCCCTCTACCGAACGCGGTGCCCGGGGTGCGTGAACCCGCAATGCCGGCAGATCCTGAATCCTGTTGGCGCGACGGCGGGACTAGCGAACCAGCACGGGTAGGACGTTCGTCAACGGCTCAGCTCATCCCGGAGCCGGCGTCGGCCCGCTCCTGCTCCTCTCGCAACGATCGGCTGACCGGATACAGCACGCGGCGCACCAGACGGTCGGCCATCTCCCGCACCACCAGACGCTCCTGTTCCGACAACTCACCCAGCTGTCCCAGCGCCCAGGCCGCCTCCTGCTCGGCGATCTGCGCGCCATGCCGATGCAGCTCGGCGAGCCTCGGGGCGGCCGCCCAGCCACGCAACTGCTGCTCGAGACGGGTGATCTCCTCATCGAGCAGGCGCTCCGCATCTCTGAGCGCCGCGGCCGGCGTCCCCGCGGCGGGGCAGCAGAGCCGCTGCAGGTCATCGAGATCGAAAAGCTGAAGTCCGGGAACGGCACGGGCCTCGGGCTGCACGTTTCGAGGCACCGAGAGGTCCATGGTCACGAGGCGGCGATCCGGGCGGCTCGACATCACCCCGGCGAGCTCGGCCGCGGACACGACCGGCCGCGCCGCAGCCGTCGCGACGAACAGCAGGTCCGCACCGACGGCCAGCTCGGGCAGTCGCTCCCAGCCGTGGGCGACTGCCCCCCATGCTTCGGCGAGCGCCGCCGCCCGCTGGGGATTCCGGTTGACCAGCGCCACGTTCGTCGCGCCCTGCAGGTGCAGAGCGCTCAGCACGCCTTCGGCGGCCTCGCCGGCGCCGAGCACCACGATGGGTCGCCCGCCCAGCCCGTCGATCCACTCCTTGGCGGCCAGCTCCACCGCCGCCGAGCTGACCGAGGTGGGATGACGGCCGAGCAGCGTCTCCCGGCGCACGCGCCGGCCCGCCGCGAGTGCCGCGGAGAAGATGGCGTCCATCTCACGGGTGGTCGTGCCGGCCGCCCGGGCCGCGTCATAGGCGCGGCGGACCTGGCCGAGAATCTCGGTTTCGCCGAGGATCTGCGAATCGAGACCTGCGGTGACCGTGAACAGGTGGCGGACCGCTTCGATGCCGTCCAGCCTCGCGACTTCGCCGGGGAGGGTGACGCCGCGCGCTCGCGCGAGGTCGCCGAACCACGACTCGTAGTCGTACGCCCCCGACCAGTAGAGCTCACAGCGGTTGCAGGTGAAGAGCAGGAGCGCCGAGCGGCCGGCAGCGTGCTCGCAGGCAAGGACGCCGGCAAGCTCATCGGCGGTGACGGCGAACTGCTCCCGCACCCCGACTGTTGCTGTATGGTGGCTTACGCCAACGACATGGAACGACAGGTCGTGGAGCACATCCAACGCTACCATCCGCCTCCCGGCGTGACAATCCGCATCCCACCGGAGACCCCTCCGTAGTGCTACGGAGGGCCCGGTATCAAGCCCGCAACAGCAAAGCCCACCGACCACGGCCGGAGGGCTTTGCGATCGCTCTCGGTCGCCCTGCCGCCGTAAAGAACGGCAGCAGACGGCGCGGCGAGGCCCGGTCCTCAGCCCACCTTGACCGGAATCTCCCGAGGCCGGGCCCGCTCGGCCTTCGGAATGCTCACGGTCAGGATGCCGTGCTCGTAGTTGGCCACGATCCGGTCGGGGTCCACCGTGGTCGGGAGCGAGAACGTCCGCTCGAAGGTGCCGTAGCTGCGCTCATACCGGTGCACGCGCTCGCTCTTCTCCTCCGCCTGCTGCTGCTTCTCGCCGCGCACCGTCAGCAGGTTGTTCTCCAGCGAAATCTTGACGTCCTCCGGACGCACGCCCGGGACCTCGGCGACGATCTTGACCGCCTCCTTGTCCTCGAACACGTCACAGGCGGGAATCCACGAGGACGTGAGGGCGCCGTTCTCGCCGGACTGGAAGGGCCACGAGTTGAAGGCCTCGTCAAGGACGGAATTGAGGCGCCGGAGATTGGTCATCGAATCCAGCGGGCGCCGGGTAGTGGTCACGAACATGGTTCCTCCACGCGACGTTGATGGTTGCAGGTTTGTCGTCCGGCCGGCAAGGGGCCGGTCAGCGCGGCCTGGAAAAGCAGCCTCCATGCCCGAAAATTCCGAGTCAATCCGGCCAGAATGACACACGGCCGCCCCTGCTTGGCAGGGGCGGCCGTCGAATTTGCAGAGGGGTGGAAACCGTCAGCGCCGCGCGCTGCTCATCATCCGGTCGTGGACCTCGATCAGGCGCCTGACTCTCGCCTCGATCCGGGATATGTCGCCGGACTCCGGCGCATCCACCTTTCCCCCGGCGCCGCCGCCGAGATCTCGCGCCAGCGAGTCCGTCAGGGCGTGGAACTCACCCGAGTCCGCCAGTCCTACGCGCGTCAGGTCGTTCCGCATGGCATCCTCCAACGTACCGAGGTCACCCCGAAAGGCCGTCAGGTTGCGCTCGTCCGGCTGGCGCTTGATCTGCTCCAACACCGCGAGCACGCCCGGGATGCGCCGCGGAGCCTCGAACTCCACCCCGGTGTTGGTCCCTTCGACCTGTTGCTGCACCGCGCCGGATTCGGAGCCGGTGGTGTAGGCGGAGCCGGTGCGGGCGCCTTCCGGCGGTTGGTCCCGTTCGGACGGCGTGTCGCCGCGACAAGCGGCGGCCAGTACCAGCCCAAGCATCGGCAGAATCCTTCGCCTCATCGTGTGCTCCTCGCTCCGGGTGATCGGTTCGCGAGTTCCAATCAACGCGTCAGGGGCGGTCGGGTCGGTGTCGCCGCTCACCGGCCACCGCCCTCGACGCGCAGAACGGTGATCGGTGTGGTCTGGGTGAATATGATCATGGCCTCCACGGCCATGCGGAGCGGGATGCGCGAGGGCCAGAACTCGAGCCGGTACCCCTCCTGCTCGACATCCCAGAGCGGCTCGCGGACGACGTCCGTCGTGGTATCCAGCTCGACCGCGAAGTTCCCGGTGCGCCCGGCGGCCAGATGGTCGTACATCCGGGTGGCGCCGTGGCCGCCTTCCTGCAGCGCGTCGGTGAGGATGCTGAAGACCTCATAGCCGTCGTCCGTCAGATACCCGGCGAACCAGCGGTCGAACCGGTCGTGCGCGCGGCCCAGCGTGACTTCGCCGCCGACGCCCTTCAATCCGTGGTACCCGCCCATGAAGGCCAGCACGCGCCAGTCGGGATGAGCGTCGAGGGTTTTTCGGAACGCCGCCGCCATCCAGATGTCGCGATTCACGAAGCCTCCGGTGGCCATATGCTCGGTCAACGGCGCCATCGGCCAGCCGCGAATGTCCGCGGCCAGGATGTGGACGGGTCGCTCCGGATGCGCGGCATTCCACTGGTGGACTGCGCGGTAGATGTCGAGATACTCGGCGCTCACACCCCAGTGCGCGCGCAGGGTCCTAGGGTGATCGAGCAGGATCGTGGTGTCTTCGGGAACCGAGGCGAGGTAGCGATCGATCGCCTCCTGCTGGTCGGAAGCGACCTCGAGCGCCAGCAGGTCGATCGATCCGCCGGGGGGCTGCTCGCGGATGAGCCGGGAGACGAGCCGTTTCGGCTCCGCCAGCGGGTGGATGTCGCCCAGGAAGACGATCCGATGGCGGGACAGGGCGCTCTGCACGTATTCGACGGGCGGCAGCTGCTGGGCGCGGAGGCTCGATGGAGCGACCGCGAGCGCGGACAGAGCGACGACCACGCTGAGACGCATGAGCCTGGATACCCCGCCGCGCCGGAAATTGTCCGGTTCGACCGGCGCCTGCCCCGCGCCTAGCGGCGGAACAAGCGGCCGAGCATGCCGGTCGCCGTCACCGCCTCGAAGCCGTGCGCGAGCTCTTCCATGGACTGGAACCGCTCGGCCGGGTCGATGGCGAGGCATCGCTGAATGGTCACCTCGAGCTTTGCGGGCAGCTCGGGGCGGATGTCCCGGAGCTTGGCCGGAGACCCTCGGAGTCGGGCGATCATGGTCTCCTGCGCCGACTTTCCAGCGAACGGGAGCTGGCCCGTGAAGAGCTCGAAGGCCAGGATGCCGAGCGCGTAGACGTCGCTCCGGCCATCGAGCGGCTTGCCCCGGATCTGCTCGGGGCTCATGAACTCGGGCGTGCCGAGCACGATGCCGGTGGCCGTCAGCTTGGCCACTTCCGGCCCGGCCCGGCGCTCCTTGGCCAATCCGAAATCCATGACCACGGCCCGGTACCGGGGCTCGCCGGCGTCGCCGACCCCGTCGGGCACCAGCATGATGTTCTCGGGCTTGAGATCCCGGTGGATGATCTGGAGCTCGTGCGCGTGCTGCAGCCCGCGGCAGATCTGCGCCAGCAGCGGCACCGCATCCGCCACGGCGAACGGACCGCGGCGGGTCTCGTGCTCACTGAGCGGCTCCCCCTCGAGATACGGCATGACGAGATAGATCATCCGGTCGGCTTCGCCGAGCCGGAGGATGGGGCAGACGTTCGGATGGTCGAGGCGCATGGCGATGGTGGCCTCGCGCCGGAGCCGCTCGACGGCGGCCGGATCCCGGGACAGCCTGGGGAGCAGGATCTTGACGGCCACCGACGCGCCGGAATCCACGTCCTTGGCCCGGTAGACGTACGACATCCCGCCTTCGCCCAGCCTGCGCCCCACCTGATAACGCCGGTCGAGCAGCTTGCCGCTCAGCGTGGCGATCCGATCCACCTCGTCGGGTGCAACGACGAACTCCTCCGTGTGCACCGCGCTGGCCGGGGCAGTGGCGGATCGGGAGGGACCCGGCGCGAAGGTCGCGGTGGCCTCGGCCTCGACCAGCGGCGAGCCGTCCTTGACGCAGTAGCGCGCCGGCGGCGGATAGGTGGTGTGGCAGCGCGGACAGCGGCGGGTGGTCAATCGCGAAACCGATTGCGGCCGTCGCTCTTGGCTCGATACAAATGGCTGTCGGCCAGGCGGAGCAGCGACTCGCCGTCGGTGATGCGTTCGTCCGGGTACGACGCAATGCCGATGCTAATCGTCACCCGGACCGGCTTGCCCGTCTCACCGAAGTCGTGGGTGGCCACACGGCGCAGGATGCGCTCGGCGAAGTTGCGCGACTCCGCGGCAGTCGTCTCCGGCAGCAGGACGACGAACTCCTCGCCGCCGTAGCGGGCCACGATGTCCACCGAGCGCTGCTCGCGCTTGAGCAGGTTGGCGAGCTGCTTCAGCACCCGGTCGCCCACCAGATGGCCGTGCGTGTCGTTGATCTGCTTGAAGTTGTCGAGGTCGATCATCATGCCGGTCAGCATCGTGGCGTAGCGAGCCGCCCGGTCCATCTCCTGCTCGAGCTTTTCCATCAGGGCACGGCGGTTGAAGCAGTTGGTGAGCGGGTCCGTCTCCGCCAGGTGCCGGAGCTGCTCCTGGCCCATGACCGCGTTCTCCAGGTCATAGGCTTTCTCGAGCGCCGCCACCGCCGCGTTGATGACCTGCTCGGCGAACTGCACGTCCTGTTCGTTGAGCGGCGCATCCTCGGTCGTGGTGCGCAGAAAGAAGACGCCGGCCGGCAATGTGCGCAGGGTGAACCTGAGCGCGATGGCCGAGCGGGTCTGCACCGGCTCGGTGCCGTTGGTCCAGCCGGCGCGCACCTCCTCGTAGAGCGGATCGCTCAACGTGTCGCGGACCAGGACGACCTCGCCGGTCGTGAGCGCGCGCCGGATCTCCGGATACTTCCGGAGATCGACGGAGAGGTTGTGCAGCATCGGGTTCTCGAACGCCGCCACGACGGTGCCCATCTCGTCGTCAGGCCCCGCGATCACGATCGAGCAGCGCGAGATGTTGAGGCCGTGCGCCACGCGCCGCACGAGGATCTGGTAGATCTCCTCGGGCTTCAGCGAGGCCGTGACCTCCTGCATGATGTCGATCATCTCCGAGCGCGAGCGCGCTTCGGCCCGGGCCTGGTTCAACTCGCGGCCCACGCGCAGGTGGGCCTTCACGCGCGCCAGCAGCTCGCGGACCCGGAACGGCTTGGGAATGAAGTCGGCGGCGCCGAGCCCCAGCGACCGGACCGTCGCCTCCTCAGGCGGCATCGACGAGATCATGAGCACCGGCAGGTCCTTGAAGCGGGCGTCGGACTTGATCCGCTGGAGCAGCTGCAGCCCGTCGATCTTCGGCATCATGATATCGAGCAGCAGGAGATCGAAGGGCTCGGCCTCCAGGTGGTCGAACAGGTGCTCACCCCCGGGCACGGTCAGGACATCGTACCCGTTCTCCTTGAGAATCCACGACAGCGTCCGGGAGAGCGCCTGGTCGTCGTCGGCGACGAGGATCTTGGGGGCGAGCGTCATTCAGCGACCAGGCGTTGATAGAGATCGGGGTCCACGTTGCCGCCGCTCACGACGGCGACCGTGGGGCCCTCCACGTGCACCCGGCCAGCGAGCAGCGCGGCCACGGCGACCGCGCCCGATGGCTCGGGGCGAAGCTCCGCGTGGCGATGCAGGTACCGGACGGCCGCGGCGATCTGCGCTTCGCTGACCGTCACGGATTCGCGCACCACGTCGCGGAGGATGCTGAAGGTGAGCTCGCCGACCGATCGGGAGAGCAGCCCGTCCGCCATGCTTTCGGTATGAGGGAGCGCGGTGGGTGCCCCGGCGGCAAGCGCGGCGGTGAGTTTGGCGGCGCCGGCCGGCTCGACGCCGACAACCCGCACGTGGGGCGCGAGCGCGGCCACCGCCGCGGAGATCCCGGCGAGCAGACCGCCGCCACTCACCGGTACCAGGATGGTGCGCACGTCGGGCCGCTGCTCCAGGATCTCGAGGCCGATGGTGCCCTGCCCCGTGATCACGTCGACGTGATCGAAGGGCGGGATCATTACGAGCGCCTCGTCCCGGGATATCGCGTCGGCCCGGGCGCCCTGCTCGACCGAGCGGGTGGCGCCGGCCAGGACCACCTCGCCTCCGTGGCGCCGCACTCCGTCGATCTTGACCTGCGGCGTGGATTCCGGCATGACCACCACGGCCCGGAGCCCGAACCGGCTCGCGGCGAAGGCGATCGCCTGCCCGTGGTTGCCGCTCGACGCGGTGACCACGCCCCGCGCCCCGCCCCGGGCCACGAGCCGTGAGACCGCATGGTAGGCGCCCCGGATCTTGAAGGCGCCGATCGGCTGGAGAAGCTCGCACTTGAGGGCGACCGGCGCCCCGACCCGCGCGCCCAAATCCGGCGAGTCGAGGAGCGGCGTCCGCACCGCCACCCCGTCGAGAACGCGCGCCGCCGCTCGAAGCATCTCGAGCGTGACGGCGCAGGTCCGGGTACCCGCGACGCGGGTGCTGGCGGTGAGCGGCATATGATGTCCTGCTAAATGCGCGGGGCGGCCCGATCAGGCAAGCCCCCCTCGCTCACTCGTCCGCGGCGACGGTTGGCGTCACCTCATCGCTCCCGGCAACTTCTTCCGGTCCGCCTTCATCCTCCTTCACCACGCGGGCCACGTCGACCACGGTGTCACCGGAATCGAGGTTCATGACCTTGACGCCCTGCGTGTTCCGGCCGATGACGCGGATGCCGTCCACCGGCAGCCGGATGATCACGCCGTGGCGGGTGATCATCATGAGCTCGTCGTCCGGAATGACTTCCTTCAGCGCGACGATCGAGCCGGTCTTGTCGGTCTTCTTGAGCGTGATGATGCCCTTCCCGCCGCGCTTCTGGACCCGGTAGTCGGTGAGCTCGGAACGCTTGCCGAAGCCCTTCTCGCTCACCACCAGCAGCGTGGCGTCCCGGCGGACGACGACCATGCCGATGACCTCGTCGTCCTTCTCGAGCTCGACCCCCTTCACGCCCGTGGTGGCGCGCCCCATCTCGCGCACGTCGCCCTGGTGGAAGCGGATGCTCATGCCGTCCTTGGTGGCGAGCACGATGTCGCTGTTCTGATCGCAGACCTGGACATCGATCAGCTCGTCGCCCTTGTCGATGTTGATGGCGCAGAGGCCGTTCGTCCGGACGTTGCCGTAGGCGGAGAGCAGCGTCTTCTTCACCGTCCCCTGCCGGGTGGCGAAGATGAGGCACTTGTCGTCCGCGAACTCGCGCACGGGCACCAGCGCCGCGATCTGCTCGTTGGGCTTGATGGCGATGCAGTTCACCACCGGCTTGCCGCGCGCGGCGCGCCCCGCCTGCGGGATCTCGTGCACCTTGAGCCAGTAGAGTTGGCCCGTGTTGGTGAAGAACAGCAGGTAGTCGTGGGTGCTGGCGATGAACAGGTGCTCGATCCAGTCGTCGGCCTTCAGGTCCTGGCCGTTGAGACCCCGCCCGCCCCGCCGCTGCCGCTTGTAGGTCGTGATCGGGATGCGCTTGATGTACCCCGTCCGCGAGATGGTGATGACCATGTCCTCTTCGGCGATCAGGTCCTCGACCGTGAACTCGCCCTGGTCCGAGAGGATCTCGGTCCGGCGGTCGTCGCCGAACTGCTCCACCACCTCGTCCATCTCTTCCTTGAGGATGGCCATGCGCTTCGGCTTGGAGGCCAGGATGGCTTTCAGGTCCTTGATCGTGGCCCTCACCTCCTTGAGCTCGGCCTCCAGCTTGTCGATCTCCAGGCCGGTGAGCTTGGCCAGCCGCATGTTGAGGATGGCGTCGGTCTGCTTCTCGCTGAGCCCGAACCGCTTGCGGAGCCGCGCGTCCGCCTGCGGGGTGTCGGCCGATCCGCGAATGATCTTGATCACCTCGTCGATGTTGTCGACGGCGATCTTGAGACCCTCGAGGATGTGCTCCCGGGCCTCGGCGGCGGCGAGGTCGAACTGGGTCCGCCGGACGATGATCTCGTGCCGGTGCTCGATGTAGCGCTCGAGCAGCGTCTTCAGGTTCATGACCTTCGGCGCGCCCTTGTCGAGCGCCAGCATGATCACGCCGAATGTGGACTGCATGGCCGTGTGCTTGTAGAGCTGATTCAGCACCACGTTGGGGATGGCGTCGCGCTTGAGCTCGACGACGATCCGCATGCCCTCCTTGTCGGACTCGTCGTTCACGCCCGAGATCCCGTCGATCTTCTTCTCCGACGCCAGCTCGGCGATGGCCTTGACCAGGTTCTCCTTGTTGACCTGATACGGGATCTCGGTGACGACGATCTGCGACTTCCCCGACGACTCCTTCTCCTCGATCTGGGCCCGGGCGCGCATCACGACGCGGCCCCGGCCGGTCTCGTATGCCTCCTTGATGCCCTCGCGGCCGTAGATGTAGGCACCGGTGGGGAAGTCGGGCCCCTTGATCAGCTTCCGGAGGTCGGTGATGGTGGCGTCCGGGCTGTCGATCAGCAGCTCGATGGCCTTGGCCACCTCGCGCAGGTTGTGCGGCGGGATGTTGGTGGCCATGCCGACCGCGATGCCCGAGGACCCGTTGACCAGCAGATTGGGCACCTTGGCCGGCAGCACGGTCGGCTCCTGGAGCCGATCGTCGAAGTTGGGCTGGAAGTTGACGGTGTTCTTGTCGATGTCCTCCAGCATCGCGATGGCCACGCGCGTGAGCCGGGCCTCCGTATACCGGTAGGCCGCCGCCGGGTCGCCGTCGACCGAGCCGAAGTTTCCCTGCCCGTCCACCAGCGGATACCGCAGCGAGAACTCCTGCACCATCCGCACGAGGGCATCGTACACCGAGCCGTCTCCGTGGGGGTGGTACTTCCCGAGCACGTCCCCCACCACCGTCGCCGACTTCTTGTACGGCCGGCCCGGCACCAGGCCGAGCTCGTTCATGGCGTAGAGAATCCGGCGGTGCACCGGCTTCAGTCCGTCCCGGACGTCGGGAAGCGCACGGGAGACGATGACGCTCATCGAGTAGTTGATGAACGACTGCTGCATCTCCTCTTCGATCAGCCGGGGCAGGATACGTTCGCGCGAGTTCGGTGCGGTCATGTCGGTCGCTAGCTATGGGGAAATCGTGCTGTCCCGGAGGGAGAGGCCGAGACCCCCAAATATACCCCGGTGCCGATGCTGAATGCAACGGAGCTGCGGAGGCGGAAGTCAGGAGAGGACAACAATTTAGATGGGTAGAACAAAGCCGGTGAGCGGTGAGCTTACCGCTCACCGCTCACCGCTCGGCAGCCGATCTGGCTGCGTCCACCTACTGCTGGCAGGGCGCCTGCGGATCCGGCTTCGGCTTGTCGACGACCACACGGTGGTCGAGGTCGGCCACCCGCCCCGCCAGGGCGGCCACGTATCGTACCACGGACGCGTACTTGTCGAAGTCGAGGTACTGCATCTCGTCCGTCTGCTGGTGGTAGTCCCGATGGCTGCCCGTGCTGAAGAACACGATCGGGATGCCGTACCGGGCGTACATCGCGTGGTCACTGCGACAGTAGTACTGGTCGGGGTGGCCGTTCGCGTCGTAGGCGTAGTTGAACGTGAAGCCGTACTTGCCGTCGGCGTTCACCTGCTCGACCAGGTCGCCGAGCTCGGTCGAAAGCCGACGGGAGCCGAGCGCTTCGAGGTAGCCCGGACCACCGTTAGCGATATCTCCCGCCCCGCCGCGGCCGATCATGTCGATGTTGATCTGCGCGGCGATCGAATCGCGCGGCACGGTGGGATGGTCGGTGAACCAGCGGCTTCCCTGCAGTCCCGACTCCTCGCCGCTGTGCCACACGAACACCAGGGACCGCTTGGGCCGGGCCGCGCCGCGAGCCACCGCCTCGGCAATCTCCAGCAGACCCATCGACCCGGAGCCGTCGTCATCCGCACCGTTCACGATCGAGTCCACCTGGGCCGGTCGGAGTCGGCGCATGCTGTCCACCATCTGCCGGATGCGGCTCGCTTCCTGGTCCGTCGCCTTCCGGGGAGGATCGTTGCCGCCTCGCGGCCGCACTACCGTGTTGTAGGCGCGGAGGCTGTCGTGATCGACGGGTGACACGATGCCGATGGCGTCGTTGTGGGCACCCAGCGCCACGTACTGGCCCCGCAACGCCGGGTCGGACCCCTCCAGAATGCCGACGACGTTGGTGGCCGGAAGGTCGGCACGGGCGTAGTGCACGTCGCCCTGCAGCGCGGGGCCGGTGTCGCCCGGGCGAAGCGCGTCGAGCGGCTTGCCGAACAGCTTGTCCACCGACGCCGTGGGCAGGAAGATCATCCGAGGTTGAGTGGCGCCGGGCGGCACCTGGACCGGCTCGTCGAGCTCGAGGCGCGGGCTCTTGAAGTAGTCGGCGAACTGCGCGAGGAGCGGGTCGATCTCGGTTACCGCGATCCCGGCGATCAGTCCCAGCCGGCCCTGCGGGCTCAGGTCGGGTGCCCCCAGCGAGGGGCCGGTGGCTCCGCTCCGGAATACAACCACCTTGCCCTGGAGTGCCTCACGGGACGGCATCGCAGCCGAATCCGCAGTTCTGCCGATGTAGATCACCGAGGCGCCATCGATAGGCCGCACGGGCACGGCATACGTCGGCTGGAACGGGATGTAGTCGCGGAACAGAGCCAGCGAGGCCGAGCCGGCATGGAGCACCGCCTTGGTCGTGTCCACCGTGTAGCTGGCCAGCGGCACGCGCTGCAGGAACCCACCGTTCTCCCCGCCCGGCTTCAGCCCGAGCCGGGCCAACTCGGCCGCGATGTAGGCGTTGCCCCGGACGTTGCCGGGCGTCCCCGCCCGGCGACCCTGCATGGAGTCGGCGGCAAAGATGGAGATCCGGAGCTTCAGATCGGCCGGGGAAATGGCGGGGGTCGTGCCGCCCGTCGGTGCGGCTGATTCCGCGCGGCGCGCGCCGCCACAGGCGGAGAGTGCGGGCAGGAGGAGGAGCGCAAGGGACCAGGAGCTACGCATGCAGGACCGCCGGGAAAGGGGGGAAGCGTGAGTAATGCCTCCCACTACTTTCGGCAGGCCGGAAACGTTTCAGCCGCCCGCGTCGGCCGCCATCCCGCCTCCCCGCTGCAGGAGGACCGTCCCGGCGCCCCGGCCGAGGGCCGGCTCGCCCGTCGGCGCCACGACCTGCCCAATCGGCCGCTCGCCATCCAGAAAGAGGTACACCACCGGTGAGTCCTGCCTCGAAAGCTGTACCATTGCCGGGTCTCCGTGCTGATCGATCTCGTCGAGTTGTCATTGAAGCAACCGGCGGACCGGTCGCGTACGAGCTTCACCTGTGTCCTTGCGCCTTCCAGTGGGATGCAGGATGTACTGGCCTGGTTCCGCGTCCGCGAGTCGATTTTCGCCGTCTGCTCGGGTGACGAGGGCTTAGAGCCCCGGGACCCGCCGAGGGTTGCGTCCGGCCCGACCCCACCCGACGCGCAACCCTTTCCCGCCGGCCCGTGTCAGAGGGCCGGTTCGACCTGGCAACCCTCACGCGCCGGAGACCGTGGACGACCGTGAACTGATCGGCCGAGTGCTGGCCGGTGATCCGCGCGCCGAGCGTGAGCTGTACGATGCGCACGTCGACCGGGTGTACCGGCTCGTCTACCGGATGGTGGACGACCCGCATCGAGCCCAGGACTACACCCAAGAGGCGTTCATCCGCGCGTTCCGCCGACTGGGCGACTTCCGCGGCGAGAGCGCGCTGTCGACCTGGCTGTGCTCGATCGCCATCTCGGTCGCGCTGAACGGGTTGCGTACGCTCAAGCGAGCCCGGGAGCGCGAGGTGAACATAGAGGATGCGCCGGCCATCGGGGTGCGGGCCGTCGAGGCCGACCCCGATCTCAAGACCCGGCTGACGCACGCGATCGACCGGCTGCCCGAGGGATATCGCACGGTGTTCGTGATGCACGACGTCGAGGGCTACACGCACCAGGAAATCGCCGAGACGCTGGGCGTCCAGCCCGGCACCTCGAAGGCCCAGTTGTTCCGCGCCCGCGCACGACTGCGCGAAGCGCTCGCCGATTTCGCAAGGGATTGACACCCATGGATGACGATCAGCTGGACGAGCCGCTGCGCTCCGCCGCCCGAGATTATCACGCGGCCCCCGAGCCTCCGCGCGAGGCGATGTGGCGTGCCATCGAGGCGCAGCGCCGGGTGGATCGCGTCCGGCGGCCCGCGGCGCGGCGCTGGACCGCCTGGGCAATGGCGGCCGCCGCGGTGCTCACGGTCGGCATCGGGATCGGTCGCGTTACGGTGCCCGACGCGCCGGCAGGGCCAACGCCGGGGAACCCGGTCGCGGCCGCCGCACCGGCGCCGCGCGTGAACGAGACCGCCTACCGCCTCACCACGGTCGAGCACCTGAGTCAGTCCGAGGCGTTCCTCACGCTCTTCCGCGCGTCGGTCCGCAGCGGCACGCACGAGCAGCTCGCGTCGGCGACGGCCAGGCAGCTCCTCGCCACGAACCGGCTGCTGCTCGACTCGCCGGCCGCGGAGAACCGGCGAACCCGCCTGCTGCTCGAGGACCTCGAGCTGGTACTGGCAGAGATCGCGCAGCTCTCCCCCGGCGCGTCGGCCGACGATCGAAAACTGATTCGCGAAGGCATGGAGCGAGGCGGAGTGCTGACCCGTCTCCGGACCGTCGTGCCCGCCGGCACGACTTCAACACGAGGTGATCTGTGATCGATCGGACGTCGTTCGCCATGACACTCGCGGGCCTGCTGGCGTTCGGTGGCGCGGGGCAGCTCCCGGCGCCGCAGGGACGGGCCGACGCTCCTCTGCAGGCCCTGGCCCCCTCGGACCCGCTGCCGCCGGCGGCATGGCTCCAGGGCGATCCCGCCGACTCGCTCTATCGCGCGGCCCGGGAGGCGCTCGACCGCCGCGAGTATCCGCGCGCGGCCGACCTGTTCGCCCAGGTGTCGGCGCGTTATCCCCGCTCGGGCTACGCCGCCGACTCGTACTACTGGCGTGCCTTCTCGCTCTACCGGACAGGGGGCGCCCCGCGACTTCGGGCCGCGCTGGAGGCGCTGGATACCCAGCGGAGCCGCTTCCCCAAGGCGGCCACCCAGGGTGATGCCAGGGCGCTCGCCAGCCGCATCCAGGGCGAGCTCGCGCGCCAGGGAGACCCGGATGCGGCCGCCTGGGTGGCCCGGACGGCGGAGGACGCGGTGCACCAGCCGACTCCCCCGGTACCGCCGACGCCCGCCGCGTTCCCGACACCGCCGACGCCGCCCTCCGCCCCTGTGCCGCACCTGAGGCACGGCGACCAGTGCGAGGATGACGAGGACGACACCAAGCTCGCCGCGCTCAACGCCCTCCAGCAGATGGACGACGAGCGCGCGCGGCCGATTCTCCGCCGCGTCCTCGCACGCCGCGATGCCGGATCGATCTGTCTCCGGCGGAAGGCGGTGTTCCTCATCGCCCAGGAGAGCGCCGACGGCACCGAGGACATCCTGCTCGAGACGGCGCGCATCGATCCGGACCAGGAAGTCCGGGAGCAGGCGGTGTTCTGGTTGTCCCAGGTGGGGACCGACCGTGCGGTGACGGCGCTCGACTCGATCCTTCGCGGCTCCAAGGATCCGGCGATCCAGGAGAAGGCGGTGTTCGCGCTCTCGCAGCACGGCAGCGAGCGCGCGGCCCAGGCGCTTCGCACGTACGCCGAGCGGCCGGATCTGTCCGCCGACCTGCGCGAGAAGGCCATCTTCTGGATCGGGCAGAGCGGCGGCGCCCAGAACGAGGCGTTCCTGCGGGCGCTGTACGGTCGCCTCAAGGAGGAATCGCTCCGGGACAAGGTGCTGTTCTCGGTTTCGCAGGCGGGCGGCTCCGAGAACGGGCGCTGGCTCCTCGGCATCGCGCGCGACGCGAACCAACCGATCGAGCTCCGGAAGAAAGCGCTGTTCTGGGCCGGCCAGGGCAACGCGTCGATGGCCGACCTGGCGGGACTGTATACCGCCATGCCCGACCGGGCCATGCGCGAACAGCTGATCTTCGTCTACTCGCAGCGGGACGAGCCCGCCGCGGTCGACAAGCTGCTGGAGATCGCGAAGCGCGATCCCGACCAGGAGCTCCGAAAGAAGGCGTTGTTCTGGCTCGGGCAGAGCGACGACCCGCGCGCCGCGCGGGCGCTGCAGGACATCATCGAGCAACCGTGAGCGGAGGAACCGACATGTACCGGCGCACGACCCTGCTCGCCGCGCTCCTCCTGGTCCCCGCGGCACTCTCGGCGCAGACGCTCGCCCAGCGCGTCACCACGCTCGGCGAGGGAACGCTCAGGCTCAGCTTCGCGGCCCGTCCGGGCGTGTGCGGCAACGGCGGGCGGAGCATCACGATCGTGAACGACGACGACTCGGACGAGTGGGAAAGCGACTGCAGGCCCGGGCCCGTCCGGGTATCGATGCGGGTGCACGGGGGCGTCGTGGCGGATGCCCACACGTACGTCGGAGGACGCTGGCGCAGCAGCGAGGGTCGCGCCGCCGACCTGGGCACGCTGCCGGCGAATCGAGCCGCAACCGAGCTGCTCGCGCTCGCGGCGGCCAGCCGCGGCGACTCCGAGGAGTTGATCACGGCGGCAACGCTCGCCGACAGCGCCGTGGTCTGGCCCGCGCTGCTCGGCCTAGCGCGACGGACCGATCTGCCGCTCGAGACCCGGCGCCACGCCGTGTTCTGGCTGGGCCAGGCGGCGGGCGCGGCCGCGTCGCGAGGACTCGACTCGCTCGCGGAGGATGGGAGCGGAGAGCTCGAGGTTCGCAAGCAGGCCGTCTTCGCCCTCTCGCAGCGGCCCGCCGACGAGGGCGTCCCGGCGTTGATCCGCATCGCGCGGACCAATGCGCACGCCGAGCTCCGAAAGAGCGCAATCTTCTGGCTCGGCCAGAGCGAGGACCCGCGGGCCATCGCGCTGTTCGAGGAGATCCTTCGTTAGGCGCGTGTAATCTCGGGGCCCTCGCCGGCCCCGCCGCATTACATTCCCCGCATGCGGCCCTACCCCCTGGCACGCCTGGCCGCCCTGCTGCTCGCCGCCGCGTGCGGCGAGCAGCGGGCGCCGGCCCCAGTCCTGACCTTCGACCCGACCAAGGACACGATCCCGACCGCATTGGCGGAGGTGACCGCCGGCGTGTGGCTGGGCGGTGATCGCTGGGCGCTGCTCGCGGCGCCGGACGAGCAGGTGGTCATCGCCGATGCCGCCGCGCGAACCGTCACGCGTCTCGGCACGGCCACGGAGCTGCGCAACCCCGTGACGCTGTTTCGGGCGGGCGATACGCTGTACGTCGGCGACTGGGGTCTTCGCCGCACCTCCCGCTGGACGCTGGAGGGACGATTCGCGGGGGCGGTGCCGACATCGGATGCAGTGCGCGGCGTGTTGCCGCGAGCGCGGGACGCGGCTGGACGGTTTTACCTCGAGCTCACGCCACGGCCCGGCCCGGACGGCCGCGGCAACCGGGATTCGGCCGCGGTCGTGGTGGCCGCGCCCCCGCTGGACCGGCCCGACACCATCGCGCTGCTGGCGCCGCTCGACATCGCGGAGGTCACCAGCGACGCGGGCCGGCGCTTCGAGCGCCGGGTGTTCAGTGGCGCGGATCAGTGGGGCGCGCTCGCCGACGGATCGCTCTGGCTGGCGCGGGTGTACGACAACCGGCTGGACTGGCGGGATCCGTCGGGGACGTGGGTCCGGGGCGAACCCCTGCCCGATCGCGTGCTCGAGGTGACGCGCTACGATCGCGAGCTGTTTCTGCGACGGTTCCCGCCCGAGCTTCGCGGCACCGCGCAGCAGCTGCCGTTTGCCCCGATCAAGCCGCCGTTCGAGGCCGCACTCACCGGACCGGACGGGAATGTCTGGCTCGAGAAGAGCCGCGCGCCGGTCGATTCGAGCCGCCGCTATCATCTGGTGGATCGCCGGGGCCGGCTGCGGACGGAGATCCGCGTTCCCGGCCCCGGACGTATCATCGCCGTGGCGGCGGCGGCGCTGCTCGTGGCGGAGCCGTCCCGCGAGGGCGTACGGCTGCTTCGCTTTTCCATGCCGGCGGCCCCACCGTCGTCCGCGCCTTAACTCAGGAGTCCTTGCATGAAGCTGGCCCCATCGTTCTGGGTCGTGGCGCTCCTCGCCACCGCCTGCACTCCGGCCGAGAGCCAGGGTGGGTTGACCCTGGAGAAGAAGTTGCCGCGCACGTTCGCCCAGCTGAGCAACGTCGTCGAGCTGCGGGACGGGCGGATCGCCTTCGCCGACACTCGCGCAAAGTTGTTCCTCCTCGGCGACCTGCGGGCGGGCACGGTGGATACCATCGGCAGCCGGGTCGATTCCCTGGCGCGGAACGCCACCGCCGAGCAGTATCGATTCCCCGGCTGGGTGGCGCACCTGCGCGGAGACACGATCGCGCTGGTCGATTTCAGCGGCCTTCGCACCACGCTCTGGAACGAGGCCGGCAAGTCGCTCGGCGTCCTGCCGATCGCCCAGGTGGCCGGAACGGCACCGGTGCTGATCTATGACACCACCGGCCACGGCTACAAGGTCGATTACCAGTCGGTGATCGGCGGGGGCGAGCCTGGGCAAACGGTGCGGCCCGACAGCGTGCCCGTGGTTCGGATCGCGCTCAAGACCGGAAAAGTGGATACGGTGGCCAACCTGGCAGCGCCCGAATTCGGGGACGCCGTGTTCGGAGAGCAGAAGCAGCAGGCCGCCAAGGTGTTCGCGCCCAACGACTTCTTCGGCGTCCTGCCGGACGGCACGGCGTGGCTCGCGCGCGGACGCGAGAATCGCATCGACTGGCGCGCCCCGGACGGCACCTGGCTGCACGGCACGACGCACGAGTATGCCAAGATGCCGGTCACCCAGGCCGACCGCGATCGCGTGCTGACCCAGGTGCGCGAACACGGGAAGCAGTTCGGCATGCCGCAGGATCTGGCGATCACGTATCCGTTCGCCGAGACGAAGCCGCCGTTCGACTTCGCGCTGGGCCGTCCGAACGGCGAGGTCTGGCTGCAGCGGCCGCGCGCCGACGAGGCGACGCCGCTCGTCTACGATGTGTTCAACCGCAAGGGAAGCTGGCAGCGCTCGGTCGAATTTCCGAAGGGATCGTCGCTGGCGGGGTTCGGGCCTGGGGGTGCGGTGTACGGCTCGATCAAGGAAGCGGACGGGCAGCGGACGGTTGGCAGGTTCAAGCTGCAGTAGCATCGCACGCAGGCGTGACGAAGGGGGGCACGAGTGACTCGTGCCCCCCTTCGCGTGTGAAACTGCAATGAGGAATCTTCCTCGACTAATCGAGAATGGGCGGCTCGTCTCCCGGCGGAGTGTTGGGTCCCTGGCGGTCCGTGCGCCGCCGGTCCTTCCGCCGCCCCTCCTCATACCAGCGACGGGTGATCTCCCCGGCAAGATCCCGGTTCCCGAGCCCGAACGCGAGCCCGACGGCCAGTCCCACGGCGCCCAGGGTCAAGGTGAAGGCGGCGGTCACGATTTCCTCGGCCACGCCCACCTGCTGCAGAGCCATGAAGACCGCGATCACCACCACGGCGCCCTTGGCCATCTTCGCCACCGTCGGAACCCCCGAGACCGAGCCGGCGGAGGCGAGAATGAGTCCGCGGACGAACTCGCCGAGGATCATCCCCAGGATGACGATCACGATCGCGGCGATCAGCGTCGGGATGAAGGCCAGCATCGTGCCGAACATCTGGTTGATGCTCTCCAGCCCCAGCGCCGTGCTGGCCAGGAGGATCACCACCAGCATGACGAGCCAGAAGATCAGCTTGGCCAGCGCGCGCACCGGATCCAGGCGCGAGCCGGTCCGCACCACGACCTCGTCGAGCCCACCCGCCGCGGCCATGCGGTTGAAGTCGAGTCGCTTCAGGGTGTCGTCCGCCCAGCGCTGAATCTGGCGGGCGAGGAAGTAGCCGGTCAGCAGAATCACCGTGGCCCCGACGAGGGCCGGGACGACGGTGCCGATCTGCTCGGCCCCCATCCGGAGTCGTTCCCACAGTTCGTTCACGTCGCCACCTCGATCACGAGTTTTCCGAGCTGCTCGCCACGCTGCAGCCGCGCGAGCGCGGACGGTCCTTCCTCGAGCGGCACGACGCCGTCCACGACGGGCCAGAGCCGGCCCTCGTGGGCCAGCGCGACGATTTCGTCGTACTCGCGCCGGCTGCCGAGCGTGGAGCCCAGGATGCTCCATTGATGCCAGAAGAGCCGGCGGAGATCGAGCGCGATCATGGGACCGGTCGTGGCGCCACAGATCACCAGCCGTCCGCCCCGGCGGAGCGCCCGAAGCGAGTCCTGCCAGCGCGTCTGCCCCACGCTGTCCACGATCACGTGAGCGCCGCGGCCGTCCGTCAGGCGGCGCACCTCGGCGACGACATCCGTCGTGGCGTGGTTGATCGTCGCGCCCGCGCCGTACCGGCGCGCCGCCTCCAGCTTGGTGTCGGAGCCGCTGGTCACGATCGCGTGCGCGCCGAGGTGCCGGACGATCTGGAGCGCCGCGAGTGCCACCCCACCGCCGATGCCCCAGATGAGCACGGTCTCACCGGCCGCAAGGCGGGCGCGCGTGGTCAGCATGCGCCAGGCCGTCAGCGTCGCCAACGAGAACGCCGCCGCTTCGGCCCACGGCATCCGTGGCGGCACCGGCGCCAGATTGGCGGCGGGAACCACGAGATATTCGGCGGCGGTGCCGGGCCGATGCTCACCGACCACGCGGAAGGAGGCGCAGAGCGGCGCATCGCCCTCGGCGCATGCGGCGCACCGGCCGCACGAGAGCCCGGGGTTGATCATGACGCGGTCGCCCGGACGCACCGCGGTCACCGCGGGTCCCACCTCGTCGACGATGCCGGCGCCATCGGAGCCCACGATGTGCGGGAACACGTAGTTCACGCCGGGGAGGCCGTCCGCCACGAACAGATCGAGGCGGTTGAGCGCGGCCGCCCGCATCCGGATGCGCGCGTCATCCGGATGCACGATCTCGGGACTGGGCAGCTCACGCACCGCGAGGTGCTGCAGCCCGCCGACCGCGTCGAGGGCGAGGGCCCTCATCGGATGGCGACGGTCAGAAGGACGGGCTCAACACCTGCTCGCCCGGCCGGAGCGGTACCAGCATCGGCTTGCTGCCGGCGCTGAGAGGCTGGAGACGGAGCGTGAGTTGGGACTTGCCCTTCCCCGCCTCGGAGAGCTTGCCGGCGACGTACGCCAGGCGCCCGCCATCGGGCGAGACGTCGAGCGCGACGACGGGCTGATCGATCTCCAGCACCATCGTGGCCGAGGCCGCACCGGCGGGAAGGCGCATGACCCGGGCCTTGCTGCCCTTGTCGACGATGAAGATCAGATCGCCGTTGGGCAGATAGCGCGGGCTCGCCTCCTTGTCGCCGGTCTTGGTCAGCCGCCGTGCTTCGCCGCCGTCGATGCCGACCTCGTAGATCTCCGGGTTGCCATCGCGGGCGGAGACGAACGCCACCCGGCGGCCGTCGGGCGATACATCGGGCGAGCGATTGCCGCCCTGGGAGGACGTCAGCGGCCGCGCGTCGCTCCCATCCGACCGCATGCTGACGAGCTGTGGCACGCCGCCCTGAACCGAAGCCGAGTACACGATGCGGGTGCCGTCGGGCGTCCACGCCGGCTCCCCTTCGGACCCCGGATCACTGGTGACCTTGCGGACATCCTTTCCGTCGGCACTCATGACGTAGAGGTCGTAACCGCCGCCACGAGCCGAGCTGAAGGCGACGCGCGTACGATCGGGCGACCGGGCGGGCTGGACGTTGCCGGCACCATCGACGAGCAGCGGCAGCAGCGTGTCCGGGCTCTCGGGCCGAACCTGGTAGAGCCCGAACTGGCCTCCGCGGTTGGAGGCGACCAGCAGGTCGGCCGTGACGAAGACGTCGGCCGCGACGGTGCTGCCCCATGCGCTCGTGGCCGATACGGTGGCATGGCCGGGGCTCACGGCCCGGACCTCGCCTCCGGACACCGCGGCGATTCCGGCGTTGTCGCTGCTCCATTCGACCGCTGCGGGGCCGAGCGCCTTGCCCTCGTCGTCTCGAAGCACGGCGGCGAGCTTCAGCTGCTCGCCCGGCCGGAGGCCGACACGCTGGCGCTCGAGGCCGAGCACGCCCGGAACGATCCGCAAGTGCCACACGACGGGCTCGAATCCACGGAGCCGCGCGGTCAGCGTGGTCGCGCCGGTGTCGCGCGCGATCAGCGTGCCGGTGGCGCGGTCGAATGCGGCCACCCCGGTGTCCGTCACTTCCCAGGTGACACGCGCTTCCGGCACGGGCGTCGAGTCCGCGGCCAGGGCCGCGGCCGTGAACGTCCTGGTTGCCCGAAGCGGAATCTGGAGCGCTTCAGGGGCCGGCTTGGGCGACACGACGAGCGTCTGCGGCAGGCGGTGCACGACGAGGGTGGTCCGGCGCTCCTGTCCGAGTGCGAGCACCGCGATTTCAGTGCGGCCGGGCCGGAGCGCCTGCACGATCCCGGTCGGCCCCACGATGGCGACCGACGTATCGGCCGAGCGCCACTCGGCGGCCGCGGAGATCACCCGTCCGCCCTGGGAAGGCACCTCGACCCGCAGCGTCTCCGCCTCTTCCGGCCCGAGCACCTGGGTGGCGCCCGTAATCGCGATCTCCGCCGGCTCGACCTCCACCGGCACGGTGGCCATGAGGCCCGTGGCCGTCGTGGCCTGGACGATACTCTTGCCGGCGGCCACCGCGGCGACGAGGCCCGCAGTATCCACGTCGGCGACCTCCGGCTTGAGTGACTTCCACGTGACGCGTCCGACGGTGACCTGCGACCCGTCCTCGTGGAGCGCCGCGGGAATGACCTGAACGCGCTCTCCGGGCAACAACATGGCGGTGGCGGGCTCGAGCGTCAGGACCACGCCTCCACCCTGTCCGGTCGCCCCGCCCGTGATGAGCACGGCCAGGGACGCCCGCTTGCCTTGCACCCGCGCCTCGACCTTGGCCAGTCCGGGTGCTACCCCGACCACGTTCCCGTCTCGCCCCACCCGTGCGACCGACGTGTCGGAGCTCCAGAACGTGAATTTGGCGGAAGGGATGAGGTTGCCTTGACGGTCGTAGGCCGTCGCGAAGATCGGCTGACGCTGGCCGACCCCGAGCGTCATGGTCTCAGGGGTGACCTGCACCTCGGTGGCGGTCTGCGAGGCGGCCGGGGTCGCGACGCTCGATGCCAGCGCGAGACATGTGGCGATACCCAGCGCCAGCCGCGGTGCTCGGCGGCGCGCGCTGCGATCCGCTTCGAATCGAAGTGATGTCACCGGCGAATGTATCCAGAGTGAGGGGAGATGCTTCGATAATTATACCGCGCGCGGGCGCCGGTCGCAGGAGGGATTCCGACGGGCGGGGCGGGGACGGCTCGAATGCCCTATCAGGCAGGGGGATTAACTCCCTGGACCGATCGCGGACGCCGCGCGGCCGTGCGTGGCTCAGGGGCTCGCACACCTCGCGGCACAAAGACGTATCATTCCTGGGTACAACGAGTTAGGACGTAATGGACGGGCTGGACTCGCCAGTGCCACGATTCGGCGCTGCCGTCCGTGCCCGCGGTTTCGCAGCCTTGCAGAAGCCTCGAAGATGTGCAAGTTATATCCATCACACTCAGTTCAGGCGCAGGTGCGCCTCACGCCGGCGGCGGGTCACGCCGCATCTGCGATCGGAGGAAGCGAAGATGGCCGAGCTTCATTATATGGAGATGGGCTGGTCCGGGTCGGGCTGGATGGACCCGCTTCCGAACGAGTACCCTCCGGCCGTCACGCCTGCCGCCCCGACCGCGCCCACGCCGGCCCCGGCCGCCACCCGGCCCAGCCCATCCCCGACGCCGGGTGCTTCCCGTGAAGTAGCCCGGAAGCCCGTCCGAGCCTCCGCCGGGAAGACGTCCCGGAAGACCGCCAAGAAGGCGAAGAAGGCCACCAAGAAGACGGCGAAGAGAGCTACCAAGAAGACGGCCAAGAGGGCCGCCAAGAAGACGGCCAAGAAAGCGACCAAGAAAGCCGCGCGGAAGGGCGCCAGGCGGGCCGGGGCGAAGGCAGCGCGGAAAGGCTCGAAGAAGACGGCCAAGCGGTCGGCGCGTCGTCCTGCCAAGCGGGCTGCCAAGAAAGCTGCCCGTCGGAGCACCAGGAGCCGTCCGAAGAAAGCCGCGCGCAAGGCAGCGAAGAAGTCCGCGCGCAAAGCTCCACGCAAAGCCGCGAAGCGGGGACGCAGGCGCTGAGGCGCGGCCTCCGGCCAGCCTAGCCCTTGGACTCCGTACGGGCCAGCGCGGCCGCGCAGTTGATCAATGCGATGTGGGTGAAGGCCTGCGGAAAGTTGCCGAGGAATACGCCGGTCGGCGGGTCGATCTCCTCGGAATAGAGGCCGACGTGATTGGCGTGGCGCAGCATCCGGCGGAACACCCGTTCGGCCCGCTCGCGCTCGCCGATCATGGTCAGCGCCTGCGCCAGCCAGAAGGTGCAGATCGAAAACGCCCCCTCCTCTCCTTCCAATCCGTCCGAGTGCTTGTAGCGGTACACCAGCTCGCCGTCGGTGCTGGTGAGCTCGCGCGCGATCGCGTGCACCGTGCCGTGCACTCGGGGGTGGTTCCACGGAAGAAAGCGGACCATCGGAATGGCGAGCGCGGCCGCGTCCAGCGCGTCATCGTCGTACGCCTGCGTGAACGACTGGTGACGCTCGCTCCATCCTCGCTGCATGATCTCGGCGTGCAGCGCGTCCCGCTCCACCCGCCACTCGGGCGCATTCGACTCCAGGCCCAGCTCCTCGGCCATCCGGATACCGCGGTCGAGCGCCACCCAGCTCATGACCTTGCTGAACACGTAGTGCCGCACCTCGCCGCGCACCTCCCAGATGCTCGAGTCGGGACGCTGCCAGTTCTTGCTAACCCAGTCCACGAGCCCCCGGAGCACGCGCCACGTCCCCTCGGTCATCTCGTGATTCCGGCGCCAGATGTCGGCGGTCTCGAGCACCTCCCCGTAGACGTCGAGCTGCAGCTGGCCCGCCGCGCCGTTGCCGACCCGGACGGGGCGTGAGCCCTGATACCCCGAGAGATGGTCGAGCTGGCGCTCGACGAGGTCGCGGCGGCCGTCGATGCCGTACATGATCTGGAGGTGCCCGCCTCCTTCGTGACGGCAGACCTTCTTGAGAAACCGCATGAAGGCATCGGCTTCCCTGCGGTGACCCACCGCGTCGAGCGCGGCCAGCGTGAACGCGGCGTCCCGCAGCCAGACGAAGCGGTAGTCCCAGTTCCGCACTCCGCCGATGGTCTCGGGCAGCGAGGTCGTCGGCGCCGCGATGATCGCACCGGTCTCGACGTGGGTCAGCAGCTTGAGCACGAGCGCCGAGCGCTTGACCATCCCCCGGAAAGGCCCGCTGTAGCGGACCCCCGCGGCCCAGCGGGCCCAGAACGCGGCGGTGATGTCGAGCTTGCGGGCGCTCTCGTAGTGATCGACGGGATGGATGTCGTCATCATCGTACCGGAGCACGAGCCAGCGCTCATCGCCCTTCTCGAGCGCGAACCGGGTCGTGGCCGTGGACTGCTCGAGCGTCCACTCGAACGGATGAGCGCTCGACAGGGTGAGCACCTGGTCGGTCCGGTCGGTGGCGAAGAGGCCCGCGCGAAGCTGCTCGAGCCGGGTGGTCCGAGCGCCGTATTCGAACCGCGGCATGAAGACGATCTGCATCGGCACCCGGCCGCGGGTGCACCGCATCTGCCGGTGGATCTCCGGATGCGGACCCGACGGCCGCCCGTCCTCGTCCACGGGCATGAAGTCGGTGAGCACCGCGACGCCGCCCGCGGTCCGGAAGGTGGTCTCGAGGATGTTGGTGCGCGGGAGATAGCGCTGGGTGGAGGTCCACTCGCCCTGCGGCCGGATCGACCAGGTCCCGCCGCGCTCCGGATCGAGGAGGGCCGCGAAGACGCTGCCGCTGTCGAATCGCGGCAGGCAACACCAGTCGATGCCGCCGTCGAGCCCCACGAGCGCCGAAGTGCGCATGTCGCCGATCAAGCCGTACTCTCCGAGCGTCAGCGTGCGGGCCGCGGCGGGCCGGCGCTCGACTGCGTCCGGAGTGGAATCTCTGCTGACGTCCGTCATCGCCCAATTATAACGAGACCCGGCGAGGATCTTGCCACACCGACGCCCACGCGGTCACCTTCCTACACCTCTATCCCGGCTCGCATGCGCCTGCTCTCCCTGTCCGCGTCCGCCACCGCGTCGCTGCTGCTGGTGCTCGGTCTCACCGCGGGATGCCGACGGGCGCCTTCGGACGGTGTCGCGCTGCTCGGCGCCACGCTGATCGACGGCAGCGGCGGCCCCGCCCTGCCGGACGCCGCCATCGTCGTGCGCCGGGGTCGCATCGAATCGGTCGGAACTCGCGCGGGCTTCACGCTTCCGGCGCGGACGGCCGAGGTCGACGTGACGGGCCGGTGGATCATTCCCGGTCTCATCGACGCTCACGCGCACGTCGAACCGTGGGCACTTCCGCGCTACCTGGCCTGGGGGGTCACGACCGTCCGCGACCTCCACGGCAACCTCGAGAGCATCCTCCGGCTCCGCCGCCAGGTCAACCTGGGGTCCGTCGCCGGACCGCGCATCTACAGCGTGGGGGCGATGATCGACGGGCTCCCGACCACCTATCCCGACGCGATCGGCGCGAACACGCCGCGCGACGCGCGCAAGGCGGTGGACCGGCTCGTGAACTCGGGAGTGGACGCGATCAAGGTCTATACGCGCGTCGACCCTACCCTCCTTCGGGCGGTGGTCGACGAGTCGCGGACCTTCAACATCCGGGTCAGCGGCCACCTCGGTCTCACCGACGCGCTCACGGCGGCTCGGGCAGGCATCGCCTCGATCGAGCATCTGAGCGGCGTCCCCGAAGCCTCGATGGCGGACGCCTCCTCGCTGCACGCGGCGCACTACCGTGGCTTCTTTTCGGGCTGGACGGCCTTCGAGCGGAGCTGGGCCGGCCTCGATTCGGCCGCGCTCGGACGGACGGCCGCGGAGCTGGCCTCGCTCCACACGATGCTGGTCCCCACGCTCGTCCTCCACGACACCTTCAGCCGACTGGATGACCCGGCCGTCCTCCAGGATTCGATGCTGAGCGCCGTGCCCCGGGAACAGCAGCAACGGTGGAACGTGGCCGACATGATCAAGCGGGCGGGCTGGACCGCGGAGGACTATCCCGCGTTCCGCGCGGCGCGGCGGCAGCAGGATCGATTCCTGCGCCTGTTCGCGGCGGCGGGCGGGCGAATCGCGACCGGAACCGACGCGTCGAATCAGCTGCTCATTCCAGGCTACAGCGAACACCTCGAGCTCGCGCTGCTCCAGGGTGCGGGGTTCTCGCCGCGGGACGTGCTGCAGGCGGCCACCCGGAACGGCGCGCTTCTCCTGGGCGTCGATTCGCTCGGCCTGATCGCGCCCGGCAAGGCAGCCGACCTCGTCGTGCTCACGCGCAACCCGCTCGAGGACGTTCGCAACGCCCTGGCGATCGACCGGGTGATGTTGCGCGGGGTGCTCCTCTCCGCCGACTCCATTCGAAAGGCCTGGTAGTTCGGTGGCACTCGGACGGCTCGCGCTGGCATGTGCGGGCGTCGCGGCATGGTTCGTTCTCTGGGCGCTCATCGAGCGCCGAGTGGCGGGCACGCCGGCGCTGCGATCGCGCGACCTGCGCTGGCTGGCCGGGGAAGCGCTGGCCCTCACACTCCTGGCCGCGCTCTGGTTCACGAGTCTCGGCGCCGGCGCGGCATGGCTGGTGTTCCTGCTGGTCGGCGTGCTGAGAGAATGGCCGATCCGCACTCCTGCCCGGGTCCTGCGGATCGGCCGAGTGGTCGTGGCGAGCGGGCTGCTGGCCTGGATACTGCCCGCATGAGCCCGTCAGCCCTCGAGCGCCTGGCGGTCTACTTTGCCCCGCTTCGGACTCGCCAGGGCATCCTGGCCCGCGCCGCGCTCGGGACGTCCGATCCTGGCGACGTCGCACTCGGCCGCCATTTGATCGCGGGACTGACAGCGGACATCCGCGCCGATGGCAGCGTCGCCGGGGGGGCGATGCCCACTATATGGCGCGGGCACGAGCTGCTCGACCTTGGCCTCTCCCCGCGGGACCCGGCCATGACGCACCTGGTCGAGTGGCTGTTGGCGCGCCAGGGCCGGCCCGGCGCCTACGGCGATGGATGCGACAAGGTGCGCCACGGGCAGAAAGTCTGCGAGCACTTCGTCCAGGGATTCTTCGCGCCGGCGCCGCCGCAGCAGCGGATCACGCCGATCACCGTGCCCAACGGGAAAGCGTTCCGATCGGAGCCGGCGGCGCGCTTCGCCATCAGCTGCCTCGGGCTCCGACTCGCGCTGCGGGCCGGACTCGGGGATCGACCCGGCGTGGTTCAGCATCTCGACACCCTCAGAGCGCTGGCGGAACGCTGGACGGAGTGGGACGGCTTCTTCTCTCCGGACGTGATCGTCGCGGGGCTGCACGCGCTGGCCCTCGGGGGCGCCGAGTACCGGACGACGGTGGAGGCGCTCGTCGGCACGGTGTCCGCCCATCAGCGCGTCGACGGCTTCTGGGCCAACGCCGACACGTTCGCCACGCTCGACGCGCTGCTGGCCAGCGACCTGCCGGAGGCGCAGCGCGTCATGCGGCGGGTGGCGCCGGAGTTGGCGGAACGGCAGCGCGCGGATGGCGCCTTCGGCGCCACGGCGCAGCAGGAACGGGCGCTCATTGCCCTTCGCGCACTGCTGGCGGCCGCCAAGGCACCGCCACCTGGCCGCCGCGGATGACCGAGCAGTAGGCGGGCGCGCCTACCGCCCGCGTACCGAGCGGCACCTCCTCTCTCCCCGACCCAACCCCTACCGATCGTGTTCCCGGCCCGAGTGCGGGTGTAACTTCCGGGCGAATCAGGGATCACCGATGCATAGCGGATCCTTCCAAGGTCCACCCGACGCGAGCGGCCATGGCGGACACCACCAGTCCCAGCGCCCCCAAACCCAAGGTCCGGCTCACGGCCCTCTCGCATGGCGCGGGCTGCGCCTGCAAGCTGGGCTCGGTTGACCTCGCCGAGGTGCTGCGTCACCTGCCGAGCGTCGTCGACCCGCGGGTGCTGGTGGATGCCGCGACGCGGGACGACGCCGCGGTCTTTCGCCTGAGCGACGACCGCGCGCTCGTGGCGACGACCGACTTCTTCACGCCCATCGTCGACAATCCGCGTGCCTGGGGCGCGATCGCCGCCGCGAACGCGCTGAGCGACATCTACGCGATGGGCGGCACGCCGCTCTTCGCGCTCAACCTCGTCGGCTGGCCGCGCGAAAAGCTGCCGTTCGAGATGCTGGGCGAGGTGCTCGCCGGCGCCGTGGAGATCACCGAGCGCGCCCGGTGCCTCATGCTGGGCGGCCACTCGATCGACGTGCTCGAGCCGCTGTTCGGGCTGGTGGTGATCGGCGAGGTGCATCCCGACCGCGCGCTCACCAACGCCGGCGCCTGCGCGGGCGACGTGCTGGTGCTCACCAAGCCGCTCGGCACCGGCATCCTCGCCACGGCGCTCAAGCGCGACGCGCTGATCGAGACCGGCATGGCCGACGCGGTCCGTTCGATGACGACGCTCAACGAGGGCGCGGCCCGGGCCGCGCTGGCGGTCGGGGTGAGCGCGGCGACCGACGTGACCGGGTTCGGGCTGCTCGGCCACCTCGGCAACATCCTCGCGGCCAGCCGCCTGGGCGCGGAGATCGCCTACGAGGCGCTGCCCATCCTGCCGCACGCGCTCAATCTGGCCACCCGCGGTATCGTGCCGGGTGGCACGCAGCGGAACCTGGCCGCGGCCGACCAGGTGGAGTGGGCGGACGACGTGGCGCCGACGGAGCGCCTGCTGTGCGTCGACGCGCAGACTTCGGGCGGCCTCCTGCTGGCCGTCCCGCCCGAAAGCGAAGCGCAGCTCGTGGCCGCGCTGCGCGAGGCCCAGACGCCGGCGGCCGCAGTCATCGGCCGCCTGATCGCGGGGCCGGTCGGGCACGTCCGGGTCACCCGGCGCCTGGCATGATGCCGACCGTTCGCTGACCGTTTCCTCTCCACCGCCGCGAAGATCATGTCTCCCGTCCGCTGGACCACCGATCGCATGGATCAGCTCGAGAACGCCGCCCGCCGGGGGCAGCGCGTGGCGCTGTCGCGCCGCGGCACCGAGTACATCGTGGTGGCGCTCCGCGTCACGAGCGTCGACCAGCGCGAGGTGCTGATCGGACGGCTGCCGATGACCGGTGAAGACCTCGAGTTCCGCCTCGACCAGATCGACAGCTTTCAGGTTGTCGGGTGAGCGGCGTCGCCATCCTGCACCTCGATGAAAGCTGCCTCGGCAACGGGCGCGAGGGCCAGAACCCCGGCGGTGGCGGCGGGCTGATCGAGGCGCGGAGCGGCAACGGACGGATTCAGCGCCGCGACTTCTACATCAGCTCCCCCGGCACGACGAACAACCGGATGGCGCTCGGCAGCGCCGTGGCCGCGCTGCAGCTGCTCGCCAAGAAGGGCGCGCGCCTCAATGTGCTGATCGTCTCCGATTCGCAGTATCTGGTGAAAGGCATGCGGGAATGGGTGCCCGGCTGGGTGTCGCGAGGGTGGAAGCGCAAAGAGGGGGCGATCGAGAACCTCGAGCTCTGGAAGGCGCTGCTGGCGAGCTCCCGCGCGCACGACGTGCAGTGGACCTGGGTCCGCGGCCACAAGGGCCATGCCAAGAACGAGTACGCCAACGATCTGGCGGTGAAGGCCGCCACGGAGCAGGTGACGTCGGAAGGGATCGTGGATTCGGCGTTCGGCGAGTGGCTGGCGGCCAAGCGCACCAAAGGACTGTATCTGGAATACGACCCGGACGCCGCGTTCGCCGAGCTCGAGGCGCGAGTGCTCTCGAACGAGCCGTTCGCGTTGAGCGAGGGACGATAGAGCAGCTCCCCGATCGTTCCTTGACACTGCCGGAGGCGGCCTCTAACCTGCGACACCGTCCGCCCTCCGCGAGGCTCCGTGACCGAACTCGAGCGCTTCTTCCGCCGTCTGGTTGCCAATCTGGCCGACAGCGATCCGGCGCGCCTGCACCGGCCGATCCCGCTCGAGGACATCCACGAGTCGATCGTTCCCTACCGGACCAACCGCCGGGCGCTGCTGCTCGACAGCAGCGAGGACTACGAGATGGTCCTCCTCCGCCTCTGCGCGGGCGAAGGCGGATTCGTCCGGACCGACCCGGAGGAGGCCCGCGCCCGCTTCGACGAGGAACTGCAAAGCCCGAACCCCGATCTCGGCGTGCTCCACCGGCAGGAGAACGTGGTCGTCTCGCTCCGGTCGGAGCCGCTCGCGCGAGCACTCAGCGATGCGCCCGACCCCGACCTGTCGTACGCGCCGACGCCGTCTCCTCTGGCCGGGCTCGATCTTCCGACACTCGACCGGCCGCTGGCGGACGAACTCGAAGAGCTCACCGCCTTCGGCCCACCCGACCCGGACCCCGAGACCGTTCCGGTGTCCCACACGCCGCGCTGTCTCTATTGCGGCGACGCCTTGCCGCCCGACCGCCCGGTCCGCTTCTGTCCGCACTGCGGTCAGCGGCAGACGCCGCCGGAGTGCCCCCGGTGTCACAGCGAGGTGGAGCCCGGCTGGCGGCACTGCGTGAGCTGCGGTACGGCGCTGGCCGAGGGCTAGCCCTCGGCGAGCTCATGACCCCGGGTGTCGGCGCCGACGCCTTCGGTGAGGTCTATTCATGTCATGGTATTCCAGCCTTCGCCCCCACGATGTCGTGGCCGTCATCATGGGCGGCGGCGCCGGGACCCGCCTGTTCCCGCTGACCAAGGACCGCGCCAAGCCCGCGGTGCCGCTCGCCGGCAAATACCGCCTGGTCGACATTCCCATCAGCAACTGCCTCAACTCGGATCTGCGCCGCATCTTCCTGCTCACGCAGTTCAACAGCGGCTCGCTGCACCGGCACATCCAGGAGAGCTACCGCTTCGACAACTTCCTGCCCGGCTTCGTGGAGATCCTCGCGGCGGAGCAGCGGATCGACCGTACCGACTGGTATCAGGGGACCGCCGACGCCGTGCGGCAGAATCTGATGCACATCGACTCCTACGGTCACCGCCTCGTCCTGATTCTGTCGGGCGACCAGCTCTACCGCATGAACTATCACACCATCCTTCAGCAGCACGTCGCGAGCGGCGCCGAGGTCACCGTGGCCACCACGCCGGTGCGCGCCGACGTGGCGGGCGGCTTCGGGATCATGGAGGTCGGCGAGGGCGAGCGCATCACCCGCTTCGTGGAGAAGCCGACCGACCGCGCCGTCCAAGCCACGCTCCGCGGGTATCCGGACGAGCTGCCGGCCTCGATGGGCATCTACGTGTTCAATCGTGAGACCCTGGCGGACGCGCTCGCGGGCGCCGAAGTGGATTTCGGCAAGCACATCATCCCGAAGCTCATCGAGACCCGCCGCGTGCATGCGTATCGCCACGAGGGCTACTGGGAGGACATCGGCACGATCCGGGCGTTCTACGAGGCCAACCTGAACCTCTGCGAGCCGCTGCCCCACTTCAACTTCTACGACGCGAGCGCGCCGATCTACACCCACGCGCGCTACCTGCCCGCGACCAAGATCATCAAGAGCCAGATCGAGCGCTCCGTCATCGCCGACGGCTGCATCATCAACGACGCGCATATCGAGCACTCGCTGCTGGGCGTGCGCAGCCGGATCCAGTCCGGCGCCACGGTGCGCGACTCGCTGATCATGGGGCAGGACTTCTACGACAGCCCCGACCGGGTGCCCGTGCCGGGCGCGCCCACGATGGGCATCGGTCACGGTGCGTGGATCGAGCGGACCATCGTGGACAAGAACGCCCGGATCGGGGACGACGTCCGGATCACGCCCGAGGGAAAGCCGGCGTTTTTCGACGGCCCAACCTTCTACGTCCGGGACGGTATCGTGATCATCCCGAAAGGCGCGGTCATCATGAGTGGCACGGTGATCTGACTTATATTTCGGGTACCATGTCCACTCCCCGCGAGACCGGTGTCACCATCCTGTCCGGCGTACGGACCGGCTTCGGAGCCTTCGGCGGCACCTTGAAGGATCATTCCGCGATCGAGCTCGGTGCCGTCGCCGGCCGGGCCGCGCTCGAGCGCGCCGGCGTCGACCGGGCCGACGTGAGCCACGTGGTGTTCGGTAACGTCCTCCAGACCTCCGCCGACGCGCCCTATCTTGCCCGACACATCGGACTGCGGGCCGAGCTGCCGATCGAGACCCCGGCGTTGACCGTGAACCGGCTGTGCGGCTCCGGATTCGAGGCCGTGATCCAGGCGGCCCACCAGATCCGGCTGGGCGAGTCGCAGGTGGTGCTCGCCGGCGGCTCCGAGTCGATGAGCCAGGCACCGCACGTCGTGCGCGGCGCGCGGTGGGGGCTTCGGCTGGGCCCGCCACCGCCACTCGAAGACTCGCTCTGGGAGGCGGTTCGGGATGCCTACTGCGGGCTGTCGATGGCGGAGACCGCCGAGCGCCTGGCGGAGCGACACCGGATCCCCCGCGAGGCGGTAGACCGATATGCGGCGCGGAGCCAGGCCTGCGCGAAGGCGGCGTGGGACTCGGGCGCCTTCGCCGACGAGCTGGTGCCCGTCACGGTGAAGGACCGAAAGACGCGGAAGGACGCGCCCTGGGCCGCCGACGAGCACATGCGCCCGGAGACGACAGCCGAGGCGCTCAGCAAGCTCCCGCCCTACTTTCGCAAGGACGGCGTGGTGACGGCGGGCAACGCCTCGGGGATCTGCGACGGAGCCGCCGCGCTGGTCGTCGCGGACGAAGCGTTCGCGCGCGCGCATGGCCTTCGGCCGATCGGCCGTCTTGTCGGATGGGGCGTCGCCGGCGTGGACCCGACCGTCATGGGCATCGGTCCGGTGCCCGCCTCCCGCCGGGCGCTCGCGCACGCCGGCCTGTCACTGGAGGACATGGATCTGGTCGAGATCAACGAGGCGTTCGCCGCGCAGTACCTCGCGGTCGAGCAGGAGCTGGGCCTCGACCGCGAGCGTACTAACGTGGACGGCGGCGCCGTGGCGCTGGGCCATCCGCTCGGCGCGAGCGGCGCGCGAATCACGCTGCATCTGATCCACGCCTTGCGCCGCCGCGGTGGGCGGTACGGCCTGGGCGCCGCGTGCATCGGCGGCGGGCAGGGCGCCGCCGTGGTCGTGGAAGCCATCCCGGCCTGAGGATCGTCCCATGGAACTGCTGCTGCCGGCGCTGCTCGCGGCCGTCGTCTACTCCTTCGTCAGCTTGCGCGTGGTCCGCCAGTACGAGCGCGGCGTGGCCTTCTTCCTCGGCCGCTACTGGGGCACCAAGGGCCCCGGCCTGATCTTTCTGCCCGCCGGATTCGCGGCCCAGAAGCGAGTGTCGCTCCGGATCGTGGCGCTCGACATCCCCCCGCAGGACGTGATCACCCGGGACAACGTTTCGGTCAAGGTGAACGCCGTCCTCTATATGCGGGTGACCGATCCGGCCAAGGCGATCATCGAGATCGAGGACTATCTCTACGCCACCAGCCAGCTCGCACAGACCACGCTCCGCTCGGTGCTGGGCGAGGTGGAGCTGGACGAGCTCCTGTCCGATCGCGAGAAGATCAATGCGGTGCTCAAGAAGATCATCGACGAGCGCACGGACGCCTGGGGGATCGAGGTGTCGGCGGTCGAAGTGAAGGACGTCGACCTGCCGGACCAGATGAAGCGGGCCATGGCCCGGCAGGCGGAGGCGGAGCGCGAGCGGCGAGCCAAGGTGATCGCGGCGCAGGGGGAGCTGCAGGCCTCCGAGACGCTGGCCCAGGCGGCGCACACGCTCGCCGCCGAGCCCAGCGCGATTCAACTGCGGTACCTGCAGACGGTCACCGAGATCGCAGCGGAGAACAATTCGACGACGATCTTCCCCATCCCCATCGAGCTCTTCAAGCCCTTCCTTCAGGCCCAGACGCAGTCACAGGCTGCCCCTGTCCGGCCCGCACGGCCCCGCCCGCCGGACGCCGACGCGCCCGGCGCCGCGCTGCCCGCGGGCGACCTTTCCAGCCTCATGTCCCAGCTCCGCCTCGGCGCGGCCCGGACCCCCGACCGGGAATAGCATGGCCGAAGGCACACCGGCCCGGATCGACCGCGCCGCACTCGAGCGGATCATCCAGCGCGCCGCCGAGCTCCAGACGTCCGAACGCGACATCGCGGAGGAGCTGACCCCGGAGCAGGTCCTGTCGCTCGGGCGAGAGGTGGGTATCCCCGGCCGTTACCTCCAGCAGGCGCTGCTCGAGGAGCGGACCCGGCTCGTAGCGGTGCCGCCGACGGGCGCCTGGGAACGACTCGCGGGGCCGGGCAGCGTGGTGGCGCAGCGCGCCGTCCCCGGCACGGTGGCGGCCATCGAAACCGACCTCGTCGAGTGGTTGGAGGAGAAGGAGCTCTTTTGCGTACAGCGTCGCCAGCCCGGGCGCGTCACCTGGGAGCCGCTGGGCGGCCTCGCGGCGGCGGTGCGGCGGTCGACGGCCGCGTTCAGCCGGGGCAGCTCGGCGATGATGCTGGCGCGTGCGGACACCGTGTCGGTCACCATCTTCCCGCTCGAGGCGGGTTGGTGTCACGTGACCCTCACCGCCGAGACGCGCAAGGCACGCACCGAGTTCGTCGGCGGCGGGGCGGCGCTGGCCGGTGCCGGCATGGCCGGCGCCGGGATCATGGTCGTGCTCGGCGCGCTCCTTCCGGTGGCGCTCCTTCCAGTTCCGGTGGCACTCGGCGTGGGCTACGGGGTCGCGCGACAGTATCGCTCCACCCTCACCCGCATTCAGCTCGGGCTCGAGCGCGCCCTGGACCAGCTGGAGCACCACGGCACGCAGGCGGACCGGGTGCTTCCGCGCCGGCGGGCGGGGCTGCTCGGCATGCTGGCCGACGAGATTCGACGCTCGCTCAAGTAGACCGGTCCTTCGTCCGCTCCATCGGTTGGTGCTAACCGGCCTCCGGCATCCCCATCCTTCCCTTGGGTTCGCTGAATGCCCGAGATCTCCCACGTCGGCGTCCTGGGCTGCGGACTCATGGGCAGCGGGATCGCCCAGGCGGCCGCATCGGCCGGCTTTCCGACCATCGTCCGCGACGTCGAGGCGGGGCTCCTTGCGCGCGGTGAAGCGGCCATCGTCAAATCGCTCGCCAAGCTCGTCGAGAAAGCCAAGGTCGCGCCGTCCGCACGCGACGCCGCCCTCGGCAACCTCACCTTCACCACCGACCTCGAGCGGGTGGCTCCCTGCGACCTGATCGTCGAGGCGGTCACCGAGGATCTGGCGCTCAAGACCGACCTCTGGCGCGCGCTGGATGCCCGGAGCCCCGCCACGACCATCTTCGCGTCCAACACCTCCAGTCTCTCCATCGGCGACATGGCCGCGTCGACGGCCCGCCCCGACCGGTTCGTGGGCCTGCACTTCTTCAACCCCGTGCCGCTGATGCCACTGGTCGAAGTGGTGCGGGGTGTAGCGACCTCGGCCGAGGTGTTCGAAAGCGCCATGCGGTTCGCGCGGCGGCTCGGGAAGGAGCCGATCGCCGCGAGGGACCGATCGGGATTCGTGGTGAACCGGCTCCTGGTACCCTATCTGCTCGATGCCGCGCGCGCGCTCGAGCAGGGCGTGGGCGCCATCGCCGATATCGACCGCGGCATGCAGCTGGGCTGCGGCCACCCGATGGGCCCGCTGGCACTGCTCGACTTCGTCGGTCTCGACACGGTCGTCCGGATCGCCGAGGTCATGTTCGATGAATACAGGGAGCCGCGCTTCGCGCCACCGCCGCTGCTTCGCCGCATGGTGGCCGCCGGGCGCCATGGCCGGAAATCCGGGCAGGGGTTTTATGATTATGCGTCCGACCCCCCGCGCCCACTCGATCCAGGACTCTGAGGAGATTCGATGCTCGGTTACGACTGGCCCCGGCTCCACGCCGCGCTCAACGATCTGCCCACCGCCCTGCTGCTGGCCGCGGTCCTGTTCGACCTGGGCGCGGTCGTCACCAAGCGGACGTCGCTGCGCACCGCGGCCTTCTGGACGCTCGTGCTCGGCGCCGTCGGCGGTGTCGCGGCGGTGGTGTCCGGTCTTCAGGCGGAGGACCACATCGCTCACGGCGATGCGGTGCACCGGGTCATGGAAACCCACGAGAAGCTCGCGCTCATCACGCTGGGGATCTTCGCCGTGCTCGCGCTGTGGCGGATCGTCCGGGAGAACAAGATGGGGGGCACGGAGCGCGCGGTGATGCTGGTGGTCTCGCTCGCAGGCGTCGGCGTGCTGTTCGCGACGGGGAACTACGGCGGACGCCTCGTGTTCGAGCACGCGGCGGGCGTCCCGACCGAGGTGCTGCAAACCGAGGCGCATGAGCGGTCCGAGGGCCACCAACACGGCGCGGGAGAAGCCGATGGTCACGACGACGCCGGGCACGACGACGATCGCGCCACGCCGTCGACGATCGCCGACTCCGCGGTGGCGGCGCCGGCGGGCGACTCGGCCAAGGCCCCCGGACACACGCACGCGCCCGGCACCCCGCCCCACCAGGACTGAGGCATGCGCAGAGACTGGGTCTGGGCAGCGATGATCGTGGGGCTCGGCGCCTGCCAGCCCGCGACGTCGCGACCGCCCTACCCGCCGGTTCCCCAGGCCGCGAGCACGGAGGTCCGATTGCCTCCCCGCGAGGCGACCCGCCTGCTGGCCGAAGCGCTGCAGGCGGACTCGATTCCCCCCGCTCGCGTCGACCTTCGCGATGCATGGCTCGAGACGGGCTGGTTCGATCGCTCCAGCGGCCAGCGAGCCCGGCACCGGCCGATCGGTGCGGACGTGGTACGGGTTCGCGCCTGGGCCGATCCGACGCGCCCGGGCAACAGCAAGCTCATCGTCGAGACCCTCTACCGTCCCACGACGGATCCATCGCGGCCGGAGCGCGAGCTCGACCGGCAGGTGCCGCGCGATCATCCGGTGGCCATCAAAGTCCGCGCGGCGCTGCAGGAGCTGGTGAAGCGGTACGGCGGCCCGCCGGCGCCGCTGTCGGTGCCCGCCACGGAGCCTGGTGAGCCGGATGTGGAGGGGCCGACCACGGATTCGGAGACGCTCCAACCTCCCGACGAGTGAACTCCCTGCCGTCGCCCGCCGCTCTCACCTCCGGCAACGCGAAGGGGGCATGATCCGAGTCATGCCCCCTTCGCGTTGCCGGAGGTGAGAGCGCACACCCGCAGGGCGAAACGCCTCGGCCCCCGGATCGTCTACGCTACGTACGCGCGCACCCAATCCTCGAGCTGCCCGAGGTTGAGCATGGCATCCTTGCACGGCCCCGACGGCAGCGTCATGGTGAGTCCGAGGACCGGGATCTTGCCGGCCACGTCGTGCAGCCCGCTCACCATGTCCCGCTCGCAGGCCACGGCGACGACTGCGCGAGGGCGCCGCTCCCGGATGACCCGGCGCGCGAGCTGACCCCGCGTCGCGACGAACACCGGCACACCGTACTTGCCGGCGATGCCCAGCACCCCATCGAGAGTGTCCTTGGAGAGGCAGCGCGGGATGAGCAGCAGGAGCTCGCCCTTGCCCACCTTCCGTTCCCGCAACAGGGCGAGGGCGTTGTACACCTTCACCGACGCATTCTCCACCCAGTCGCGTCGGCCGAACCGGTCGGCAACTCGGGAGGTCAGGCGCATGAGCCGGAGGAAGGGCCCGCGCTCCGCGAGCCGCTCGGGGAGCAGCGCGCGCCCGCTCGCGTAGGAGACGCAGAGCACCCCCCACCAGAGCCAGAGCACGCCGCCCGCGACGGCGAGCGCGGTCCAGAGCAGCCGAGGCAGCGAGGGGTGGAGATCGGTGAGACGGGGAGTGAAGACGTACAGACAGAGGGCGGTCAGCCCCAGCCCGACGACGAGCGCGAGGGCGGACCAGGCGAAGAACAGTATCGGCGAGGAGTCGTAGTTCCCGCGGTTCGGCAGCGGCTTGCCGTCCCACTCGTCCCACTCGTGGCCGAGCCGACGGTCCACGTCGATGTGGATCAGCTGCGCGCGAGGGGTGTCCGACATACGGGACAAGATAGTTACCTTTTGCCCATGCTGCCTCCCCCGCCGATCCGGGGCCTCTTCCGAACCGACCACCGCGCGCGCGCGGCCTACGCCGAGGCCGCCGGCATCTTCCGGATCCTGCCGGCCGCGGTCTGCGTGCCGATCGACCGCGAGGATCTCGCGTCGCTGGCGCACTGGGCATCGGCGCACCGCGTGGCGCTCGTTCCACGCGGCGCCGGCAGCGCCATGGGCGGCGGTAACGTCGGCGACGGGGTCGTGGTGGACCTCACCGCGCTGCCACGGCGCGTCGAGGTGGACGGCGTGCGGCGGCAGGCCCGGGCCAGCGCGAGCGTGGCGCTCGCCGACTTGAACATCGCGGCCGACGGCGCCGGGCTTCGGTTGCCACCGGATCCGTCGAGCGGGCGCTGGGCCACGCTCGGCGGCATGCTCTCCACCAACGCCGCGGGCGCGCGTACCGTCCGGTACGGCAGCGTCCGCCGGTGGGTCGAGTCGCTGGAGCTCGTCACCGCCGATGGCGAGATCGTGGAGCTTCGGCGGGGTCGGGCGGCGGCGCCGCGGTCCCGGACCATCGAGCGCTTCGAGTCCCGTGCCGCGCCCGCGATCCGCGCCGCGGCGGCGCTGGTGGAAGCACGCTTCCCGCGCACCCGCAAGAATGCCTCGGGCTACGCGCTCGACGCCTGGCTCGCCTCGGGCGATCTGATCGACCTGGTGGTCGGGGCCGAGGGGACGCTCGGCTTCGTGACCTCCGCGGAGTGGAGGCTCGATCCGCTGCCCGCCGCGCGCGCGGGGCTTCGCGTCGCGCTCCGAAGCCTGGACGTGCTCGGCGACGCGGTCGCCGCACTGCTCGAGCACGACCCCTCCGCGGTCGAGCTCCTCGATCGCACTTTCCTGGAGCTGGTGGGTGAGACCGGTGCCGAAGCGATGCTGCTGGTCGAGCTCGAGCGCGAGGACGAGGCCGCGGCGCGGCGGGCGGTGGATCGCGCGGCGGCCGCCGTGGCACCGTGGGCCGTCGAGGTGGACACCGCATCGACCACGGCGGCCACCGAGCGGTTGTGGGGACTTCGCCATGCGGCGAGCCCGATCCTCGCGGGATTGCCGGAGAGCCGCCGCTCGCTCCAGGTAATCGAGGACGGCTGCGTGCCGGTCCCGCGGATGGGCGAGTACGTGCGCGCCGTCCGGGAAGCGGCCGCGGCGCGCGGGCTGGCGGTGGTGATCTTCGGTCATGCCGGCGACGGCCACGTGCACGTCAATCTGCTTCCCGAGCTGGGCCGGGCCGGATGGGAGTCGGCGGTGGCATCGCTCTTCGAGGCGGTGACCGACGCCCTCGTGCGACTGGGCGGCACCCCGTCCGGCGAGCACGGCGACGGCCGGCTGCGCGCCGGGCTCCTCGGCCGCGTGTACGGCGACGAGATCATGGCCCTCTTCGCGACCGTAAAGTCCGCCTTCGATCCACTCGGGATCCTGAATCCGGGCGTTATCCTTCCGAGCCCCGCCGAACCGACTGCCGGCGCGCGGCCGATCGATCGCCTCAAAGTGGGCGCGGGCGCGGTAGCGCTCCCGGACGACATCGCGCGCGCACTGCGCCGCATCGAGCAGCGCGGCGGCTACGCGCAAAGCCGGCTGGAGCTGGCCGACGGCCCTCCGCCTCAACCCTGATCAGACGGCCCATGGACATCCTTCGCGAGCCTCGCGTCACGCTCATCGCCCGGCCCCAATTCCTCGAGCCGAGCCACCTGCCCGTCCAGTGGAAGGGCGACTCGAGCGACGGCGAGCGGATCGCCGAGTTCGCGGGGCGCCTCTGCTACATGAGCCAGCATAACCCGGCGGGCAGAACCACGGCCGAGTACCTACAGAACATCCTCAAGCAGGGGCACGGGTCGGTATTCGAGCACTCCACCTACGTCATGCTGATCGAGGGAATCTCCCGGAGCTGCAGCCACGAGCTGGTCCGTCACCGGGCCGGTTGGGGCTACTCGCAGCTCTCCCAGCGATACGTCGACGAGAGCCACGCCGCCTTCGTCATGCCGCCCGCCGTCCTCGGCGACGCGCGGCTCGAAGCGGCCTGGACCGCGCAGATCGAAGCCGCCCAGGCGGCGTACGTCGCCGCCGTCGACGGGCTGATGGTTCGCTACGCCTCGGTCGAGGACAAGGTCCATCGCAGGAAGATGGCGCGCGAAGCCGCGCGGAGCGTGCTGCCCAACGCGACCGAGGTGAAGATCGTGGCCAGCGCCAACGTTCGCGCGTGGCGGACGATGCTGGAGCTTCGCCTCGGCGAAGGCGCCGAGCTCGAGATCCGGCGCATGGCGGTGGCGTGTCTGCGGGTCCTCCAGCGGGAAGCACCCGCGCTGTTCGACGACTTCGAGATCTTCCGGTCGGACGGCGGCGGCGAGGCGGGACGTGTGGGGTTTCACAAGGTGTGACGCGATTCGCGAGGGCAAACGCGGGTGCGGCCTGGTCGCCGCTCCATGACGTCGGGCATCGCGAAGGGGACATGATCGAGGTCATGTCCCCTTCGCGGCGCTCAGGGTGGTGACGGTGAACGCGGCGCGAAGCGTGACGGCGCACTCAGCGCTGCGACGACCGACGCGACACGACGACCGACAGCGCGCGGCGCGACATGCGATGCGAAACTCGTGGCACGAATCCTGGTAAAAACTATTGTGCGGGCGAACGCAATTTCTTACCTTAGTCTCGTCGAAGCACTCAACTCGTCGCGGCTCGTCTCTCGTGGACGGCCTTTTTTGTAGAGGGGCGCTCTTGGCAGTTCGGATCGGACTCGCCTTCAATCTCAAACCCACCGCGCCGGCGGATACCACAGCCGGGGCCACGCCCGACTCCCCAGCCTCCGACGAGTTCGACAGTCGGGCGCTCCGCGACGATCTTCCGCAACCCGATCTCTACGCCGAGTGGGACGAGCCCGCCACCATCGATGCGGTGGAGCGCGCGCTGAGCACCGTCGGCCAGGTGTATCGCCTCGAGGCCAACGCCAGTTTCCCCGCGCGCCTCTCGCTCGTGCGCCCGGATTTCGTCTTCAACATCGCCGAGGGACTCTACGGTCCGAACCGCGAAGGCCACGTGCCGGCCATCTGCGAGTTCCTCGGCATCCCGTGCCACGCCTCGGACCCGCTCACCCTCGGCCTCGCCCTCGACAAGCGGCGCGCCAAGGAAGTGATGTCCTATCACGGCGTGCCCACGGCGCCGTTCGTCCTGGCCCGGAGTCCGGCCGACGCGCGGAACGTCCAGCTTCCGTTCCCGCTCTTCGTGAAGCCGGCGTTCGAGGGCTCGGGCAAGGGTGTCAGCGTGCGGAGTCTCTGCAAGACGCGGAGCCAGCTCGTCAAGCAGGTCTCCAAGCTGCTCGCCACGTACGCCGAGCCCGTGCTCATCGAGACGTATCTCGCCGGGCCCGAGTTCACCGTCGCGGTGCTCGGCAATGGCGAGGAGGCGCGGTGTCTGCCCATCGTCGGCATGGACTTTGAAACGCTGCCCAAGGGCGCGCCGCCGATCTACGGCTACGAAGCGAAGTGGCTGTGGGACTCGCCGACGCACCCGCTGGAAATCTTCGACTGCCCGGCCCGCATTCCCGAAGCACTGGCCGAGGACGTCCGCGCCGCCGCACTGGCGGCCTATCATGCCCTGGACTGCCGCGACTGGTGCCGCATCGACATCCGCTGCGATGCGTCCAATCGCCCCATGGTCGTCGAGTTGAACCCGCTGCCGGGCATTTTGCCTGACCCGCGGGACAATTCCTGCTTCCCGAAGGCCGCGAGGGCCGCCGGGATGGGCTACGACGAGCTGATCCGCACGGTCGCCGACATCGCGTGGCGACGGATCAGCGGCCGTTCACTCCTGGCGGAGGTGGCGTGATGAAAGTGGCGATCTTGTACGACGCCGGCAGCGAAGAGTGGAGCCCGCAGGATGTCGCGGCGGTCGTGGGCAACGTCCACGAGGTGCGCGACGTCCTCCGGCGTCGGGGGCACGAGGTCGAGCTGCTTCCCGTTCGCCTGGGCGACTTCCGCTGGCTGAGTCGGATCCGCCGGGCCGACCTGGTCTTCAATCTCTGCGAAGGCATCAACGGCCACGCGCGCTACGAGGACCTGGTGGTCGGCACGCTCGAGCTCGCCGGGGTGCCGTTCACCGGCTGCCGCACCTGGCCGACCACGATCTGCCATCGGAAGCACGTCGCCAACACGCTCCTGTCGGCGGCCGGCCTCCCCGTGCCCACCTTCGTGCTGGCCCAGGCCAACAAGACGCCGGCCGAGTTCCCGCTCCCGGCCATCGTGAAGCCCTCGGCCGAGGACGCGAGCGTCGGGATCGACAATGGGGCGGTCTGCACCTCCAAGCGGGCGCTCAAGAAGCGCGTCGCCCAGATGCTCGAGCAGTTCGACGAGGTGCTCGTGCAGGAGTATGTCGCCGGCAGGGAGTTCAACGTGGGCTTCGTGGGCAAGCGGATGCTGCCCATCGCGGAGATCCGGTTCGATGGAATGCCGGACGGCTCGTGGCCCATCGTCAGCTATGCCGCCAAATGGATTCCGGGAAGCCCCGAGGACGAGGGCACTCAGCCGGTGTGTCCGGCCGAAGTGCCGCCGGAGCTGGCCAAGCGGATCGGGGAAGTCGCGCGCGAGGCGTGGGTGCACATGTCGGGCGGCGAGGGTTACGGCCGGGTGGACCTTCGGGTCAACGAGGAGGGCCAGCCGTACGTTCTCGAGGTGAACCCCTGCCCCGACCTCTCCAGCAACGCGGGGCTGGCCCGGATGGGGCGCGCGTTCGGCTGGAGCTACGACGACCTGGTCATGCAGATCGTCGACGAGAGCCTGATGCGCGCCCAGCGTCACAACGCCGCCGCGGCCCTGGTGAGCGGGGTGTCGGCCGCGTGAGCGGCACGCTGACTCTGACGACGCTCCGGAACCTCACCGCGGCCGACCAGCACCGCATCGAGGAGATCAGCCGTGCGGTCGGCCTGTTTCGCGCCGACGAGATCCCCATCGCCCTCGAAGTCTTCGAGGGCGCCGTCGCCGGCTCACCCGACTACATCGCGCTGGGCGCCGAGCACGAGGGGCGCCTGGCCGGCTGGATCTGCTGGGGCCCCACCCCGTGCACGCTCCGCACTTACGATCTGTACTGGATGGCGGTGGACCCGGCGCTGCACGGCGCGGGCCTCGGCACCGCGCTCCTGCACGCCATGGAAGCTCGCCTGGCCGGTGTCGCGCGGCTCATCGTGGTCGAGACGAGCGGCCGGGTCGAGTACGCGCCGACCCGTGCCTTCTATGAGGCCCGCGGGTATCGGGCCGTGTCCCGCATTCCGGATTTTTACGCGCCCGGGGACGATCAGGTCGTGTATACGAAGCCCCTCCCCGCCGGAGAGAGGCCATGACTCCGGTCCCGACCCCTTCGCACCGTCGAGGGTGACGTCGAAAAGCGCGGCCGGCATCGCGGCGGTCGGCGTGGCGCCGGGGAGCACGCACCAGCTTTCAGCCAAGGACGGGTAGCGTCATGGACACGTGGCAGGAAGTTCTCAAGGCCAACTCGATCCGGTCGCTCGAGGCGCTTGCGGCCAAATTCGGACCCGAGCACTTCCCGGATCTCGATCGCCTCCGCCAGGCGGCGGACAATTTCGAGTTCCGGATCTCGCCGGCCATGGTCGACATCATCAAGTCGCCCGACGACCCGATCTGGCGGCAGTATGTCCCCACTGTCGAGGAGCTCGACATTCGGGACGGCATCGTCGACTCGCTCAACGAGGACGCCGACAGCCCGGTTCCGAACATCACGCACCGCTATCCCGACCGCGCGCTGTTCCTCGTCTCCCCGGTGTGCGCCAGCTACTGCCGCTTCTGCACCCGGCGCCGGAAGGTGGGCGATCCGGAGAAGATTCCGATGTCGCAGTTCGAGAGTGCGTTCCAGTACCTCGAGCAGCACACCGAAATCCGGGACGTCATCATGTCCGGGGGCGATCCGCTGCTCCTCAACGACCGTCGGCTCGAGGCCATCCTCACCCGGCTGCGCGCCATCCCGCACCTTCAAATCATCCGGATCGGAAGCCGGGTGCCGTGCCATCTGCCCGAGCGGATCACCCCCGAGCTCACCACCATGCTGAAGCGGTTTCATCCGCTGTTCATCAACACCCACTTCAATCACCCCGACGAGCTGACGCCCGCCGCCGTGGCCGGCCTCGGCCGGCTGGCCGATGCGGGCATTCCGCTCGGCTGCCAGACGGTCCTGCTCAAAGGCGTGAACGACGATCCGGCGGTCATGAAGGAGCTGATGCAGCGCCTGCTCATGGCGCGCGTGCGGCCGTACTACATCTATATGGCCGACCAGGTGGCCGGCGGCGAGCACTTCAGGACTACGGTTCAGGCGGGGATCAAGGTGATGGAAGCGCTGCGCGGCTGGACCAGCGGGCTTGCGAACCCCCACTTCGTGATCGACGCGCCGGGCGGCGGGGGCAAGATCCCGCTGCTCCCCGAGTACGTCGTGAGCATGTCCGATGAGGAGGTCGTGCTCCGTAACTTCCGTGGGCAGCAGTACGTGTACCGGCAGCCGCGAGAGGAGCCGGGTGTCATCAAGCTCAAGAAGGAGCGGCGCCGGGCGGCCAAGCCGCGGCGGAAGACGGCGTAGGGAGGAACAGGGGAGACCGCGTATCGGTCGCACTCCGCTACTCTGAGCGGTGGTGCCACCGGATCGAACACGAAGGGGGCATGATCGATCATGCCCCCTTCGTTGCGCTCAGGATTCGGGCGGCCGACCACACCGTGGCCGCTATGACGCCACGGCGTGCTCCTTCTGATTCTCCGCCGCGACCCGGGCGGCTACCTCCGGCGGTGCTTCAGCGTAGCTGTGGAACTTCTCCCGGTGGTGACCGCGGCCATGGGTGATGGAGTGCAGCGTGGTCGAGTACTTGTACAGTTCGGACTCGGGCACGATCGCGCGCACCTTGGTCAGCCGGCCGTCCTGTTCGGTGCCCAGGATCTGGCCGCGCCTGGCGCTCAAATCGCCCATGACGTCACCCAGGAGCTCGTCCGGCGCCCAGGTGGTGACCTCCATGAGCGGTTCGAGCAGGACCGGCCGCGCCTTGGGGGCCACGTTCCGGAAGGCGAGGATGCCGGCCATCTTGAACGACATCTCGTTCGAGTCGACGTCATGGTACGAGCCGTCGTAGCATTCGACCCGGAAATCGACCATCGGATAGCCCGCCACGACGCCCCGCTCCGCTGATTCCTGCACGCCCCGATCCACCGCCGGGATGAACTTGCCGGGGATGACTCCGCCCACGATGGCGTTGACGAACTCGTAGCCCGCGCCGCGCGGCTGCGCCGCGATGCGGATCCAGCAGTCGCCGTACTGTCCGCGCCCGCCGCTCTGCTTCTTGTGCTTGCCCTGGCCCTCCGCCCTGCCTTTCAGCGTTTCACGGTATGCGATCCGCGGCCGCGCCAGGTCGGCGTGCACTCCGTACTTCCGCTCGAGACGATGAAGAATCGTCTCGAAGTGGCGTTCGCCCATGCCGTGAATCAGCGTCTGACCGAGCTCGGAGCTGTACTCGAAGTGGAATGTCGGGTCTTCCTCGTGGAGCTTGTGAAGCGCTGCGGCGAGCTTGTCTTCCTCGCCCCGCTGTTTGACGACCACGGCGGACGTCGCCTCCGACTCGGGCAGCGGGATGGGCGGGAGGCGGACCGGCGCATCGCGCCGGCAGAAGGTGTCGCCCGTGTGGGTGTTCTTGAGCTTGGCCACCGAGCCGATGTCACCGGCGGACAGGCGCTCGACCTCGATGCGCTCCTTGCCCTGCTGGATCGACAGGTGGTTGAGCTTCTCCGCCGTCTCGTGCTCGGCGTTCCAGACCTCGTCGCCGTTCCGGAGTTCGCCGGTGTACAGGCGGAACAGGGTGACGTCCCCCACATGCGGCTCGGACATCGTCTTGAAGACCCGGCCCACCAGCGGGACGTCCGCGGGCGGCGTGCGCTCCACGGGCGAGGGGAACAGCTCGACCATCTTTCGCAGCAGGGTGCGGAGCCCATACGTCAGGGTGGCGCTGCCGCAGAAGAGCGGCACGATCTGGCCCGCGAGCATCGCCTTCTTCACGGCGGCGATGAACTGCTCGCGAGGAATCTCCTCGCCGGCCAGGTAACGCTCGATCAGGTCGTCGTCGGTCGACGCCACGGCCTCCGTCAGATGCTCGCTGTACTCCCGGTAGCGCTCCTCGAACTCGGGCGGAATCGGCACGACCTCGTTCTCGCCCTTGAGGGAGCCCTTCTTGTATTGGTGATAGTGGCCGGAGAACAGATTGATGATCCCATGGAACTCGGGGCCATCCCCGACCGGGATCTCGACCGGGACGACCTTCGGTGTCAGATGGGCTCTCACGTCGGTGAAAACCCGCTCGAAGTCCGCGTGCTCCTTGTCCATGGCCGAGACGAACAGGACGCGGGGCAAGTGCAGCTGGTCGAGGACTTCCCAGGCCTTTTCCGTCCCAACCTCCACCCCGCTGGTGCCGCTCACCACGACGACGGCGGCGTCGGCGGCATGCAGGCCGGTCACGACTTCGCCGAAGTAATCGAGGTAGCCAGGGGTGTCGATGAGGTTGAGCTTGGCGTCCATCCACTCGGCGTAGCCGAGCGCGAGGTTGATCGAGTGCTGGCGGGCGATTTCGTCGGGAGAATAATCGGTGAGCGTGGTACCGTCTTTGATCGTGCCGTGGCGCCGGCCGGAGCCGGACACCCACGCGAGCGCGTCGACGAGCGACGTCTTACCGCTTGCTCCGTGGCCGACGAACGCCACGTTGCGGATGGCGTTGGAGCCATAGACCTTCATGGCCTCCACCTCCTTGCGAGAGTTGGATTCACAAGGTGGAGGTCCGTCGGCGGGATGTCAAATCATACGCCATGCCGACTTCCCGGGGCCGGCCTTGCCTAGGCCGCCGCCTGACCGGGTGGCTACCCGGCTGGCGTCCCCCGTCGCACGTCGCCCGGGTGGTCGGTTCGATGGAGTATGAGCCTCGACGGGGCCGGCGGAGCAGGTCATACTTGAGGGCGCTTGGTTGGAGCCCTGCTGACGGCAAGCACGAACCATGGACGGAGATGCCAAAGCCCAAAAAGATTGCCGCGAAGCAACGCCACGGCTTGCTCGAGATCCTGCAAGTCCGCTTCGGCGCGCACATGCACCGTCATGTGGGCCTCGAATGGACCACCCTAGAGGCACGACTGCAGTCGAACGATGCCAAGCTCCGGTCGCTCGATCAAATGGAGCAGTCCGGCGGCGAACCCGATGTCGTCGGGATCGATAAAACGAGCGGTGAATGCATTTTTGTGGATTGTTCGGTGCAGAGCCCGATGGGACGCCGCAGCGTATGTTACGATCGCGAAGCGCTGGAGGCACGTAAGGAGCACAAACCCAAGAGCAGCGCGGTGGACATGGCTGGCGCGATGGGTGCCGCACTCCTGACCGTGGACGAATATCGGGAGCTTCAGGAGCTGGGCGAGTTCGACACGACCACGTCCAGCTGGGTGCACACCCCTGCCAGGATCAGGCAGCTCGGTGGCGCTCTGTTCTGCGATCGCCGCTACGCCACCGTTTTCACGTACCATAACGGTGCCGAGTCTTACTATGCTGCCCGGGGCTTCCGATGCTCCCTCAGGGTGTAGCTGAATCTTGTAGACTCGACCCGCTCAATCCGGCTATGAGCGCCACGTTGTCATTGACAGGCAAAAGGAGATAGTCACATGGCCAAAAACAAGAACACGATCTGTCTGTGGTATGAGCGCAATGCCGAAGAGGCCGCGCGCTTCTATGCCAAGACCTTTCCACAGAGCACCGTTGGCGCCGTTCATCGTGCGCCGACCGACTATCCCGACGGTAAAGCGGGCGATGCCCTGGTCGTCAACTTTACCGTCGTGGGCATACCCTGCATCGGCCTCAACGGCGGGCCGCACTATAAGCACAGCGAGGCCTTTTCCTTTCAGATCGCAACCGACGACCAGGAGGAGACCGACCGCTACTGGAACGCGATCGTCGGCAATGGCGGACAGGAAAGCCAGTGCGGCTGGTGCAAGGACAAATGGGGCATCAGCTGGCAGATCACCCCGCGGGTGTTGACCGATGCCATGGCCCAGGGCGGTGAGGTGGCGAAACGTGCGTTCCAGGCAATGATGCCGATGAAGAAGATCGACGTGGCGGCCATCGAAGCCGCAGTACGCGGCTGAGTCGCCAATGCCAACCAGCACCATCCGTCTGCACCGCGTGCTCCGTGCACCCCCCGAGAGGATTTATCGGGCCTTCCTCGATGCCGATGCGCTGGCCAAGTGGCTTCCGCCGGACGGATTAACCTGCAAGGATCACCACTTGGAGGCGAATGTCGGGGGCACCCACAGGATGTCGTTCACGAACTTCACGACCGGACACAGTCATTCCTTCGGTGGGACCTACCTCGAGCTGGTGCCCCACGAGCAAATTCGCTACACGGATGCGTTCGAGGATCCGAACCTGCCAGGCGAAATGCAGGTGACGATCGCGCTGCGGACCGTGGCGAGCGGCGCTGACGTCTCCATCATCCAGGAGGGTGTTCCCGAGGCCATCCCTGCTGATTCGTGCTATGTCGGCTGGCAGGAATCCTTGGCGCTGCTCGCGAAGCTTGTGGAGGCCGAGATTCCGGATCAGTGAGGGGGCCAGGACATCCGGCGCTGGATTGCTTCAGCCGGCAGCGGACCTAGCGATACCCCGCCGCCTGCAGATGAAACAGCTCGGCGTACAGCCCGCCCTGCTCCACCAGAGCCTCATGCGTTCCCTGCTCCACCAGCTCGCCGCCCCGAAGCACCAGGATGCGGTCCGCCATGCGCACCGTGCTGAACCGGTGCGAGATCAGCACCGCCATCCGCCCGGCCGTCAGCTCCGAGAACCGGAGAAACACCTCGTACTCGGCCCTCGCATCGAGCGCTGCCGTCGGCTCGTCGAGGATGAGCAACTGTGCGTCGCGCATGTATGCCCGGGCCAGGGCCACCTTCTGCCACTCGCCGCCCGACAGGTCCACGCCGTTCTCGAAGCGGCGGCCGAGCATCTGTTCGTAGCGTCCGGCAAGCCTGGCCGCCACGGTGTCCGCGAGGCTCCGCTGGGCGGCCGTCTCGATCCGGGGCTCGTCCTCGCGCGCCGCGATGTTGCCCACCGCGATGTTTTCCTTGAGCATGAAGTCGTACCGAACGAAGTCCTGAAAGATCACGCCGACGTTGCGGCGGACGCTCTCCACGTCATACTCCCGCAGGTCGACGCCATCGAGCAGGATGCGGCCTTCGGTGGGGTCGTACAGCCTCGCGAGCAGCTTGACCAGCGTGGTCTTTCCCGCCCCGTTCTCTCCGACCAGCGCGACGCGCTCCCCCGGCGCCAGATCGAAGTCGAGACCGCGCACCGCCCAGCGCTCGGAGCCCGGGTACTGAAACCCGACGTTCTCGAAGACGAACCCCGTCCGGACCGGCACCGGCACCTGGCGCCCGGAGGGGTTGCGCTGAATCCGTGGCTCCAGCGCCAGGAACGAGAAGAGGTCGTCGAGGTAGAGGCTCTGCTCGTACACCTGCGAGAGCGAGAGCAGCACCCGCTGGATCAGATCCCGGCTCTGCCGGAACGATCCGGCCAGGAACGTCAGTACGCCGATGGTGAACACCCCCGCCGGCGAGCGGTAGCCCGTCACCGTCAGGTAGATGATCACGGCATACGCTCCGTAGTAGCCGAGCGTCCCGAGGGCCGCGAGCAGCGTTGACACCAGGCTCCGCCGGACGGCCAGGCGCTTGTTGGCCTCGTAGAACTCGCGGCTCAGGCGGTCGTATCGCTCCACCAGCCAATCCGACAAACCGAAGAGCTTGAGCTCCTTGGCGGAGATGTCGCTCGCGCCGATGTAGCGGAGGTAGTCGAGCTGCCGCCGCTCGGGGGTCCACGAGTAGAGCAGCGAGTAGCCGAGCGACGCGAAGTGCGTCTCGCCGAGCAGCGAGGGCACCACCGCCACCACGAGCAGCACCAGCAGCCATGGCACGTACACGGCGAGCGCCGCCGCGAGGGTGGCGAGGGTGATGGCGTCCTGTACCGACGAGAGCAGCAGCGTGAAGAGCCCGATCCGGCCCACGGTCTGCCGGCGCGCGCGCTCGAGCTTGTCGTAGAGCTCGGCGTTCTCGAACTGCTCGAGATCGAGGGTGGCGGCATGACGCATCAGCTCGACGCTCGTCTGGTTGGCGAACAGGTCGCCGAGCAGGCTCTCGAGCAGGGCGGAGACGCGGGCGAGACCTTCGCCCACGAGGGCGATGGCGAGCTCGACCGCGAGCAGCTCCAGCAGGCGCGTCCAGTCGACGGCGGTGCCCGCGCCCGCGACGCCCACCGCGCGCACGACCTCGTCCACGATGAGCTTGCCGATCCACAGGACGGCCAGCGGCACGAGAGAGCGGGCGACGCGGAGCGTGAGTATCCCGGCCACGTAGCGAGGCTCCGTCCGCCAGACGAGCCGGAGCAGCCGGGGCACGTGCCTCATCGCCTGCAGGCGGACACGCCAGCCCGGGTCGGGCGCGGCGGGCTTCCGACCCCCGCGGTTGGATCGTACTATCGGATGTTCGAGTGGCAGGGCCATGGGAAGGAAGCTAATCGCCGGAGAGGCTCCGATGCCCCACGTGGACTGGCCGACGCTGTGGACCAACCTGATGCACTTCGGCGCGTTCGACAGCGCCACCCACCCGATCTCGCTGCTGGAGAAGGTGGTCCGGCCGATCATCGTCTATCTGATCCTGGTCGGGGCGCTCAGGACGGTGGGAAAACGGGTGCTGGCGCAGCTCAATCCATTCGACTTCGTGGTGCTCCTGACGCTCTCCAACACGGTGCAGAATGCCATCATTGGCAACGACACGTCGCTGCTGGGGGGCGCGGTCGGGGCCGGCGCGCTGCTGGCCGTGAACGCGGCGCTCGTGCGACTCTACTACCGCGGGCCCTCGATGCACCATCTCCTGAGCCCCGACCGGGACATCTGCCTCATCGACAAGGGCCGGCTCGACGAGGCCGAGATGCGCCGGCTCCGCATCAACGCCGGCGAGCTCACCGCCAAGGCGCACGAGCGCGGATTCGACTCGCTCGACGAGGTCGAGAGCGCCATTCTCTATCCCAACGGCACGATCTACTTCAAGGGACGGACCAGCGGGACGGACGCCGCGCGCCACGCCGAGGTGCTCCGGCGTCTGGACGCACTGGCCGCCGAGGTGGCCGCGCTTCGTAGGTAGCGCATACATTCCCGCATGACTCCGAACACGACGGCGCTCGTCACCGGCGCCACGCAGGGGATCGGGCGCGCCACCGCGCTGGCGCTGGGGCGGGCCGGGTTCCGGGTGGCCGTCTGCGCGCGAACCGCCGACAAGGTCGATGGGCTGGTCGAGGAGCTCCGCCGCGAGGGGATCGAGGCGGCGGGCGTTGCCGCGGACGTGGGCGACGATCGCCAGGTGGCACGCGCGGTCGACGCGTTGGCCGCCGCCGTCGGCGAGCCCGGAGTTCTGGTGAACAACGCCGGCGTGCTGATCGCCAGACCCTTCGAGGAGTTGACCCTCGAGGACTGGGACACCACGATGGCCACGAACCTTCGAAGTCTGTTCCTCGTCACGCGAGCGGTGCTCCCCGGCATGCGTCGCCGACGCGAGGGCACCATCGTCAACATCGCGAGCCTCGCGGGCCGGAGCGGCTTTGCCGGCGGCACCGCGTACTGCGCCTCCAAGCATGCCGTGCTGGGGTTCGGACGTGCGTTGATGCTCGAAGTCCGAAAAGACGGGATCCGGGTCGTCACGATCTGCCCCGGCTCCGTCGATACCGGCATGCTCCGCGACCAGCCGATGCTCAAATCGGATCCGGACCGCATCCTCCGCCCCGAGGACGTCGCCGACACGGTGCTCCACGCGGTTCGGCTGCCCGGCAGGGCGCTGGTGAGCGAGCTCGATATCCGTCCCACCAATCCGTAATCGTGTCCGTCGCCGTCACCATGTGCGTCTGCCGGCGCATCCCGTTCTCGCGCCTGCTCCCGTTGGCTCGGGCGGGAGGGTGGGATCTGGAGGAGCTCGTCGCGGCGACGGGCTGCGGCGCGGGCTGCGGCTTGTGCCGCCCCTACCTCCGCCGCATGCTGTCCTCCGGCGAGACGGAATTCCACGAGCTGCTGTACGAGGAACCGGGCGCATGAGGGACCGGCTCGGCCCCGCCGGGCTCTCCGCCCTGGCGGTCGTCGTGGGATGGACCGGCGTGTACTTCGCATTTCAGTCGCATTGGCTCGGCATCATCCTGCCGCTCGCGACCACCGCGCTCACCTGGCTGGCCGTCCGACGCGGGGACAAAATGGGACGGCGGCGGAGCGCCGAGCTGCGCACCGCGCTCGAGGCCGCCGGCGCGCGCAATCGCGAGCTCGAGCGCCTGCGGCACCTGGCCGCCACCCTGCTCGGCGGCACCGACATCCCGAAGCTCGTCGAAGAGGTGGCGAGCGCCGCCGCCGATCTGCTCGAGGCGGAGAGCTCCGCGGTGACGCTGCTGACCGAGGAGGGGCGCTTCCTTCGCCTGGCGGGCGCAACCGGACCGCTGGCGCCTTCGGTGCAGGCGCTCATCCCGGTCGACCAGTCGCTCGTCGGTTGGGTCGTGATGAACGACGCCCCCCTCGTCTCGTCCGATCTCGCCGCCGACCGCCGCGACTACGAGATTCCCGGCAACCCCGTCCCCCTCTCGACCGGCGCCGTGGTCCCCCTGCGCTCGGCGGGTGTGGTGATCGGAACCGTGAGCGTCTACAACCGGCGCGACGGCCGGCCGTTCGGCGACCATGACCTCCGGCTCCTGCAGATCCTCGGCGACCAGGTGGTGGTCGGCCTCGACCGCGCCGCCGTCCTGGCGGAGAGCAGGCGCAACGAGCGCGCGCTCTCCGCCAAGAACATCGAGCTGCAGCGCGCCACGCGCCTCAAGAGCGAGTTTCTGGCCAACATGTCGCACGAGCTGCGCACGCCGCTCAACGCCATCATCGGTTTTTCAACGATCCTGCATCAGTCGACGCGGGAAATGATTCCGACTCGCCTGCACCGTTTCGTCGACAACATCCGGACGGCGGGTGCTCACCTGCTCGATCTGATCAACGACATTCTCGACCTGGCAAAGATCGAAGCGGGAAAACTGCAGCTGCACGCCGACACATTCGACATCCGCGAAACCGTAGCCACGGTCGAACGAGTGATGAAAGGAATCGCCGCCGAAACCAACGTCTCGATCATGACTACGGTCGATCCGGCAATCGGGCCGCTGTATCTCGACGAAGGGCGAGT
>DATLBL010000169.1:0-12413 GCA_035526925.1 Gemmatimonadales bacterium
GCAGATCAACCACCACTACGACCGCTCGCTCGACGACGTGCGCACCAAGGTGAGCTACGACCTGGAGTACATCCGCCGCCAGAGCCTGCGCGAAGACCTGCGCATCATGCTCAAGACCATCCCCGTCATCCTCCTCCGCCGCGGCGGGTGGTGAGGGCGCCAAGGGTTATTCTCCGGATCCCTGTTGCACCTGAGCAGCACCCCTGCGGATCGCACGGATTCACCAGGGGGCTTCCCGCCGGCGTTCGGTAGCCAAGCTCCTACATGACAACACATTGGTTGCGACCTCCCAACCTCCGGGTCGCGGAACGGGCATTGCTGGAAGCGCGGGGTCTATGCGCCTATCTTGCAGGCCGATAAGGGACAGGTAACGCGAGAGTTCATGGAGCCTCAGCTGTCGGTTGTAGCCCCGCTGTACAACGAGTCGGAGAACGTGCAGCCACTCGTCGAGTGGATACTCGAGGCCCTGGGCACGTACCCGGGTACATACGAGGTCATCCTGGTCGACGATGGGAGCCGGGACGCCACCTGGGAGCACATGGTGGCCGCCGCGGCCGCACATCCGCAGGTGCATGGCCTCCGCCTGGGCCGAAATGTGGGCCAGACCGCCGCCATGATGGCCGGATTCGACCATGCCCGCGGGCGGGTCATCGTGAGCTTGGACGGCGACCTGCAGAACGACCCGCGCGACATTCCGATGCTGGTCGCCAAGCTCGACGAGGGCTTCGACCTCGTCTGCGGCTGGCGTCAGCGACGGCAAGACAAGCTCATCCTGCGAAAGGTGCCGTCGTGGGTGGCCAATCGGCTGATCCGCCGTCTCACCGGCGTCCAGATCACCGACAATGGCTGCTCGCTCAAGGCATACCGCCGCGACCTGCTGGATCGCATCTCGCTCTACGCGGAGCAGCATCGATTCATTCCCGCGCTGTCGGCGAGCGTCGGCGCGCGCATCACCGAGCTGCCCGTGCGCCATCATGCGCGGCGCTTCGGCGAGAGCAAATACGGCATCAGCCGCACGGTCAAGGTACTGGTGGACCTCTTCACGCTGAAGATGATCACGACGTTTCGCTCGCGGCCGCTCGTCGGCTTCGCGGTGGCCGCCCTGCCCATGGTCGCGGCCGCGCTCGGATTCTCACTGTTGTGGGCATATGCGGCGACACACTTCGCGCCGCTCAAGTCCGAAGCGATCGTATTCCCCGGGGCTGCGCTGCTCTGGCTGGGAGCGGCGTTCTACCTCGCCATGCTCGGGCTGGTCGCCGAGGTGGCCCTGAGCAGCGAGCGCGAAAGCGCGCGCGAGATCCCGACCGCGTGGGAGGTTCGTTGATCATGAGCCCCGAGGCAACCGTGATGGAGCCGACCGCTGAACGCAGCGCGTCCGAAGCACCCGCCGTGGGATCGCTCGTCTCGGTGGTGGTTCCGGTGGTGGAACGGGCGGACGATCTGGTGGCGCTGTACCGCGCGTTCGCCGGCGAGCTCGACCGCCGTGGCGAGGAGCACGAGTTCCTCTTCGTGTTCGACGGCGGCTTCAGCCCGTCGCCCGAGCTCGTCGCGCTGAGCCACGCGCAGGAGAGCGTGCGGCTGTTCTCGTTCGCCCGGACGTTCGGTGAGACCGCCGCGCTCCGACTCGGAATCGAGCGCAGCCGAGGCGACGTGGTGGTCACGCTGCCGGCGTACTTCCAGGTTCAGGCCGACGGCATGGGTCCGCTGCTGGACGCGTTGCGCAGCGGCGCCGATCTGGTGGTGGCCAATCGTTCGCCGCGGGTCGACAGCTGGCTGAACCAGCTGCAGTCCCGGATATTCCAGCGGATGCTGGCGGGCGTGACGGACCGGCGCTTCCACGACATCGCGTGCGGCGTGCGGGTCATCCGGCGGCCGGTGGCCGAAGCGCTGCCGCTCTACGGCGACCTGCATCGCTTCATTCCCGCGCTGGCGCTGCGGGAAGGCTACCGGGTGGACGAGGTCGCCGTTCCGCAGCATCCCAACGACGCCCGCACTCGAGTGTATCGACCGGGCACGTACCTCCGGCGGCTGCTGGACGTGGCGGCTTTCTTCTTCCTGGCCAAGTTCACCGAAAAGCCGCTCCGCTTCTTCGGGCTGGTCGGCTCGGTATTCTTCGCCCTGGGGGCGCTGACCGGACTCGTGCTGCTCGTCGAGCGATTTGCCGGACAGGGCATCGCCAACCGGCCGCTGCTGCTGCTCGCGGTCCTGCTGATCGCGCTGGGCGTGCAGCTCATGGGGCTCGGTCTGGTCGGGGAGATCATCGTGCACCTGCGCTCGCCGCATCGGCGCGCCTATCGGGTGCGGGAGCGGGTCTGAGGCCGGGCAGCCCTTCGGCGGTCGAGCGGCCCGACCGCGCGGCGGCCAGCCGAGATCGTCAGCCGATCTCGCCGATTCGAATGGAACGCGATCTGGCTCGCCTGAGCGACACGGTCCACGACGTCATCGTCGTGGGGGGCGGCATCCACGGGGCGTGCATCGCCTGGGATGCGGCGCTCCGCGGCCTCCGCGTCGCGCTCCTGGAGCGGGACGACTTCGGGGGTGCCACCTCAGCCAACAGTCTGCGCATCGTTCACGGCGGGCTCCGCTATCTGGCCCGGGGCGATTGGCGCCGCATGCGGGAGTCGGTGCGCGAGCGCTCGGCGCTGCTTCGAATCGCGCCGACCCTGGTGGAACCGCTGCCGGTGCTGGTGCCCACGTCTGGCGCAGGCACGCAAAGCCGGCTGGCCCTCGGCAGCGGCATCGCCTTGAATGATCTTCTCACTCTCGACCGGAATCGCGGGCTCGACGCCGATCACCGGCTGGCACGGGGGCGCCTGCTGTCCCTGGCGGACTGCCGTCGGCGCTTTCCGGCGTTTCCGACAGCCGAAGCCACTGGCGGCGCGCTGTGGTATGACGCACGCCTGCGCCACCCCGAGCGACTCACGTTGGCATTTGTGCGCTCCGCCATGGCCCGGGGGGCCGTAGCAGCGAACCATTGCAGGTTCGAGGAGGTCCTGGTCTCGAACGGCGAGGTACGTGGCGTGAAGGCGACGGATACGCTGAGCGGCGAGACGGTCGAGGCACGGGGCCGGACGGTGATGGTGGCCGCCGGCCCTTGGACGGGCGCACTCGCAGAGCCGGGACGCAGGGCGGGTCCACAAGCCTTCGCGCTCAACCTCGTCATCGATCGCAGCCTCGGGAATGCCGCCGTCGGCGCGAGGGCCCATTCGGGTGTAGACCGGGACCCGATCATCGGCGGCCACCGCTTCATCTTCCTCGTGCCACAGGGCGAGACGACGCTCCTCGGCACGTGGTACGCCTTGGACGACGGCCGTGAGCCCGGCCAGTTGATCGCGGAAGGCACGGCGGCGCTCCTGGGCGAGTTCCAGACTGCGTTTCCGGCTCTCGCACTCGATCAGACTGACGTCCTGCGGTGTCAGTGGGGCCGGCTGCCGCTGCGGGGAGGCCGGGAGCCGGGCCGAGCGGATGCCCTGGCGGACCGCCCGGTGTTGACCGACCATGGAGCGAGCGGCGGCATACGGGGCATGTATTCCGTCGAGGGCGTGAAGTTTACGACGGCCCGTCACGTGGCCGAGCGCGCGGTTGACCGAATCGTGACGGCGCTGGGCGAGGCGGTCGACCGGTGCCGGACCGCGGAGACGCGAGTGGATGCGGGAGAGGGCCAGGAGGGCGCACGCGTGGGCGGCCAGAGCGTTCTGCACGCGGTGCGCGCGGAGATGGCCGTTACGCTTTCGGACGTAGTATTTCGCCGGATCGGGTCCGGCGCGCCTCCGGAGCCCGCCGCGGAGACGGTGGCCGAGGCCGCGGGCATCGCCGCGGAAGAGCTGGGATGGACGACAGCCCGACGGGACGCCGAAATCGAGGACGTCATGCGACAGCTGAAGCCCGGCGGCTCATTTTCGAGGCCGTTGGCGTGAAAATTCTCCTCCTTGCCCCCCACCCTTTCTTCCAGCCGCGGGGCACGCCCCTGGCCGTGCGAACGGTGCTCGAGTTCCTGAGCGCCCGCGGCCACGAGGTGGACGTCCTTACGCTGCACGAGGGCGAGGACGTGGATATCCCGAACGTGCGGATCTTCCGCATCCCGCGCGTCCCTGGCATCCGAAACGTTCGGCCCGGCTTCTCGCTCAAGAAGGTCGTGTGCGACGCGGTGATGTTCGGCAGCTGCATGCGGATGGTCCGCCGCACGCGCTACGATCTCATCCACGCCGTCGAGGAATCCGCGTTCATCGCCGCGGCCGCGCGCTCGGTGGCCGGCGTGCCGTACGTCTACGACATGGACTCCTCGCTCGCGGAGCAGCTGGTGGAGGCCTATCCCTGGCTCCAGCTCACCCTGCCGGTCCTTCGATTCTGCGAGTCGGTGGCCGTCCGCCGCAGCCTCGGCGTGCTCACCGTGTGCGCGGCGCTCGAAGACGTGGCGCTCGGACACGATCCGGCGAAGCCCGTGGGGCGGGTCGAGGACAGCACGCTGCTGCCTCCGGCGGGATCCGCCGACGGGAACGGAACCGGCCCCATCCCCGAAGCCGTTCGCAGCGCCGGGCCGATCGCGATGTACGTGGGCAACCTCGAGCGCTACCAGGGAATCGATCTCCTCCTCGAGGGATTTCAGCACACGCTCCGCAGGATCCCCACCGCGAGCCTGGTGATCGTCGGTGGGCGCGAGGACGATATCGGACGGTACCGCGGAGTCGCCGGAAGACTCGGCATCCAGGCCCGGGTCCATTTCCTCGGACCCCGTCCGGTGAGCCTTCTGCCCGAGCTGCTCCGACAGGCCGACGTGCTCGTGTCACCACGGCTGAAGGGCCTCAACACACCGATGAAGATCTACTCTTACCTCGACTCCGGGACGGCGGTTCTGGCGACGCGGCTCCGGACTCACACACAGGTCCTCGACGACCGGACCGCCTATCTGGTGGACCCGGCTCCGGAGTCGCTTGGCGCCGGCCTGGCCGAGCTGCTGAGCGACGAGACCATGCGCCGGCGTCTGGCCGACAATGCCAAGGAGTACGTGCAGGAGGAGTTCACGCCCGCGGCCGCCCAGCGGAAGCTGGGCATCTTCTACGATCGCATGGAGGCGAAGGCCGTCGGGGCGAGAGCGTGAACCTGAAGCGGCTTTGGCACTCGCCGACCCTGCGGAGCATGGTCGTATACGGCGCCTCGGGCCTGGGGTTCGGCGGCGCCAACCTGATCCTGGCGCGGGCCCTGCCGACCGATCAGTACGCGCTCTTCACCCTGGTCACCGCGCTCGGCAATCTGGGGTTTTCACTCGCCCCGGCCGGCGTGGACGGCGTGGTCAACCGCCGGCACCTCGCGGCGGGGCCGTCGCTCCTGGCCCGCGTGCTGCCGGCCGCCACGCTCGTGGGCCTCGCCATGGCGACCGTGGGCCTCGTCGGGTACGAGATGTCGCCCGCGATGGCGGCCCTGCTCCTGATCTCGTCGACCGCCGGCGGCATCATGATGGTGGCCGGCGCAAAATTTCAAAGCGAGCACCGGTTCGGCATCTCGCTCGCCCTCACGCAAAGCCCCAACATCGTGATGATCGTGGCGGCGCTGGCCGTCGTGGCGTTCCACGTGGCGCATGCCTGGCTGCCGATCCTGATTTCCGCCGTCGGCTTCGTCGTGGCGGCGGTGTACGGCTGGTCGCTCCTCCTCGCCGAGCGGCACGGCAAGCCGGAGGCGGACAGCACGTTTCCCTGGAAGGAGGCGTTCGCGTTCGCGGGGCTCAACGCTTCGGGACTGCTGCTGATCCAGCTGGAGCGCCTGGTGCTCCCGCACGTCCGGCCGGTGTCCGACCTCGCCCTTTATGGCGTGCTCGGCGCGATTGCCGGTTCGCTGTTCCGCGTGCTTCAGATGGGCGTGGGGTTCAGCCTCCTGCCGAGGCTGCGGGCGGCCAAGACCCTTGGGGAGCGGCGACAACTCATCGCACATGAGGCACGGCTGGTCGGCGGGATCATCGTGTTCGGGTCGGCGGCCATCTGGGTGGTGACCCCGCTGGTGGAGCGCTGGTTCCTCGGTGGCAAGTATCACCTGGCAGGCTCGCTCGTGCTGGCGGCGATCTTCAGCGGAATCGCCAAGATCGCCAACTCCTTCTCCAAGGCCGCCGCCACGGCGCTCTCCGACCCGCGCGAGCTCTCGCTGGTGAATGTGGCCGGCTGGGTGTCTGTCGGCATCTCGCTCGCGGGCGCGTTCGCGGGTGCCAGGTGGGGTCTGGCCGGCGTGATCTACGGGGTCGGTTTCGGGTGGCTCTTCCGCGCGATCGTGGCCTTCGCGCTCGTCGTGCGCCACCTTCGGCTTCCGAGCGCGCTGACCGCAGCGAGCGCGCCGTGAACGCGACAGCATCGCAATGACCACACCGGAAACCGAGTGGGCCGTCGCCCTCTTTCAGAAATCGGTTCTCAAGCAAGCCAAGTTCAACCGGATTCTCGAGCTGCTCGATGAGCCCGCCGGCAAGCACAACCTCGACATCGGCGCCGACAATGGCGTGATCAGCTATCTGCTCCGGCAGCGAGGTGGCCAGTGGCGGAGCGCCGACCTGGACGCCCGCGCTGTGGCCTCCATCCGCCAGCTCGTCGGCGACGAGGTGTACCAGCTCGTCGGGGCGAAAACGCCGTTCGCCGACCAGGCCTTCGACCAGGTGGTCATCATCGACTACCTGGAGCACATCCCGGACGATCGGGCCTTCGCGCGGGAGCTCGAGCGCATTCTCAAGCCCGGTGGCCACCTCATCGTCAACGTACCGCACCTCCAACCCGGCTCCCCGCTCAATCGCTTCCGCCACCGAATCGGACTCACCGACGAGTGGCACGGCCATCTCCGACCCGGCTACAGCGTGGAATCGCTGCGTGACACGCTGGGACCGCGATTCCAGATCGAGCGGGCCGTGACATATTCACGGTTCGGCTCGGAGCTCGTCGATACGGCGCTCAACGGGATGTACGAGGTCATGCGGAAACGCAAAGGCGGCAGCGGATCGAGCAAAGGCACCGTCGTCACTCAGACCGACCTCAAGCAATACCAGAAGCAGTTCCGCATGCTGTCGCTGCTCTACCCGGCGCTTCGACTCACCGCCGCCGCCGACCGGCTGCTGCCCTGGCAGGCTGGACACAAGCTGATCGTTCGCGCCGTGCTCGCCTGAACTCGCCCGGCGAATCGCGACGGCCCTGTCCGGCCGTACGCAGGCGCCGTCCGCCGCTCTCTCCAAGGATGGATCTATGGGCGCTGTCTACGGCATCCTCGGTGATGCCGATCGAGAGGAACTGCTGGCCATGGACGCTCGCCTGGCGCATCGCGGGCCGGAGAGCGCCTCGTGGTCGCCTGCGCCGGGCGTCCACCTGGGGATCCGGGGAGGCGCCGGCTCGGTCCAGTCTCTGACCGGCGGCCCACTGGTCTACGACGGGGCCGTGGACAACAGATGGCAGCTCGGCCAGCGGCTGGGGCGACCGCCGGCTGCGTTGCCCACGCCGGCAGACGACGGCACGCTGATGCTCGAGCTGCTGCACCGGTACGGCACCGAATCCCTGGAGCTCGTGGCAGGACAGCTCGCCATCGTGTGGTGGGACGCGGCGCGCGGCTCACTCACGCTCGGCCGCGACCGGATTGGGTACGCGCCGCTGAGCTTCACCATCGACCGCGCGGGACGGTTCATCTTCGCCAGCGAGTACAAGGCCCTGCTCGCGGTGGCCACGGTGGACGCCCAGCCGAACCGCGACGCAATTCAGGTCATTCAGAGCACCAAGTGGGTGAAGCCCGGGGCTACCTGCCTCGTTGGGGTCTATCCGGTCGCTCCCGGCACCTGGCTCGAGGTCGACTCGGCTCGGATGCATACGGCCCGCTTCTGGAACATTCCCGTCCGGGTCGAGCATCACGATGAGGAACGGCATGCCGCGGCTCTCCGCGAGACGTTCCTGGAGACGCTGCGGTGGCAGACCGAGCCGTATGCCCGGGTCGGAATCTCACTGAGCGGCGGCCTCGACTCCGCGGTGATGGCGGCAGGCGCCCGCCATGTCATCGGTGACAAGGAGCTGCACACCTTCAGCGCCGGGTACGGGCCGGACGATCGCGAGCTCGTCAACGCCGAGATGGTGGCACGCGTCCTCGGCACGACCCACCATCCCATCGTGCTTCGCCCCGGCGACCTGCCGGGCATCCTTCCGTGGATGACCTGGTACCTCGAGGAGCCGATCGGCCGCGAGGACATCGCGTATCTGTACGTCGCCGCGCGCGAAGCGGCGCGCCATGTCGACGTGGTGCTGGCGGGCTTCGGGTTCGACGGGCTGTTCGCCGGACTTCCCCGGCACCGCCTGGTCGACCTCGGCCTGAAGCTTCCGCCGGCCCGCAGGCCGCTCGAGGAGTTCTACGACTACACCTTCCGCAGCGTCGAGCCCCGGTCGCTGGCCGGGCGCGGTCTCAGGCAGGCGTACTTCCGCGGCAAGACATTTCCGGCACCGCGAGTCATCGGTGCCCATCCGCTACCCCCGTTCGTCGGGTTTCCGAAGGACAAGGACCAGCCGCTGACCAACTTCTTGCGGCGCGGGTTCATGCTGAACCCGTATCAGTCAGCCATCGAGCACCTCTATACCGCAGTCGGCGTGCGGATGAACGCGCACCACACTAATCCGGCGTTTCTGGCGGCGGCCTTCTCGATCCCGGACGACCTCAAGATCCACGGCCGCACGCAGAAGTACATCCTGCGCAAGGCATGCTCGGGACTGTTACCCGAGAAGATGCTGGCGTTCGGCAAGAGCTTCAACCGCCTCAAGCACGACACCGAAATGAGCGACGTGCTGGACCGGATGGCCGACGAGCTCCTGCCTCGCGACGCCGTGCTTGCGCGTGGGCTGTTCGAGCCCGAGTACATCGAACGGCTGCGCCGCCGAGAGGGCGGCACGCCGTACACCCAGGAGCGTGCCTATCGCCTCTGGTCGATGCTGCTTATGGAGATGTGGAGTGGGATGTACCTGGACCGGCGAGGAGCTCCACCCGAGGTGGAGCTCCCGCCGATGCGCTACATGAACAGCGCGAGCATGGAGACCGCTGGCAGCAGATAACCCTGCTGCCGATACCATGTCGCCGTGCGTCGAAGGCCTTCGTTCAGTCCGACGCGGGGCGTATATCCCAGCTCGGAACGCGCGCGATCGATCCGGAAGGCGCGGTTGGTCTTGAACCAGGAGAGGCGGCGCCGGAACACCGGCGGCTTGAAGCCGAACCGCCTGCCGATCGCCTCGACCGCCGAGGCGGCCATGAGTGCCGCGCCGTACCACGGAAACCTGACGATGCGCACCCGGGACCCCTCGGCCGCCGCGACCGAGCCCACCAGCTCCGAGAGGGTGACCGCCTCATCGTCGCCTGCCAGGTAGGTACGGCCCCGCGCCTGCGGCGCCACCGAGACCAGCTCGAACAGATCGACCAGATTTTCCACGTAGACCGGATGGTTGTAGGTCCGGCCGTCGCCAATCATCAGGAACCAGCCCTTGGCCACCATCCGATACAGCTTCAGCCACCCGCGCGTGTCCCCGGGGCCGTAGACCGACGTCGGTCGGACGATCACGATGTCCATTCCGCGCGCGAGGTAGTCGCGGACGACCTTCTCGCCCTCGGCCTTGCTGTAGCAGTAGTAATCGCGCGGCGCGATGGGGGAGTCTTCGTCGCCCGGAGGTTCGGTGATGATGCCGTGCACACCCTGGGTGCTGCAGTGCACCACCCGCCGAACTCCGCTCCGTTGAGCAGCCTCGAGCACGTTTCGGGTACCGTCCACCTCGATGGCCCAGTATGCCGCATCGGGTTCGAGGATGTCACCGAATGGCGATGCCAGGTGGTACACCACCTCTTGGCCGGCCACCGCCCGATCCACGTCCCCGCTATCCGTAACGGAGCCACTGAGCATCGTCGCGCCGAGCGAGCGGAGCTCGTCGTCGAAGAGTCCCGGGCTCCGGTCGAGCGTCGTGACTTCGTGACCACGGGACAACAATCGCCGGACGAGGTGGGAGCCGACAAACCCGGTCCCACCCGTAACCAGTACCTTCATTCGGTCCTCCTATGAGAGGACCGTAATATTTAGACGGCGGTAGAATTTTCGAAGTGACAACGATCACCTTCAGCGCTCACTCACCGACTCATAAAAGCCACGGATGTCGGGGTCGGTGAGCAAACCCCCATGGACCTGAAGAACGCTGAGGTCGCTTCGACCGCTGGCCGCCAGGATGACCGGGCCTTCGGACGATGTGGACACGACGTCCCATGCCGCCACGCGGTTGAACGGTACGCTCGAGGCCGCGCGAATCACGGTGTCCAGCAGCTCATTCCAGCCGGGCATGGTGGCTCCCGCGATCCGCGCACCGGAATCGGGGTGGTGGATCAGTCCATCCTTCGGCGCGGGTTCGTCGAGCGGCCGCACCCGCCCGAGACCCAGCCGGCCGGTCTGAAGATCAATCGGCGCTGAAATGGCACCCCGGGCCCAATCGTCCGCTCTGCCGGTGGTGGCCGTGCCGATCCGCTGGACCGCGCGCGCGACGAAGGGCGCGGGTCGACCCCGAGGCCATAGCGTCAGAAACCGGAGCGAATTCGTACTTCCCGGATACAGGGAGCGCGCAAAGTCGCTCTGTTCAAGCCTCGCCTCGATGATGGTGGGATCCTTCAGTCTGCCCATGCCGAACGTTTCGTGCTGCCGGTTATCGCGGAAGTCGATGCTGCCGGGTCCGGATCTGTCCTCCACCTTGAGCAACCAGACGGCGTCCTCCCCATGGACGCGCAGGCGAGCCTCCATGACGTCCGGCTCCACGTACGTGCCGTCACCCCCGAACGGCTCGGCGAGAATCCTGCCCTCGAAGACGAACGCGGCCGTGTGCGGCTGCGCAAATCCGCGGGCGAGGAGGAACGCGCGCAATCCCATGCGGTGCTCGAAGATGCCCTCCCACGCATTGCACCGTCCCGAGGCCCGAATGCCGTCGAGGTCGCTCAGGTAATCGGCAGGATCATTGCGTGCGAAGGCATAGAGGTCCGCCGACTCGGCGTAGAACCCTCGACTCCACATCTCGAATCGCTCGGTCAGCGGTACGCTTCCCCGCTGTACCTTCTCGTGGCTGAGCCAGCGGTAGGTGGACCAGAGACGGCGGTATGCTCGAGCGCCAAGGAGTTTGCGTGCCGTGGAGGGCAGCTCGTCGAGTGGGCCGTCCCAACGGGCCTCCGTTCGAGGTGCCATTTACAGGATACCGGTCGTCTCGTAGAATCGGCGCACGGCGGGATCGGTGAGCAGCCCGCCGTGAATCTGCATCACGTCGACGTGGCCGCCGTTTCCGTTGGCCTCGAGGATGACCGGCTCCCCCTCCTGGTCGACCATGACATCCCACCCGGCCATTCGATTGAAGGGCACACTCGCCGCCGCGCGGAGCACGGCATCGGTCACCTTCGCCCAGCCCGGCAGGATGGCGCCTTCGAGAGGCGCATCGGTTTCCGGGTGATGAGTGAATCGCCGGCCCGGCTGGCGGCCCTTGATCGGGTGCATCCGGCCAGCACCCAGGTGTCCGGTCGAGAGCTCGATCGGGCAGCTGATGCCGCCGCCCGTGAAGTTGTCGGTCGGCACCGTGTCGGCGGTCCCGATCCGTTGCGCCGCCCCCGCGATGAACGGGGCCGCCTCTCCCGGTGTCCAGAGCGTCAGCAGGCGCATCGTGTTGGCGCTGTCCGGGTACAGTGCGCTCCAGAAATCCGCCTGGGTGAGCCGCCGCTCGATCACCGTGGGATTGGAGGGCGCGAACGACTCGACATCGAAAGGCTCCCTGGACTGTCCGCGCTGGCGATAGAAGGCACCATCCCGCTCGGTCAGCAGGAACACGCCTTGTCCGCACAGCCCGTCCTCGGGCTTCACCACGTAACCGCGGGCGGCGGCGTCCTCATGCAGACACTTCAACAGCTGTCGGCGATCGACCGGCATCACCCCTGGGCCGAACGGATCGAGGATGACCTGTCCCTCACAGAGGTAGGCGAGCGTGGCCGCCTGCCGGAATCCCATCGCGAGCAGAAAGGCGCGCAGGCCGAGCTTGTGATCGAACAGCCCGTTCCAGGTATTGACGCGGTTGCAGCGCGCGTACAGCTGGTAGTCGCTGACGTACTGCCGGGGGTCGTTACACTCGAGATCGTAGAGCACCACCGAGTCGGACAGAAAGCCGCGACGCCACATCGACAGCCGGGTGCGCCATGGTAGCACCGACTTGGCGGCGCGCTCCTCACGAATCAGCCGGGCGCTCGAGCGGATCGTCTGGTACAGCAGCAAGTCGGCTCGCCGGAATGCGCGCTCCACCCGTCGGCGTGGCGACGCGCGCTCGCCGGCGTCGAATTGGGCTTCCGGGTTGGCGTGCTCTGACATCTCAGGCCATGGTGCGAGGCAAGTTCGAAAATCGGCTGGCGGACGATGGGCAATCTGA
>DATLBL010000170.1:0-9611 GCA_035526925.1 Gemmatimonadales bacterium
CCAGACCGGCGCCAAGCCCGTCCAATACGTCTGCATGCCGGGCAGCCCGTTCACCGGGTCGACGCTGTTGGGCGCGCTGCTCAACGAGCACCCGGACTGCACTTCGATCGGCGCGGCCACCGGTCTGATCCGGCGAACGGATCTTGCCACCTACCAGTGCTCGTGTGGCCGCCTGTTCACCGAGTGTGACTTCTGGATATCGGTCGGGGCTCGCACCAGAGAGCTGGGCCATCCGGTCGACGTGTTCAAGACGGACTTCTGGAATACCCACTTGCGAGTCTCACCCCACCGACTCGTCAACGCCGCGCTGGTCCGCTCGCTCAAGTGGGACCCGCTCAATCAGGTGCGCGACGCGGTGGCGGGCAGACTCCCCCGAGTGAGGTCGGCGATCGCGCAGGCCGGCTGGAACACCTGGAGCCTGGCGTCGGCAGTGCTCGGCCGCACCGGCAAGACCATCTTTATCGACACCGCGCGGGATCACCAGCGGCCGAAGTATCTCTTCGCGCATCCCGGTCTCGACGTGAAGGTGATCCACCTCATCCGGGATCCGCGCGGCAACTCCGCCAGCATCATGAAGCACACCGGAACCGATGCCGCCGCCGCCGCCCGGCAGTGGCGGCACTATAACGTGGAAGCCGCGCGGGTTCGTCGGCATCTGCCGGCGGCATCCTGGCTGTCCATCCGGTACGAGGAGCTCTGCGCCGATCCTCGCGCGTTGTTCGAGCGGATCACGAGCTTTCTCGGCGTCCGGCGGGGCGCGATGCAGCACGCCTTCCGCGGGCAGGACCATCATATCATCGGCAACGCCATGCGGCTCAAGGGGCTGACCGACATCCGAGAGGATCGCTCGTGGGAAACCAGGTTGAGCGCGGGGGATCTGAAGGTGATCGCCGAGATCGCGGGGCCGGCGAGCCGCCAATTCGGATATAGCTGGCCGTGACCGTAGACCGCAATGACGGGCCAAAGCCGGCCGCGACCGATCCGGTCGGCCCGGGAGACGCGGCGCCCGCGGCGGTGCCCCCCGGACTGACCAAGCGTGCGCTGGGCGGGATGGCCTGGACGTTCAGCGGCCAAGGCATCCAGGGCGTGGTGCAGCTGCTCGTCATCATGGCCCTGGGCCGGCTGCTGTCGCCTTCGGACTTCGGACTTTTCGGCGCGGCGGCGGTCGTCGTGGCGCTGTCGCAGATCGTGTCGCAGATCGGAGTCGGGCCCGCGATCGTGCAGCGGAAGGAGCTCGACGACGAACACGTCCGGGTGGCCTTCACCATCTCGGGCGTGCTGGGCGTCGTGCTCGGCGTGGTGGTATGGGCGGCCGCGCCCGCGCTGGCGGCGTTCTACCGCATTCCGAGCGTCGAGCCGGTACTGCGGGGCGTGGCGTTCCTGTTTCCCATCGACGGCCTCAATACCGTGGGCGAGTCGCTGCTGACGAGGCAGCTGCGCTTCCGGCTCTTCGTCGCCATGGATGTCGCGAGCTACGTCCTTGGATATGCCTGTGTCGGTGTGCTGCTGGCGTGGCAGGGCTACGGCGTGTGGGCGCTCGTCGGCGCGAATCTGTCCCAGGTGACCGTGCGGACGATCGGCATGTACCTCGCCACCATGCACCCGGTGCGTCCGAGCCTGAATGTACGCGCCGGCCGCGATCTGCTCCGCTTCGGCTTCGGTCACTCCCTCGCCCAGCTCGGCACGGTCCTCTCGCAGCAAGGGGACAACATGGTCGTCGGGCGGTGGCTCGGTCCGGTCGCCCTGGGCGTCTACGGCCGGGCGTACAGCCTGATGGTGCTGCCGGCGACGGTGTTCGGAAAGACGGTCAACCGGGTGCTGTTCCCGGTCATGTCGCAGGTGCAGGATGAGCGGTCCCGGCTCGCGGGCGCCTACGAGCGCTCGCTCGCCGTGGTCGCACTGGTGGCGCTCCCGATCAGCGCATTCCTCTGGGTGGTCGCTCCGGAGTTCATCCCGCTGCTCCTGGGCCCCAAGTGGATGGCGGTGGTGCTGCCGTTCCGGATGTTCAGCATCAGTCTGCTGTTTCGGATGAGCAGCAAGATCAGCGACGCCTCCACCAAGGCCGCCGGCGCGGTGTATTCACGCGCGCTGCTGCAGGGCGTCTTCGCGGTGATGGTCGTCGGTGGGTCGCTGATCGGACAACGCTGGGGCATCGGGGGCGTGGCTGTCGCGGTCTCGGTGGCCATGGGCGTCAACTGGATCATGATGGCGGCGCTCAGCCGCTCGGTCACGGGGTTGTCGTGGCCACGCTTCATCCAGGCGCACGTGCCCGGGGCGCTGCTGGCGGTGTTGCTTGGCCTGGTCGTGGCCGGCGTCGCCGGCGCTGTACGCACCGCCCACCTCGGCGGCCTGCCGGTGCTCGCAGTGTCGGCACTCGCGGCCGTCGCGGTCGTCGCCGCGGTGTCGCACTATCGACTTGCTCTCTTCCTCGGACCACACGGGATGTGGGCGTCCGCCGTCGCCGGAGAATTCGTGGGAAAGGTGAAACGGAAGCTGCGGGGATTCATGGGCGGACGGGCGGACCGCCTGGCGAACGCGAGCTCCGAATGAGCGCCACGCCGCCGACTCGAGACCGAGCTCCGCGCCCGGCCGGCGGCCTTGTGCGCGCGGCGAGGGGACCGTTGCGCGCCGTTCGCGCGGGGTACCGAAGGTTGACCGGCCCACTGCGAGGGTTGCCGTCCCTGGTGATCATCGGCGCGCAGCGAAGCGGCAGCACGTCACTCTTCAACTACCTGGAGCAGCATCCGGACGTGCTGCCGCCGCTCGGGAAGGAGATTCACTACTTCGACCTGCACTACGGCCAGGGCATCAACTGGTACCGGGGGCGGTTTCCGTACCGGCACCGCCTGTCCCACGGCGTCATGACGCTCGATGCCTCGCCGTACTACCTCATCCACCCGCACGCGGCCGCAAGAGCGGCCAAGCTCCTGCCGGACGTCAAGCTGATCGCCCTCCTGCGGAATCCGGTCGACCGCGCGCTGTCGCACTATCAGCACGAGGTCCGGGACGGCCGGGAGACGCTCACTTTCGCCGAGGCCATCGAACGGGAGCCCGAGCGACTCGCCGGCGAGGAAGACCGTCTTCGGCGCGAGCCCGAGTACTACAGCTTCAGCTATCATCGGCACTCCTACCTCCGACGCGGGCACTACGTCCAGGACCTCCGACGCTGGGTCGAGCACTTCCCGCGCTCGCAGCTGCTGGTGCTGCAGAGCGAGTGGCTGTTCCAGGACCCGGTGAGCGCCACGGCCGCCGTCCACGAGTTCCTCGGGCTTCGCTCGATCCGGCTCGCACGGTACGAGTCGTTCCTGCAAGGCAACTACGACCGCGTTATGCCGCCGGCCCTTCGCGCGAAGCTCATCGAGTACTTCGCGCCTCACAACCGCCAGCTGTACGACTGGCTGGGCCGGGAGTTCGACTGGAAGTGAGCGGCCGCCCTGCGCCCATTGCCTTCTTTCTGCCGTCCCTGTGCGGCGGCGGCGCCGAGCGCGTCGTGATGAACCTGGCGTCGGGAATGGCGCAACGAGGAGTATCGGTGGACCTGGTGCTGGCGGCCGCCGAGGGTCCGCTGCTCGGTCAGGTGCCGGCGGCCGTACGGCTGATCGACCTCGGCGGGCATCGGGTGCTCCGGAGCTTCGGGCCGCTCACGCGTTATCTCCGGCACGAGCGACCGCGGGTCCTGATCTCCTCGATGAGCCACGCCAATCTGGTGGCGGTCTGGGCCGCCCGGCTCGCGGGCGGCACGGTGCCGGTGGTGGCCACGGTGCACAACACGATGTCGCAGTCGGCCAGGGAACAGGGCCGGGTGGCCAGAGCGCTCTGGCCCGTGCTGCTTCGCCTGTTTTACCCATGGGCGTCGAGCGTGGTGGCGGTGTCGCACGGCGCGGCCGAAGATCTCGCCCGGACCGCCCGGCTGCCCCGGGAGCGGGTGCGGGTCATCTACAATCCGGTGATCGACCCTGCCGTGGTCGCGGCATCCGTGACACCTCCTGACCACCCGTGGTTCGTGCCAGGCCAACCGCCGGTCATTCTCGGCGCGGGACGTCTGACGGAGCAGAAGGATTTCGAGTCGCTCATCCGGGGGTTCGCCGAGGTTGCCAGGTGCCGGTCGGCCCGGCTGCTGATCCTCGGCGAAGGAGAGCGTCGGGCGTCACTCGAAGCGCTGGTCCAGGAGCTCGGCCTGGCGGAGCACGTCCAACTTCCGGGGTTCCGTGACAACGTGATGGCGTACATGGCCGCGTCCGAGGTCTTCGTCCTATCCTCGCGGTGGGAGGGGCTGCCGACCGTCCTCATCGAAGCGATGGCCGCAGGCACGCGCGTCGTCGCGACCGACTGTCCCAGCGGACCGAGGGAAATCCTGCAGGATGGCCGGCTCGGCATCCTGGTTCCGGTCGCCGATCCTCCGGCGCTCGCCTCGGCGATCCTGCGCGCGCTGGAGGCACCAGAGGCCACGGTGCCGTCCGACGCGCTGACCCCGTTCACCTCCGGCGCGGCGATCGACCACTACCTCAGCCTGATCGAGACCGTCCGATGATTGCGTACGCGGCGTTGTGGCTGTTCGTGTTCGGCCTGCCCTGGGAGCGGGTCATCACGCTGCCCGGCATCAACATCATGAGCCGCATCTTCGGCGTGCTCGCGCTCGTCCTGGCCGTCTTTGCCGTGGTCCTGTCGGGACGGCTCCGCCGGTGGCAGTCCCTCCATTTCGCGGCGCTCCTCTTCGTGGTCATCGCGGCGTTCGAGCTGCTCGTCTTCCATTCCGGTCAACGGCTTCCCTCCAAGTTCTGGACCTACGTCCAGCTCCTGTCCGTACTCTGGATCATCTGGGAGCTTGCGCCCACCTGGTCCCGCGTGATCTGGCTGTTCACCGCTTACGTCTTCGGCGCCTACGTCGCGGCGCTCGGGACCATCATGGTCTACCGTCGGGCCGCCGGGAGCGGTCCCAATCGCTACAGCGTCGGCGGGGACGCCAACGATCTCGCGATGGGGCTCGCGCTGGCATTGCCGATCGCCTGGTACTTGGGGATGGCGCATCGCAAGACGTGGCTTCGGTGGGTATGCCGCGCGTATCTCCCGCTGGGCGTGATCGCGATCGGCCTGACCGGCTCGCGCGGCGGCATGATCGTGACGGTGCTCGCGCTCTCGTTCGTCCCGCTCAGCATGACACGGCTGACGCCCGGCCGGCTCACCATGGCGATGGCCACCTTGGCGCTGGCCGGCGTGCTCGCGGTCGCGTACATCCCGGACGCGATCGTGGAACGACTGGCGACCACGACGACCGAGATCCAGGACCTTCATGTCGGCGGCCGTTTCAAGCTCTGGGTGGCCGGATTCCGGGCCTTCGCACTCAAACCCGTGCTGGGCTATGGGACGTCGGGGTTCAAGGAAGCCGTGTACCCGTACCTCGGCGACGCGACGCAAGTCGCGCACAACTCCTTCATCTCCGTGCTGGTGGAGCAGGGGATCGTCGGCCTCCTGCTCTACGTGACCATGTTCTTCGGCGTGTATCTCTCGCTGCTGCGGCTGCCGCGCCTCGAGCGACGATTCGCCCTGGTCGTGTTTGCCACGCTCGTTCTATCCATGATGCCGCTCAGCATGGAGGAGAGCAAACGAGTGTGGTTTCTGCTTGCCGCCCTCGTCGGCCTGGCCAAGGCATCGATCCCTGGAGCGCAGGCACTCCCCATCGCGCAGTGGTCGGTGAGACGTAGCGCCCAGACCAGGGGGCGCGGGGCGGGCGCTCCGATCGGCGCGCGGGAGCCTGGCCCCCTGGCCGCCCCCATGCGAGCGGTGGACCGGGACGCACCGGCGTGACGCCCAGGGTCAGCGTGGTGTCCACGGTCTACAACGGCGCGGCGTACTTCGACCGCGCGATCCCGGGCATTCTGGCCCAGAGTTACGACGATCTCGAGTTCATCCTGGTGGACGACGGCTCGACCGACGGAACGCTCGAGCGTCTGCGCGAGGTCGCGGCGGGGGATGCGCGCGTCCACGTGTTCGCCCCGGGTCGGCTCGGCGCCGCGGCGGCGTACAATTTCGGCGTCGCGCAGGCCACGGGCGAATACGTCGCGCGGCAGGACTTCGATGACCGCAGCTACCCCGACCGCCTCCGCCTCCAAGTGGCGCTGCTGGACGCGCGGCCCGAGGTCGGCATTGTCGGGGGCTCCTATGTGGTCGTCGATGAGCGCCGCGGCGAGCGGTACGTCCGCATGCCGCCCACCGATCATCCCACGCTGCTGGCCGCCATGGCCAGGTACGTGCCCATCGCGCACACCGTGGCGACATTCCGCCGCCAGGCGTGGACGGACGCGGGCGGATACCCGCTGGTGGATAACCTGATCGATCTTCGTTTTTACCTCCGGGTGGCCAAGCTCGGCTGGCGCCTCGCCAACGTGCCGGAGCTGGTGGGCGAGCACTACGTCCATGACGGGAGCTGGTTCCACCGCTCCATCAAGTACGTCGAGCGGCAGCAGGATCTGGCTCGGGTACAGGCGCAGAGCGTGCGTGAGCTTGGCCTTCCCCGGTGGATGTACCTGTACTCCTGGGGGCGACATGCGTATGCCTACTTCCCGCCAGGGCTGAAACGGGTGCTGCGCCGGACGCTCGTGGGGTCACGGGAGAAAGACGTGTGAGGATCCTCTTCCTGTCGACCAGCATGGGGATGGGCGGAGCGGACAAGCAGCTGATGTCGGGCGCGCATGGGCTCATGGCACGCGGTCACCAGGCGCGGATCGTCTCCCTGACGGCGCTCGGTCCGATGGGGCTCGAGGCGCAAAGTCTCGGCATCCCGACCGAGTCTCTGGAGATGCCGCGCGGCGTGCCCGACCCGAGGGCGCTCGTGCGTCTGGCCGGCATCGTGCGGGCGTGGAAGCCGGACGTGGTGCACAGCCATATGGTGCACGCCAACCTCATGGCTCGCGCGCTGCGGATACTGGTCCGCGTCCCGGCGCTGGTCTCGACCATTCACAACATCTACGAAGGCGGCCGCCTGCCGATGCTAGCGTACCGGCTGACGAACGGCCTGGTCGATCACATGACCATCATCAGCGAAGCCGCGGCCGACCGGTTCGTGGGCGAGCGGATCGTGCCGAAGGAGCTGCTCACGGTCGTGCCCAACGGTGTCGATACCGAGCTCTACCGCACCGTGCCCGCAAGCGCCCGAGACTCCTTGCGGGCGTCGCTGGGTCTCCGCGACGAGTTCGTCTGGCTGGCCGTGGGCCGGTTCGAGATCGCCAAGGACTACCCGAACATGCTCCGGGCGTTCGCGCGGGTCCGCGAGCGTTTTCCCGAGGCGGTGCTCCTGCTCGTGGGTCGCGGATCGCTACAGGCGGATACCGAGGCACTGGCCACGTCTCTCGGGCTGGACGGCGCAGTGAGGTTTCTCGGAGTTCGGAACGAGGTGCCCGAGTTCATCCGCGCGGCGGATGCCTACGTCATGTCCTCCGCATGGGAAGGGATGCCGATGGTGCTTCTGGAGGCGGCCGCGGGCGGCCTGCCGATCGTGGCGACGAATGCCGGAGGCAACACCGAAGTGGTGCGCGACGGCGACAACGGCTACCTCGTCGATCCCCGCGACCATGTCGCGCTGGCCGCCGCGATGCGCCGCATGATGGAGCTGCCCGCTTCGGAGCGGCGCGCCATGGGCGAGCGGGGGCGCGAGCACGTCCGGAGCCAGTACGGCCTACAGCGGGTGGTCGAGCGGTGGGAAGATCTGTATCGGGCGGTGCTGGCGCGGAAGGGAAGAGCGCTCGAGCCTTCGCTCTCCCCTTGAACGGGACAGGCGCCGGCTAGTTCCCGGCGGCCGTGCCGGGCTCGCGTTCGGCCGCCGCCGACGTTCCGGGCGGGCACCGATAGATCTGCAGGTATTCCTGACGGTAGTCCACACGGCCGACGCCGAGACTATTCCGCAGCTGGCAGTTGGCGTAGATCCAGGTGCTCAATCCCCCGGCCTTCAGATTACTCCGAAACGCGTGCGAGGCGGCGGGCGCCACGACCCACACGGAGCCCCCGGCTCCGGCGCGCTCCAGCCCGCGAAGAGAGTCCGCCAAGGCCTCGGAGCTCGAACGGAGCTTCTGGATCCGCCGCTCGGGCAGATAGTGCGCGAGCACGATGGGCTGGTCGGAGAACACCACGTCGGCGGCGGCGAGGCGAGTCTCGAGCCACATCGCGGCGCGCCGGAAATCATAGCGCCGCCCGTCGCGATAGTCGGACACGAGCGTGGGAACGCCCGCGGCCACGATCAGCAGGGTGACCGCGGCCGGCAGCAGCCACCGCGGGCGCAGCGTCCGGTCCGCGTCGATCAGCCGGTCGATGAAGACGCCCGCGCCGAGGAAGAAGACGGGAATCGCCGGAAGGAGATAATAGGTGGAGACTGCCGTACGCAGCGAGATGAGCGTGAGGAACACGATCGGGAAGCCGGCCAGGCAGATCAACAGCAGCGCCAGCGGTCGATCGCGCTCGCTCCACAGGATGTAGAGGCCCAGCACGCCGGCCAAGGCGAGCGGCAGCGTCAGACCATCCACAAAGGCCGCGAGGTAGACGAGCTGCCGGAGACCGTCGCCCACACGCGGACGCAGAAGGAACTGTCCGGCCCCGGTCCGGTCGTGCTGGGCAATCCATCCCTGCAGTATGGGAATGAACCGCACGATCATGACCACGAGCAGGATCAGCGCGACCACGAGGCCCCATCGGACGCTGCGCTGATCCCAGAGCTGTTTCAGGTCCGCCGGCCGACGAAATCTAGTCAGCAGCCAGAGCCCGAGCCCGCCGAACAGGAGCACCGAGACAGGATGGGCGAGCGCGGCGAGCACCGCCGTCACGATACCCACCGCCAGGGCGGAGCGACTTCGATCCCGGATGCCGAGATACAGTGCGTACGGATAGATGGCGGACAGCAGGAAGACCAGCGCCCAATACCGCGCGAGCTGCGAGTACAGAATGAGCAGCGGGCTCACCGCGAGCAACAGCGCACCGAGCAGGGCGGGTCGCCACCCCACCAGCCGCCGGCCGACCAGGTAGAGTGCGGGCGCGGCCAGTGCCCCGAACAGCGCTGGCAGCAGCCTGAGCCCGAACTCATCGAGCGGCCGCAGCGGCAGCACCAGGTAGTAGTTGAGGAGATAGCCGAGCGGGCGGGGGTTGGTGAACCTCGGTCGCAGCGAATCCCGCAAGGTGAAAATTTCCGTCGCCTGGAAGTTCCAGTCACCGAGGTGCCAGAAGCGCAGCACGAGCGCGAGCAGGATGACGCCGCCGACCAGCAGGACGGGGGCTCCGGCTCGCTCCTCCCGACGCTCAGTGCTGCCGCTCATTCGGATGTCCATAGCTGGGGGATCGTTCGACCGGCGCGAGGCACCTACCGCGGCTGGCCGCCGAGCAGGGGTGCAATGTCACCGGTCGATGCGCGGATCGGAAGGGGACGCGGGCCCGGCGAATGCAGCGTCGCGCGATGTCCCGCTAGGTCAGATGCTGCTCACCACCCGCCACGGCGGAGGAGGATGACGGGGATGGTCTTGAGCATGATGCGCAGGTCTTCGCGCAGGCTCTGGCGGCGGATGTACTCCAGGTCGTAGCTCACCTTGGTGCGCACGTCGTCGAGCGAGCGGTCGTAGTGGTGGTTGATCTGC
>DATLBL010000171.1:0-3147 GCA_035526925.1 Gemmatimonadales bacterium
CGCATCCCCGCGGGCGATCAGGTCGGCGGAGACCGCGGCGTCCGTCGCCCGGCGCCGCGCGCCTATCGCGTCCCCCCGGATGCGCGCGAGCAGCGCCGCGTCTTCCCGGGCGCGGACGCGGTCTGGGCTGGCGGGCGGACGCGTCACGGCCTTCGGCGCCGCGGGGGTCGGGCGCGCCGGGGGTGACGCGGTGTCGGCCGCGGATGCCGCGGTGCGCGCGCTGTCGCCCGGCGGTGTCGCAGCCGCCACCGGCGGCGCCGCAGACGTTCGCGGGGCCACCGCCGTCGCGCCCGGGTCCGGCGGCCGTGGCGCGGCGCGAGACGACCAGAGCCAGAGCCCGACCACCGCCGCGCCTGCCACGGCGGCCGCGATCGGCACCCAGCGCCGCGAGCCGGCCGCCACCGCCGGCGCCGCCTGACGGGTGCGCACGGGCACGGTGGCCGCGTGCACCGGGACGGTGCCGCCGCTCGGCGTCGTCATCGTGTCGAGCGCCGCGATCAGCGCGCCGGCGGTCTGCGGCCGGTCGGCGGGATGCTTCTCGAGGCAGTGCATGATGAGCGACGAGAGCTGCGGCGGCAGCCCGGGGCGGTGCTGCGTCACCGGCTCGGGCAGCGCGGCGAGATGCGCGCCGAGCAGCGCTTGGGGCGTCCGGGCGATGAACGGCGGCTGTCCCGCCATCATCTCGTACGCCATCACGCCGAACGCGTACACGTCCACCCGGTGGTCCATCCCGGGATCGCCCGAGGCCTGCTCGGGCGCCATGTAGGTCGGGGTGCCGAGCGTCACGCCCATGGTGGTGAGTCCGGGCGCGTGGGTCTGCGCGGCGGAGGCGGCCGAGGCCGAAAGCGCCTTGGCCACCCCGAAGTCGGTGACCACCGCGACCCGGTGGGTGAGCAGCACGTTGTCGGGCTTGATGTCGCGGTGGACGACGCCCTGCGCGTGAGCGTAGTCGAGGGCGGAGGCGACGTCGCGCAGCAGGCGGATGGCTTCGGGGACCGGCAGCTCGTGATCGCGGAACAACCGCGCGCGGAGCGACTCGCCCACCACGAACGGCATGGTGAAGAACGGGAGGCCCGCCGACTCGCCCGCGGCGAGCAGCGGCACGATGTGCGGATGCTGGAGCTGGGCCGCGAGCTGGATCTCGCGACGGAACCGGTCCACGCTCACCCCCGCCGTCAGCTCGGGGAGGAGCACCTTCACCACCACGTTCCGTCCGAGCGCGGTCTCGACGGCCAGGAACACCCGCGACATCCCGCCGCCACCCAGCTCGCGTTCGAGCCGGTAGGCATCGCCCAGGGTTCGCTGCAGCTGATCACGCAGGTCGGTCGACACGGCGCTCGACGGTTGGGACCACCCCAATTTAGCACCGGCACGGGTGTGCGGGTGTCGGAGCCGCCATGCGCGGGTTAAGCTACAGGCGGTGCGAGGGCCCGGCCCGCACGCATCTCCTCGCACGCGGACGAGTCCCCGATGGAACACGACCTCCCGCCGCTCTCTCAGCCCGAGCTCGACCGCCTGCGACTCGTGGCGGTGGTGGAATCCTCCGACGACGCCATCGTCAGCAAGGACCTGGACGGCACGATCCGGAGCTGGAACGGCGCCGCGGTCAGGATCTTCGGCTACACCGCGGATGAGATGATCGGCGGGTCCATCTTCCGGCTGATCCCGCCCGAGCTGCACGACGAGGAGCACGGGCTGCTGGCCCGGATCCGCCAGGGCGAGCACATCGGGCACTACGAGACCGAACGCATCCGGAAGGACGGCCGCCGGATCCGGATCTCGCTGACACTGTCACCGATCCGCGACGACGCGGGCCGGCTGCTCGGCGCGTCCGCCATCAAGCGCGACGTCACCAGGCAGCGGATGCTCGAGTCCCAGCTCCATCGGGCCCAGCGGATGGAGGCGGTGGGCCGGTTGGCGGGCGGCATCGCCCACGACTTCAACAACCTGCTCACCGTCATCGGTGGGCTCACGGCGCTGTCGCTCCGCGATGCCACGCAGCCGGGCAAGCTGCGCACCAGCCTGGAGCAGGTGCTGGTCGCGACCGACCGGGCGACCGCCCTCGTCGAGCAGCTGCTGCTGTTCAGCCGGCGGCAGATCGCGCAGGTCGAGCTGCTCGAGATCGGCGAGGTCGTCGAGAAGCTGCAGATCCTGCTCCGGCCGGTGATCGGAGAGCACATCACCCTACGCACGCGCCGGGGGAGCGGCACGGGACTCGTGCGCGCCAGCCGCGTGCAGGTGGAGCAGGTCCTGATGAACCTGGCGCTCAACGCGCGCGACGCGATGCCGGACGGCGGCACGCTCACCATCGAGACCGAGGACGTCGAGGTCGACGGGCACTTCCTGCAGGAGCAGCTGCGGCTGCAGCCGGGGTCCTACGTGGTCGTGTCGGTGAGCGATACCGGCGAGGGCATGGACGCGGTGACGCAGGCGAACATCTTCGAGCCGTTCTTCACCACCAAGGCTCCGGGCTCGGGCACCGGCCTCGGCCTGGCCACGGTCTACGCGGTGGTGCAGGAGGCGGGCGGCGCCATCTACGTGTACAGCGAACCCGGCCAGGGCTCGGTCTTCAAGGTCTACCTTCCGCGCGCGACCGACGCGAACACGGCACCGGTGCCGGCGACCCCCGACCGCGGGCTCGAGGCCCGGGGGGAAGAACGGGCGTCGGGCGAGGTCGTCCTGCTGGTCGAGGACGAGCCCGGCGTCCGGGCATTCAGCGCCGAGGTGCTGGCGGAAGGCGGGTACCGGGTGCTGCAGGCCGCAACGGGCGAGGAGGCACTGGCCATCGCCGCCGCGCGGACCGAGGCGATCGACATGCTGCTCACCGACGTCGTCCTCCCCGGGATCAACGGACGCGTGCTGGCCGAGCGGCTCCACGTCGCGCGGCCGAGCCTCCCGGTGCTCTACATGTCGGGGTACACCGACGACATGGTGGTCCGCACGGGCGTGCTCGCCAACAGCGCGGCGTTCCTCCAGAAGCCGTTCACGCCTCAGGGTCTGCTCGACCGGATGCGGACCATCCTGGGCACCTCGAAGCCGCGCACGTCGGCGTAGACGAATCTCCGGCGTGCAAGATCGCGTGCCAGGCGCCTCTCCATGGTTCCCACAACCATGGAGCCGCAGATGTCGATCTCGATCCCCGGCCAT
>DATLBL010000172.1:0-5582 GCA_035526925.1 Gemmatimonadales bacterium
CGGCTGACTGGCCAGCGCGAGTCCGGCTCCGAAGGCGGCAAGCATGCCGAGGAGGAGTGCGCGGCGTTCCTTCGCGGCGGCCAACAGCGCGGCGCCGAGGAGAACTAGGAGGAATCCGGATTCCAGAATAGGCGCGACTCAGCGTAAGTTGGCATGGATCATATTTTGCACTACCGAGTGCGCCGAGCCGTGCAGTACCGGCTCTCCCGGCGCCGTTCCCTCGGAAAAACTGCCGAATCGAACCGCGCGTATCGCGAAGCTACCGCTCGAGATGAACGGGTGAAACGCAACCCGTGCAGGTTATCTGCAACGCGCCTGCCCTCGTCGATCCGGTCTGCCGCACCACCAGTTGAGGAAGGAACTCGTACTCCGTGACCATTGCGATCGATTCGACCTCGTCGACAGACTCCCAATTCAACGGTGGCGGCGAGCGGCGGCGGCAGGTCCCGCCACGGCGTGCGTGGCGTCCAGCGACCGAACTCGCGGTGGACCTCGGCACCGCGAACACGCTGGTCCTGGTCAAGGGCGAGGGTGTGGTGCTGAACGAGCCCTCGGTGGCGGCAGTCGATCAGGCGACCGGGAACATCATGGGGATCGGCCTCGAGGCCAAGCGGATGCTGGGCCGGACGCCGGATGGCATTCTGGCGGTGCGCCCCATGAAGGACGGCGTGATCGCCAACTTCGACGTCGCCGAGAAGATGCTCCGCCATTTCCTTCGGCTGGTCATCGATCGAACCATCTTCAAAGTGAAACCGACGGTCATCGTCTGCGTGCCATCCGGCATCACCGAAGTCGAGCGCCGCGCCGTGCGGGACTCCGCGCGCTCGGCGGGCGTGAAGCGACTGCTGATGGTCGCCGAACCCATGGCGGCGGCGATCGGCGTGGGCCTGCCCGTCGAGACCCCGGTCGGCAGCATGGTCATCGATATCGGCGGCGGAACGACCAACATCGCCGTCATCGCGCTCGGGGGAATCGTCTGCGACGCTTCGATCCGGACCGGTGGTGACGAGTTGGATCAGTCGATCGTCCAGTTCATGCGCAAGAACTACAGCCTGCTCATCGGCGAGCCCACCGCCGAGCGAATCAAGATCCGACTCGGCTCGGCGGTACCGCTCGAGCCCGAGGAGGAGATGGACGTGAAAGGCCGCGATCTGGTCTCGGGGCTGCCGAAGACCGTTCGGGTCGACTCGAGCGGTGTGCGCGACGCGATCCAGGAGCCGGTCTCCCGGATCGTCAACGCCGTCCGGCGCGCGCTCGAGATGACCCCGCCGGAGCTGGCGAGCGACATCCTCGAGCGGGGCATCGTCCTGACCGGGGGCGGCTCGCTCATTCGCGGCCTCGACATGCTGCTGATGGAAGAGACCGGACTCCCTGTCCGGGTGGACGATGACCCGCTCACCTCGGTCGTCAGGGGCACCGGCCGGATTCTGGACGACTTCACCCGGTACGGAAACGTTCTGACGACCTGATCTCTCCCGGGGCCAGGCCCCGGGAACTCCAGCCCCATGCGCCGACGGTCCCGCCCACGGGCGAGGTCGTCGGCGCATGGTCGTTGTGGATCCGTCCCTACAACCGACGGCCACCTCCCCCTCAATCGTCGGCTGCAACCGTTGGCGTACCTGACCGGAGAACGCACAGTCCGCCAGCCTAAGCAGCCCCGAACGTGCCGCTTAGCGGGGCTGTCACAGGATCGTGCACCAGTCCAACGAGCCTGGCATGCGTCTTTCTTCCTGACACCGCACGCTCCGGTCCTCCATTCACCAGGAGATTCCATTGCGCCCGGCTCAACTGTTCACGCTTACGCTGGGATCGATGATGCTGACGGCGTCCGCGCCGTCCGAGATCCCGCTGTCTTCTTCCACGGGCACGCCCCAGACCCCTGGACGGTAGGCATGCAGCCCGCACTCGAGGTCCTCCTGATCGAGGACGATGAGATCGACCGCTTGCTGGTGCAGGAACTCGTCGCGCTGCGCGGGCGAGGCCGGGTCCGTGTCACCGAGGCCCATGACCTGACGAGCGGGCTGGATGTGCTCGACCGCCGCCCGTTCGACTTGGTGCTGCTCGACACGCGGCTTCGCGATGTCTCGGCGCTCTCGGCGCTGCGAGCCGTCGGGGAACACGCTCCGCACACGCCGATCCTGCCTCACCCCACGTTCGTCACCCTCGATATGCACCAGGCGGCCCGTCAGCGGGGCGCATGGGATGTAGTGGTGCGCGGGTGGATGGACCCGATGTGGTCGGCGATGAGCAATCTGCTGTCGATGAAGCCGGAGGATCGTGCGGCGGGAAACACTCACTGAGGGATCGCGACCCCGACTGAAGACGCGCGGGCGGGCGCGGCCTACTCGACCTGGTCGGTATCGACCTGGCCGGTCAGTCGGCGAGAGAACAAGGACCAGCCCATCCCGACGCCGAGTACGAGCCCGATCGCGATAAGCGCGATGTGCGCGATGGCGGCGGATCCGGTTGGCGACACAACGTGTTGCTCGACCAGCAGCCAGATCAGTCCTCCGCACAACGCCAGCGCCAGGAACGCGCCCGCCAGCCCGATGGAGCGCCGGGTGGCCTGCAGGACCACCACCCAACCGATGGCCAGGACCACACCCACGAGGAATTTGAGCGCGGTGGAGCCGCCGGACGGCTGGCCCACGCCGACCAGCGGGCCGAGCACCCAATGGAAGTACGAGCGCCCTGTCGGGTTGAAGGTGGCGTAGACAAGCGCCAGGGCGGCGACGATCCGCGTGACCAGGCCTGCCGCGCCGATGCCGGACCTCGCCATGTGAAGCTCCGTCGATGGAAAGAGTCGACCTGGGAGAGTGCTACGCGCGCTGCAGTCTCGGGGCTCGTCGCCACGCGGCCGTCTGGACGGCCATTCGCCACCCGTCGAGGCCCCGGATGGGGACCAGATTCAGGAACATCATGGCGTTCACGATGAAGATGCACGCCGAGAGCGAGAAGATCGGCGGCGCCGGGTGAGGCATCCATGACCAGTAGGCGATGACCGCCTTGGCAGCCAGCAGGTTAGCGACACTTCCAGCGGCCGTGATGAGTGGCGCACGCCAGGAGCTGCCGGCCAGCCACTCGAACGCCCACTGGGCATCGCCGATGCCGCGGTATCCGAGCTTGTGCGCATCGCGGTCGTCGAGGCGGACGGCACCGTGCAGCGGGAGTAGCGCCAGTCGCACCCGGCAGCCACGCACCATGCCCTCCCAGACGACCGGTCCTCTACCGAGCGAGATCTCCCACACCCGAATGCCGAGGAGGCGGGCCACGAGGGCATGGGCGAGCTCGTGCAACGCGAGCGCCACCCACGCGGCCAGAAACACCAGCGTCACGACCCGTACCGGGTACGGCAGGCGCGTGAAGAGCCAGAGCAGGTCGTGGTGATGTCGTTCGCGCATCCGTCGCTCGCTGGAAAGCTGCTGACGAAGTAATAAGTGCGCGACGCGGACGGCGCCACCGCGCTTGCATGCTACTAATGCTAATGGCCACCGCGCGAGCCGCCGGGTTTTCGAAACGCCTAGTGACCACCAGCAGCGGGGGTACCCTTTTGGATACCCCCGCTGCCCCACCGTGTTCGGCGCTGCCTCGTCAAACACCATCCGCGCCGGCCCGCGTTCCGCCGGCAGGCACACGCATTAATGGAGCGTACCGGGATCGAACCGGTGACCCCCTGCTTGCAAAGCAGGTGCTCTCCCAGCTGAGCTAACGCCCCGAGATTTCCTCACAACAACTTAGACGTTCCTATCCACTGCGGGAAGCACGTGATGCAAAATGAGCGCGTGCTGCGATTGCTCTCCCTGCCCAAGGGGCGGGAACCCGCATACGGCATTCGACATTATACCCCCTGCGACCAGCTGAGTCCTCTATCACCCCATTGCGGCGGCACCATGAATCAGCACCACGCCAACTCTGGCAAATTCGGGGAGAGTCTCGGCTCGCCCATTCCGGATGCGCCGCGTCCGGGCCGGCTGATGCGGAGTACTTCGGCCGCGGTACTGATCATCGCACTCGCCGTCCGCCCGCTAGCCGCATCGATCGAGGAGCCGATCACCACATTCCGTGCGTCCGGCTGGCAGCCAGCGCCCTTCACGCTTCGATACACGGTGCCGGCGGAGGGCCGCCGCGACTATCGGTGGGCAGGTACGGCCGTCATCGGCGCGGGGCTGGGCGTTGCAGCCGCCTTCGTCAGTCGGGCCGCCTGCGGCAACTCGGAGCGCGGTCCGCGCGACTGTACCGGCGTCACCATCGGCGTGGGCCTGCTCGGGGCAGCGGTGGGCGGCGTAATCGGCAACCTCCTTGGACGTCTGGTTCACCGGCACTAGCTTGCCCTACCCCCAATCCACGGGAATTGTGCTCGAGGAGCCTTCCGCCGCCTTCGCCAGGTCTGCACCTCAGGCCATGGCGCTCTGCCCTCCCGCTGACTTCGAGTCGCTCTTTGCGGGGGTCGCCGGGACGGCGTTCGGGATCGCGGCGCGCCTGACGCATAACCAGGCGGACGCCGAGGACCTCGTCCAGGAAGCGGCACTGCTCGCGTTTCGGGCCTTCGCTTCGTTCGAGCCGGGCACCAACTTTCGCGCCTGGTTCTTCAAGATTCTCACCAACTGCTACTTTTCGAAGCGCCGCCGCGAGAAGAGCCGCCCCGTCACGTCCGACCTCGACGACACGCCCGACCTCTACCTCTACGCGCGCTCCGCCGAGATGGGGTTCCCGACCCAGGGGCCGGACCCCGCGGCCCAGCTGCTCGACCAGCTCGGGACCGAGCGAGTGGTTGCCGCGATTGCGCGCCTCCCGGACGAGTATCGGGTGGTCGCGACGCTCTATTTCATGGAAGATCTGAGCTACGAGGAGATCGCCCAGGCGCTGAGCTGTCCCGTCGGCACCGTGAGGTCGCGGCTGCATCGCGGGCGGAAGATGTTGCAGAAGGCATTGTATCAGGTCGCGGAAGAGAGCGGTATCGTCACTCATCACGCTGGCGCAGCGGAATGACCCATCCCCTGAATCGGACCACGTGCGAAGAGGCGTTCCGCCGACTCGACGATTTCCTGGACCGGCGGCTGCCCGAGCCAGAGATGCGCCTCATCGAGGAGCATCTCGAGATCTGCGCGGCGTGTGCCCGCGAGTTCACCTTCGAGGCGAGCGTCTTGAATGGGGTGCGACAGAAGCTCCGTCAGCTCACCATGCCACCCGATCTCTTGACCCGCATCACGGCGGAGATTCAAGCCGCTCGAAAGACCGGCTCGGGCTAGCGGCTCGCGCTGGAGCCCAGGGCGCGAAGCGCCGCGAGCTGCTCGCCGTCAGCGCCCAGCTTTGCCAGCAGCTCGTCCGGCAGGTGATCGAGCGCGTGGCGCAGCGTGTCGAGATCGATCGAGGAGGCCGTCAGGAGCTCCAATGAGTCCAACCCGCGCGCCGTCGCAAGGCTGGGACAGCGAGCAATCACCGTCTGCGACAGCAGTGCCGACGACAAGTCCGCATTGGTGAGCTCGGCGCCATTCAGCACCGCGAACGTGAGATCGGTGTGCCGCAGCACGGCTTCCCTCAGGTCCACCGCGTTGAACAGCGCGCTCACCAGCATCGAGTGG
>DATLBL010000173.1:0-8556 GCA_035526925.1 Gemmatimonadales bacterium
TCGCCCGACGCGGCCTCCCAGAGACCGGTGGCCGGCGCCCGCGTGTACGCGGTGACGCCCCCGAATCGCTCGGCCAGCTCGCTCGCCAGCCGATCGTACAACGCACGCGGGTACGGGTGCCCGGCGTTGTCCTGGGCCGGCAGCAGGAGCTGGACTAGGTGCATGTGACGACTGACGTGCGGAGCGGCACAGCTCAGCGCTTCACCGGAGGCGGAGCATCGGCGTACCGCGCGTAGCGGCCCAGGAGATGGCCCATCGCCACCACTATGGGGAACACGATCCTCTGCACGGCGCGCGGGATCTCGAGCACCTCGAACTCGCTGCGGTAACGCGTGGCCAGGAACGCGACATCGAACAGGCTGGGTTGCGCCCCTCCGGTCCGCTTCATCGACGCGAACAACTCCGTCAGGAAGTACTCGATGTTGTGGACCGGCTCTATGTATCCCGAGCACACGAGGTCGTCGTCCCCCGCGTTCCAGAACTTGTGCGCGTCACCCGGCGCGAAGGCCGCCGTCTCCCCCGGTCCGGCATACTGCACCGGCCCGCCCGGCCGCTGGTAGGCCATCCGTCCCTGCCGGACGGTCAGCACTTCGGATTGCAGGTGATGGACATGCATCGGCGGACCCGAACCGGGCTTGACGACGTTCTCGCCTTCCAGGCGCTCGCCGCCGGCCTCGTGAACGGCTCGGGCAAAGGTAAGCCGCTCGCCGGCGCCGTTGTCGATCGTGTGTGGGTACGTGTAACGAGTCATTCGGAGTCAGTGCGTGAGTCGTTCGGTGGTCGCGTGCCCATCGTTCATGTAAACTCGGACGAGCAGCCATCGGCGATGCGGAAATGTTTTCTCTTGCCACCGCACCTGCCAGTGGAGCCCGCCCGGATCGCCCTTGAGCGCCCTCGGTACGATCGAGTAGAGCTGGTAGCCCGATCGATCCGGAAAGGCGGAAGCGGCGGCCCTGTCCGCCAGACGAAGGGCCGAATCCAGTGGCACGCGGACGGCCGCGGAATCGAGATCCTGGCCGCGGAGCGGGTGCGTCGCCCAGCAAGCGAGCACGAGACAGAGCCCGGCCCCTCTCATGCCGGCCCGCCGGTAGACTCGTCGACCGTGTGCGGGCGCTCGGCCATCAGCGCCAGCAAATGATCGTCCGGATCGCGCAGGAATGCCATCCAGAGCTCGTGGTCCGGCAGGCGGGCGATCCGATGCGGCGCATCCACGAACGCCGCCCCGCGCGCTCGGAGGGAGAGGTAAGCGGCGTCGAGGTCGGCCACTCTGTAGTAGATGACGCCAGCCGCGGCGAGCTCCTCGGCCTTCGACTCCGTCAGCATGATGCGGACGCCGCCGCAGTCGAGGAAGGCAAGCCCCGGCGGCGCCTGGAACAGCAGGCGAAGCCCGAGCACGTCGCGGTAGAAGCCGATCGAGCGCTGGAGCTCGCCGACCGGGATGGCGACCTGCCCGATGCCTAAGGGCCGGTCGATGGCATACGTCTCCATCACGGGTTCAGTCACTCCGTCGCTGCCCTTTTCCACCCCTCGGCCTCTGTCGCGGTGGGCTCCAGATCCTGCAGAATCGGGTCCTGATCGGTCTCAGGTTGACTCCGCCGGGCCGGCACTGCAACCCCCCGGGTGGTCCGTACGTACAGACGTCGCTCCGCGGCACCGTGCAAACCGCTCACCGTGAACGCCCATGAATCCCACTAAGAGTACCGGTCGCGCCATCGGCATGCTCGTGCTCGTGCAGCTGGTCGGGCTGACGGTGCCTTTCATCCTGCTGAGGGCGGGGACGTCGCCCGACTTCCTGCGGAGTGCCGCCCCGATCGCCGGGCAGATCAAGCTCGCGGTATTCCTCTTGTTTGCCAACGCCGTCCTGACGATCGGTATTTCCCTCGTCGCGTATCCGGTTATTCGGCGATACAGCGAGCGCATGGCGCTCGGCCTCCTGGCGCTGAGCGTCATCTGGCTCGCGGTCCAGGCGGTGGACAACGCGCATATCCTTTCCATGCTGTCCCTGAGCGAGCGATTTGCCACAGGAGAGCGATCGAGCGCGGAGCTGCTCACGACCCTGGCCGCAGCGCTGGGCGCGACGCGGAGATGGCTGCATTACACCGAGCTGCTCGTGATCGACACCTGGTTCCTGGCGCTCTACGGCATCCTGTTCCGCGTTGTCCTGGTGCCGCGGCTGCTGGCCGGTTTCGGCATGGTCATGGCTGCCGTGCATACCGCAGCGATCCCGTTGCCGGTGCTTCTAGGCTACGAGAGCGTACCGATGCTCGCCATATCCCTTGCGGCGAGTCACCTGGCGCTGGCGGGCTGGCTGATGGTGAAGGGGATGCGCGAGCCCCCGCGGAGCGCCGTTCGGGCGCCCACTGCTATCGAGAGCGGCCTGGCCGACTCGAGCTAGGCAAATCATGAGAGCTCTGCACGAGTAGTCGGGCAGCCCTCGGCGCCAGCGTCCGTCGAGCCTCGCTGGGACTGCACCCGAACTCGGCGCGGAACGCGTCGGCGAAATGACTGTGCGAGGCGAAGCCTAGCGCGAGCGCGATCGTGGACACCTCCCCGGGCTGATCCAGCAGGCGCTCCAGACCTTCGCGCAGCCGCAGGCGGACCACGGTACGATGAAGCGTCAGACCGGTCGCGTGACGGAAGAGCCGGCTGAGGTGAAACGGCGAGCAGTGGACCTCCCGCGCGATGCCGCCGAGCGTGAGCGGCTGCCTGAAGTCCCGGGCGATGAGATCGCGCGCGCGCTCGACATAACGGCTGGCCTCCCGCGCGCAGGGAAGCTCCGACGGCCGCGAGGCTCCAGCCGACACCAGCCGCAGGAAGGCCAGAGCGGGTTCCTCGACCGCGAGCGGGTCGGGCGCGCCGTGCGGCAGCCGGGCGTTGGCGAGCGCCTGGCGATGCAGGAGGTAGCTCCGGCCGTCGAGAGGGCGGAAGCGTGTCGCGAAGGTCGAGCGCGGCGAGCGTCTCGCCCGGCCACCGGACAGGTCGCGCACCGCGCGCCTCCCGGACGCCGTCAGCCGGAAGATCGTGCATGCATCTCCGCCGCTCACCGGGTGCCGCACGCGATAGGCGCCGCGATTCCAAAGCGTCGCGGTCAGGGGATCGGCCAGGCGAGTCTCGCCCTCGCTCTCCAGCTCCCACGCGCCCCGCCGCGTGACCACGACACAGTCGTCAGGGGCCCACTCCTGCCTGCGACCGGGCGTGTCCTCGCCCGCGCACCGCCAGTCGTCGATCGCGAAGAACTCGCCCCGGAACAGCGCCGTCGGACGAGAGCAAGATTCCGGAAGCGCCGGGGCGCGCATCGCCGCTAATATCCGCGCCGGTTTCCCCAACGATGAGGTGCTCATGCGCATGCTCGCGATCGTCATGGCTGGAGTCGTGTCGGCCGGCGCCCTGCCGGTGTCCGCTCAACAGTACGGGCCGCAACCGGACGAGGTTACGAAACGGGAGATCCTGGGAATTCGTGAGGCCGCCTGGCGGGCATGGTTCGCCAATGACCGGGCGGGGTTCGAGCGAATCGTGCCAGCGGAGCTGGTCGCGCTCGGCTGGGACGGCGGCCCCTGGGACGATCGGGCGCGGACCGTGACGCAGATGGGCGAGTTTGCGAAGAGCGGCCGGAAGGTCACGGCGTTGGAGTTTCCGCGAAACGTCTGGCAGCGCTACGGTGACGTCGTGATCCTGTATACCAGTTACCGCATCGTGCTCACCGGTCGCGCCGGGCAACCCGAAGAGACGAGTGGGCGGGGTACCGAGGTGTTCGTGCGCCGCGGCGGGCGCTGGGTGCATACCGGCTGGCACCTCGACACCGTCGGCAGGTAGGACGATCCTACGGTTCCCCGGCGCCCCGGGAGGGCTCGCCACCCTCGGGCATCACCTGCAGCAGCAGCGCAGGGCGGATGGAGAGAGCGCCCGAGAATGGCCGGCTGTGCGCCGCGATGAGCAGCACGGCCGCCGCGGCTCCGGTCGCGAAGACGGCGAGGATGATCCGGTTCCCGAGCGGGTTGTCGCAGTGCACCATCGCGATCGTGAGCAGGATGAGCGCCGCCTGCACCAGGAGCGCGCCCCACTTGACCACGTTGACGGACGAGCCGCTCAGCACGATGCGCTGGCGGCGTGCGTCCAGCGCGCTCTGAATCGACGCCACCAGCTCGCGCTGGGCCAGCGCCTGCCCCGCTCCGCGAGGCTCCAGGGAGAGCGCGACCCGAAGCGCGTCGGCCAGGGCGTGCGGCACGAGGGTGAGATTCGCCCCGTGACGTGCCATGGCCGGCCACTCGTCCGCGGCGGCCGTCGTGATGTGCTGGCGTATCAGCTCGCGGAGCCGGCGCTGGGCGTCCCCGGGGAATTGGTCCGACAGCAGCACCGCGGCGCGGAGCGCGCTCGCTTCGCGGTTGACCGCCGTCCCCGCGCGATCGGCGTCGCTCCACACCTGGGCCGCGAGGAATCCGACCAGGAGGGCGAACACCACCGCGAGCGGCGACAGCATACCCGCCGAGATCGCCTTGAAGGACTGGATCCGCTCGCCCACCGCCAGCCGCCGAACCACGAAGTAGATGAGGCCGGCAACGGCGTAGCTGGCCGCGAGAATGGCGATCGCCAGCCACGCGATGGGAAGGTTGAGAAGCCAGTCCATAGGATTCCGGGTCGAGAGGCGCGCGCATCATATGCGGGGGACGCGAAAGCTTGCATCGGATAGTTGCGCCTCGCTAGGGCCGCCACGCGAAGCCGGCACACCGCCTTACCGCACCTCGATCGGCGCCGTCCACCGGAATGTCCCCCACGTCATTGCGAGCGTGCCGTGCCGGGCGTCGCTCGGCTCGATCGAGATGGTGAACTTCTCCACCGGCGTGCCGACGCTGTCGGATTTCATCCGGGCCATCCCCAGGTTCTGCGCCCGGCTGTACTCCGTCCCCCACTGTCCGGTCTGCCTGTTCACGATGAGGTCGACCCCGCGGACGTGCGGCGCCGTCCAGAGCGTGTACGTTCCCGCCGGCAGCGACAATCCGGCCAGCGTGATCGGCGCCGAGGTCGTGAACTGCGTCGCGGCATTCGCGCCGGTGCGCCATACGCGGTCGTAGCTGATCACGTCGCCCAGCAGCGTGCGACCGCGCGCCAGCGGTCGGCCGTAGTCCACCGCAAAGGCGGTGGTGCCGATGGTGGCCCGCGCGGTGTCGCGCACGCTCAGCTGCGCGAGCCCGGTGCGCGCCTCCGCGGCCGCGAGGCGATCGCCGATTCCCTCGACGTCGAGTGGCGCCGTCGTCCGCGCGACGTCGACCTTGTACGTGCTTCGCGCGCCCGAGTACGCGAGCATTCGGCCGCTACTGTCCACCGTCGCCTCGCCGGTACCGGCCAGCCAGTCGTGCCGCAGCTCCACCTTGCCGCCGGTACCGGGGTGCACGAAGCCCCGATGCAGCGTGAAGCTCGGCCCGACGTCTCGATCGGGGTAGAACTGCCGGAAGAGCACGCTGTCCCCGGGCGCGAGCTTGGCCGTCGCCGCGCGGCGAAGCGCGGCCGCGATCTCGAGCTCGATGACGCTGTACATCATGGACACGTGCGGCACGGTGATCGCTCCGCCCGTGGCGAACGCGGTGTCCCGCACGCCGGCGCTGTCGCGGACCGAGATGGTCACCTTCGAGCCGGAGACATCCGCCGTCACCCGGCGCCCGCGTTCCCGCGCTGAGCGGCCGTTCGGCGAGCGAACGTCCATCACCATGTGCCGGATGGTGCCATCGGGCGCCAGGTCGAATTCGGTATGCCGGCGCCGCACGAACGGCCACCGGTCCACGCCGTCGGTCACCAGTCGGGCCGGAGAGCGGGCGACGCGTTCGACCGATACGGTATCGTTGCCCAGCATGGCCACGAACCCATACTGCTCGGCGGGCGTGGCGCTGCTGCAGGCCAGAAAGAGAAGAGGAAGGATCGTAGCCCGCTTCATCGGATGCCCTGGTTCGAGGCGGAGCGTGGCGGTTCTCCGGCGCGCCGGCGGCGGCGCCGCGACTAGAGGACGCCCGATGGAGTCGTTGGCGACACAGGTCGGTGCCGGTCCATCCGGCGTGCGTCACTTAACCGGGGACGTGCCCGATGCCAGGGGAGTCCTGGAATACATGCCCACCGGATGACCGGCCGGGTCGATGACGAGCGCGATGGCTCCGATGCCGCCGGGCAGATCGAACGGAAATCCGGGCGGGATGGTGCCGCCCAGCTCCTTCGATCGCCTGCAGGTCGCCGGCAGGTCGGTGACCTGCACGTACACCACGCCGTTGAACGCGCTGATCGCGCCGTCGGCGCCGCGGAGCGTCCCGATCGGCGTGCCGCGCGAGACGATCTCGACGGCCTGATCGGTCCCCTCGAGCGGCGTGAACTCCCATTCGAAAAGCCGCCCGTAAAATTCCTGGGATCGCGCCAGGTTCGACGTGGTGAGGTCGAACCACGCCACGCGGCCTGCGCCGACGTCGGCCGGGGGCGCCTTCTTGCCCTGCGCGGTGAGCTCGCTTGCCACGAGCGTCAGGGCCAGGGCCGACACAGCAAGAGCCATTCGCACCGCTGCGCTCCTCTCTGTTGGGATCGAACGGATAACCGGTCAGTGCCCGACGTCAGCCCGGGGGAGTGACGTCCACGACGACCGGACGATGATCGCTCACTCCCGCCCAGTCGCCATAGGTCCCGACCGTGACGCTCGTGAGCCCGGCGCACCAGCGCTCCGGCAGGTAGCAGTAGTCGAGATGGAACGGCGCGGTTTCCTGCCATCGCCAGTAGTGGGTGGCCAAGGACTCCCGGCCTGGCGCCTCTCCGGTTGCCGCGTGATAGGCGCTGACGAGCCCGAACTGCTCGCGGAGTGATGTATCGAGCTCGCGGTGATCGTTGCGGCGGTGGCGGTCGTCCCACGCCGCGCTGCTGTTGAAGTCGCCGATCAGAACGCAGGGACCGGCGCGCAGCACATCCTCGTAGACGGCTACCCCGCGCCGAAGCGCCTCGGCGTAGGTCGGCTCGAGCTGCGACCAGACCGCGATCACCGTGAAGCTCACGGGCCCCCGCACCCTGGCGGCGAACATCGAGCGGGAGGCAGCGCGTGCCGGCAGGCCGGAGACGTGGAACGGCCGTCGCGCGACGACTGCGACACCCTGCTTGGGATTCGATACGAACCAAGCGGTGGACAAGTCCGTACCCGCCGGTGCGGCACACTCCTGAAGCACGGCGATGTCCGGTTCCAGGGCGAGCACGCGCTGCAACTTGCTCGCGTCGGCGCCGCGGCAACAGTTCCACGTGATGAGGCGGATGCGGCGCTCCTTGCTGCTGGCTGATGAATGGGCCGCTCTTCGGTGGGCTGGATCCGCGTGCGGGGCCGCCGCCAGGCTCAGTACGTCGGCTGGCAGCCGCCGTCGTCGCACGCGATCGCAAACACCACCAGCAGCGCGGCCGCCGGCGCAACGACCGTCGCGCCGAGCGTGCGCCACACGTTGAACCGCTCGCGTTCGAGCTCCCGGATCTCCGCGACGGAGAGCGCCAGGGTATCCCGCTTTGGCCCTGACCGGCCGTACAGGGAGTCGGCCCGAACGAACGGCGCGGTCAATTCCACCCGGCTGCTGTCGGCCAGGCTCGCCCGCAATCGGTGCGGCAACTTGCCGACGGCCGAAAGCGGGGCAGCGGGCTCGTACGGCCGCCAGCTGAAGCAACCCACGCTGGAGATCGTGAATGCGAGGCCAAAGCACAATCGAGACAGCGTCGGCGGTGCTCTCATCGTTCCTCCCGGCCTGCCGGGCGGCCTCCGAAGCAGACCACATAGCCGTCGGGATCCTCCACGTAGAAATCCTCGGTGCCCCACGCGGTGGGCGAGAGCGGCCGGACAATCGTCGCGCCGTTCGCGGCGCACCGGGCGTAGTACGCTTCGATGCCGTCCACGCCGGCCGCCGCATCCAGGTGCTCGTGCTCCCGTCGATGCCGGCGCTCCGCCCCGTCCTTCGGGGCCTCTTTCAGGTGGAGCTCCAGTCCGTCGAGCCGACCGATCGCGTAAAACCCTTCCCAGGGATCGCCGAACGTAAACCCGAGCTTCTCGTAGTACGCGATCGAGCGCGCCAGGTCGTCGACCAGGAACTGCGGCGCGAAGGAGGTCACTCGGGGCTTCGTCGTGCTGGCCGTGGAGTGGAAGTACGCGGCTCGGGTGAGCTCGAAGCGAATGACCCCTGGCTCCGAGCCCTCGCCGATGAGGTGGAAGCCGCACTTGTGCAGCACGCCGATCGACGCCGTCAGCTCAGGCAGCGTCTCGGCGATGACCGCGCCGATGGCGGGATCGGCGAACGCGCGCCTGAGGAGCCCTCGCACGGCCTCGGACGCGTACCCGCGACGGTGGTGATCCCGCACGATGCCATAGCCGATCTCCACCACCCCGTTTGGTGACGGCGGACCTTTGTACCCGGCGCTGCCGATCAATAGCGGTCCGGAAGGACCGCGTGCCAACACGATGAAGTGGAGCCACCAGCCAGCCTGCTCCGGCCCTTCGCGCAGCCGCTTCACCGTGAACTCCAGCGCCTCCGGATCCAGGAACTCCGGCGGCCAGGTGTCGGGCAC
>DATLBL010000174.1:0-7000 GCA_035526925.1 Gemmatimonadales bacterium
GTGCGTCAGCGTTCATGGGCTTGCAGCTCCGCCAGCTCTCGCAGCCAGAAGTCGCGGTTGGGCAGCTCGGGATGGGGAATGATAAGGTCGGGCTCCGCCACGCGCCGCCGTCCGTATCGCACGATGTCCACATCGAGGGTCCGGGCGCCCCACCGCTCGCCCCGGATGCGGCCCCGCACGCGCTCGATCTCGTGGCAGGCGTCGAGCAGCTGCCGCGGGGTGAGCCGCGTCTCGAGCAGGACCATCTGGTTGAGGTAGGGCGGCTGCGGCATGCCGGCGAGCGGGGCGGTCTCCTCGACGGCTGAGGCGGCAACGACCTCGGTGTCCGGGAGCTTCGCCAGCGCCTCGCGGGCGGCGGCGAGGTGTCCGGCCCGGTCGCCGAGGTTGCTGCCGAGCGCCACGTACGCGCGCTCGGCGGCGGCGACCATCGTCAGGTCTCCACCACGAAGTGCCTGGCGATCCGCTGGAGGTCGGCGGCCACGTCGCCCAGCTCGCGGATGGACCGCTCGAGGTCGGCCTGTCCGCCGGCGGCCTCGGCCGCGTGCCGCGCGAGGGCCTCGGTCTCGCTCAGCGTGCGCGCCGAGCTGGCGGCGACCTGCCGGATCTGCCCGGTGAGCCCGTCGACCGCCCGCAGCTGGTCTGCGGCGGTGGCGGCGATGGCCCGCGCGTGCTGGCCGGCCTCCCCCGTCGTGCCGACGATGGCGTCGAGCGCCATCGCGGCGTCGGCGCTCAGCTCCTCGACGCCCGCCACCGCCTGCCGTCCGCGCTCCATCTGGCCGCTCACCGCCGACACCTGGTTGGTGATCTCCTCGAGGAGGTGGCGCGCCTCGCCCGCCGCGTGCAGGCTCTGGGCGGCGAGGTCCCGCACCTCGTCGGCCACCACCGCGAACCCGCGCCCCTCGGCCCCCGCGCGCGCGGCCTCGATGGCCGCGTTGAGGGCGATCAGGTTCGTCAGGTCGGCGATTTCGCGAATCGTGCCGATGAACCCCTGGATCCGGGTGGTCATGGCGCCGAGCCCGGCGACCTGGTCGGCGCTGGCGGACACGAAGCCCTTGAGCGCGACGAGCCGGTCGATCGCCTCGCCGATGACCACGCGATTCTGCGCCGCCACCTCGGCGGCCGTGCCGCTCGCCGCGGCGGCCTGCGAGCCCTGATCCGCCATGGCGCGGGTGGCGGCGCCGAGCGAGTCGGTGGCCTCGAGGCCGCCGGCCACGAAGGTCTCCAGCTCGCCCGCGCCCTGCCGCATCCCCTGCGACGCGTCGGCCAGCGCGAGCGCCGAGGTGCGGAGTGAGTCGGTGACGCGGGCGAGGGCCGTGACCTGCTGCCCGATCTGCTCGACCGTGCCGAGCAGCGGACGGCGGAGCTCGGCGATGTGGATCGCGGTCGCGATCTGGTTGCCCAGCGTGTTGAGGGCGACGAGGTCCTTGGGTCCGTACGCATGCCGCTTGGGGTGATCCACCTCGACCGTCCCGAGCAGATCGCCGCCGAAACGGATCGGGTGAACCACGAGGCTCCCGACCTGCTCCATCGGGGAGGCGACGCGCGGATCGGACCGGGTGTCCTTGATCACGACGACCTTGTTCGACGCGATCGCCTCGGCGCGGAATGGCGCGGCGCCGGTCGGCGGCTCGCCGCGGCCGGGGCGCCCGAGGGTGCCGCGATAGGCCAGGGTCGCGACTCCGTCGACGACGCGATAGATCCGGAAGTCACCCCAGTCGAGCAGCCGGTAGGCCAGCCGCTCGATCTGGTCGAACGACCCTTGCAGGGTGGCGTTGCTGGCGATCGCCACCTCCATCAGGTGGACCTTGTTGAGATCCTCCGCGCCGATGGCCTCTTCGAGGATGCGGCGCGTCAGGGCGCCCAGCAGGCCCAACGCGAGTGCCACGGCCAGCCACCCCACCGGCGAGAGGGCGTGCACCGCGGCGATCACTACGACCGACGCGATGAGCGTGAGGAGGTACGAGATGATCTCCCACCGCAGGATGAGAATCTTCTCGGCGTGCTCGAGCTTGTCCCGAAGCAGGAGGGTGAAGTAGAAGAGCGCGCGGGTCGAGAAGAAGTACATGCAGACGAAGATGGCCGCGGCCGGCAGCAGATCGAGCGACAGCCCGGGCCGACCGCTGATGGCCAGGACCGCGGCGTAAGGTCCAAAGGCGGCCGCGAAGCCGAGCACTTCCCGGCCGGCGTTGATGACCCCGGCCCGCGGCAGCTTCCGCAGCCAGAGCACGTCCGACGCGAACACCCCGAGCCACAGTGCGATGACCACCGGTGCCGGTCCGACCGTCAGCGCGCCGACGATCGCCGCGACGCCCGACTGCGTCAGATACGAATATTTGCTGAGCCGGACCGGCGACGCGCGAAGGGCGAACACGCCACCCAGGAGGACCAGCGTGCTCACCCACTGCGCCACCCAGCGCGTGTCGACGAGGATCGCCCCGATGGCGACGACGCAGCCGCCGATCGCGATCGCCTGCGCGTACCGATCCACCAGCTGCTGGACGCGATCCTTCATGTTGCCCTCCTCAGCCGTCCGTGCGGGCCGCATCGAGCGCCTCCCGGAGCGACCCGAGAAACTCGCGGGCGCCGTCGACTCCCCGCGCACCCAACACGTCGACGAGCGCGCTGCCCACCACCACGCCGTCCGCCTGCCGGGCGATCGTCCGCGCCTGGGCGGGCGTGGACACTCCGAATCCCACGGCTACAGGAAGGTTGGTCGCCTGGCGGACCCGCGCAATCGAAGGCGCGAGTCCGTCCGCCAGCGACGCGGTCGCCCCGGTCACACCGAGCCGGGCGACCAGATAGATGAAACCCTGGGCGCCCTGCACGGCGGCATCCAGACGGTCCGCTCGGGTCGTGGGAGCGATCAGGCGGATGAGGTCGAGCGGGCTCGCCTGGATGGCGGACTCGACCGCGGGGTCGCTGCCTGCCGGCAGGTCGGTCAACAGCACCCCGGCCACGCCGAGCGCGTCGGCATCGCGGAGAAATCGGTCGAGACCATAGCGCAGGATGGGGTTCAAGTAGCTGAACACCACGACGGGGCGGGACAGCCGCGCTCGGCGGATCAGCTCGAGCGTGCCGGCGAGCGTCATGCCCTGCCGCAGCGCGTCGAAGGTGGATCGCTGAATCGTGGGGCCGTCCGCCAGCGGGTCGCTGAACGGCACCCCGACCTCCAGAATGTCCGCCACGCGGTCCGCCGCCTGCAGCGCGGCGAGGCTCGCGTCGCTCGTGGGATATCCGGCCGTCAGGTACGGAATCAGCGCGGTGCGTCGGCGGGCCCGCAGCTCGGCCCAGGCCGGCCCGAGCCGGGAGTCAGACAAAGTAGTCGCCGACCGTGAGTCCGTATCGGGACGGGTTGGTCACCTTCACGATCGAGCGGCGGTACGCGCCTGCCTCGTCCTGCTCGGCCATGCTCACCAGTTCGCCGGGCGGCGGGACGTGACCGCCGTCCGCGTCGACGGCGATGCGCACCATCGGACGGTTGAGCTGCAGCCCTTCCGGATTGGGCGCGGCGACGATGCCGACTTCGAACGTGTCGAGGATGACGCAGGTGCCCACGGGGTAGATGCCGATGAGGTTGATGAGCGCCTTGACCAGGATGGTGTCGTAGCCGCGCTTCGGATTCTGCCACATCTCCTTCAGGACCTGGTCGGGCTCGATGGGGACCGTTTGATAGCTTCGTCTGGTGGTCGCGGCGTCGAAGCCGTCGGCGACGGACACGATTCGCGAGAAGATCCCGAGCGAGCGGTCGCGCACGCACTTCGGGTAGCCGGTCAGGTCGGTCTTCATGTGATGCTCGTGAGCCACCAGGATGCTGCGGTAGGGAAGCTCGTCGTGTGTCCGCATGGCGTAGAGGGTGAGCGCCCCGAGCCACGGGTGTCCCTGCATGATGCGCCATTCCTGCTCGTCGAGCCCGGTGGTCTTGTTGAGAATGTCGACCGGGACCCGTGCCTTGCCCACGTCGTGCAGCAGCGCCGTCATGCCGAGATCGTACAACTGCAGCTTGCTGAATCCGAGCTTTTTCCCAAGCGCGACCGAAAAGATGCACACGTTCACCGAATGGGTGAAGGTGTATTCGTCATAGTCGCGGATCGTGGTCAGTCCCACCAGCGAGGTCTCGTTGTTGAGCACCTGGTCGACGATGAGCTGCACTGCCCGCTTCACCCGCTTGACGCTCGTGGCCCGTCCGAGCCGCGCTCCCGTGATCACGTCCTTGGTGACCGCCACGCCCTGGCTGTAGATCCGCTTCGCCTGCTCCTTCGCCTGCTCGCCTTCGGGATCGTGCTCCTGCTCGATGGCGCGCTCGATCTCCAGCCCCTTGACCTGCGCGGAGGCCAAGCGCTCGAACAACTCCTCGAACCGGCCCTCGGGCTCCCCGCGCTCGGACAGGCTCAGCAGCAGGCTGAGGAAGATCTGCCACTCGCGGCGATCGGCGGACGCGTGCACCCGCAATCCGCCGATCGAGAACGCCCGCAGCATCGTGAGGATGTGGCTGAACGAGGCGTAGTTGTCGAGCTCGAGGCGGAGCCGGGTTGCGTTCACGAAGATGAAGTCGCCGGCGAGACGGATCTCGAGATCGGCCTCGAGCACGACCAGGGCGCGGGAGGCGGCGTCGAGGTCGTCGAGCGCCTTCTGCACCGTGGCGTTCTCGACCGGATAGAGCTTGAGGCTCCGGAGCGCCGTATAGAGCGCCAGGAGGAGCGCGCGCCCTCCCTGACGGAGCCGCCCCTCCGAGGCGGCGCTCGGGACCTGCTCCGCCGGGGTAGTCACGTGGCGCTCTCCCGAAGCGCCCGGCTCACCGCGTTGCGGACCACGAGGTCCTTGTCGTCCGCGGCCCGCTGCAGGATCTCGCGGGCGTCGGCCGTCCGGATCTTGCCCAGCGCGATAGCGGCGCAGGCCCGTGTTTCGGACGCTTCTTTCATCCGGAGCAGCCCGCGAGGGAGCAGCAGGGCCGTGAGTGGCTTCAGTCCGGCCGCTCCGGCGATGGCGCCGTACGCCTCGAAAAACGCCATCTTCTCCGTGAGGTCCATCCCGCCGACCGCCTTGCCCAGGACGATCGCCTCCACCCGTCGCTGCGCCCCCTTGTAGCCGCGGCCACCGACCACCCGCACCGCCGCGAGCCGGACCCCGCGATCGTCGTCCTCCAGCGCCTTCTCGATGAACCCGAGCGCCGCCGGCGTGCCGAGCTGGGCGAGTGCCTGGACCGAGGCCAGGCGGACGGCGGCGTCGCGATGCGCGATCGTCTCACCCAGGCCGGGGACGGTCTGCGCGAGCTGCAGCCGCCCGCAGAGCGCCACCACCGCGGCCAGGGCATCCGACTCGGGCGAGCGCAGGATGCGGAGCAGCTCCGCCGGATGCGCCTCGGCCAGACGATCGGCCACCTCTTCGAGCAGCCGTTTGAGAACGGGGGAGCCGAGCGCCGGGACCCAGGTCAGAATCGGCTCGAGCGCCGTCGGACGCAGCTCGCGGAGCACCTCCGCCACCGTGGCCTCGCCGGCGAGCGCGGGCGCCTCGTCGATCGACTGGATGAGCTGGCTCACGATCGCGGGCTCGCTCAGCTTGGCGAGGAACCGCTCGAGCCCCGCGATATGGCCGGGCTCGAGTCCCTGCACCCGCTGCGCGATGACGCGCGACTCCCGAAGCACCGACGCGGCGGTTCGGAAGTCGCGAGCGTTGAGGAAGTTGGGGAACAGCCCCTCGAGGATGCCGAGGATCTCGGATCGGATCGCGGGCTCGGGCTGCAGCTCGAACAGATCGAAGAGGATCGTGAGTGCGGCGTGGCGCACGTCGCGCGTGTACTCCTCTTCGACCGCCGCCGCTACCTGGTTGATCTCACGCTCGTCCAGGAAGTAGAGCGTGGAGTCGAACTCGTCCAGGTCCACGACGCCCTTGGGCCTGGGCGGCGCCTCTTCAGCGGCGGCGGCACGGCGCTCGCGAGCGCCCTGGGCGTCCTCGGAGCCGGTGGCATAGCTGCCGCTCTGCTCGGGCACCCCGGCGCCCGCATCCCCGAAGAACTCGACGAAGTTGTACTGGATGAACTCGAATTCCTGCTCCCACAGCAGCGTCAGCAGGTCATCGCCGGCATCGGTGGGCAGGTAGCGCGCGCGATTGATCGTCTCGAGGAACCGCGGCAGCTCCTCCAGCTCGGCGCCGCGCCGGATCGTGAGCGAGCGCATCCCGTCCTTGAACAAACCCCAGGCGATGCTGTCGGCCTTGTTGAGCTGGTGGTAGACCACCTGCTCCTCCCAGACGAAGTCCGTCTCGGCGACCGTCAGCACCAGCTCGTCGATCACCGCCCAGACCGGCTGGAACGCGATCCGGAGATTGTCGCTGGCGCGCTGGTAGATGGGGTTGTTCGGGAGGTACATGTGATACGCGCGGAGCGCCTTCACCAGCCCGGTCAGGAGCTCGGTGACCTGGGAGACGGGGAGAAGCTCCGTCGGCACGGGGCCGCTGGTCACACGGGTGCCCCGAGCAGCGCGGCCACATGGGCGACATCCTTGTCGCCGCGCCCGCTGAGGCAGATCAGCACGAGCGCGTCGGCGGGCCAGCGCCCCGCCATCCGTTGGACGTACGCGAAGGCGTGCGCTGTCTCGAGCGCCGGGATGATCCCCTCGAGCCGGCAGACGGCCTGAAACGCCTCGAGTGCCTCCGCATCGGTGGCCGATTCGTAGCGTACGCGCCCCGAGTCCCGGAGGTAGCTGTGCTCGGGACCCACGCCCGGGTAGTCGAGCCCGGCCGATACCGAATGGGTCTCGATCACCTGCCCGTCCTCGTCCTGCAGCAGGTAGGTGCGGTTGCCGTGCAGCACGCCGGGGCTGCCGGCGCTGATCGACGCTGCATGACGACCGGTCTCGAGCCCCGCGCCGGCCGCCTCGACGCCGATCAGCCGCGTCTCGACGTGCTCGATGTACGGGTGAAAGATGCCCATGGCGTTGCTGCCGCCGCCGACGCAGGCGATCACCGCGTCGGGCTGGCGGCCGATCTGCTGCGGCATCTGCTC
>DATLBL010000175.1:0-13258 GCA_035526925.1 Gemmatimonadales bacterium
CGCCTGGCGGCCGATTCACTTTTCTGGGCCGGGCCATCTCGATGGCCCGGCTCACCGTGGCGGCTCGGGTGACGGGTAGATTGACAGGCTGCCTTCCCGCCCTAAGTTTGACCGCAGCGAGCGTGTGACAACGAGATGGCGTCATCCGGCGACCATTCCATCGCGTCCGTGGCCGCACCCGGCACGGCGAAACTCACCAGACAATCCGCTCTGACATCCGTTGACCTCGGTTCACTTGAGGTCGCGACGGCAACACCGCGCATCGCCGGGCGGACGGTTCTCGTCGACGCCTGACGCCGGCCCCGCGGTGCCCCCGTCGCGTCACGCCCGTTACTTCTCACCAGAGGGCAAGCTGTGCGTATCTTCGAAAATCCCATCGGGACCACGGCGGCCGGACGCCGTGGCGCCACCGGCCTGTCGGGCCTGGTCATTGTGTGCATCGCCACCGCATGTGGCGGCGACCGCATCGTATCGAGCGAGTCGGCAGGCTTAACCGACTCGACCGCTTTATCCGCTCCGGTCGGGGGCGGCCCTGAGTCTCCCGACTCCGCGGGCGGGTTGATTGCCGCGACGGCACAGGCGCCGGGTATTGTGTACGGTACCTATGGCATGGATGCCTCGCTGCTGAACTCGGTCCACACCGGAACGCTTCGCGGCGGCGGGATGGATCAGAACAACGTGATCAGCATTCTCTCCGCCGTGCGCTCCAAGGGTGGTCGCATCGTGCTCAAGCTGTGCAACGGGAAGGACAGTTACGTCAAGAACAGCGATGGCACGTTCAGCTTCACGAAGTGGAAGGCCTTGGTGGATCGATTCAAGCAGACCAATTTCGGGCCGTACCTCTCCGATGGCACCATCATCGGGCATTTCCTGATCGACGAACCGCAGCGCGCCGCGAAATGGGGGGGCAAGAGCATCCCTGCCTCCACCGTAGAGGCAATGGCCAAGTACAGCAAGCAGCTCTGGCCCGGGATGACGACGTTTGTGCGCGCCGGGCCGACCTGGCTGGCTACGTCCTCGATCGGCTACACCTACCTTGACGCCGGCTGGGCGCAGTATGCGGCCTCAAAGGGAAACGTCGGCTCCTGGATCGCCGCCGAGGTCGCGGCGGCCAAGCGCAAGGGACTGGGACTCGCGGTCGGGCTCAACGTCCTGGACGGCGGCAATGGATCCAGCGGGATCAGGGGTATCTCGGGTGGGTCCGCCATGAGCGCGAACGAGATCAAGAGCTACGGGACCGCGTTGCTCGATCAGAGCTACGCGTGCGCCTTTTACAACTGGATGTACGACTCGGGCTATTACGGCCGCACCGACATCAAGAGCGCGATGGCCGCGATGTCGACCAAGGCGCAATCGCACCAGCGTACCGCATGCCGCCAATGAGCCGACTAACCGCGGCTCAGTAACGCCAGAGGGCAGCCAGCCCGAGGGACGACAGGGCGCGATTCCGTGGGGAAGCGCGCCCTGCTGCATTTACCCGCAAGCTCAGCTCGGGTCCGGGGGCCACGAAACCACAATGCCGCCCTGTGGTATGGTAAGGAGGCTGAAGGCAGGGGAACGTCCGGGGCACTGATGTTTTCGGGACGACAGGGATTGCCCCGCGTGGATTCGAACCACGATAGCGAGATCCAAAGTCTCGCGTCTTGCCATTAGACGACGGGGCAGCGCGGATGGGCGAGATCGCCACAGTACGGAACTTACACCGAAGCGCGGCAAGGGGTAGCGAGTGCTCCTGAGCGAAGTCGAGCAGGTCCTCAGGCGGGCGGACGGGTTGTGATCCGCTCGCCTGGCCGACGCCTGCAACTACATGCGGTCGGCCTGAGCGCCCTGGCCCTAGCCGATCTGGGGTGCCGAGACAGCACACGTCCAAACACGGGTGAACCCGATCCGATACTGATCTCGATCGGGTACGTCTGCGGCAATCGGTACGAGGTATCGAACGCGAACGCCATCTCGGTCACGGTCGGGTTTCAGGTGAGTGAGGGCGGGGAGAGCGGGGAGCTCACGCTGCTTCCGAACGCGGCTGCGCCGCTCGGTGCCACCCGGTTGGTCGTACGATCCCGGGGCGATCTTCGACTCACCTATCAGGACCAGGTGATCGCCGAGGTTGCCAATGCCGGCATCACGTGTCCGCCTCCCGACTCCAGCGTGCCCGAGCCGGCGGCAAGTCAGGGACGGTGGGATGCGCCGTTTGCCTGGCCGATCGTCGCCGTGCACCTCAGTGTGCTGCCCGACGGCCAGGTGCTCTCGTGGGGTCGCGAGGGCAATCCGCAGAAGTGGAACCCAACCACCGGGCTCTTCGTCGAGGCCCCCAGCACGACCCACCTGTTCTGCGCGGGTCAGGCCTTTCTTCCCGACGGGCGACTGTTCGTTGCGGGGGGCCATCTCAGCGATAACCACGGGCTCCCAGACGCCAACATCTTCGATCACCGAACGGGGCAGTGGGTGCGGGTGGCGTCGATGGCGCACGGTCGGTGGTATCCAACGGCCACGACTCTTCCCGACGGCACGGTGCTGGTGCTCGCGGGCCAAGACGAATCCGGGAACGACGTCGCGGAGCCTGAGCTTTGGGACGGGGGCGGATGGCGCGCGAGGCCCGGCGCGGCCCGCACGATCCCGTTTTATCCGCGCACCTTCGTAGCGCCGAACGGGCTGGTGTTCTACGCGGGCGAGCTGCCGCAGTCCTCGTACCTCGATCCGAGCGGCACGGGCAGGTGGGTCCCGGTGGCCACCAGCGGCTATGGTCGCCGCGACTACGGAACGGCGGTGATGTACCGGCCCGGAAGAGTGCTGATCGTGGGAGGCAGCGATCCTCCAGACGGGGTCCCGACGGCCTCTGCCGAAGTCATCGATCTCGAGCAGGCCTCGCCAGCCTGGCGGTTCACCGGGTCGATGGCGCAGGCGAGGCGGCACCTCAACGCCACCGTGCTGCCGGATGGACGAGTGGCCGTGACCGGCGGGACACAAGCGGCGGGGTTCAGCGATCCCGCCGGCGGGGTACGCGCGGTGGAAGTGTGGAACCCCGAGACGGACGAGTGGACGACTTGGGCGAGCGGCGCCGTTACCCGGGTGTATCACAGCACGACCGTCCTGCTGCCGGATGGCCGATTGCTGCATGCCGGCAGCGGGGACGGGGCCAACCTGCCGCGCGAGCTGTCGGCCGAGCTGTTTACGCCACCCTACCTCCTGCGCGGCCCACGCCCTGTGATCGACAGCGCACCCGATTCATTCGCATACGGCAGCAGCGTGCTGATCGGCACCCGAGACGCCGGCAAGATCACACACGCATCCCTGGTCCGCCTGCCTTCGGTGACGCACGCCTTCGATCAGAATCAGCGGTTCGTTCCGCTGGCCATCGTGCGCAGCGCAGGCGGGGTGAAGATCACGGCGCCGAGCTCGGGCACCCTCGCACCTCCCGGCGACTACATGCTGTTCCTGATCGATGACGACGGCGTTCCCTCGACTGGGCGCATGGTGCGCCTGAGCTAGGCGGCTCACGGAACCGCTGGGAGGTGTGCGGCCCGAGTCATGATCGGGTTACCCTTGCGTGGCGGGAGTGCAACGGCCAACTCGGCCGTGCGGGCTAAGTGTATATTCGATAACAGTATGTACAGATAATCGGACGCTCTCCTCCGGCCCGGAACGTGCAGCTTACCTGCCCTCGTGCACCGGGTTGCGCCGAAGACGTTCTCCAAATTTAGGTGTATTTTCTACGACATGAGCTCACTCAAGCAAATCCGCTCCTGGGCATTCGTCAGTTTGCTCGCGGCAGGCACGCTCAGGTGCGGCGGTGACAACATCGAGCCTCCCGCGGCCGCGCGGATCGCTCTGGTGGCGGGCGACGATCAAACCGGCACGGTCAACCAGGCCCTGGCGCAGCCGCTGGTCGTCGAGGTCACCGACGATGCCGGTGATCCCGTCGCGGGAGTCACCGTGACGTGGAACGCCAACGGGTCGGGCTCGGTTTCGACCTCTTCCGTGATATCCGGCGCAGATGGCCGAGCCTCGGTGCAACGTGTGCTGGGTCCGGACCCCGGCGAAGCGACGACCACCGCGACCGTGGACGGCTTGGAGGGCTCGCCGATCACCTTCGTGTCCACGGCGGTAGACGGCACCAGTCCCAAGCTCGCGCTCGAAGTCCAGCCATCCAGCACCGCGCAAAGCGGCGCCGCACTCGTGGTGCAGCCCGTCATCCAGCTGCAGAACCCCGATGGGAGCGACCGGCTTCAGGAGGGTCTGACGGTCACGGCCTCGGTCGCGAGCGGGAACGGAACGCTGGGTGGGACGACGGCGCGCACCACCGGACCGGACGGCGTGGCTGCCTTTACCGATCTGGCGATTACGGGTGGCACCGGCGAGTACACCCTCCGGTTCACCGCACCGGCGACGGTCCCGGTGGTGTCGGCGCCGATCACGATCGGCGGCGCGGCGGGCAGCATCGTCATCACCGCCAATCCGCCGGTTGCGGCGCTCAGCGGCGAAGTGTTCGATCCGGTGGTGCAACCGGTCGTCGAGGTGAAGGACGCAAGTGGATCTCCGGCCGCGGGCGTGCAGGTCGTCGCGACGAGAGCGTCGGGGACCGGAACACTCGAGGGCACCACGACCGCGACGACCGACGGCTCTGGTGTCGCCCGCTTCGGCGACCTTGGCATCAGCGGGACAGGCACCCACACGCTTCAGTTTACGGCCGGCACCAGCAGCGTGGTGTCGTCACCGATCGAACTCTCGCCCCTTTCCGCCAAGGCGACGACCGGTGAGTGGGGGCCGGTGGTGCCGTGGGATGTCGTCCCCTTGCACATGAACCTGTTGCCAACGGGCAAGATTCTGGCCTGGGGCAAGACCAACCCGTCCGATACGCTGGGGCTGCCGCGAGTATGGGATCCCGCGAGCGGTCCGCCGTCGACCGCTGTCGAGATCGGGGTCGACGCCATGCTGTTCTGCGCCGGTCACGCCCTCATGCCCGACGGCACCCTGATGGTGTCGGGCGGCCACCGGATGGACGACGCCGGCCTTGCCGTGACCAACTTCTTCGGGCCGGACGGCACCTGGACGAAGGGGCCCAACATGGCCCACGGGCGCTGGTATCCGACGGTCACCACGCTTCCCGACGGCCGGATGCTCACGATGGGTGGGCGCGATGGAACGGGCGCACTTGTTCGGATTCCGGAGATCTGGGAGAACGGCGCGTGGACCGAACTGCCCGGCGCCAGCACGGTGGATATTCCCTACTACCCTCGCAACTTCGTAGCGCCAGACGGCCGGATCTTCTACGCGGGCGAGCGCATCATGTCGCGCTGGTTCCAGGTCGATGAGATGGCCGCCGGCGGTTTGGGCAAGTGGAGCGACGGGCCCAGCCACATCTTCAAGAAGAATCGCGATTACGGCACGGCGGCCATGTACGAGCCGGGGAAGATCCTGTACGCCGGCGGCGGTGGGAACACCGGGTGGGGGCAGTCGCCCGACGCCAAGGACCCGGCCCCCACGGCCACGGCGGAGAAGATCGACCTGAATCAGGCCAATCCGCAGTGGCAGAGCGCCGGGACCATGAACCTGCCTCGCCGCCATGTGAACTCCACGATCCTGCCCGATGGCCAGGTGCTTATTACCGGCGGAACGACGGGCGGCGGTTTTGTGAATATCAACGAAGGTCTGGCGGCCAAGGAGGCCGAGCTCTGGAATCCGGCCACCAACCAGTGGACGACGCTGGCCGCAAACAGCGTGATGCGGGTCTACCACTCGGTGTCGCTGCTCCTGCCGGATGGGACCGTTCTGCACGGGGCCAGCGGCGACGCCATGGCCGTACAGCCCGGCGGCGGCGTCGTGCCGGTCCCGCCGGAGCGGAACCACGAGATTTTCTCGCCGCCCTACATGTTCAAGGGGGTGCGGCCGACCATCGCCTCTGCGCCGGCAGGCGTGGGATACGGACAGGTGTTCTCGGTGGCCACCCCGAACGCCGCGCAGATCACCGATGTGCGCTGGATCCGGCTGGGCACCGTCACGCACGCCTTCGATATGGGTCAGCGCGCCAATACGTTGACGTTTACGCGAACGGCCACCGGCGTCGACGTCACCGCCCCGGCCAACCCGAATCTTGCCCCTCCCGGGCATTACCAGATCTTCGTGCTCAACCGGAACGGCGTGCCTTCGGTGGGGAAGGTCATCCGGATACAGTAGCGCGTCCAGGCGCCGGGGCCGCTGGTTGCGGTCCCGGGTTACTGCGTCGTGTCGTATCCGTACCGCGCGAGCTCGTTCCGAAGCAGTCCGGTCAGCAGCATCTGCTGGTCCAGGTTCAGGTCCTTCCGCCAACGGCTGGTCATGTCCTTGATGGGCGACGCTTTCACGTGGCGCTCGAACGCAGGGTCGTGTTCCAGCTCCGCAAAGTCCAGGACACCGCGGCAGATGTCCCAGGGATCTTCGCAGAATTGCTCGTACTTCACCGTGAGGAAGCGTGCCGGATCCAGCGCCTGACGGGCCGACTCGATGGCGCCCGTATGGATTCGCCATTGGATGCCCGCGAGGGCGACGAACGATCGCCCGCTCGCATCCCAGGCCGCCTGGTCCGCCTCGGACAGCGGGCCATACCGCCAGCTATAGGGCCCGTACCAGCCACGCCATTGCCACTGGTTGATATGCAGGAGGGAGCTGGCGACGGCCCGGCCATCCCGGACGATGTGGATGAACTTGGCGTCACCGAAGATCTCGTTCAGAAAGCCGATGCGTGACCAGCCCGTCAGCTTGATCAGCATCCGGTCCCTCCTGGCGCTCAGCATCTGCGCCAGAACCGAGCGCACCTGTTTCCTGACGCGCGGAGTGACGTCCGATGCCACCAGGTCGCGGCCCGGCTCGCCGAAACCGTAGGCATGCTTGTACCAGAAACCGTAGCTCTCCTGGGGTTTGATGCGCGAGCCGAAGATGCGTCTCACGAGGGGATTCCCCACCGCCGTGACCGCCCACCGGTTCCAGGACGGACGGTAGGGAAACTCCTCGGCAAATCCCGACAGCCACATTAGTCGCGGATGCGGGCCCAGGATATGGTGCAACGCGGTCGAGCCGCAGCGTCCGGTTCCGACGATGAAGATCGGTTTGATGACGTCCCGCTTCTGCGCATTCGTCACGCGTGAGCTCCTTCGGAAGTGAGCCGAGTGGCCCTAGCCGAGCACCCGGCGATAGACATCGAGCGTGGCATGCGCGGCGGCGTCCCATCGGAACGCGCGAGCGCGCTCCAGTCCCATCGGTCGCATGCACGCAGCCGTGTCGGGGCTGGTCGCGCGCTCGATACCCGCTTCGATGCTGGTGACGTCGAACGGATCCACCAGCACCGCCGCTCCGGCCGCGATCTCCGGCGCCGCGCCGGTGCCGGACGTCACCACCACGGTGCCGCATGCCATTGCCTCGATGATCGGCAGTCCGAAACCCTCGTACACGCCGGGGTAGAGGAACGCCGCCGCCCCGGAATACAGCCCAGGCAGCTCAGACTTGTCGACGTACCCGAGGAGGGTCACGCCGTCGGGCGGCGACTCGGCCCGGATGAAGTCGGCGTCCAGCGAGGTGCCGGTGATCAGCAGGCGATATCCGGCACGATTGCCGCCACGCGCCCGCCAGCGCGCAAACGCCGCGATCAGCCGGCGCGTGTTCTTTCGTGGCGACACGCCCCCGACGGCGAGGAAGTACGGTCGTTCCTGCCGGGCCGGATCCGCAGGCGGCGTGGAGGTGAACACCGGATCCAACCCGTGGTACACGACGTCGATCCTTGCCGGGGAGATGCCCGCACGCCGTATCAGGTCGTCGGCGGTGTACCTGGAGACGGCGATGAATCGATCCGCCCGGCGCGCCGCCCAGGGAAACAGCGCGCCGTACATGGCGCGCACGCGCGGATTGTAAAGCTCGGGATGAACCTGCCAGCCGAGGTCGTGGACGGTCAGCACGCTCCGATCATGCCGGCGGAGCGCGTAGGGAAGAAAGCCGTCCATGCCGTGGTAAAGGATCGGCTCGCCGCGCGGCGTGGCCCGTAGACACGCCCACTGATCGAACCAGAGCTTCCAGAGCGTCGCCCGGAGCGACCCCTCCCTCATCTCCGGCCGCTGGACAGGCACGACCTCCCGCACACCTGGCAAACCGAGACCGAGCGGCGACCAGCTGATCGCCGTGATCGGGAGGGCGTCGAGCTGCGCGAGTGCGCGCAGCAACTCCTCCATGTACACCTCGATGCCCGTTCGGCGACCGGCGAGGTGGCGCACGTTGACCACAAGCTCCGCGGGGCGCGGAGCCTCGGCTGCGCTCACCGAGCCGCTCGCTCGAGCACGCCAACCGTTTCGGCGGCGGTGCGGCTCCAGCGGAACGTGTCACTCCGCTCGCGACCGGCGCCGATGAGGCGGGTGCGCAGTGGCGCGTCGTCCAGCACCTGGCGGATGCCGGCGGCAATGCTGTCCACCGACTCCGGATCGACGAGGACGGCGGCCTGCTCTGCCAGCTCCTTGGTGCCGTAGCGATCCGCGGTGACGACCGGGCACCCCGCCGCCATGGCCTCGAGGACCGGAAGGCCGCAGGATTCGAACAGCGACGGCAGCAGCAGCGCCTCCGCAAGCGCGTACAACGCGGCTAGATCCTCGTGCTCGATCCACCCGGGTCGGCGCACCCAGGACGAGATGCCGAGCGCCTCGGGCTCCAGCAACTCCCGCTCCGACAGGAAGCGGTTCTCGCCTCCTGCCACGACGAGAGGAATGCCGCGCTCGGGACCCACGCGCGCGTACGCACGGACTAGCCGTGTGAAATTCTTGGGCGGGTAAATCGCACCGGCGTACAGGAGGAAACGATCGGGCAGGGCGTACTTAGCGCGAATGGCCTCGAGTCGGGCCGGCGCGGCCGGCCTGCGGAAGACATCGTCCACCCCGGAGTAGACAGTGATGACCCGGTCGGGTTCAACGGGGAGGTACTGCAGCACGTGCTCCCGTGTGATTTCGGAGACGGCGATGATGGCGGCGGCCTTCAACGCGTACCGCGGGACCAGGAATCGATGACTGAGCCGGTCGACGAACCGCGAGGCCCACGGCATGACGTACCAGTCCAGCCCATGGCATACCCACACGGCCGGGCAATCCGCCCCGAGCGGAATCGAGTATTTGGGGTTGAACAGCACGTCGACCCCGTGATGCTTGGCGGCGCCCGGCACGGCGAGCTGATCCCAGGTAAACACCGTCCGAGCCGCGAGCGCCACCTCCTCGACCTCGGTCCGCGCACCGTAGGTGCCGACAAGGCCTGGATCACGATAGAAGAACACGAACTCGTGCCCGCTCCGCAGCGCCAGCATGGCCTCCAGCAGCCTGCGAGTATAGACCCGCACGCCGCCCTGGTGCTGGTCGTAATGGCGCAGCATCACTCCAATGCGCACGCGTTCGTCCTTTGGGGAGGGAGAACTCCGACGGCAAAAGCTATACGGGCAGATCGCTCGGCGGCCACCCTGCGAGCGCTCTGTGGCGTACAGCCGCGGGTTTCTGTGGCGCCGCCGCCGCAAGCCGGCCCTGCGAGCCTTTCGTAAGAGGGCAACCACTGGCGTAGAGCGTGCTTGGAGAGGCCATCAGCCAGGCGAGGCGCGATCCGCAGCCTTGGCGCCGGCTTCCGTCGATGTGGTCCGGATGCATACTTTGGTCTCCAGCATCGTGCAGGTCACCCCCTTCCCGGCTCCAGTTTCGATCACGAGGTGCATCATGCCGGATCGCCCGGTGGCAACCCACGTCCGCTCTGCCCTAGCACTGGCCTTTCTTGCTCTGACGACGGCCGGCTGTTCGGACGAACGGTCGGGTGCCGGTCCGCGGGCCCCCGAAGCGCCGGCGACAGATCCGGATGCCGCTCAGGACGGGCCTGTCAACCTGTCCTACGTGTGCGGCAATCGCTTTCTGCTCACGAACGGACACGGTGTACCGGTGAGCGTGACGTACCGCGTCGAAGGAACCGACGAGGCCGGCTCGGCGGACCTGCCGGCCGCTCCATCAATCGATCCTGCGGTCAGCGAGCGGACGATCGAGACGCGCACCACGGGCACGGTCCAGCTCTTCTTCCAGGGCAAGCCGATCGTAGCGCGCGCAAACGAAGGGGTGCCGTGCTCACCGCAGATCGCCGGCCCGTCGATGCTTGCGGGAGCCGCGGAAGGGGGCGCATGGACGAGCCCGTTCACCTGGCCCATCGTCGCAGTGCACATGATGCTCGTGCCGGATGGACGAGTCCTGTCCATTGGCCGGGTAGGCACACCACAGGTCTGGAATCCGGCGGACGGTGTGTTCACGCCCGTGCCGGCGCCGGCATGGCTGTTCTGCTCCGGGCACACCCTGCTCTCGGACGGTCGGGTGTTCCTCGCAGGCGGGCACATCTCGGATAAGCATGGGCTGCCGAACACGACGCTCTTCGATCCCGTCATGAACAAATGGTCCAAGAGCGCGGCGATGGCGCGGGGCCGATGGTACCCCACCACCACCACGCTCGGCAACGGGGATGTCCTGATCGTCGCGGGCCAAGACGAGAGCGCCGCCATGGTGCCGATTCCGGAAGTTTGGAGCAATGGCACGCTTCGGCGGCTGACCGGCGCGTCGCAGACGCTTCCGTACTACCCGCGGGCGTTTCTCACCCCTGCGGGCACGGTCTACTTGTCGGGGCCTTCCGCGAACACCCGATTCCTCGATGTGGGCGGCACCGGGAGATACCGCAGTGGTCCCAAGCACCTGTTCGGCTCACGCGAGTATGGATCGGCGGTGATGTACGATGACGGCAAGATCCTCTATGCCGGGGGCAATCGCACGACGAACACTGTCGAGCTGCTCGATCTCAACCAGGCGTCACCGGTCTGGCGATATACCGGCTCGATGGCCTTCGCCCGCCGGCACCTGAACGTGACCGTCCTACCCACCGGTGAGGTGCTCGCCACCGGAGGCGTAGCCGGAACCGCGTTCAACGACGTGAGCGCCGGGGTGCACGCCGCGGAACTGTGGGACCCCGCCAGCGGACAGTGGACGACACTCGCAAGCAGCGCCATCACCCGGGGATATCACGCCACCTCGCTCCTGCTCCCCGACGGGCGCGTTTTGCACGCCGGGAGCGGAGACGGCGCGGGCGCGCCGAATCAGAAGAACGCCGAGATCTTCTCACCGCCCTACCTGTTCCGCGGCGCGCGCCCGACGATCACGAGCGCACCCACGAGCGTGCGCTACGACGCGGAGTTCCGGGTACTGACACCCCAAGCGGGGTCGATCACCAAGGTCAGCCTGATTCGCCTGGGTTCGGTGACGCACGCCTTCGACGAGAACCAGCGGTTTCAGCGGCTGTCGTTCACCGCGAACGCCACGGGCCTGACCCTCAGGGCTCCGAGCTCGATGAACCGAACGCCCCCGGGCCACTACATGCTGTTCATCCTGAACGGATCCAACGTGCCATCGGTCGCGAAGATCATCCGGATCTTCTGAGATCAGCCGGCCGGCGGAGGCGGTAGGGCCGAAAGCGTCTCGACGGGGTCGACGCGGCCATGGCGGCGGCCGAGCATCATGCGGGCGTCGTCGCGATCACGGGGGGAGCGGTAGACGGCAAAGAGGCTCGCTCCCGACCCGCTCATGCGGCACACGAGCGGGTGGGTACCGGCCAGGGCCTCGAAGGCGGCGCGAACCGCCGGCGCCCGCTCGAAGACGACCGACTCGAAATCGTTGCCCGCCATCCGGCCGATGTCGCCCCACCGGGAGAGTGCATCGAGGTCGAGCGCCACGGCGCCCCGCCGACCTGACGCCTGCCGGGCCGCGTCGATCCAGCCATAGGCCTCCGGCGTCCCGATACCGATCGGCGGCGTCACCAGCAGCGCGGGAGCGGCGGGCAGCGCGGGAAGCTGGAGCAGCCGCTCACCGTGTCCCCAGGCAAGCGCCAGTGGCGCGCCGGTAGCAAAGAAGGGCACATCGCTTCCAAGCCGGGCGGCGAACTGCAGCAGCTCGTGCCTGGGCACCGCGCGATTGGCGAGCAGGTTGACGGCATGGAGCGCGGCGGCGGCATCGCTCGAGCCGCCGCCGAGCCCGGCTCGAACCGGTATCCGTTTGGTCAGCGTCAGGTGCACGCCGAAGCGTCGACCGGTCGCCTCGAGCACCAGCTCCGACGCGCGCACCGCGAGATTCTGCGCGGCGGGTCCCACCTCCGCTCCCTCCACATCGACCGTCGTTCCGCGTCCCTCGCGCCGCTCGGCGTGCAGAGTGTCGGCCAGACTCGTCAGACAGAACAGCGTCTCGATCCCGTGGAAGCCGTCGGCTTCACGCGCGAGCACCCGCAGGAACAGATTGAGCTTCGCGTGCGCGTGGACGGTGGCCTGCGCTTCGGTCACGGCTGCCGGGCGACGCGGAGATCGCTCAGGGCCACCGGCGTGCGGGCGAGCGACCAGGCGCCGAGCAGGATGATGGGGATGAAGGTGGTGACGTGGAACGCGATCGCGTAGGAGGAAGCCAGAGCGTTCGGCACCTTGTAGAGCGCCAGCGCCGCCACGATGGCGGCCTCGAACTGGCCCACGAATCCGGGGGTGAGCTGCACCGTGATACCGAATACCAGGATGCCTTGCATCAACAGGGCGCCCGCGAACCCCACCGGGATGTCGAAAGCCTGGAAGGCGACGTAGAACGCCAGCGCGTTGACGAGCCAGAGCGCCAGCGACCACACGATGGTGCCGGCGAGCAGCGTGGGCGAGCGCAGCACGGTCAGACCCTGGCGCAGACCTTCCAAGACCGCCACCAGCGCGTCCGCCACACGACCCGCCGGCAGCCCCCGTCGCACCAGGCGTTCCGCGGCCAGCGGGAACGCAACCACGAGCCCCGCGGCCACCAGGGCCACAATTCCGAGCGCGCCCGCGACCTGTGCCGCATGCCGCAACGAGACCCCGCCCACGGCCACATCCGCCGGCAGGTCCGACGTGATGAGCGCCACGCTCATCAGCGTGACCACGCCGAGGCCGTCGAAGATCCGCTCGACCGCCACGGAGGAGAGCACCGCGCTGAATCGAGCGCCGGCGAGCCGCGAGGCGGCGATGAGGCGCACCAACTCGCCGGCCCGAAACGGGAGGATATTGTTGGCCATGAACCCGATCGCCACCGCATGCCAGAGCGGAATCGCGGGCAGAGGACCACCGGCCGCATCGCGTAGGAGCAAGCGCCAGCGGATGAGTCGCACAGGGTAGGTGAGCGTGGCGAGCACGACCGCGCCGAACAGCGGAATAAGGTGGGCATTCCGCAGGTGATGAACCACCTCG
>DATLBL010000176.1:0-13022 GCA_035526925.1 Gemmatimonadales bacterium
TCCGCCAGGCCCATGGCCCCCGCATCAGAGGCATGCCGTAGTGCAGCACGCGCGGATGTCCGGCTTGTCGATGCCGAGGCCGAACGCATTGGTGGCGACGATGGCCGCGAGCTCACCGGCCATGAAGCGTTCCTGCGCCTCAGTCCGCCGTCCCGCCGCGAGCTTGCCGTGGTACGGCTGCACGGAGAGGCCCTCGCCCTCCAGCATTGCCGCCACGGCCGCGACGTGCTTGACGGTTGCCGTGTAAACGATCGACGTGCCCTCCAGCCCGCGAAGCGCCTCCAGGAGCTCGGCCTCCTTTTTCTGCGTCGCCCGACACGTGTCGGACTTCGAAGGCGAGATTCGGGCGATCGATCCCCGTCCGCACCACCTCCATCGACGGTCGGCCGAGCTGATGCCGGATGTCGGCCACGACCTCGTCGGTCGTGGTAGCGGTCAGCGCCAGCAGCGGCGGGTGTCCGAGCTCCCGGATCGCGTCGCGCAACGCGAGGTAGCTCGGGCGAAAATCGTGGCCCCACTGGGAAATGCAGTGCGCCTCGTCCACGACCACGAAGTCGATCGTGGCGTGGCGGAGGGTCTCCAAGAACTCCGGATCGGTCAGGCGTTCGGGCGTCGTGAACACGAACTCGCAGCGCTCTCCCTCGATGCGCTCGATCGCCGCATCCTCCCTCCGGCCCGTCACGGTGCTGTTGACCTCGACGGCGTCGAGGCCGAGCTCCTGCAGCTTGTCTACCTGGTCCTTCATCAGGGCGATGAGCGGACTCACGACGATCGTCATACCCTCGAGGTGGAGCGCCGGCAGTTGATAGCAGAGCGACTTACCCGCGCCGGTCGGCATGATCGCCAGAACATCGCGTCCGTCGAGCACGGCTTCAATGACTTCGCGCTGGCCGGGCCGAAGCTGGTCCAGCACGAACGTGCGGCGCAGCGAACGCTGCACGGTACTCGGTCTTGTCATGATGACCCTCCTGGACTTCATGCTGCCGGCTCTCCGGAGCGCGAGCGGTGCGGCGGGTCACAGCCCGTGCGAGCATGAGACATCAGCTTGCACTTTGACCACTAGCTGCTTCGACCCTTCGGCTGCGAGCCGTTCCGTGAGAACTGACATTTGAAGGTCATGCCGCGGCGGCCGTCCATCGAGACCGGGGCACTCTGGGCCCCGGAAATCCCGGAGGCCCAGTGGCGCGTCTATCGGCGCGTACTGGAGGAAGCGGAGGTCGCCGGCATCCCCGTGGCGTTCGGCGGAGCCTTCGCGCTCGCGGCGTATGGCGGTGAGCTCCGAAACACCAAGGATCTCGACCTCTATATCCTCCCCGAGGATCGCCATGCGATGATCGAGGCGATGTCTCGGGCGGGGTTGACCGACTACTACGATCAGGCGCCCTACGATCGGGCCTGGATCTACCGCGGCGCTCATGGCGAGAGTCTGGTGGATGCCATCTGGGCCATGGCCAACCTGCGCACGCTCGTGGACATGGACTGGTTGACGCTCGGCCCGGAGCTGCAGATCCATGGGAACCGAGTCCGTCCTATTCCGGCGGAGGAGCTCATCTGGAGCAAGCTGTACGTGCTTCAGCGCTCGCGGTCCGACTGGCTGGACGTCTTGAATCTCTTGGACGCGATGGCGCCTCGGCTCGACTGGGATCGGCTGATGATGCGGATGGGCCCGGACCTGCCGCTCCTGGCGGCGGCGCTCTCGGTATTCGCGTGGCTGGCGCCGGCCCGCGCGTCGCAGATTGCCGAGCAGGTCTGGACCAGAGCCGGCGCGCGGCCCCCTGAGGCGCCCCCGGAACGGCACGTCACGCGGGCCCGCGCCGATCTCCTCGACAGCCGCCCCTGGTTCCGTGGCGCCGAGACGACGCCTGACTGACGCGGCCCGATGCTGATCGGGGCAATGAACCACCCCGCCCAGGATCCACTCGAGCAGATCGAGTGGATCGCCTCGCTCGGGTTCGGCTTCGTGGACCTGACACTCGAACCGCCGATGGCCGCCTCCTGGCGGGTGGATCCCGCGCGGCTGCGCGCCACCATCGAACGGCACCGGCTCGCCGTGGTGGGACATACGGCGTATTACCTGCCTCTGGCGAGCGGGATCGAGGAGATTCGGAGCGCGGCCGTGGTCGAGCTCCGGCGTTGCGTGGACGTGTTCGCGGCCGTCGGTGTTCGCTACATGAACCTGCATCCGGACCGCCACGCGCCGATGCACGACCGCCGGTTTTTCATCGCGCGCAATCTCGACACCCTGCGGGAGATCCAGCCGTACGCCGCCAGCCGCGGCATCGGCCTCATGCTCGAGAACCTGCCGGGCGATTTCAACTCCGTGGCCCAGCTCGCCGAGCTGCTCGACCCTATGCCGGAGGTCGGCTTGCACCTCGACATCGGCCACGCGAACCTCATGGTGGTTCAGAGCTCGATGGGGGAGCTTCTGGACGCCTACGGCACGCGCCTTCGCCACGTGCATCTGCACGACAACAAGGGCGGCGGGGCCGATCTGCACCTTCCGCTCGGCACCGGCAGCGTGGACCTGCGCGGGGCGGTGCGTCTGCTCCAGGAGCATGGGTACGACGGGACCATCACTCTGGAGGTGTTCACACCCGATGCGCACCACCTGACCTACAGCCGCGACCTGCTCGAGCGCGTGTGGCGCGAGGTGATGCAGGAGCGCAGCGGCGAGGCCCTGCTCCGCGTCCCCTAGTCCCGCTAGTCCCGCGACCACACCGAACGCACGAAGCGCTTGGGTGGCACGCGCCCGAGGTGACACCACCGGCCACCCGGCGTTACTGTTCGGCCATCCCCGTCCTGGAGCGCCGCTCACGTACCGGCTCGCTCGTCGCTGCGCCTGCTGCCTCCTCGTTTCCGCCTGCGCTCCGGCCGCCGCCCCGCCTGCTACGAAGCCGATCTCGTTCGCCGTCCTCGAGGACTACGACAAAGGCGCCGATCTCGCGGACATTGCGCGGGACTTCGAGCTGATGCGCGAGCTCGGCGTGCCCGCCTGGCGAGGCAGCTTCGGGTGGGACGACTATGAGCCGGAGCGGGGTCGCTTCGACTTCGACTGGTTGACGCGGTTCGTCGCGCTCGCCGACAGCATGGGCATCGCCCTGCATCCCTACCTCGGCTATACGCCGGCATGGGCCGCCCGGCGTGGGAAGGACGGCCACGCGTGGAACGATCCACCCGAGGAGATATCACGCTGGTCGGGCTTCGTCGAAGCTCTCGCCCGTTCGCTCGCGCGCTTCCTTGAGGTGCGATCGTACGAGATCTACAATGAGGAAAACGTGCCGCTCTGGTGGGACGGAACCGCCGACCAGTATGCGGAGGTGCTCCGGGCAGGTGCCGCCTCCGTGCGCCGTGGCGATCCCGGCGCCACCGTGCTGCTCGGCGGCATGGTCTGGCCGGACAGTGATTGGCTGGAGCACGCCTGCGACGGTGGCAGCCCGTTCGACGTCTTGCCGTTCCACGCGTATCCGGAGACCTGGACCCCGGACTCGGTAACAGTCGAAAATTATCTCGGCCCGAACTACGAGGGCGACTTCCTCGAGGTGGCGGACGTGAAGTGTGGGCGGCGCCCGATCTGGATCAACGAGACGGGGTTCGCGACGACCCCGGGGAAGTCCGAGCTCGAGCAGGCGGAATGGTGGGCGCGCGCCTTCGCCACCTTCCTCGCGGCACCTCGAGTGGAGCATCTCGGTATCTACGAGATCCGCGATCAGCGCCTCGACACCCCGGTCATCGGCGACGCGCCCAATTATTACCTGGGATTGATTCGAAGGGACGGCAGCCGGAAGCCCGCGTTCACAACGGTGCAGCTGCTGGTCCGGCTGTTCGCCGGGAACTCCACGGCGGTGGCCGATGCAGACCTCACGGTGAAGGTGACGGCCGGCCGCGCGGGGACCATTCACCACCACCTGTTCATCCGACCTGACGGGCGGCGTCTCGCCTTCGTCTGGGACCGGACCGGCCGCCCTACGGTCGAGTTGCGGCTTCGCAGCCCGATCTCGGATGCTACCCTGTGGTCGCTCGACGGGAAGGGCCGGCGGTGGCCTCAGGTAGAAGGCCGTGTGATCCGGGGCGTCGGGCTGGAGCCGGGACGGGTGCGGATCTTCGAGATCGCCACGCCGTCCGAGCCATAAGTGGAGAGTACAACGAGGAGATCTGCCGGCCGGACCGGCCCTACTCCCAACTCCCCCCGAGCGCCCGGAAAAGCTGCACCACCGAGCTGAGCTCGAGCAGTTGCGACTGGCTCAACCCCAGCTCCGCCGAGAACAGGCCGCGTTGCGCGTCGAGCACCTCCAGGTAGCTGGCCACGCCGCCCCGATACCGGAGCTCGGCCAGCTCCGCGGCCTGCCGAAGCGCGGCCACCTGGCTCGCCTGCGCCGCCCTCTGGTCTCGGCTGGTGCGCACGGCGACGAGCGCATCGTCGGCTTCGCGGAAGGCCTGCAGCACCGTCCCCTCGAACTGGAGTCGCGCCTGCTCGGAGCGAGCCTCGGCGGCACGAGACTCGTTGGCGAGCCGGCCACCGGTGAAGAGCGGGACCCGGACGCCCCCCTGAAGCTGGTAGACCTCGCTGCTGCCGCCGAACAGATCGCCGGCCGAGGTGGCCTGGCTGCCGTAGCTGCCGGTGATGCTCACTGTCGGAAGACGCGCCGCCTGGGCGACACCGACCCGCGCCACCGAGGCGGCATACGCGCGCTCGGCGGCCCGGACGTCAGGCCGCCGGCCGAGCAGCGAGGCGGGAATCGAGTCCGGCACCCGCACCCGCTCGACCGCCGCGCCCAGGACCCCGCCCCCCGCCACGCCGAACGGCGGCCGGCCCACGAGGGTGGCGAGCTGATGCTCGCGCTCGGCGCGGAGCCGTCGCGCCTGCGCCAGCGACGCCGCAGGCACCGCCACTTCGGCCTCGAACTGGTGCACGTCGAGCGCGGAGATCACACCCTGGGCGAAGCGGTCGCGCGCCAGCGCGAGCGTGCTCCGTCGTGAGGCCAGCGTACGCTCCGCGATCGCCTCCTCCTGACGCAGCTCGACGAGCTGGAGGTACGCCGTGGACACGTCGCCGACGAGCGTGAGGAGCGTGGCGCGGTACGAGGCCTCCTCCGCCTCGACGTCGGCGCGGGACGCCTGCACGCCACGCCGGATCCGGCCCCAGAAGTCGAGCTCCCACGCCAGGTCCGCCGTCACCCGCAACGCCTCGTAGGCCGTGGGCTCGAAGGCGCCGATGGCGATCTGGTTCGTGCTCGCCGAACCGTTGGCGGTGACCTCAGGCAGCAGCGCCGAGCGCGAGATGCCAAGCTGCGCGCGAAACTCCCGGATCCGTGCCTGCGCGGTCAGCACGTCCCGGTTCTCCCGGACGGCCGTACGCACGAGTCCGAGCAGCGTGGTATCGCGCAGGACCTCGAGCCACGCCAGGTCGGTCGAATCCGCGATCAACGGCGCGCGCGAGATATCGAGGGGCGGCGGCGCGGGCGCGGGCGTGACCCCGGCCACCGAATCCACCGGCCGCGCGAGCACCGAGTCCGCCGACGTCGCCAGCGAGTCGTAGAAGCCGCGAAGCGCCCCATCGTCCCGTGTGACGCCCAGTGAGGCGCCGGCCGGAGCCACCGCAGGCTCCCGGTAGCGCGGCCCCACCGCGCATGCCGACACCGCCAGCGCGGCCGCCAGGAGCAGCGGCGTCCGGCTCATGCGCCCTCCGGCGCGTGCACCGGTGCGGTTGCCCGCGTACGGCTGCCGACCCGCTCCGACAGCCCGCGAATGACCGCGAAGAAGAGCGGGATGAAGAAGATGCCGACCAGCGTGGCCGTCAGCATCCCGAAGAAGACGCCGGTGCCGAGCGAATGCCGGCTGGCCGCGCCGGCGCCGGAGGCGATCGTGAGCGGCGCCACCCCGAGGATGAAGGCGAACGACGTCATCAGAATGGGCCGGAATCGTTCGCGGGCGGCCTCCATCGCCGCCTCCCGCACGCTCGCGCCGCGGGCGCGAAGCTCGTTGGCGAACTCGACGATCAGAATGGCGTTCTTGGCCGCGAGGCCCACCACGGTGATCAGGCCCACCTGGAAGTAGATGTCGCTGGCGATGCCTCGCATCCAGACACCGAGGAAGGCGCCGAACACGCCGAACGGGATGCCGAGGATGACCGCGAACGGAATGGACCAGCTCTCGTACTGCGCCGCCAAGACGAGGAAGACGAGCACCAGACCAAGCGCGAATACCAGTCCGGCCTGGCCTCCCGACGCCCGTTCCTGGAATGACTGGCCGCTATACGCGAAGCCGAGACCCTCCGCCTCGTACTTGGTCCGCAAGAGATCCTCCACGGCATCGAGCTGCTGACCGGAGCTCACGCCAGATGGAGCCGCGGCCGTGACGAGGGCCGAGTTGAAGCCGTTGAATCGGCTCAGCACGCTCGGCGCGCCGCGGAACTCGGCGCGCGTCAGCGCCGACAGCGGAACCATCTCCTTGTTCGCCGCGTCCTCGGCGCGGACGTAGAACCGCCCGATGTCCTCGGGCGACTGCCGGAAGCGCGACTCCGCTTCCGCCTGCACCCGGTAGGTCCGCCCGTACAGGTTGAAATCGTTGATGTACAGCGACGAGAGCATGGCCTGCAGCGTGGCGAAGACGTCGCCCAGCTTGACGCCGCGCGCCTTGGCGGTCTCCCGATCGACCTCGACGTACACCTGGGGCACCTCGGCGCGAAACGTGGTGGCAGCGGCCGGCGTTTGCGGCAGCCGCGAGATATCCGCCACCGCCGCCTGGACCTGGCGGGCGAAGGTCGGTACGTCCTGACCGCTCCGCGCCTGCAGATTGAGCTCGAGCCCGGCGGTGGATCCGAGGCCGGGGATCTCGGGAAAGTTGAAGCCGAAGGCGAGGGCGTTGCGGAGCCCGAACAGCTGACCGTTCACGCGCCCGAGTATCTTGTCGAGGGCATCGTCCTTGCCCCGCTCCTTCCAGTCCTTGAGGAGCACGAACATCGTGGCGCCGTTCGACTGGTTCGCGCCGGCGAGGAGGTTGAACCCCACGAGGCCGGTGAACTGGCGGATGCCGGGCTCCTTCCGGAGAATTCCTTCGACCTGTTCCACGACCTTGTCGGTCCGCTGGCGGGAGGCACCGTCCGGCAGCTGCATGGCCACGACGAAGAACCCCTTGTCCTCCGTCGGAATGAACGCGCTGGGCACGCGCCGGTAAACCAGGAACGCGAGCACCAGCAACACGGCGAACGCCGCGACGCCCCGGCGCGGCCGCGCCAGGATGCGGCCCACGTTCCGGGTGTATCCACCGGTGGTCCGGTCGAACAGCTCGTTGAATTTCCGAAAGAACCGGTTGTGCGTGCCGTGCGGCGTGTCCTTCAGCAGCAGCGCGCACAAGGCCGGCGTGAGCGTCAGGGCCACGAGCCCGGAGAGCACCACGGCCACCACGAGCGTGACCGCGAACTGGCGCAGCATCGTTCCCGTGATGCCGCCAAGGAAGGCCACCGGAATGAACACCGAGCAGAGCACCAGCACGATGGCCACCAGTGCGCCGCCCACCTGCCGCATGGCGCGGTCGGCCGCCACGGGGGCGGGCACTTTCTCCTCGTCCATGATCCGCTCGACGTTCTCGATGACCACGATGGCGTCGTCGACCACGATGCCGATGGCCAGCACCAGCGCGAACAGCGTGAGCACGTTGACCGAGTACCCGAGCGCCAGGAGGCCGAGAAACGTTCCGATGACGCTGACCGGCACCGCCAGCACCGGAATCAGCGTCGCCCGCCAGCTCTGCAGGAAGACGAACACCACGAGCGTGACCAGCAGCATCGCCTCCGCGAGCGTCTTGACGACCTCCTCGATGGAGGCGGTGACGAACGGCGTGGCGTCGAACGGCACCGTCCATTCGACACCCTTCGGAAAGCCGAGCGCCAGCTCGCGCATCCGCGACTCGAACGCCTTGCGCACCTCGAGCTGGTTGGCGCCGGGCCGGAGGTAGATCAGGATGTTGGCCGTGGGCTGGCCGTTCAGCCGGCCCACCAGGTCGAGGTTCTGGGACGTGAGCTGGACGGTTCCGATGTCCTTGACCCGGACGAACGACCCGTCCTCGCGCGCCCGCACGATGATGTTGGCGAACTGGTCGGCGGTCTTCAGACGTCCAAGCGCCGTCACGGGCAGCGTCAGCTCGGTCCCCGGCGGCGCGGGCTCGCGGCCGAGCGTGCCGGCGGGATTGGTGGCGTTCTGTTCCTGGACCGCGTCCCGGACATCGCCCACGGTGAGGGCGAGCTGCGCCATGCGGTCCGGATCGAGACGGATCGTCATGGCGAAGTCGAGCCCACCGAACACCGTCGCGTCGCCCACGCCGTTGAGGCGCTTCAGTTCGTCCACCACGTACAGGCGGGCGTAGTTGGCGAGGTAGGTCGCGTCGAAGCGCGGATCGGGCGAGGTGAGCGACGCGACGAGCAGGATGTCGGTCTGGGCTTTCTTGATCGTGACGCCCTGGCGGCGAACCTCCTCGGGCAGCTGCGGCTCGGCCACCTTGATGGCGTTCTGCACGTCGACCGCCGCGAGGTCCTGATCGCGGCCGATGTCGAAGTAGACCTGCAGGTTCATCACGCCGTTGCTGGAGTTCGACGACTTGTAGTAGAGCAAGCCGTCGAGCCCCGAGAGCTGCTGCTCGATCGGCGCCGCGACCGCCTGTGCCACGTCCTCCGCCGTGGCCCCCGGATAGACCGCGGACACCTGCACCGACGGGGGCGTGATCTGCGGATAGCGCGACACCGGCAGCTGCATCAAAGCGAAGCCGCCGAGCAGCACGATGACGATCGAGATGACCGCCGCGAGGACGGGGCGACGGATGAAGAAGTAGCCGATGTCGGTGCCGTTCGTGCTCACCTGTCGGCCCCCGACTGCGCGACGGACCGGCCCGAGTCGGCCATGGCCACCGGCTTCACCGGGCGGCCGGGAGCCGCCTTCTGAATGCCGTCCACCACGACGCGGTCACCCGAGGCGAGCCCCTTCTCGATGATCCATGCATCGCCGCTCCACGGTCCGGTCTGCACGTCCCGGCTGGCGACCGTATCGCCGGGGCCGACGACGAGCACGAATTGCCGGCCGAGCGACTGCTGAACGGCGCGGCGCGGCACCGCGAGCGTGCTGTCGCGGGCAAAGCCCTCGAGCCGCACGCGCACGTACTGGCCCGGGACGAGCAGCAGGTCCTTGTTGGCGAACGACGCCCGGAATTCCTGCGTGCCGGTGGACGGGTCGAGCGAAGGGCTCAAGTAGTCGAGCTTCCCGGTGCGCGGCAGCTCGCTGCCGTCCGGGAGCACCACCTTGACGACGAGCGCGCTGCCCGGATGGATCAGCGCCCGCGCGCCGGGATCCTGGCGCCAGCGGAGGAGGTCCTGCGAGCTCGGGCGGAAGGTCACGTAGACCGGATCCAGCTGCTCGATCGTCGTGAGCAGGTCCGACGGGCCGGTGACCCGGGCGCCGACGTCCAGCATCGTGCGGCCGACGCGGCCCGCCATCTCGGCGCGCACCACGGCGTCGGCGCGATCCTTCGAGGCCTCGTCGAGCGCCGCCTGCGCCGACTCGGCCTCGGCGCGCGCGTCGTCCACGTCCTGCTGCGCGACCGCGTTCCGCGCCACCAGCGGCTCGAGCCGCGCGAGCGTGCGCTGCGCGTTGTCGAGCCTGGCCCGCGCGCTCCGATACGCGGCGTCAGAGCGAACTCGCTCCAGGCGGTACAGCACCTCCCCCGGCTTCACCACGGCGCCCTCGGTGAAGGGGCGCGCCTCGATGATGCCGTCGACCCGGGCCCGCACCTCCACCCGACGGGTCGGCTGCACCTCGCCGACGAACTCGTAGGTGAGCGGCAGCCGCGACGGCGAGAGCGAGACGACGCTCACCTCCGCGGGCGGCGGCGCAGGAGGAGCGTCCCCGCCCTTCTTGCAGCCGGCGAGGCCAGCGAGCATGACGATGGCAAGCGCGCTTCTCATTGCGATTCTCCCTGATGACTGAGGACCCCATGGTCCAGCAGGCGGATGAGCGCCGCCCATAGCTCGTCGGGTGACGAGGGGGTGCGATCGAAGCCGCGGAAACAGGTGGAAGACTCGACCACGCCGACGATCATCGGACCGATGACACGGGCGGCGTGCGGGCCGGCCCAACGGAACTCGCCGCCCGCCGCGCCAGCGTCGAGGACAGCCTGGAAGAGCCGGCGCCAACGTTCGCCGAGCTGCTCGAACATGGCCCGCGTGGCCTCCGGAAATTCCGACCGCTCCGCCTTCACCAGTAGCCCGAGCTCGACGATGCCCGGCTGCCACAGGTGATCCCACAGTCGCCGGACCAGTTGTTCGAGCAGGTCCCGATAGGAGCCGCGGTGCGCCGCGAGCATCGCTTCTTCGCCGGCGACGAACCCGACCAGCCGATCCTCGATCACGGCCTCGAACAGCTCACCCTTGGTGCGGTAGTAGTGCACGACCAGCCCCGGGCTCACACCTGCCCGGCGCGCGACGTCAGCGATGGTCGCACCTTCGTAGCCGTCGGCCATGAACGCCGCGACGGCAGCGTCCAGAATTTCCCGGGGCCGGGCTTCGGGGCGTCGCTGCCACTTGGGGCAATCGGAGTGATCGGGATTGGACGAGGCTGCCACTGGTGCACCGTGCGCGGGATACATAATTGTGCGGTCATTCAATAGCTTGGCAGTATAGATGCACGAGTGGATCGAAGCAATACCGACGTAATTGTGTCGTCCTTCAATGAAAAGGCCCGCCCGGTCGTCGGGCGGGCCAGCCTGCACCCTGTTTCCCTAAGACACCCTGCTAGCTCCCGGATCTCAGGTTACGCATCGAAACACCCGCGCGGGCAAAACGTTGAAGGGCTCGAACTCCTGGCGCACCTGGCCGAAGACGTGCCTCAGATCAGGGAGGGCGGACCGGGTGAACTGATAGACGACGAGCACCCCGCCGGGACGGAGTACCCTCCTCCAGCCGGAGAGCAGATCGAGACGCGCCTCGCGCGTGAGCCCGCTGAGCGGGATGCCCGAGACCAGCAGGTCGGCAGCCCCGATGCCCAACTCGGCCAAGGCGATCTCGGCCTCGGCTGCCGATCGGTGCAGGACTTTCAGCCGCGGATCCGGGATCTCGTTGCGGAGATGGCTGACGAACGTCCGATTCATCTCGAAGGCGACCAGCGAGGCCTCGCTGCCGAGTCGATCCAGGATGGCGGTCGTGACCGTGCCGACGCCGGGGCCCGCCTCGACCACCACCCGCGTTCCCGCCCAGTCGACCTGGCGAAGGATGCGCGAGATCAGAAACCGGCTGCTCGGCACCACCGACCCCAGCATGCGCGGATGCTGCAGGAAGGTCCGGCCGAACAACAGGCCTGGCGGAACGGGACGGCGTTGAGTCTGCATGTCGTGGACCTCTCCGGGTCGGTGGTCGGTAAATTCCGTCACAGTAAGTAGCGCCGGTATGGCGATGCGGCAAGAGACGCGCGTCACGACCCCTCGCAGGGCCACTCTGCCTATTGCCCAATGATGGGCGCGATCAGCACATTCTTCAACATAGTCTCAGACCGATTCGTACCCGTACGCTGGTGCCGGATGCACGTGGCTGCCCCGCAGACGCCTCCCTATCCCTCCGCCCCACCGGACATCGTGCTCATCGAGTCCGAGACCATGCTGCGCCTCACGATGTCCAAGTTCCTGGGGCGATCCGGCTACCGCGTCACTGCCTGCCCCGACGTCAGGTCGGCGGTCGGCATGCTGGCCAGGCGCGCGCTGGCACCGGCGTTGATCGTGCTGGCTGCCCGGAAAATGGATGAGGACGTCGCAGCCGCGCCGCAACGGCTGTTCGAGGTCGCGCCGGGCGCTCCGATCCTCGGTGTGGTCGACACCGTCGACACTGCCGCACCACAGGTCCGCACTCCCGGTAATCTGCGACTCCTCGCTCCTCCGTTCGACATTCCCGACGTCCTCCGGGCGATCGGGTCGTACCTGCGGCATGCAGGGTACCGGCTGCCGGAACCGGAACTGCTCGAAGCCTGACTACCGGCGACCGAGGTCGCCGCTTGCTGCATGAGCCCTCGCATCCCTTCGATCGCTCGCCTGCGTGTGATCTGTGCGCAGGCAATTCGCGGCTGCCGAACAGCCTCATCCGGTTTTTGACAAAAGGAGCGATTGTAGTTCGCACTGGAAGGCCACCGCTCCGGTCGGGCGGTGGAGTAGAACGCCGAAATCCTCGACGACCGGCCTGACGAGAGCATCACCTGGCGATCGATGCAGGGCGCGCGGACGTACCCAACAGCGGCACCGTCCGTTTCGCTCCGGCTCCGGGCGATCGCGGCACCGAGATTCATGCCGAGCTGCGATACGACCCACCGGGCGGGAAACTCGGCTCCCTGGTGGCCAAGCTGTTCGGGGATGAACCGGCACAGCAGGCCAGAGGCGACTTGCGCCGCCTCAAGCAGGTGCTCGAGATCGGCAAAGTCGTGAGCTCCGACGCGAGCATCTACCGAGGCATGCACCCCGCGCAGCCACCCGCCCGCCGGACCGCGACCGGCTGAGGGCCACCGCAACGCTAGCTGCGGCGCTCTCGATCCCGGGAACGCACATGACCGGAAGCGCGTGGGCGCGCCGAGGACTGCGGCACATTCGAGTCCAGCGCGGAGGAGCTGGGCGCGGGACCCAGCCGCTCGAGGAGCAACTGGTACAATGGCTCGAACGTGACCGGCTTCTCGAGAACAGGGAGATCTCGGACTCTCTCGAGCAGCCCACCGGGACGCGTAGCTTCCAGGCCGGCCGTGAGCACGAGGACGATTGTAGGATCGAGCTCACGGATGCGGTGGGCCCACTGTTCGGCGTCCAACGAGGGCGCCGGCACATCGGCGATCAGGAGCCGAATCTCCCCTGGATGCTCGCACAGGTAGCGGAGTGCCTCCGCTGCATCGGCTGCGGCATGCGCTTCGTAGCCCATGCCGCGGATCATGCGACAGAGGGTGTCCCCGGTGTCGGGTGCGCCGCCGACGGAAAGCACCCGCGCTCGGGGGGACGAAGCAGCGGGCGCGGTT
>DATLBL010000177.1:0-2622 GCA_035526925.1 Gemmatimonadales bacterium
GCGGGCGATGTCCCGGATGATGTGCAGCGCGGCCGGGATCGGCAGCTCGCCCTCGCGCACCAGGCGGACCCGCAGCGACTCGCCCGCGATGAAGGGCATGGTGTAATAGAGGTGGCCGCCGGCCTCACCCGCGGCGAGCAGCGGCACGATGTGCGGGTGCTGCAGCGACGCGGCCACCTGGATCTCGAGCCGGAACCGGTCGGCGCTCACGCCACGGGCGAGCTCGGGCGCGAGCACCTTGATGACAACCTGCCGCCGGAGCGCCCGCTCGGTCGCCAGGAACACGCGCGACATCCCGCCGCCGCCGAGCTCGCCCTCGATGGCATACCCGTCGGCGAGCGCCGCTTCGAGGTCCTGGCGCAGATTGTCGGTCAAGGGAATGCCCCGGAGGAGGCTGCCCTGTGCATGAGGTCAAGGTCCGCTTTTGCGCTGAAGACTCAACGGTAGTTGGTGGGCGTCATGCGGTCCACCCGCCGTGGCTCGATCAATGGTGCCACCTACCGCAACAATTTCAGCGGCCGTCCGATGCGCCAGCGGTGGCGCGTCCGGTGCGACGGCTCGACATGGATGCGTCGGCCGATGTGGCGACGTTCATACTGGCGCGCCTCGTGGGCACGAACGCGTTGCCGGCGGTGCGAGCCGGCTGAGGCTGCTCATGCCGAGGGCCGCCGGAAGGCAGCCCTCGACGCTTGCGCGGGACCCTCGTGTCAGCGACTCCGCTTCTTGCTCGCCGGGCGCCGCTTGGCATCCAGCTCCGGGAACAGCCGTACCGCCGTCTCCGCGAACATTCCCGGGTCGATGTCCGGCCCGACCGGCGCCGTGAGCTGCGGCTCCGGATCCAACTCCGGGGGGGCGAAGCCTTCCGGCCCGCCGATCTCCACCTCGAGGTTGCTCCCGTCCTCCGGGTGCGTGCCGTTCCAGATGTCGCCCGCCATCGGGTAGTCTTCCGGACTGAACTGATACAGGATGCGGTGGAGTCCGCGCGCCTCGTGCTTGGCGGCCTCGGGAAACCGCTTGTTGCTGATGTCCGGGATCGGAAGGAGCTTGCCGACGTCCACCCCGGAGAGCTTCTCGAGCGCCTTGGCGTAGGCGACGATGTGTACGCCGCCGCGCACCAGCAGAAACCCGACACAGGCCCGGGCGGTGGGGTCGTCCACGGTCTCGTAGACCCGAATCTTGGAAGCCCGGGCCCCGCACTCGAGGAAGAAATTGTGCAGCAGATCCAGCTTCAGGTTGCCGCTCGAGAACACGTTGGCGCCGGTCCAGAAGGTCCCCTGCGAGTCCATGGGAAGCGCCTGCTGGCCGCTGGCCAGAAAGTGGTAGCTGTTCCGCGCGTCCGCCGCCGAGCTGAGGGGTGCGGCCACGGGATCGGTGCCGCGCTCCGTCGTGCCGGTGAGCAGCAGATTGATGGCGTAGGACACCAGCTCGATATGCCCGAACTCCTCGGCCGCGATGTTTGCGATGAGATCGTAGAACGGCCGCATCTCGCTCCGGCCGCGGAAGTTGAAGGACTGGAAGGTGTAGTTCATGAAGGTGGACATCTCGCCGAACTTGCCACCCAGGAGCTCCTGGACCGCCGCGGCGGAGTTCGGAGACGGGTTTTCCGGATGCGGCAGCTCCATCTGGAGCTTATCGAAGCGTGTGATCACTGGCGTTGGCTCGCATTGCAGCGTGGAGGCGGAAGAGCTCAGCGGCCCAGTCGGGCAGCCGAGCGTACGAGGGACTGAACACATAAGGGTCGGTCCCGGCCGACGTCTGTGACGTACGGCCTTCCACCTCATCCTCGCAGTACAGTCACCGCCCAAGCGCCTAGATCACACCCGACCCCTACCCCCGCACCCGCGGCCCGATGCGTAGCTCGTGCCCTTCGTGCGACAGCAGCAGATCCGCGGCCGTACGCCCGTCCCGCGGCCGCGGCCGGTGCGTTGCCCACCACTCCTCTGCCCGCTCGGCAGTCCACATCGGCGTCAGGGGGATCGCTTTCAGCCGATCACTTACGACATCAGCGCTCGCCGGTCGCCCGCCCGGGTCTTTCGCGAGACATTCCATGATCAGATCCTCGAGCGACGCCGGGATGGGCTGCTCCGTCCGGAGTGACGGCCGCTTCGGCGCCGCCTGGACGTGCTGGATCATCACCTGCATGGCGCTCTCTCCCTCAAAGACCAGCCTGCCGGTGAGCAGCCAGTAGGCGACGCAGCCGAGCGTGTAGAGGTCCACCCGGTGATCGGTGGCGGCGGTGCCGAGCACCACCTCGGGCGCCATGTAGCCGGGCGTGCCGCTCCAGCTGCCGTCGGCGCTGAGGTCGATGGCGTCCTTGCCGCCGTCGCGCGGGCTGTCGAGCTTGACCAGGCCGAAGTCGAGCACCTTCACGAAATCGAAGGTGATCCCGGCGGGGCTCACCACGACGTTGCCCGGCTTGATGTCGCGGTGGACCAGGCCATTGGCGTGCGCGTCCGCGAGCGCCGAGCAGACCTGGCGGAGAAGGTGGACGGCCCGCTCGGCCGGGAGCGGACCGTGCTGCCGGACCATGACGTCGAGGTCGACGCCGTCGAGCAGCTCCATCACGTAGTACAGCCGGCCGTCCTCGGCGACGCCGAAATCGTAGAGCTGCACCGTGTGCGG
>DATLBL010000178.1:0-2618 GCA_035526925.1 Gemmatimonadales bacterium
ACGAGCTCCACAAGCGCGTCGTCGGCCAGGACGAGGCGGTGGCTGCGGTGTCAGACGCGGTCCGTCGTGCGCGCGCGGGCCTGAAGGACCCCCGCCGACCCATCGGCTCTTTCATCTTCCTGGGCCCGACCGGTGTCGGAAAGACGGAGCTGGCGCGTGCGCTCGCGGGGTTCCTTTTTGACGACGACAACGCCATGACCCGCATCGACATGAGCGAGTACATGGAGAAGTACGCGGTGTCGCGGCTCATCGGCGCACCGCCGGGCTACGTCGGGTACGAGGAGGGCGGCCAGCTGACTGAGGCTGTCCGGCGCCGCCCATACCAGGTGATCCTGCTCGACGAGATCGAGAAGGCGCACCCCGACGTGTTCAACGTCCTTCTCCAGGTATTGGACGACGGCCGCCTGACCGACGGACAGGGCCGGACGGTTGACTTCAAGAACACCGTGATCGTCATGACCAGCAACGTCGGCTCGCAGTTCATCTCGAGCTATGCCGGATCGCGTGATGAGCAGGCCTACGGAGGGATGAAGCGGCAGGTCACTGACACGTTGCGCCAGGTCTTCCGCCCGGAGTTCCTGAATCGCGTCGAGGAGATCATCGTTTTCCACGCCCTCGGCGAGGACGAGCTCAGTGAGATCGTGGATCTGCTCCTGGACGACCTGTCACGCCGGCTCGTTGAGCACGACCTCCGACTTGACGTTACGCCGGGTGCCCGGACGCTGATCGCGCGCGAGGGTCACGACCCGGCCTACGGCGCTCGGCCGCTCCGCCGCGCCATCCAACGCCTTGTTGAGAACCCACTCGCCAAGGCGCTCCTCCAGGGCCGGTTCGCGGCCGGGAAAACTATTCGCGTGGACGCCGATTCGACAAGCGGCACGCTCGTTTTCAGCAACGGCGAGCAGACGGTCGTGGCCACTGCCACCGACGAGCGGCGCGACATCCGCGGAACGCGATCTGAAACAGAGCCAGAGCTCGAGCCCGCGAACGCGGGAAGCGACTCCAAGAGCCTTCTGAACTAACCTGCGGCCGACGTGCGCGTCGAGCCTCAGCGAACCCAATTCAGTCCGCCCCCCGCCGATGACGCGGGCGTCCCGGCGCTGGTCGAGCTGATTCGCGAGGAGATCTTCCGGACCGGGCCGATCACGTTCGCGAGGTTCATGGAGCGCGCGCTCTACGAGCCCGGCCTCGGCTACTACGCCACCAGCGAGGATCGCGCCACCCGCACAGGAGACTTCCTGACCGCGCCGGAGCTTCATCCGGTGTTCGCTGCGACCGTTTCGCGACAAGTCGCTGAGATGCGCGAGCGCCTCGGCTCGCCTGCTGATTTCACGCTCCGTGAGTACGGCGCCGGCACAGGCGCTTTCGGCGGCGCGATCGCCGCGCGTCTCGGAGTGACCTACGAGCCGCGCGAGGTCGTGGGCAGGCAACTCGCGCAGCCGGCCGGCGGTTCGTTCGTCGGCGTCGTGCTGGCCAACGAGCTTCTCGACGCCCTGCCGTTCCACCGTCTGGTCCGGCGGGCGGGCGAGCTCAAGGAGGTGGCGATCGATTGGGCTGAGGGTCGATTAGTCGAGCGGGAAATCGACCTGACGGACGATCGACTGCGCTTCGCCGACAACCCGGTGGCGCTGCCCGAAGGCCAGCGCACGGAGATGAGCCTCGCCAGCGGCGACTGGTTACGCGAGATCGCATTGGATCTGACGCGCGGTTACGCCCTGCTCTTCGACTATGCCCTGCCGCAAGCCGACCTCTATTCGCCGGTGCGCAGCGAAGGAACTGCACGCGCCTTCCGTGGCCACCACGTTTCGAGCGATCTGCTCGGCGGCGTCGGACGGCAGGACATCACCGCTCATATAAACCTCGATGCCCTGGCACGCCAGGCACGTGAAGCGGGGTTCCAGGTCCTCGGCACGGCGAAGCAGAACGAGTTCCTGCTCGCCTCTGGCCTCGACCAGGAGTACGCCGCCGCACGCGATGCGACCGACCAGGGATGGGAAACAGCGCTGGCGCTCCGGTCGGCCATCCAGCGGCTCCTTGATCCAAACCAACTGGGTGGTTACAGGGTTGTCGTCCTCGTAAAGGGCGTGGATATCAGCCAGCCGCTCGCGGGTTTGACGCCCATCAAACGCCCTGGCGGCTGACCACGATGCGACTGGACGAGCTGCGGCGCAGCCTGACGCCGGTTCCCACGGTCCTGCCGCAGATGCCGAGGGAGCTGCTGCCCGTCGCCCTGGGCACGGACGACTCGCCAACGCCCCGCCTGCCGCGCTTCGACGAGGGCGGGCGGAAACACGCCGCAGTGCTGATGCTTTTTTTCGAGGACTCCGACGGGCAGGCGCGAGTTGTTCTCACTGAGCGCGCCGGCGGCGGCCATCGCCACGCCGGCCAGATCAGCCTCCCCGGCGGTGCCGTGGACCCCACAGATCTCTCGATCGAGGCCGCTGCCCTCCGTGAGGCGGCGGAGGAAGTCGGGCTGGATGCCGAGCAGGCCGGCGTCGAAGTTCACGGGGTCTTGCCCGTAGTCGACGTGGCAATTTCGGGCTTCCTCGTCCACCCGGTGATGGCCTTCGCGGCCCGTGAACCGGACTTGACCCCAGACAACTACGAAGTCGCCTCAG
>DATLBL010000179.1:0-24746 GCA_035526925.1 Gemmatimonadales bacterium
ATTCAGTGCTTCGTGGTGCGAGAGCTACTCCGGCGTCGCGACGACCGTGATCACGAGGTCGTTGAAGTCCGGCTCGCCGACCCCGACGAAGCCGTCGTCGTACTCGAGCGTCCAGCCGGTGGCATAGTCTCCGGAGACCCGGAGCTGCGGCTGGGTGGTTCCCGAGAATCCGGAGCGAACCTCGGCCGCCAGCTGGGTACCGCTGTTGAAGATCTGAGAACCGTTGTTATCGAGCGTCACCGTGGTGCCCGGGGTGGTGTAGCAGCCGTCGGTGAAGATGGTCGCCTGGATCGGCGACGTGAACACCAGGGCATTGTTGTGAATTTCGCAGTCGCTGCTCACCAGCGTCACAACGACACTCGAGTTCTGGGGCAGATCGAGCGTGCACGCCAGGCCGTTCTGACACGTGAGGCCCGCGGCTGGCGCGACGTTGATGTCCGTGGTCTTGGTGTTGGTGGCGCCCTGATTGTCCGTGACGGTCAGCGTCACCGTATACGTCGTCGCCGAGGTTGCCCCATAGTCGTGGGAGGCCGTTTCTGTCGTTGCGGCGGGTGAGCCGTCGCCGAAGTCCCAGCTCCAGCCCACAACGCTGCCGTCCGCGTCGCTGCTCCCGGCCGCGTCGAAGTCGCAGTGAAGGGCGCTGCAGAGGGAAGTGAAGTCTGCGACGGGCGCTTGGTTGCCCGGCGTTGTGGCCACGGTGACATCGCGGGTGACGTCATCGACCGCGCCTTCGTTGTCGGTCACGGTTAGGGTAACCGTGTACGTGCCCGCCCCCGAAAACGTGTGGCTGGCATCTTTCGTGGCAGCCGTGTTGGACCCGCTGGTCGGGTCGCCGAAGTTCCAGGCATACGACGCGATGGAGCCGTCGCCGTCGGTCCCGCCGCCGACGAAGTTACACGCGAGGAGGGTGCACGACGGCGCGTCAAACGCTGCGGTGGGGGCGGCGTTCGACGGGTCGTTGGAGTCGCCGCAGGCGGCCAGGACGGCGACGCCGGCGACGAGGGTAAGGGCACGCGAGGAGCGCATAGTGTTGGTTCCAAGCCCCAGGGTGAAAGTACGTTGTAGCGTGAGCACGCAGGCGCGGACCTGAACGGACCGGCCGCCGTGGAAGCCAGAGCCGTGCCAGCCTCGGGTGTCGCAATTACGGACACTCGCGGCTCAGTGAAGTTCAAGCGCGGCAATGGTGTAGCAGGACGACAGCATTGCTTTGACACCGGGGCGCTGGTCCCTCACCTGTGGCGAAGGTCCTATATCCGGTCTTCCCAATCTCGGCATTTTAGTCTCGGCCGTCGAGTCCCTCCAACCGGTGACGGCCACTGGTTGACGCGCCCCAGGGGGCCTAACTATTCTTGCGGGCTGTAATTATGACGGATCTCTCGCTCTCTCGCAGCCAGATGCTGCTCCTGAGCGGCTCGGCTAACCGAGCCCTCTCGGAAGAGGTGGCCGCGCACCTGGGGCAGCCTCTCTGCCAGGTTACGCTCCGGCGCTTCGCGGATGGCGAGTTGTTCGTCAAGATTGATGAGAACGTGCGGGGCCGGGACGTGTACATCGTGCAGCCCACGAACCCGCCGGCCGAGAACATGATCGAACTGCTGCTCATGATGGATGCGGCCAAGCGCGCCAGCGCGGCTCGAGTCACCGCCGTGATCCCGTATTTCGGGTATGCGCGTCAGGATCGCAAGGACCAGCCGCGCGTGGCCATCAGTGCCAAGCTGATGGCCAACATGGTGTCCATGGCCGGCGCCGACCGCGTGCTGGCGATGGACTTCCATCAGCACCAGCTTCAGGGATTTTTCGACCTGCCGGTCGATCACCTGTACGCGGCGCCGGTATTCGTCAGCCATTACCGGCAGAAGCAGCTGCACGATCTGGTCGTGGTCGCGCCGGACGTGGGTTCGGCCAAGATGGCCCGCGGCTTCGCCAAGCGATTGAACGCGTCGCTGGCCATCATCGACAAGCGGCGCCCGTCCGCCAACGTGGCCGAGGTCCTGAACGTGGTCGGTGAGGTCGGCGATCGGGACTGCCTGATCCCCGACGACATGATCGATACCGCGGGGACCATGGCCGAGGCGGTCAGGGCGCTCAAGCGGCTCGGTGCGCGCGACATCTACTGCTGCGCCACGCATGCGCTGCTTTCGGGGCCGGCCGTCGATCGCCTCATGGCGTCGCCGGTCAAGGAAGTGGCGGTGACCAATACCATCGGGATTCCGCCCGAGCGGCGGTTCGACCGCCTGAAGGTTCTTTCGATCGCCGGGCTCCTCGCCAAGGCGATCGGGTACACGCACAGCGACCAATCGGTGAGCTCGCTGTTCGACTGATGCTTCACCGGACGGACGCTTCACGCGAAGGATAGGGATCATGGCTCAACAGGCGAATCTCCAGGTGGTTTCCCGCAGCACCAAGGGCAAGGGCGCGGCGCGCAGCCTGCGCCGTGAAGGCAAGGTGCCCGCCGTCATCTACGGCCACGGCCGCGAGGCGGAGTCCGTGGCCATCGACACCTCGGCGCTCAACAAGATGCTGGTAGGCATCAGCGCGAGCACCACCATCCTGGACGTGGCGGTGGACGGTCGCGCGCCGGTCAAGGCGCTCATCCGCGAAATCCAGCGCGACTCGCTCCGTCCCGCCGAAATCATCCACCTCGATCTCTACGAAGTCCGGAGCGACGAGGAGATCACCCTCGAAGTGCCGGTCCGCCTCATCGGCGTGCCCGATGGCGTTCGCAATTTCGGCGGCGTGCTCGACCACGTGCTCCGAGAGCTCGAGATCGAGGTGCTACCGAGCGACATTCCGGAGCACGTGGATCTCGACGTCACCGCGCTGACCATCGGTCATTCGCTGTTCGTCCGGGACGTGACCATCGAAAAGGCGCGCATCCTCAACGATCCGGACACGCCGATCTGTACCGTCGTAGCCCCGCGCACCGAAGAGGCGCCGGTCGCTACCGAAGAGGCCGCCACGACCGAGCCGGAGCTCATCCGGAAGCCGAAGCCGGAGGACGAGGCCGAGACCGACCAGAAGGCCTGAGCCCTGCGCGCGATCGTTGGACTGGGCAATCCCGGTCCGGAGTACGACGAAACCCGGCACAACGCCGGGTTTCGATTGGCCGACCACCTCGCCGCGCGCTGGCGGCTTGGGCCGTTCAGGCGTGGCGAGCGCGCCCGGCTGGCGGAGGGCTCGCACGACGGACGCGCCGTACGCGTGCTCAAGCCTCAGACGTACATGAACCGGAGCGGCGCCGCCCTCGCGCCGCTCCGGGCGCTTTCGGGCTTCGACCCGGCGGCAGACCTCCTGATCCTCGTCGACGATGTGGCACTCCCCGTCGGCCGGTTTCGGCTCCGCGGCGCCGGCTCCGCCGGCGGCCACAATGGGCTCAAGAGTATCGAAGGGGCCCTGCAGAGACAGGACTATGCGCGCCTTCGCATCGGTGTCGGTCCGGTCCCGGCCGGGCTGCCGGATCTGGCCGACTTCGTTCTCGCGCCGTTCGAGCCGGAAGAGCGCCAGGCGATCGGTGACCTGTTGGACCCCATGGCCGACGCGGTGGAGACGTGGCTCGCCGAAGGCATCGAGCAGGCCATGACCCGCTGGAACCGCTGATCGCAAGTCGGGCCGTCCTGCGGCGTGCCGAGAGCGGCTCCGCCCCATCCACGAGCACTTCCCCTACTTATCTTCCGCCATGTTGCGACTCGGAATCGTTGGCCTGCCCAACGTCGGCAAATCCACGCTGTTCAACGCGCTCACCGCGGCCAAGGCACTCGTCGCGAACTACCCATTCGCCACCATCGAGCCCAACACGGGCATCGTGCAGGTCCCCGACCCGCGCCTCGACGAGCTGGCGCGGATCGTCACGCCGGAGCGAACCGTCCCTGCGGTCGTCGAGTTCGTGGACATCGCCGGACTGGTGAAGGGCGCCAGCGAAGGAGAGGGTCTGGGCAATCAGTTCCTCGCCAACATCCGCGAAACCGACGCGATCGTCCACGTCGTGCGCTGCTTCGAGGAAGGAGACGTCCAGCACGTCATGGGGTCGGTCGATCCGGTGCGGGATCGTGAGGTCATCAACATCGAGCTCGGGCTGGCTGACCTGGCGAGCGTCGAAAAGCGTCTGGACAAGACCGCCCGTACCGCCAAGTCGGGTGACGCGCAGGCCAAGCTCGAGCAACGGATCCTTGAAGCCGTCCGGGAGGCGCTCGCCGCCGGCCGGCCCGCCCGCTCGGTTCGGACGACCGAGGAGGAGACGCCCACCTTTCGGAGCTTCAACCTCCTGACCGCCAAGCCCGTGCTGTATGCCGCGAACGTGGCGGAGGACGAGATCGCAGCCGAGAACGCCCACGTCGCGGCGCTCCGCGCAGCGCTGGCCGCCGATCGGGAAGTTGCGGAGATCGTGCCCTTCTCGGCGAAGGTCGAGGCTGAGCTGGCGGAGCTCGCGCCCGAGGACCGGGTCGAGTTCCTGGAGTCGCTGGGGCTCAAGGAGTCGGGCCTCGACCGGCTGGCCCACGCGGCCTACCACCTGCTGGGCCTGCAGAGCTACTTCACCGCGGGAGAGAAGGAAGTTCGCGCGTGGACCATCCACCAGGGCGATAAGGCACCAGCGGCCGCCGGCGCCATCCACTCCGACTTCGAGAAGGGATTCATCCGGGCGGAGACGGTCGGGTATGACGACTTCGTCCGGGTTGGGGGATGGAAGACCGCCCGGGAGCAAGGGCTCAGCCGCGCAGAAGGCAAGGAGTACGTCGTCCGAGACGGCGATGTCATGCTGTTCCGCTTCACCAGCTGAGCCCCGCCAGCCGGCTCAGGAGGGCGAAACCACCACCTCGTCGGCGCGCCCGTCCGCACCCTTCAACTGGTCCGTCTGCGCGCCGCCTTCGGGCGGCGGCGGGCCGAGCACTGGCTCGGGGCCGAGCGGCTCAGCCATGGCGATGCTGAACTCGCCCTTCCCGTGGAGCGATGGTCCCTCCGCGAAACGGCCCGAAAGCGGCGCCGCATTGCCCACGCGGTTGTCGAAATAGACGTAGCTGAACCGCTGATTCTCCAACTCCTGCGGAAAGCTGTTCGGAATGGGCAGCTGCTCGGTGGTGCCGCCCAACTCCTCGAGGACGGCCAGACACTGCTGCTGGTGCATCGTGTCACGGGCGATCAGGAAGGGCAGCATGTCCTTCATGCCCGGGCCGTCGGTCATGTTGTACAGCCGGACGACCAGGGCGCGACCGGTGGCCTCCGCGGTGACGTTCGCGTACATGTCGGCCGCGATGTTGCCGCTGGCATACACATGCGAGGCGTTGAAGGGCACCCCGTTCGCGTCATCCGGCGTGGCCGCGAGACCGGCGGAGAGGATATGGCGAAGGTACATGCCGCCCAGCACCGCGCCCACCAATGAATCGCGTGCCCCGTCCTCCTGGAGCGACAGCGGCGCACCCTCGAGATTGAGCGCAACCGCCGTCGCCAGCATCTCGATGTGCCCGATCTCCTCCGTGCCCGTCGATAGGAGCATCTCCCGGTACTTCTTGGGGCCACGCGCGCCCCAACTCTGAAAGAGGTATTGAAGCATCACTCGTATCTCGCCTTCCACCCCGCCGATCGCCTGCTGAAGGGCGCGAGCGAACAACGGGTCGGGCCGATCGACCCGCACCTTGTACTGCAGCCTGCCGTCAGTGAAAAATATCTGCCTGCCTCCACTGCGTCCTGCGGTTTATCAATTAGTTCTGCCCATGCCGGGCTGCATTGCGCCCCGCGGGCAGCACTCGAGGGGCAACGAGTATAGCGGCGCTCCCGCGCCCACCCCGTCACGGCGAGCACTTCCCTCGGGCTCGATGCCCGCCTAGTATTCCGACTCCAAACCATCCTCCTCGGCGCCCACACCGGCCCGGGGCACTCAGACCGAAGGAAGGTGTCATGGCCCGTCAGTACGAGGTGGTCTATATCTTCGACAGCGCGCTCGAAGAGGCCGCCATCAATGAGCGCATCACGCGCTTCCACTCCCTGATTCAGCAGCCCGAGGGCGAAGCTCCCCAGGTCAGCCACTGGGGCAAGCGCACGCTCGCCTATCCCATCAAGAAGCACGAGACCGGGTACTACGTGGTCGCCAAGTTCGACGCCGATGCCACGGCCCTGCCCGAGTTCGAGCGTGCCATCAAGCTCGACGAGAGCGTGCTCCGGTTCCTCGTGGTCGTCAACGAGGGCGCCCAGCCGGTGCCGGTGACCGCCGGCAAGAGCGACGAGGAGGACGACGAATGAGGCGGCCCCAGAAGACCTGCGCCATCTGCGAGAGCGGCGTGCGGGTCGTGGATTACAAAGACGAACGAACCCTGTCACGGTTCCTGACCGAGCGCGGCAAGATCCTGCCGAGTCGGCTCTCGGGCACCTGTGCCCGGCACCAGCGACAGCTCAGCACGGCCATCAAGCGGGCGCGTGAGCTGGCGCTGCTGCCGTATATCAAGGGTTTCGTCGGCTGAGGTCGGAGCGTCCGACGGGGTGGGGACAGGTCCTGGCCCTCGCCGGGTACCTGCTCTTCGCCCCTCCAGGGTTCGTCTTCGGCCCGCTCGCGGGGCTGCTCATCCTCTCCCGGCCAGGCACGGTGCGGGAGTGGGTGTGGCTGATCGGAGCGGGCGTCTGGTCGGCGATGTGGCTGCAGCAGATCGGTGGGCTCGGCGCGCAGGTCACCAGGGCCGGGGCCGTCCTGCTGTGCGGCACTTTTCTGGCCCTCACGCTCTGGCATCCCTCCAACGGCATGGGGCGCGTGCTGGCGGCCACCGCGGCCGCGGCCCTCGCACTGGTCGTGTGGATGTGGCGGCTCGGCATCGGTTGGACGCAGCTGGTCACAGGCGTCGACCACGATCTCGGCGCCTACCAGACCGCGGTGCGAGACCAGTGGCGGAATGCCGGCGCGCCACAAGAACTGATCGATCAGATCGGTCAGGTCCTCCACTCGGTCTCGCAGTTGTACCCCGGCTTGCTGGCGATCGCCGGGATTGCGGGGCTTCGGCTGGCCTGGGCCTGGTATCACCGGCTCGCCACCCGTCCGCTGGGGCCGCCCCCGGCGCCCTTCCGGTCGTTCGGCTTCAACGACCATCTGGTGTGGGGATGGGTGGTCGCCCTCGCGAGCACCCTGCTCCCGGTCCCCGAACCCTGGCAGGTGGCCGGCGCCAACCTGCTGCTGGTGCTGGGAGTGCTGTATGCGGCGCGGGGGCTGGCTGTGTTTCTCGCGCAGTCGGGGCGGGTGTTCGGCCCCCTCGGCGGCCTGCTGCTCCTGATCGCCTTGTTTCTCCTGCCGTTTGTAGTGGGCGGGCTCACGCTGCTCGGGTTGGCGGACACCTGGCTAGATTTCCGGCGTCGCATGGCGACGCCGACCACCGGAGGGTTCGATCGATGATTGAAGTGATCCTGCGCGAGGATGTGAAATCGCTTGGCAAGGCGGGGGAGATGGTCCGGGTAAAGCCCGGGTACGCGCGTAACTTCCTCCTGCCGCAGGGCTTGGCGTTCGAGGCCACCGAGGGCAACAAGAAGCGGATCGACGCCGAGAGCCGGGCCCGCGGAGTCAAGGACCAGGCGGCGCGTACGGAGGCGGAGCGGTTCGCGACCGTGCTCGGGGGTGTGACGCTCACCCTGACCGGCAAAGCGGGCGAGGAGGGCAAGCTGTTCGGCTCGATCACCGCGCAGGACATCGCCGACGCCTTGGCGGCCCAAGGCCACCAGGTGGACCGTCGGCGGGTCGAGCTGGAGCACCCGATCAAGACGCTGGGGCATCACACCGTGGGGGTGCACCTGCACCCGGACGTGAACGCTGAGGTGCGCGTCTCGGTCGTCGCGGAGTAGCCCGCCGCCGATGAGGGTCGGGATCGCCTACGTCGACGGACCGCGGCTGGCCCGCTCGCTCTTTGCCGCCGCCGACTGGGTGGCCGCGGGTCGGGACGAGATCAACAGGATCAACGTCTTCCCTGTCCCCGACGGCGACACCGGCACCAACTTCAGCCTGACGCTTCGCGCCGTCGCCGACGCCCTCCGGGCGCTCGGCGACGCGCCGCTTCCGGACACCTCCCGCACCATGGCCAGGGCCGCCGTGCTGGGCGCCCGCGGCAATTCCGGAATGATGCTGGCCCATTTCCTCCTGGGCTTCGCCGAGTCGCTGGGCGACCGTCCCACCGCCAGCACGCGCGACGTGGCCGCCGCCGTCCGGCAGGGGGCCGACCGGCTCTACCAGTCTCTGGACGATCCGCGCGAGGGCACGATCCTCACCGTGGCACGGGAAGCGGCGGACGCCGCCGAGCGGACCGCCGAACGGACCTCGGACATCGGCGAGTTCATGCACCGGTTGCTCGAGGAGGGCGAGGCCGCTCTTGCCCGCACCCCCGAGCTGATGGCGGTACTGAAGGAGGCCGGCGTCGTCGACGCGGGCGGCAAAGGCTTCGTCCGCATGCTCGAAGGCGTGGTGCGCTACATCGAGGGTGACCCCATCCTCTCGCTGGCCGGCGCCAACGAAACGAGCGGTGCGCCTGTATTCATTCCGGCCGCGGCCGTCGAAATCGCGGCGGAGCGTGATTTTCAGTTTTGCACGGAGCTCCTGGTCCGCGGCGAGCAGCTACCCGCCGCCACTGAGGTGCGCGCGGCCATGCACACCTTCGGCGGGTCGGTCGTCGTCGCGATCATGACGGACATCCTCAAGATTCATGTGCACACCGACACCCCCGAGGCCGTCTTTAGCTATGCCACCCGGTGGGGACGGCTGGAGACCACGAAGGCCGACGACATGCGGGCGCAGCACCGGCGCCTGGCACATCCCGCTCGGCGGGCCGTCGGGATCGTCACGGACACTTCGTCCGATCTGACCGACGGCGCGCTCGACCGGCATCACATCGCCGTCGTGCCGCTGCAGGTGGTCTTCGGTGACGAGACGTTCCGGGACCGCATCGAGCTCACGCCGGAGGAATTCTACCGGCGCCTGCGGACCGCGCGAGACCTGCCCACGACCTCGCAGCCTGCGCCGGTGGAGTTCATCCGGGTGCTTCGTGACGCGCGGAGCGAGGCGGACGAAGTCGTGGCGGTCCTCTTGTCCGGCAGCCTGTCGGGTACCTACGGTTCAGCGCAGGCGGCGGTACGCGCCGCGGGGATCTCGGGTGTCCACCTGGTCGACAGCCGCTCCGCGTCGCTTGGACTCGGCATGCTGGCGCTGCGCGGCGCCGAGCTGGCCGAGGCCGGGTGGTCTGGCGCCGAGATCGCGCGGGAGCTCGAGCGGGTGCGAGGCCAGTGCGGCATGCTCCTCACGGTGGACCGCTACGACAACTTGCTGCGCTCCGGGCGGGTCTCTCGCGGCAAGGCCTGGCTCGCGGGCATGCTGGACGTGAAGCCGATTCTGTCGCTCGATGGCAGTGGTCGAGTGATTCCTGTGGACCGCGTGCGGGGACGGGAGCAGCTGGTGCCCAGAGTGCTGGCGCTGCTCGAGAAGCGCCTCACACCCCGCCCCGCCGTCGTCCGGTTCGGGGTGGCGCACGCCGAGGCTCCGGAAATGGCGGAGCGCGTGCGGACCGCCCTCGTGGCCGCCTACCAGCCGCGGGAGTGTCTCGTGACCCTCGCGACCGGCGTGCTCGGTACGCATGTGGGCGCCGGTGCGTGGGCCATCTTCTATCAGGTCGAGGACGGAACCCCCGCCCGGCTCGACGTGGCGCAGGCGGGGGCAGAAGGATCGACCGACATGCAGGCAAGGAACGGCCGGTGACGCCCCGGATTCCCGAGGCGCTCCGCCTAGCGCTGGACGCCATCGCCGATTTGAAGGGCAGTCAGCTCGTGGTACTCGACTTGCGAGGGCTGACCGACGCCACTGATTTCTTCGTCATAGCGTCCGGAACCTCGGACGCGCACGTCCGCGGAATCGCACAGTCGGTCATGGAGAAGCTCGACCGCACCGGCCACCAGACGCATCACGTAGAAGGGCTGAACGGCGGGCGGTGGGTCCTGCTCGATTTCGTCGATTTCGTCGTCCACCTGTTTCACCCGGAGACCCGCGCTTTCTACCAGCTCGAGCGCCTCTGGAACGACGCACCGGAGCTGCTGATCAGCTCCACCTAGGCTGAGGTCGCCATGCTTCGACGCACCATCCCGGTACTGCTCGCGCTGGTCCTGAGCGTGCCCGGTCTTCTGTCCGCTCAGTACTTCGGCCGGAACAAGGTCCAGTACACGGACTTCGAGTTCAAGATCATCCAGACCGAGCACTTCGACATCTACTATTACGAGCGCGAGCGAACCGCCGCGCTCGACGCGGCCCGGATGGCGGAGCGGGACTACGCCCGGCTCTCGAAGGTGCTCAACCACGAGTTCCGCGAGCGCAAGCCGATCATCCTGTACGCTTCCCAATCGGACTTTCAGCAGACCAACGCCACTGAGGTGAGCGGCGAAGGCACGGGCGGCGTCACCGACTTCGCCCGGAACCGCGCGGTACTGCCCTTCACGGGCGCCTACGCCGATTTCGATCACGTGCTGACGCACGAGATGGCGCACCAGTTCCAGTACGACATCTGGTCGCGCGGGCGGGCCGGCGCGGGGCTGAACACGCTGATCGCCATCGCGCCGCCGCTGTGGTTCGCTGAAGGCATGGCCGAGTATCTGTCGCTCGGGCCGATCAACGCCGAAACGGCCATGTGGCTCCGCGACGCATCCCTGGAAGGCAAGCTGCCGAGCATCGAACAGATGACGGCCGATCCCTACGAGTATTTCCCGTATCGTTTCGGGCACGCGCTCTGGTCGTACATCGGCGAGCGCTGGGGAGACGAGGCCGTCGGCGCCATCCTCAAGGCGACGCTGTCCGGCGGCGTCGAGCCGGCGTTCCGCCGGACGATCGGACTGAGCCTCGAGCAGCTCTCGGATCAGTGGCGGGACGCGGTCCAGAAGCGGTACCTCCCCGAGATCGGCGCGCGCGCCAAGGCCAAAGCGGTCGCCGACGAACTGCTGACCGAGAAGCGCTCCGACGGCACGCTGCATCTCGCGCCGTCACTGTCGCCGGACGGCTCGCAGGTCGTCTACTTCAGCGAGAAGGATTTCTACTTCGTCGATCTGTATCTCGCCAACGGCGAGACCGGCGAGGTGAAGCGCCGGATCCTCAAATCGGGCGTCAGCAGCAATTACGAGACGTACCGCTTCATCAATTCGCAGGCCAACTGGTCGCCCGACGGCAAGTACCTCGCCTTCGCGGCCAAGCGCGGCCCGCGGGACGACATCGTCGTGGTGGACGTCGCGCGGAACAAGCAGGTGCAGCGCATCGAGCTCAAGCTGAGCGGAGTCACCACGCCCTCGTGGAGTCCCGACGGCCAGCAGATCGTGTTCACGGGATACGACGGCGGCATCAGCGACCTCTTCACGATCAACCGGGACGGCACCAACCTCCGCCGGCTCACCTCGGACAAGTACGGCGACCTCCACCCGGTCTGGTCGCCCGACGGAAAGACCATCGCGTTCGCCACCGATCGCGGTCCGGAGACCGATTTCAAGACGCTCGCGTTCAGCAATTTCCGGATCGCGCTGTACGATCTGGCCACCGGGACGGTCAAGACCCTCGACCACATGGATCAGGGCAAGAACGTGAGCCCGCAATGGGCGCCCGACAGTCGGTCCATCGCCTTCGTCTCGGACCGGAGCGGCGTGAGCGATGTCTTCCTGTACGATCTGAACGACAGCCAGATCTACCAGCTGACCGACTTCTACACCGGCGTGCAGGGCATCACCCCGCTCTCCCCTGTCCTCTCGTGGGCCCGCGGCGCCGACCGGCTGGCGTTCGTCTACTACGAGGACCAGAAATTCGACGTCTACACCATCACCAACCCTCGCGGGCTCAAGCGGGAGCCGTACCAGCAGCCGGCCGTGGACAGCGTCGGGATCCTGGCGCGCGTCGCCACGCCGCCCTTGGACACGACCCGCTCGCTCCAGGTGCGGGAGGAAGTGCGATCGCAGGTCGGCGAAGGGGGATCGATCTATCGCAGCCAGCAGGGTTTCCGGTCGTCGAGCGACGTCGCCCGAAGTGGAGATAGCACGCAGGCCGCGCCGCCGCCGCCGGTGTCCATCAGCGCCCTGCTCGACTCGGCCAATTTCAGCCTGCCGGACACCAGCGAGTTCACGCTGAAAGATTATCGGGTGCATTTCTCGCCCGATTACATCGCGCGGCCGTCCATCGGCTATGCGCGAGACAATTTCGGGCGCGGCTTCTTCGGCGGCTCCGCCATCTCTTTGAGCGACATCCTGGGCAATCACCAGCTGGTCTTCGCCGGGTACGTCAACGGCAGGATCAGCGAGGCCCAGGTGCTCGCGGCGTACGCCAACATGAGCAAGCGCATCAACTGGGCGGTCGGGGTGAGTCAAGATCCGTACTACTTCCTGGAGCCCAGCCAGGTGGAGTTCGACACCGGCGATCCCCAGCAGGCGCCGGAAAACACCTTCATCACGAACATCCGACGCCTCGTCGTGCGATCGGTGTTCGGGCAGGCCTACTATCCGCTGAGCCGGTTCCAGCGGATCGAGGCGTCGATGCGGTTCGCGAACGTGGATGACGCCCTGCTGCAGATCAGGGAGCCGTACTTCGCCAACTCGGGCATCGCGAGCGAGGACCCGTTTCTCGAGACGAATAACCTGCCGGGCGTCAACTACCTGCAGCCGTCGACCGCCCTGGTGTTCGACAATTCGCTGTTCGGCTACGTCGGACCGTTCTACGGGCGTCGCTACCGCCTGGAATTCGCCCAGACGCTCGGGAACTGGCGCTTCTCGCAGGTCACTGCCGACTACCGGCGGTACGACCGGATCGTCGGTCCGCTGGTGCTGGCCTCGCGTGTGCTGTACTTCGGGCGGATCGGTCGCGACGCGGACCAGTTCCGGATCTTCGCGGGCAGCACGGACCTGATCCGGGGCAACACCTCGGGGTCCTACCGACGGAACGAGTGCCTGGACGCGAACGACGTGAACACCCAGACCGGGTGCGCGGCCCTCGATCGCCTCGTCGGGACTCAGGTCGGCATCGGCAGCGTCGAATTACGCTTCCCCATTCTGAACCCGTCGTTCGGACTGCCGGCGGCGTTTCCGCCGATCGAAGGCGCCATCTTCTACGACATCGGCCTGACCTGGGATGACGCCAGCACGCTCAAGTGGAATCGCGAGAGCGGCGACGATCCGGTCCGGGTGCGCACACCGCTCAAGACGCTGGGCTTCTCGGTGCGTACCAATCTGTTCGGCTTCGCGATCGCCCGGCTGGACTATTCGATTCCGCAGGAGCGAAAGGCCGTGAAGGGCCTCTGGACGTTCAGCCTCGGGCCGACGTTCTAACGATTCCAGCCGCTCGGCGCCGGTCGAGAGCATAGGCGGCGGGTTGAGGCAGTGCCTCGACCCGCCGCCTCTCCGCGTTCTCTCCCCCTCCGGTTATCTTCCGCTTGTGAAACTCCACACGACAATCGGGGGCTGCGGCCTCGCGGTGCTGGCGTTCGCCTGCGGCCGCGAGCCCGAGCGACTCTCCCTGGACAAGGTACCTGCGGCCAGCCGCGCGCCGGCGGCTTCATCGGTGCTCCGGTTTGCGAACGAGGGCGGCCCGGCGCGGCTGTATCGAGTGCCGTCGCTCGAGCCGTCCGCGTGGAAGGCCGAGGACAAGCTGCCGCCGGTCGAGCGCGTTATCGGCGCGGATCCCGAGCAGGGACTGGTCTTCACGCTCGACGGCAAGCGCAATCTGGTGACGCTCGACCTCGAGACCCGGCGGGTCCGCACCTACCTGGAGCAGGTGCGCAACGCGGCGATGGGACCGGATGGTGCGCTGTACGCCATCGACACGGGCAGCACGGTCACCCAGATGGTGCGCCGCACCCCGATTCGCTTTCGCTCCAAGCTGCAGGGCAACCCGCGACAGGTCTATGCCACCATGACGGGCGCGCTCCTCGCCCGGGTCGGGGACAAGGCGCCGGTGCTCGAGGTGCTCGGCTCCGACCAGGCGCCGGTGTCCACGACGCTGCCGTCCGAGCAGATGGCCGCGAGCTTCTACGGCGACCTGATCGCCGTCGCGACCGACACCGGAGTCATCCTGTACCAGACCCAAGGCAAGAACGCCCCCAAGTCGATCAGGCTGTCCGGCCATCCCAAGGCGGTGCTGTTCTCGCCGTCGGGCCACCGCCTGTATGTCGCGCAGGAAGACGACGAGCTGTTGATTCTCGATCGCTTCAGTGGCGAGCAGCTCGCGGCGATCGACTTGCCGGGCCCCGCCAAGGGGCTCCGGGGCGACCGGTTCGGCGAGTGGCTGCTCGTGCAGCCCGCCTCCGGAGACTCGGCCTGGGTGATCGACGTCGGTCATTCCCGGTTCGGCGGAACGGTGTCCGCGCGGTGGGCGTCGGATCTGCCGGCGGTGGCGTCGCCGAACGCGTTGCTGGTCCGGCGCGGCGCGGACGTGGCGGCGCTCGACCTGGCACAGAAGGATTTCGCCGAGGTCGGCCGGGTGAGGGACGGCGCCGCCGACGAGTGGCTGCCGATCGCCTGGCGTCCGGCCCGCGACGCCGAGAGCGACGTCACGACGGACTCCAGCGCGCTCGCCACTGCCGACAGCGGGAAGGGCGGCGCCTCGGTCTATCTGCAGGTGAGCAGCTCGCAGAATCCCGTGTGGGCCAGCGAGCTCGCCGACAAGCTGCGCGCCGCGGGCCTGCCGGCCTCCGTGCTGGCGCCCACGCGAAGCGACGAAGCCCACCGCGTCGTGCTGGGGCCGTACGCGACTCGCGAGCAGGCCGAGGAAACCGGCAGAAAAATCGGCATGCCGTCGTTCATCGTGTCCGGACAGGACGCCCCGGCACGCTGACCGTCCCGCGCCGACCGTGGCGCATCCACCATCCGATCGGCAGGTCGCGCGCATGAAGCTCACGCGGCTCGAGCTCTCCGGCTTCAAATCGTTCGCGGACACGGTGACCCTGACCTTCGAGCAGGGCGTCACCGCCATCGTCGGCCCCAACGGCTGCGGCAAGTCGAACGTGTCCGACTCGGTGCGCTGGGTGCTCGGCGAGCAGTCCGCGCGGCTGCTGCGCGGCGGCAAGATGGAGGACGTCATCTTCCAGGGCTCGACCGCCCGCCGGCCGGTGAACGTGACCGAGGTCTCGCTCTACCTCGACAACTCCGACGGCGATCTGCCCATCGCCTACCGCGAAGTGGTGGTCACCCGCCGGCTCTCGCGCTCCGGGCAGAGCGATTATCTCCTGAACGGCGCGCCGGTTCGTCTCCGCGACATCCAGGATCTGCTCCGTGGCACCGGGCTCGGAAGCGACGCGGGCGTCGTGATCGAGGCCAAGATGATCGACCTCCTCCTGAGCGACCGCGCGGACGAGCGACGCTCGCTGTTCGAAGAGGCCGCCGGGATCGGCCTGTACCGCGATCGAAAGCACAGCACCGAGCGCCGCCTCGAGGAGACCGCCACGGACCTGCAGCGGGTGGAGGATCTGATCGCGGAGGTGCAGTCGCAGATCCGGAGCCTCGCGCGGCAGCGCGGCAAGGCGGAGCGGCACGTGAAGCTCACCGAGGAGAAGTTTTCGGTGCAGGTGACGCTGGCCCGCCGGTTGCTCGATCGCCTGAGCGAGGAGGCGGCGGGGATGCAGTCCCGGTTCGCCGAGCTCACCGAGCTCCTGCCGGCTGCCAGGGCTCGCCTGCAGGACGGCGAGCAGCGGCGGGAGGAAACGTCCAGGGCGCGCGCCGGTGCCGAAGCGGAGCGCACCGAGCTGTCACGGCGCGTGGGAGTGGTGCGGGTCGAGATCGGCAGGCTCGACGGCGACCTCGCCCTGGCGGGTGAGCGGCTCGCGAACGCCACGGCCCGCCGGCTGCGAGCGCAGGAGGAGCGCGCGCAGATGGAGTTTCGCGCTCAGCAGGCGCTGGTCGAGCGGGACGCCGCCGCGCGCGACCAGGAGGCGGCCGGCATAGAGCACGAGCGAATCCGCTCGGAGCTGAGCTCCCGGGCCGAGGCCGAGGAGGAAGTGCGCCGGCGGCTCGGGGAACAGCGCGGGCAGGTCCGCCAATGGGAGCAGGAGCTTCAGACGCATGCCCAGACCTTGCGCTCGCTCGAAGGCGAGCGCGCGGCGCTCGAAGGCGAGCTGGCCTCGCTGCGGGAGCGCGCCGCCGGCGCGACCGCCCATCGCTCGCACCTGCAAGGCGAGCTGGCGGGCGCGGAGCGTCGCCGAGACCATGCCGTCGAGCGCGCGGGCTTCCTGAGTCACGAAGGCAAGCGCGCGGCCTCCGAGGCGGATCATGCCCGCCATCTCGTGGCCGAAGCCCGTGAGCAGGAGGCGATGCACCGCTCCAACCGGCGCCGGGCGGAAGAGGCATTGGCTCAGATGACCGCTCGGCGGCACGCTCTCGAGGAGCTCGAGCGGGACCGCGTCGGGCTGGCGCCCGCGGCCGCCGCGCTGCTGGCAGCTCGTGAGCGGTTCGACGGTGGTGTATTGGGGCCGCTCAGCGACTTCATCAGCACCGGCCGCGAGGATGCCGAGCTCGCCGAGCGGCTCCTCGGCGACTGGATGCACGCCGTTCTTGTTCGCGACCGCGACACGGTTCGCGCCATTCAGGACTGGCACGCGGACCATCAGCCGGGATCGCTGGTGCTGCTGCCGCTGGACCCGGGCCCCCACCATGTGCCGGATGGCCAGCCGCTCGACGATCGTCTGCGCGCCGAAGGGCCGGCGGCAGGCTGGGTACGGGCGGCGCTCGCCGGCTCCGAGGTACTCGACACGTCCGGCAGAGTCCTCCGGCGGGCGAGCGGCGCGATCTTCCTGTCCGGCGCAACCGCCCCCTCCGGGCCGCTGCGCCGTCGCGCGGAGCTGTCCTCGCTCGAGCACGAGGTGGGTCGGGGCGCGGCCATCTTGACCGACGCCGAGAGCGAGCTTGCCGCCACGATCGGCAGGCTGGCGGAGCGGGAGCAGGCGCTCGCGGCCTGCACCGCGGCCGCCGAGCAGGCCCGCGAGGCCGAGCGCCACGGCACGGCCGCACGCGAGGACGCCGTCCGCATCGTGGGCAACCTGACGCGGGAGATGGCCGAATCGGACGCGCAGCTCGCCAAGGTGACTGAGCGGCTGACACGCTCCGAGCAGCGCCTGGCGGAGATCGACGCCGCGTTGGTCGAGGGCGATCTGGCCCGGAGCCGGCTCGACGAAATGCTTGGTGGCGGTCGGATTCGGCTGAGCGAGCTTGAGGCAGAACAGGAAGCCGCCCGTGAGCAGCGCGTCCATTGGCAGGTGCAGGAGGCGCACGTCGCCGGCGGGCTGCGATCCGCGGACGAACGGCTGCAGCGCGCGGGAACGATGCGGGCCGAGGCCGAAGCGGCCGCGGTGGCGTTGGGCGGCGAGCTCGCGCAGCTGGACGCGGACATGTCACACCTGACCGCCCAGCAGGCACAATGGGAGGAGGCACGGGCCGAGCGTCAGGCTGCGCTCCAGGAGCTCGAAGCCGCCAGCGCCGGGGCCGACACGGCGCTGGCCGCCGCCGAAGCCGACCTGGCCGGAGCGGAACGCGAGGTGCTGTCCGCACGAGGCGCGCTCGACGCGGCGGCGGAGGAGAGTCACGCACTCCAGGTCAAGCTCACCGAGGTGGCCGGCGCGCGCCGCAGCATCGTGGAGCGGGTCGAGGCCGAATGGCGGCGGTCGCTCGATCAGCTGATCGAGCAAGCCCCAGTGCTCGATCTCGATCTGGAAACCCTCGAATCCGAATCGTCGCGAATCGTCGCGGCCCTCGAGGCGATCGGGCCGGTGAACGCGCTGGCCGTGGAGGAGCACGCCGAGGAGGTCAAACGGCTCGAGTTCCTCACCACCCAGCGGGACGACCTCGTGGGCGCACGCCAGTCGCTCATCCATGCCATCCGTGAGATCGACGGCACGGCGCGCTCCTTGTTCCTCGAGACATTCACGGCCGTGCAGGCCAACTTCCTGCGCGTCTTTCAAACGTTGTTCGGTGGCGGGGAGTGTGAGCTGCGGCTCGCGAATCCCGACGACCCGCTCGACAGCGAGATCGACATCCATGCCGCGCCCCGGGGCAAGCGGACCCAGCGGATCCACCTGCTCTCCTCCGGCGAACGCACGCTGGTGGCGGTCAGCCTGCTGTTCAGCATCTACCTGACCAAGCCGAGCCCGTTCTGCCTCATGGATGAGGTGGATGCTCCGCTCGACGACGCCAACGTGGGGCGCTTCACGCGCCTGCTCGACGAATTCAAGCTGAGCACCCAGTTCCTCGTCATCACCCACAATCCGCGAACCATGCAGGCGGCGGATGCCGTCTACGGCGTGACAATGCAGGAGCCGGGGGTGTCCACGATCGTGGGGGTCCGACTTGGTGAGGCGGAGCACGTCGCGTAAGCGATGGACGGCCCTGGTGCGGGAGTTGCTCCAGCCGTGATCGAGCGAACCATGAGCGAGGCGTTTCGATGCTGATCGTGATGCGCCACGGAGCGGCCCCGGATGAGATCGAAGCAGTGGTGGCCGCCATCGAGGAGATGGGTTACCAGGCCCGGCCGATGCCCGGCAAGCAGCGGACCACCGTCGGCCTCGTGGGGAACGACGGTCGGGTGGACGGCAGTCGGCTGGCGGCGCTGCGCGGCGTTCAGGAAATCCTGCACGTCACCAAACCGTACAAGCAGGTGTCACGCGAGTGGCAAGCCGAGTCCACCGTGGTCCGGCTGCCCGGTGGTCTCACCGTCGGCGGCGACGAGGTGGTCGTCATGGCCGGCCCCTGCTCGGTCGAGAGCGAGCGTCAAATCCTGCAGGCGGCACGCGCGGTACGTGAGGCCGGGGCCACCGTGCTCAGGGCGGGCGCCTTCAAGCCACGGAGCTCGCCGTACGCGTTCCAGGGCCTCGGTCGTGCGGGGCTCGACCTGCTGGCGCGGGCGCGCGAGGAAACCGGGCTGCTCATCGTCACCGAGGCGATGGACGCGGAAGGACTCGAGCAGGTCGTCGAGGTCGCCGATATCGTACAGCTCGGCGCGCGGAACATGCAGAACTACTCGCTGCTCAAGCACGCCGGCCGGTGTGGCAAGCCGGTCCTGCTGAAGCGCGGACTGTCGGCCACCATTCAGGAGCTGCTGCTGTCGGCGGAATACATCCTCGCGGAGGGGAATCGCGACGTGATCCTGTGCGAGCGGGGCATCCGGAGCTTCGACCAGGCCACGCGCAATCTCTTCGATCTGAGCGCCATCGCCGTGGTCCATGGCCTGTCCCACCTGCCGATCGTCGCCGACCCCAGTCACGGGACTGGCCACCGCGATATGGTCATCCCCATGGCGCGTGCGGCGGCCGCCGCCGGGGCTGATGGGCTGCTGGTCGAGGTGCATCCGCACCCGGATCGCGCGCTGTCGGACGGCGCGCAAAGCCTCTACCCTGAACAGTTCGAGCGGATGATGAAGGAAATTCGTGCCATCACCGAGGTCATCGGTCGCCGCGTCGCCGAGCCCGTCGGAGCACGCGCATGACCGGTCGCCTTCTCGTCCTGCTCGCGCTCGTATTCTCGCCCTTCTCGGCCTCGCAGGCGCAGAATGCCGGTGCCATCGTGGGACGCAGCTCCCGGGTGTACCGGTCGCTGTCCAGCCTCAAGGCCGATTTCGTCCAGGTGATCGACAACCCGATGATCGACAGCGCGGAGAGCCGCGGCACTCTGGTCCAGGCCGGGGCGGACAAGCTCGCGATGCGTTTCACCGACCCGCCGGGCGAGGCTATCGTGATCGACGGTCGGTCGGTGTGGCTCTACACACCGAGCACCACGCCGGGGCAGGTCATACGGACGGGGGTTCCGAGCGGCGGCCCTGTGTACGGATACAACATCCTGGCGTGGCTGCTCGATCGACCTGCCGAGCGATACGCGGCGTCCTTCGTGCGCGAGGACAAGATCGGAAGCCGCCCGGTCGACGTGGTGCAGCTGGTGCCCGCAGTGCCCGACATGCCGTTCGAGCGGGCGGTGCTCTGGCTGGATCGGCAGGACGGGTTGCCGCGAAGGTTGGAGATCACCGAGCCCTCGGGCGCCGGCCGAACGCTCACGCTTTCGAAGGTGCGGGTGAACCAGGCGGTCCCCGAGAGCACGTTCCGGTTCGAGGTGCCGTCAGGAGTTCGTATCGTCGATCAGTGAGCCGGGCCGGAGGTCGGGCCTGCGAGACCGAGCAGTGCTCCCGGAGTTTCCACCTGCCTGAGTAGCGCGACCGCCTGGCCGATCTCGCCATCATCGGCCACGCGGCGCCGACGCTCGGCCGCCGCCCCGAAGACATACCGGGCAATCTCGTAGCCGAGCTGCTGGTCCAGGATACGCGTTCCGCCATTGTACGTGCTGTCGGCCATCCTGATCCCACGGGCCGCCAGCCGTCGCCGCACCTCCTCCCGCATCCCGCGCTCCACGGTGAACGTTTCGGCCGCTACCGCTCCTCCGGCCCGCAGCTCGAGCGCGTACCCGGTCAACACGTCACGGAAGGCGGGCAGCTGCCCCTCGAGCGCCTGTGCGAACAGCTGCTCGGCGGTGGTGAGGGTATCCGCGGCAAGCTGGACGTCCGGTACGATGCCACCGCCACCTGCGAGGCGGCGCCCACCGTCCGACCGGTAGGAGGTCGCGAGAGCCCCTCCGTGTTCCGCGCCCATCACCGAATCCAGCGACGCGCCCTGGATTGAGCGACCGCTCGGCGTATACCATCGAGCGGTGGTGATACGGAGCGCCACCTCGGCGCCGAGCGGGAACAGCGTCTGCACGATTCCCTTGCCATACGTCGTGTCGCCGACGACCAAGGCCCGGTCGTGATCCTGCAAGGCACCGGCGATGATCTCGGCCGCGCTCGCCGTGCCTACGTTGACCAGGACGACGACGGGGAGCCCGCGCCAGCGCTGGGGCGCGCCGTCCGACCATCGATGATTGTCCCCGGGGGCCCGGCCACGGCTCACGAGGATGTCCTGCCCCCGGTCCAGGAACAGATCGGCCGCCTGCACCGCCTCATCTCTCAGACCACCGGGATCCGAACGAAGATCCAGCAGCAGCGATTTCATGCCCTGGTCGACCAGGCGCGCGACTTCCTGTTCCAGCTCGGCGGCGCAGTTGTCGCGAACCATCGAGAGGGCGACGTACCCCACACCATCGGGCAGGAGCAGGCCCTCGGATACGGCACGTTGGTGGATCCGCTCCCGCGTCAGCCGGTATCGGACGAGCGTATCGACGGCCGCGCGGCGGATTGCCAGTTCCAGGGTCGTTCCTATCGGCCCTCGCAGCGCCTGCACCGCGCGCTCCATGGTCCAGTCCGCGGCCGATATTCCGTCCACCTCGACGAGCAGATCGCCCGGGCGGATCCCGGACCGCTCACCCGGCGTCCCGGGCATGGGTGAGACGACCGTGATCCAGCCGTTGCGGGCGTCTACCTGGACCCCGATGCCGCCGTAGTCGCCCGTGGTACGCTCCTGCAGGCGCTGATAGTCCTTGCCCACGAGTAGCGCCGCATACGGATCGCGAATCTGCTCGAGCATGCCATTGATTGCACGATGGTAGAGCTCGTTTTCCGGGAGCGAATCGACCTGGTAATCTCGGACGTGAGCCAGCACCTGTTCGAACAATCTCGCCTGCTGATAGACGTCGGTGCCCACGCCGAGCCGGCGTTGCATGAACCACCCGCCGGTGAAGCAGGCGACGAGCGCGACCATCGCGGGCAGTATCCACCGTCTCGCCATCGACGCCTCGGGGATTGAGCAGAGCCTTCGCCCCGCACGGGGCCAAAGTCATGGAAGGAGGGAATGGTGCTGAGATCTACAGCCCGTACACTCCATGCACTAGCGCAATCCGGCCCGGAAAGTTTCGCCGGCGACCCGCCGCTCAGGAGGGATCGCTGAGGGCGCGCTCGACCGCGGTCGCCAAGGCGTCGGACAGCCCTGCCTCCCGCGCCAGGCGAAGTGCCTCGAGCCCGAGCAGCCGGTACAGTTCCCGCTCCCGCCCTTCGAGCGCAGCGAGGTGCCGCCTCACCGTAGCCTCGTCTCCGCGTCGAACCGGGCCGGTGAGCGCCGCGGCGGGGCCAAGGTACAGGTTGGCGACGGTGCCTTGCAGGAGAGGGAGGTACAACTGCCCCGCGTCCGGAGCCGGAACACCCGCGGCGTGGGCCACCCGCTCCGCAACCGCCGCGAGCACCACGGCGTAGTTGGACGCGATGACCGCGCCGGCATGGTAGGCGGGCTTGGCCCCAGGGGCGATGCGGACGGCACGCATTGCTAAGGACGATGCGAGCCGCTCGCCTGCATCGAGCGCCCGATCGTCCCCTTCGAGCGCCGCAAAGGCTCCGGCTAATCGCTCCCGCGCCGTGGCGGGGTCGGCGATCGACTGGAGGGGATGAAACGACCCGAGTCCCGCGCCGGTGTCCACGAGGGCATGGAGCGCGAGCCGGTCCAAGACTCCCGAGAGGTGAAGTACGACCTGATGACGCCCGATAATGGCGTCGCGGGCCAGCTCCGCGGCAACGCCGCCGATCGCGTCGTCCGGGGTGGCGATGAGCACCAGCCCCACCTCGCGCGCCGAACTCCACGCGGGAGCCCGGCCCAACAACGTGACGCCGACGCCTGCCTCGCCGAGGGCCTGCGCCAGCCCCCCTCCCATGCGCCCGGAGCCGATGATCGCCACCGAGAAGTCGAAAGCCGTCACGCCGGCGCGCCTAGCCCGGGGCGCCCATGTGCTCGAAGGGGGCATGCTCGAGAGCATGCCCCCTTCGCCGTGCATCGTGTGGCCATCATAGCCAGGGCCGCGCTCAGTTCGGGGCGGGCACCGTGGTGCGGCCGGCGCTCGCCAGGCCGAGCAGCTCCCGGGGAGTTCCCGCCTTCCGGAGCAGCTCGATGGCGGTCTGCATCTGCGAGTCGTCATGGGCCTGGCGCCGGAACTCCGCGGGGCGACCGAAGACGTATCGGGCAAGCTCGTATCCCACCTGCTTGTTGAGCAGCCTGCTGGCGCCTTCGTAGACCTGTGGAGTCATCTCGATCCCCTTGGCCTTGAGTCGCTCGAACACCTGCCGGCGCATCTCGGGAGTGACCGTGAACGCCTCGGACTTGACCGCGCCGCTCTTCTTGCTCTCCAGCGCGAAAGTGGTCAGGACATCGCGGTACTCCGGGAGCTTGCTGCCGAGTGCCTTGGCAAACTCCCGCTCCCCGGCGTTCAGCGTGTCCGGCCGGATGACCAGGTCGGGAACGATGCCACCGCCGCCGCGGACCACGCGCCCGCCGTCAGTGTGGAAGATGGGTCGGCTACGAATGGCGGAGTCACTGTGCTCCTGCTCCGGCGTTCCCGGCAGCGTATCCCCGGCCTCGGTGGCCGCCTGCAGGGCCTGATCCTCCTCGCTCTTCGCCAGGCGCTGAATCGTGCGGCCGCTCGGGGTGAACCACCGGGCGGTCGTCAGCTTGAGCGCGACGCCGTCGCCGAGCGGAAAGAGCGTCTGCACCAGCCCCTTGCCGAAGGTCGGCGTTCCGACCACCACGGCCCGATCATGGTCCTGCAGGGCGCCTGCGATGATCTCGGCGGCGCTCGCCGTTCCGTCGTTCACCAGCACGACGATGGGGAGCTCCGGCCATGCCTGCTTCGCTTCGTCGTAAAACTCCTTCGTCGAGCCCCGCGCCCGCCCACGGGTGGCGACGATCTCCTGCCGATTGTCGAGGAACAGATCCGCCACCTTGACGCCCTGATCCAGCAGCCCGCCGGGGTTCAAGCGAAGGTCGAGAATCAGCGACTTCATGCCCTTCGACTTCATGCCGGCGATCTCCTTGCGGAGCTCTTCGGCCGACGTTTCCGCCACCGGGTTCAGCGAGATGTAGCCGACGCCACCATCGAACATCGTGCCCGCGGGCACCGAGCGAATGTGGATCTGGGCGCGCGTCAGAGCATACTTGATCGGGTCGGCCACGCCGGAACGGCGCACCGTGATCGTGACCTTCGACCCGGCCTGCCCCCGCAGCGACTTGACCGCCTCGTCGTTCTTCCAGCCCTCGGTCGACTTCCCGTCGACCTCGATGATCTGGTCGCCCGTGGCCACACCGGCGCGCTCGGCCGGAGTCTCGGGCAGCGGCGCGACCACGGTGATCCATCCGTCGCGCACGTCGATCTGGATGCCGAGTCCGGCGTAGTTGCCGGAGGTCTGCTCGGTGAGCGCCTTGTAGTCGTCGCCGGTCAGGAGCACCGAGTATGGGTCCTTCAGCTGCTCGAGCATGCCGCGGGTCGCGCGCTCGTACAGGTCGGTTTCTCCGATCGAATCGACGTAATAGGCGTTCACGTGCCCCAACACGTCGTCGAACAGTCGCGCCTGCTGATAGACGTTGCCGCCGCTGGCCACCCCGCGTTGCAGCAGCCAGCCGCCGCTCATGAACGAGAGCACCGCTACCAGCGCGATCAGACCCCAACGTTGCTTCATACACTGCCTCCGGTCCCGCGGATTCCGTGCTGCCTGGCTCACATGCCTGAGTACGACCCCACCCCGTTCACGGCCTCCGCTTCGGCCAGCTGATTGCAAGATGGAGCGAGGGATGCTGCAAGTTAATCGCTTGTCCGCGCGAATCGTTCCGGATCGGCGCCTGCCAGTTCCTGCCACGCGGCCTGCAAGAGCCGGTCCGCCGGCATGCGTCCGTCCAGGTGGCGGACGCCGTCCCCCCGGGCCGCCAGATAGAAGTCGATGACGCGGCGGTGAAAATCGGCGCTCTCCGCGTCCAGGCGGTCCAGGCGCTTCCCCGCGGCGATCTGCCGGGCCCGACCCACCTCTGGCGGAAGGTCGAGGATCAGGGTCAGCGCGGGCCGCAGTCCGCCAG
>DATLBL010000180.1:0-35312 GCA_035526925.1 Gemmatimonadales bacterium
GATCTCGGGACCGCCGGGGTCGCGGTGTCGGTGGCGATCGCCACCGGTGGCGGGACACTCACCGGTACGACCACTCGCACGACGGACGCGTCGGGCCGGGCGGAGTTCACCGATCTGGCGATCAACGGCGATCCGGGGGCCCGGACCCTCGTGTTCAGCGCGAGCGGATACGGCACGGTCACTTCGAGCAGCATCGATGTGCAGGCCGCACCGGCACCGCCTCCCACGCTCGGCCTGAGCATCGTCCAACAGCCTGGCCCCGGCACGCTGGGTACCCCGCTCACGCCGGCGCCCGCCGTCGAGCTGCTGAGCGACGGCGAGCCAGCGGCGGGGATTGTCGTGACCGCCACGCTCGCCAGCGGCGGTGGGACGCTCGACGGAACGACCACCGCGACGACCGGCGCCGACGGACGGGCGGTATTTCCCAACCTCGTCGTCAACGGTGATCCCGGGGCCAGAACGCTCAGGCTTGCCGCCGGCGACTTCGGGAGCGTGGAGTCCGGGGCCTTCGACATGCAGTCGCCGGCCCCTGGCACCTGACCGCGCAGCGAGCCGCAATCGCTTGGCTTGCCTGCCCGAGCAGCCGGGTGTAAACTCCCGCTCCCGAACGACCGGGCGATTAGCTCAGCTGGTTAGAGCGCGCGCCTCACATGCGCGAGGTCGGGGGTTCGAGCCCCTCATCGCCCATGAGCTACGTATTCACCCCGCTGGCAGTTAGCCACGCGGGGTGAAGTTCTTTCTAGGCTCTGTGCGACGCGGTTCATGGCATCCCGCGTGTCTCGGGTAACCGCCCCGCTCCCCGCGCCTCCCAAAACTTGGGGGCAGTCCCCCCTGGCGCGGCCGGGGCCGCCGCGACTAAGATCCGCCCTAGCGAGCGGGGGGTAGCAGCAGCAGGTGGCCCCCGCCAAAACTCGCCTGGACCCTCCCCCTTGTCGGCTTCCCAGCGCGCTATAGCCAGTCTGGCCCTTGCCGGAGGTCAGATTTGGCGGAACTTTGTTGGCCGTCCCTTGGATCGAGGGGCCAACTGGAACGCAGACACGAGCGCCCATGACTGTTTCGTCACCACCGCTGCCTGTCTCAGATCTCCTGGCCTTCACGGCAGGGCAGGGTCATGCAGACTTCCCGTGTCTTTCCCGGACCCATGCTCCGGCCAGCTGCGTACCGTGCGCGGACTTCTCTCCCTGGCTGCGGGAGCGAGTGGCCCGCCGGGATCAGGATGCGGTCAGTGAATATCTCTTCCGGGTGCGGCAGGCAAATCCAGGACTCGGCGAAAGTGTCGAACAGTTGCAGGCCCAGTACAGCGAGCTTGCCCGGCGAATCCTGGACGCACCGCTCGACCGCTACCTGGCGGATGGAGACGAGTCAGCCTATCTCGACCTTCGGGTCACACTGATTCTGCTGGCAGTGCATGAGGGGTTCTCGGGATTCATCATGACCGGGGAGGCCGCCGACTTCGTGGCGTCCGTGATGGCGCCCCACAAGCTCATGGTCTGCGACGCGGAAGCCCTGATCGGGGCACGGAACCAGTTCGTGCGGGACATGGGGCAGGAGATGAGCTACTGGGCGGCCTGGCCAGAGCTCGCCCCGGACGGACTCCCGCCGGTCGCTCCTCCCACGGATCCCGATCTGCAGCGCCTGCTCCGCACCCTGATCGGCCTCCCCCTCGGTGCTCGCGCACACGCCGTCGATGCGATCCGCCACCTGAGCGCCCACGCGCACATACCGAAGACACTGGCCAGCCTCAGCCGCTACGAGACGCGGAAGCGCGGTCTCGACGTCGCGGCCTCGTCGCAGCTCATTCTCGAGAGCGGCATCGTCGTGCCCGCCACCGACCTCGACGGCTGGCTCAGCACCTGGACCAGACGCGACCTGCTCGGTTTTCTGGCACAGAGCGGCGTCGGCGCCCGGAACTCGTGGGGCAAGGAGCGGCTCGCCGAGGTGGCCAAGACGGAGTGCGGCGAGCTGCTCCGGGCTCGGATGGCGGAGGCGGGCGTGGTCGAGCTGGCGCCCGAGCACGTCGAGGGCGCCAGGCTCCTGCGCGAGCACGTCGAGTCCACCCGCGAATGCTGGCGGGTGTGGCTGGCGTTCGGAACCGGAGTGGCGTGAGTCGCCGCTAGGCCCGCGACGGGTTAGATCAGCCCGCCGCGCCGGAGCCGACCGATTTGATCGTACTTCTCCTCGTGCACCGCGAGAACTTCTTCCGGCGACACGGTCGCCACGCCCGTCTTCCCCACCTCCACGCCCGCCGCATAGTTCGCCAGCTGTGCCGCCTCGCGCACCGAGGCGCCGGCCGCGAGCGCCGCGCCGATCCACGCGGTCACCGTATCCCCGGCGCCCGAGACGTCGTAGATGTCGCGCGCGATGCTCGGAATGTGGATCGTGCTGCCGTCCTTCATGACGAGCACCATGCCTTCGGCGCCCAGGGTGACGAGCAGGTTGTCCACCTTCAGGCGCGCGAGCACCTCGGGCAATGCGTTTCCGTTCTGCAGGTCGACCGACGCGCCCAGCGCCGACTCGAGCTCCCGCCGGTTGGGCTTGAACACCGTGGCGCCCGCGTATTCGAAGAACTGTCGAAATTTGGGGTCCACCACGATCGGGATCCCTCGCCTCCGCGCGATCTCCATGGCCGAGGCGATCAGCGCGGGCGGGAGCGCACCCTTGTTGTAGTCCTCGAGCAGCAGGGCGTCCGCGTCAGCCAGGGCCTCGCGCGCAATGCGGCTGAGCCGCTCGAGGTCGGCGCCGTCGAGCAGACTCTCCACCTCGTCGTCGATCCGAACGATCTGCTGCGAGCGGGCGATGATGCGGGTCTTCGACGTGGTGGGCCGGCCCGCCACCGTGAGTACGTGGCGGTCCTCGAGCCTCGCGACGGCGAGCTCCTGGCGGATGGCGGCGCCGTCCACGTCGTCGCCGACGGTGCCCACGAGGAGGCATCGCGCCCCGAGCGCCGCGACGTTGGCGGCCACGTTGGCCGCGCCTCCGAGTGCGGCGTGCCGCTCCCGGACGGTCACCACGGGGACGGGCGCCTCCGGGCTCAACCGCTCGGTCTCGCCGATGAGATAGCGGTCGAGCATGATGTCGCCGATGACGACGACCCGGCTGGCCTTCATGCGCTGGGTCAGCTGCAGGAGGCGGTCGCGCGTGAGCGGGGCCGGCGGCGGTCTCACCGCAGCACCCCGCGCCCGCTGATCCCGAGCGTGGCCTGCAGACGTCCCTCGAATCGGTTCACGGTCCGGCCCTCCAGGTGATCCGCGTTCACGACGTGATGCACGCCCGCGTTCAGGTGCAGGTCGAGCGGACCCTCGCGGCCGCGCACATCCAGTGCCGCGCGCCAGGTCCGCTCGACGACGCCGATGAAGAGCTGCGGCACTTTTCCCGCCGCGGCGCCACTGTCGGGGAAGGGGTCGGTGATGTCGCCTTCGCCCTGCCTCAGCAGCGTGAGCTCGGGGGCGAAGAGCCAGCGCGTGCCGCGCGGGACACTGACCGTGACGGTGAGCTGATCCATGTCGTCGAAATTGCGACCGAGGCCCACGCCGCCGTCGGTAAAGCTCTCGAATGGATCCTGCGTCCGGAAGGCCAGGCTCGACGCCTGCGTGTAGTACGCGCGCCAGCCGAGGGCTCGCCCCAGGGGACCGAACGCGGAGACGGTAAACGCCCAACGATTGGGATAGCGCGTGGCGCCGTCGATGTTCTCGTACTGGAGGTCGTCCAGTCCAACTTGCGCCTGGACAGTGGTTCGCCCCCGAATCCGCCAGGTGGCGTCCGCGCCGAAGAGGACGTTTCCGTCCGCGCCGAGACCGTACTGGTTGGCCAGCAGCAACAGGCTCAGCGGATTGCGGTACCGGCCGTCGAACTCGCGGTCGATTCCGGCGAGCACGGTGGTCTCCCACACCCCGATCCGCCAGCGGTCGCCGATGCGGGCGCTGGCCCGGTGGGCGAAGAAGTACCGGTGCATGGCGCGCCCCAGTGTATCCCGCCCGTCCGCGAGGGTGCGCGCCAGCGCCTCTACCTGGAGGCTCGGCACTCCGATAAGAAACCCCGCCTCGACCTGGGGATACGCATAGTCGCTGACACCGAGTCCGGCCACCCCCACGGGGCCCCAGTTCCTTTCCATCTGTCCGTAGAACACGTTCCCGTACTTGAACTGCGCGCTGAGGTAGGCTTCCGGGAAACGCCAGGCCAGCTCGAGATCCTTGCGCCCCGGCCACTCGGGGTCGTCCACGATGCGCGGCTCGGCGGCAGGACGGCTCACCAGCGCGAACGGACCGATCACCGCCTCGCCGGTCAATTCGGCGTACGGCCGCGCGCCGTCGGGGCCGAGCGGGTGCAGCACGTCGCGTCTGATGTGGCTGTAGGCCTGGCCCCCGGCGCGGGCCGCCACGCGCCAGGTCCGGTCGCCAGGCAGCTCCTCGAACGACGCGCGCAGCGCGCGGACCAGCGGCGCGGAAGTGTCCGCCGAGGCCAGCACGCGCAACGCATCGGCGCGCCGAAAGGGGCGAACCATCGGTGAGGGATCCTCGAGATCGCCACGAGCGATGAGATGCTCGAGCAGCGGCAGGCGCGAATCGTCGAGCGGAAGGTAGGGCGACGCCTGCGCGAGGACGCACGGCGGAGCGAGCCCGCCGGCGAAGACGACGGCGGCTGCACAGGCGCGAAGGAGTGAGGGCATCGGCCCGTAAAGTATCAGGATGACGCGCTGCGCGTCGACCACTATCTTCCGCCCATGCATACCCCATGTGCACGGCGACGGCCTCTGCGCTTTCGTGGCTGAGGCCGGCGGCAATCCGGTGCCGGAGCTTCCTTCCTCCGAGGTACGTTGGATGGCGAAACAAGACAGCCTCGATCCGCAGTCGCGCGATCTCGTACGCTTCGCCGCGGCCATCGCGCAAGGCTACGAACCCGAGCTGCGCGAGCGGGTGGGGCCGCTCCGGTCGTCGCAGGTGCCGGCCCAGTGGGTCGAGGAGCTGCTGCTTCAGTCGGTGCTCATGGTCGGGTATCCGCGCGCCCTCATCGCCTTCAGCGTCTGGCGGAAGTTCAGCGGCGTTCCGGCCCCGCAGACGGACGAAGGGCAGGACTACGGCCAGGTCGGCGAGTGGACCCGGCGGGGCGAGGAGGTCTGTGCCACCGTGTACGGGGAGAACTACCGGAAGCTCCGGGAAAGCGTCCGGCTGCTCCACCCCGCCATCGACGCGTGGATGATCAGCGAAGGGTATGGGCGCACGCTCGGTCGCCCGGGCCTGGATCTGATGCGGCGGGAGCTCTGCACGGTGGCGCAAACGGCGGTGCTCGAGGCGCCGAAGCAGCTGCATTCCCACCTCCGCGGCGCGCTGAATGCCGGTGCGTCGTTCGGGCAGATCGAAGGAGTGCTCTCCATCGTGAACCCGCTGCTCTCGTTCGACCAGTGGAAGAAGGTCAAGGAGCTGTGGCGCACGGTGCGGGAAGGCTGGTCGCCGGGGAACTGATGTTCATCGATCGCGCGGTGGTCCGGGTGGCGGCCGGCACGGGAGGGTCCGGGGCCAGCTCGTTCGCACGGTTCAAGTTCAAGCCCAAGGGCGGGCCCGATGGCGGCGACGGCGGCCATGGCGGCAGCGTGTACGTCCGCGCCGATGCCAACCTCGCCACGCTGCTGGATTATCGCTACCGAACCGTGTGGAAGGCGGAGCGTGGCGAGCACGGCAAGGGCGCCACCAAGACGGGAGCGTCCACCGACGACATCTACCTCCCGGTGCCGCCCGGCACCGTCATACGCGATGCCGAGTCCGGTGCGCTCCTGGGCGAGGTGCTGCGCGAGGGCGATACGCTGCTCGTCGCACGCGGAGGGCGCGGTGGCCGCGGCAACGCGCGGTTCGCCACCTCCACCCACCAGGCGCCTCGCGAGTGGGAGCCGGGGGAGGAGGGAGAGGAGCGTCAGGTCGAGCTTGTGCTCAAGCTCATTGCCGATGTCGGACTCGTCGGCGAGCCGAACGCGGGCAAGAGCACCTTGCTGTCGGTGCTCTCCGCGGCCCGGCCCAAGATCGCGGACTATCCGTTCACCACCCTCGAGCCGAATCTTGGCGTGGTGGCGCTCTCCGGGCATCGCACGTTCGTGATGGCGGATATCCCGGGAATCATCGAAGGGGCGCACGCGGGCAAGGGGCTTGGATTGAAGTTCCTTCAGCATGTCGAGCGCACCCGGGTGCTCGCGTTCATGGTGCCGCTCGACAGCGCCGATCCGCAGGCTGCCTACGATCAACTGCGCGACGAGGTCCGCCGGTACAGTCAGCCACTTGCCGCCACCCCGCACGTGCTGCTCCTCACCAAGCGGGATCTGCTTCCCCCGGAAAGCGGTCTCCCGGCTGTGCATGCCCCGGACGCGGCGGGCGTGCTGTCCGTGTCGAGCGCGGCGGGCACCGGACTGCAGGAGCTGAAAGAGTTTCTCTGGAAATTTATCGAGGATGCCAAGATCGCCGAAGCCGATGCGGCCGCCAGTGCGGACCAGTCAGCGGAAGCCCAGGGCTACTGGGAGTTCATGGACGACGAATAGGACACGGGATGGACGACGCACGCCTCGCCTACCTCGCACTGGTGCAGGTGCCCGGTCTGGGCCCCACCCGCCTGCAGACGCTCCTCGATCGATTCGACTCCCCACTCGGCGCCCACTCGGCGCCGTTCGCGTTTTTAAGCACCTTGCCGGGATTTTCGAGTGCCTGCGCCACTGCCATCAAGACCACCTCGCTCGACGACGGGCGCCGCCTGGTCGCAGACGCCGAGCGGGTCGGGGCAAGAATCCTGATTCCGGACGATGCCGAATTTCCCGCGGAGCTGCGCACGATTCCCGACCCGCCTCCCGTGCTGTTCGCGTTGGGTGACGAAGGTCTGCTGCACCGCCCGGCACTCGCGGTCGTGGGCAGCCGGGACCACACCCCCTATGGCCAGGTCGTAACGCGAACGGTGTCCGCCCAGGCGGCACGAGCCGGCATCGTGGTGGTGAGCGGAATGGCGCGAGGGCTCGATGCGGTGGCGCACACGGCTGCGCTCGACGCGGGCGGTGCCACGATCGGTGTGCTGGGCAACGGCATCGGCATCATCTATCCCTCGGCCAATCGCGCGCTGTACGAGCGCGTGGCCGCGCGGGGACTGTTGCTCACCGAGTTTCCCCCAGGCGAGCGCCCGCATGCCGGCAGCTTCCCGCGGCGGAACCGCCTCATCAGCGGACTCGCGCGTGCTACCCTCGTAGTCGAGGCGGCAGTCGGCTCGGGCGCACTGATCACGGCGGGCACCGCGCTCGATCAAGGCCGAGAAGTGCTGGCGGTACCTGGACCGATCACCAGCGCAGTGTCGAGCGGGTGCAATCGACTTTTGCGGGATGGCGCGTCACCCTACCTGGAGCCGGCCGATCTCTTCACGCACTTCGCCGAGTGCCGGTTCGTGCCGGAGGAGCCGGCAGTGCCCGGCCCAGCCCTCAGGCCCCTGCCTGAGACGCTCACGGTCGACGAGCGCAGGCTCGCCGAGCTGCTTGGCGAGAGCACTCTGGAGCTCGACCGCATCGCCACGAGGTCGGGGAAGCCGGTCGGGATCGTGCTGGCGCTGCTGTGCGGTCTCGAGCTGCAGGGCCTGGTCGAGCAACAGCCCGGCCGCCGCTTCCGGAGGCTGTGAGGGCGCCGCTCGCTCGTGTGATACGATTGTGCCTCGAGAGAGAGCGGCGGGTGCATATTTCCGTATGCACCTGTACCTCCACGTCCCTTTCTGCGCCAGGCGATGCAGCTACTGCGATTTCGCCATCGCGGTGCGACGCGAGGTGCCATCGCGGGCGTTCGTTCGCGCTGTGATGCGCGAATGGAACGGCTGGCAGCGGCATCCGATTTGGGCCGAGTCGGGTGAGGTGCACACCGTGTATTTCGGCGGAGGGACGCCGTCGCGCCTGCTGCCGGCCGCGGTGGGCGAGTTGATCGAGGGAATTGCCCGGGCGCGCCCGCTCCGGGCCGATGCCGAGGTGACACTGGAGGCCAATCCCGATGACGTCACGCCCTCGGCGGCCGCTGCGTGGCACTCGGCAGGCGTGAATCGGGTTTCATTGGGCGTCCAGTCGTTCGACCCCGCCGTGCTCGCCTGGATGCACCGGACGCATCGCTCGGAACAGGTCGCTCCGGCGGTCGAAGTCCTCCGAGGGGCAGGGATCTCCAACATCTCGCTCGATCTGATCTTCGGGCTGCCGGCGCGACTTGGTCGCGACTGGGAGCGTGATCTCGATCTGGCGTTCACCCTCGCACCCGACCACCTCTCGCTATACGGCCTGACGGTGGAGGAGCACACGCCACTGGCCCGCTGGGCCGAGCGCGGCGAGGTGACGCCGGTCGATGAGGACCGGTATGCGGCCGAGTTTCTGGCCGCGGATCTCGCGCTCATACGTCACGGCTTCGAGCACTACGAGGTGTCCAACGCCGCGCGACCGGAGCGCAGGGCTCGCCACAACAGTGCGTACTGGCGCCGGTCACCCTTCATCGGGCTGGGGCCGTCCGCCCACAGCGGATTCGGCCTGACGCGACGCTGGAACCTGCGCGAGTGGGCGGCCTACGAGCGCGCCAGTAACTGCGACCAGAGCGTGGTCGCGGGGACCGAGGAGCTCTCGGCGGAAGCGGTGGAGTTGGAGGAGATCTATCTCGGGCTTCGGACAGCCGAAGGGCTGCCGGTGGGGCGCCTCGACCCCGGCCTGGTGGAGGCATGGAGAAGCGCATCCTGGGCCGAGGCTACCGATGGGCGCATCCGGCTCACCGCCGAGGGCTGGCTGCGGTTGGACGCGCTGGTGGGAGCGGCTATGACCTCGCCCCGCCACTGCCGGGCATAGCTCGGGGGCAGCGGCTCGTATCAGGCCGCCTGATACGGAAATCCTCAGGTGATCGTAGTCCCCCGCATCCCCGGCGCGAGGAGCGGGCGACCCGAATAGATTTCCCGCCTATGCCCACAGCCGACCAGCTGAGCGAACGGGAGCTCAAGGTTTTAGAGGCGGTCGTGCAGACCTACATCGAAACCGCCGAGCCCGCCGGGAGCCAGACCATCGCTCGCCGGTTCGGGTTGGGCGTGTCCCCGGCTACCATCCGCAACACGATGAGCGAGCTCGAGGACAAGGGCTACCTGTTCCACCCGCACACGTCGGCCGGCCGGATCCCCACCGATCGCGCGTACCGAGTGTACGTCAACGAGATCATGCGCCTCTCGCCGCCCAGCCATGCGGCGCGGGACGCGCTCAGGGCGGAGCTGCTGGGATCGCGGAACGTCGTCGACGAGGTGCTGCGCCGCGCCGCCCAGGTGCTCGGTGTGCTCACCCAGGAGCTCGGCGTCGCCGTGGCCCCGGCGCTGGACGAGATGGTGCTCGAGCGCCTCGAGCTCGTGCCGGTGAGCTCCGAGCGCCTGCTGCTCGTGTTCAATCTGCGAAGCGGGCTGGTCCGGACGATCTTCGTGGAGGTGCCCGGGCGCGTCCGCACGGAGGCGGTCATCGATGTGGCGCGCATTCTCAACGAGCGGCTGGCAGGCCATACCCTGCAGCAGATCCGGGCCACGCTCCCGGAACGGCTCCGGGATGCCGGTGGCCACGACGGCGGGCGTGAGCTGCTGAATATCTTCCTCGCCGAGGCCGAGGGGATTTTCGACCTGTCGGACGAGCAGAACGCCGTCGTGCTGGGCAGCGCGCAGATGCTCGCGGAGCAGCCGGAGTTCGCGTCCAACATGCGGATGCGAGACCTGCTCCGGCTGACCGAGGGTCGCGATCTGCTGAAGCAGGCGCTGGCCTCGCGCCGGCAGACCGGGGTGTCGATCACCATCGGCGCCGAGAACCCCGACGCCCGGCTGACCGACTTCACGCTGGTCACGGCCTCGTACGAGGCGGGCGACCTGAAAGGCGTGATCGGCGTGATGGGACCGACCCGCATGCCGTACGACAAGATCATCGGGCTGGTGGAGCACACCAGCCGAATGGTGGAGGATCTCCTGGAGTGAGTGATTTCTACGCCCTGCTCGGCGTCGCCCGTGATGCGGGCGATGCCGACATCAAGAAGGCCTACCGGAAGCTGGCCATGGAGTACCACCCGGACCGGAACCCCGCGCCGGAGGCGGAAGCCAGATTCAAGGAAATCACCGAGGCGTACGAGATCCTCCGGGATCCGCAGAAGCGCGCGGCCTACGATCGCTACGGAAAGGCGGGGGTCGGGGGCGGGGGTGGCGGCTATGGGTTCCATCATGTCGACCTGAGCGAAGCGCTCAACATCTTCATGCGCGACTTCGGCGGGATGGGCGGGCTCGAGTCGCTCTTCGGCGGGGGCGCGCGGGCCGACACACGGCGCGGCCAGGATGTCCGGGTCACGGTGAAGCTCACCCTCGCCGAGGTGGCCACGGGGCTCAAGAAGACCGTCCGGTTCAAAGCGCCCGACCGCTGCGCCGTGTGCGAAGGGACGGGCGCCAAGCCGGGCACCAAGCCGACCACCTGCTCGACCTGCAACGGCAGCGGCGAGGTGCGCCGGGCGGCACGCAGCATGTTCGGGCAGTTCGTGTCGGTGTCGCCTTGCCCGACCTGTGCCGGGGAGGGCGTGGTGGTGCTCGAGGCGTGCGAGGTGTGCCGGGGTGAAGGGCGTGTGCGGGCCGACAAGACCGTCACGGTCGAAATCCCGGCCGGCGTATCGTCCAGCAACTACCTCACGTTGCGAGGACAGGGCGCGTCGGGCCCACGCAACGGGCCGGCGGGCGACCTCCTGGTCATGCTCGATATCCGGGACGACGACCGGTTCGAGCGCCAGGGCGACGACCTCGTGTACGACCTGGCGCTTTCGTTCTCGCAGGTGGCCCTGGGCGTCGAGACCGCCGTGCCCACACCGTACGGCGACGAGACCATCAAGGTCACGGCGGGCACGCAGCCCGAAACGATCATCAGGCTCCGCGGCCGTGGTCTGCCCGTGCTGGGTCAGAACGCCAAGGGCGATCTGATCGTGCGGGTCCATGTCTGGACCCCCGAGCGGCTCAGCAGCGAGCAGGAGCGACTGCTGCGCGAGCTGGCCAAGCTCGAAGGTGAGCCGCCGAAGCGCTCGCCCGGGTTCTGGTCCAAACTCAAGGAGGCGCTCGGCGCATGACCTGGTGGGCGATCGACGTCCGGCCACGGCCGGAGCGTCGTGAGTGGGTGGGGGCGTGGCTCGTGTCGCGCACGGGTCAGGCCGTCGAAGAGCGGGAGGATGGGACGCTCGTGACGTTCGCCCAGGATGAGCAGGCCGCGGATGCGCTCATGGCGGCGCTCGTTGAGGAAGAGCGGGCACCCATCGAGTCATCGCGCCGCCCGCTGGACGTCGTGGACTGGACGACGCGCTGGCGGGACGGCTTGGGCCCGCGACGCTTTGGCCGTCTCACCGTAGTTCCGTCGTGGGTCGCGACGACCAGCGATGCGCCCGGCCCCCTCGTCGTGCTCGATCCGGAAACCGCCTTCGGCAGCGGCGAGCACGGCTCGACCCGGGCCGCCCTCGCATTGCTCGAGCGCCATCTGACCCGTGGTGACCGGGTGCTCGACCTCGGCAGCGGGAGCGGCATCCTCGCCATCGCCGCGGCAAAGCTCGGCGCGGCCGCTGCCGTCGGCATCGAGAACGACGCCGACGCCAACCCGGTGGCCTGGCGCAACGCCCGCCGGAACGGAGTCGGTAACTCTGTCGCGTTCATCGACGGGGATGCCGGCGACCTGGCGCCGCTCCTCGGTCCCGCCGATCTCGTGCTCTCGAATATCCTACGCACGGTGAACACATCGCTGCTGCCGGCCATCGTGTCGGCGCTCCGGGCCGGGGGGCTCGCCATCTTCTCTGGAATGGAGGAGGGCGAGGCCATGCTCTTCCGGCCGGTCCTCGCCGCGGCGGGTCTCGCGGCCCGGGACGAGACCGTGGACTCGGGATGGTGGGCGGTGGCCGCGGCGCGGGCATGATCACGCTGCTGGTTCCGCGCGGCGTGACGGCGGGCCGGCGCGAGCAGGTGGACGAGCGGGAGGAGCATCATCTGCGCGTACGCCGCGCGGCAGATGGAGAGCTGGTGGCGATTCGGGACGGCGCCGGCCTCGTGGGGATGGGACGACTGTTGGCTTCAGGCCGGTCGTGGCTCGTCGAGATCGAAACGGCCGAGCGCCGGGACCGGCCGGCCGAGCTGACGCTGGCGGTCGGGGCGGGCGATCGAGAGCGATTCGACTGGATGGTGGAAAAGGCCGTCGAGCTCGGCGTGACCACAATCGTGCCCCTCGAGACCGAGCGTACCGTGGGGGTCGCGTCGCGGCTTCGCCGGGGTCAGATGCCCAAGCTTCGCACGCACGCGCTCGAGGCCGTGAAGCAGTGCGGCGCGGCCTGGGTGCCCGATATCCTCGACCCGCAGCTGGTCCTTGAGTACGCGCGACAGGGTCCCCGCGGGCTGGGATGGCTCGCCGATGCGGCGGGCACGGCGGCGCCCGCAACCCTCGACGGCGGGGCCGTCACGATCGTGGTCGGACCCGAAGGCGGATGGAGCGAGCACGAGCGGCTGGCGTTGCTCGACGGAGGCTTTCGGCCCACCGCGCTCGGCGCGCTGACCCTGCGCTTCGAGACCGCCGCGCTGGCCGCGGCCGCCGTCGTCGGCGCGGCACGACTTCGAGGAGCCCATGGCTGACTGTCTGTTCTGCAGGATCGTAGCGGGCGAGATCCCGGCCAAGATCGTCCGGAGCGCTGCGGACGTCCTGGCCTTTCATGACATCGACGGCAAAGCCCCGGTGCACGTGCTGGTCATCCCCGCACGTCACGTACCGGCAGTCCGTGGCGCGGCCGGCGCGGACGGCGAGGCCTTGCTCGGAAGACTCCTGGCCTTCTGCGCCGAGGTGGCCACGGAACTGGGTCTCGACAGCGGGGGCTACCGTATCGTCACCAACACCGGCCCGGATGCCGGGCAAAGCGTCGATCACCTGCACCTGCACGTGCTGGGCGGCCGGAAGCTGACCTGGCCGCCGGGATGAGCGGTCGGACCACGGCCCCCGCCGAACACCGGTGCTTGATCGTGCCGACTTCGCTGGCTAAATTCGCCTCTCATTACATTTTACGCCTTCGGCGGTGAGAGGGGTGATCACAGGAATGCCAGAAGTCATCATCCACGATGACGAGAACTTCGAGCGGGCGCTCAAGCGGTTCAAGAAGAAGTGCGAGAAGGCCGGGATCCTCTCGGATCTTCGCAAGCACCGCCACTTCGAGAAGGCGAGCGAGCGGCGGAAGCGCAAGGTGAGCGCCGCGGTCCGGAAGACCCGTCGAGGCCCCCGTGTCCCCCGAGTTTAGCGGCGGTGTAGGTGAGGCGCTCAGGGCCGCGATGAACTCGGCCCGCAAGGCCCAGCACAAGGATCGGACGCTGGTCCTGGGAACGATCCTGGCGAACCTCAAGAACCGTGAGATCGAGCTGCGGCGCCCCGCGACCGACGAAGAAGTGGCCGAGGTGTTGCGGAAGGGCATCAAGACCCGGCGCGAGTCGGTGGAGCAGTACACCACCGCCAATCGTCCCGAGCTGGCGGAGGTCGAGCGGGCGCAGATCAAGGTGCTCGAAGAGTTTCTGCCGCCGGCGGTGGATCCCGAGGAAGTCCGGACCGCTGTGAGAGCCGCCATCAGCGGCGGGACCCGGGACATCGGAAGAGTGATGGGCCAGGTGCTTCCGCAGTTCAAGGGACGTGCCGACGGCAAGATGGTCAACCAGATCGTGCGCGAGGAGCTTCAGGCAGGCTGATGTCGCTGTCGTCGGAGGTCATGGTCCCCGGGGTGCCGGCCCACATGGAGGGCGGCACCCCGTCGGTTTTGCCCCCGGACCAGTGGGCGGACGCGCTGGAGATCATTGAGTTCGCCGACGTCGTCGAGCTGGTGGCCGCGTGGACGGTCGGTCCGCTTGGCGCGGCGCGCGTTCGGGCGCGGCGCCCGACCGACGACGTGGCGTGGATCGCCGGCGAGCTGGCGCGCGTGGGCGAGGCCTCGGCGCTCTTCCGCCGTGGTGATGCGCTGCTGGTGGAGCCGATTCCTGACGTCGGCCGCACGTTGGGACGTCTCCGGATCGAAGGCAGCGTGCTGGAGGGAACGGGGCTCGCCGCGCTGCACCGCGTGCTGGTGGCCGCGCGGCTGATCCAGGCGGACCTCCGGCGGGTGGCCGACACCGCGCCGCTTGCCGGCGCGCTGGCACGCCCGCTGCCGGAGAAGACGCTCGAGCGCCGGCTCGAACAGTCGGTCGACCCCGAGGGAACGCTCCTCGACACCGCGAGCCCGCGCCTGGCGGCCGCTCGGCGCGAGGTGCACGCCGCCAGACACCGGCTGCTCCGAAAGCTCGAGTCGCTGCTCCGGGGCCTCGACGCGAACACCGCGCCGGCCGATGCGTCCGTCACCGTGCGCGGCGGGCGATACGTCATTCCGGTGCGGCGTGACTCGCGTAGCCGTCCGGGCGGCATCGTGCACGATGAGAGCGGCAGCGCGGGTACGCTCTTCATCGAGCCGGCCGAGGCCATCGAGCTCGGCAACGCGCTCCGGGAGGCGGAGGTCGAGGAGGAGCGCGAAGCGCTCCGTGTCCTGCGCGAGCTCACCGACCTGCTGCGGCCCGAGCTCCCGACGCTCCGCGATCTGGTCGAGATGTGCGTCGCGGTGGACGATCTGGTGGCTCGGGCGCGGTACGCGGTCAGCGTCGAGGGTGAGGTGCCCGACGTCGCGCCGGCACCGGCCTCGCTGGTGGTGGTCAACGGGCGGCATCCTCTGCTGCTCGCCGGCGCGGAGCCCGTGGTGCCGTTCGATCTCGAGCTGTCGTCGACCGAGCGCACCCTGCTCATCAGCGGCCCCAACACCGGCGGCAAGACCGTGCTGCTCAAAGCCGTCGGCCTGGCCGCCGCGCTCGCGCAAAGCGGGATCGTGCCGCCCGTCGGGCCGGGCAGTCGGCTGCCGGTGTTCCGGCGCTACTTCGCGGATATCGGCGATCGGCAGAGCATCGCGGCGAGTCTGTCGACGTTCAGTGCCCACGTGCGCATGCTGCGCCGGATCCTGAGCGAGGCCGATGACGCCACGCTGGTCCTGCTCGACGAAGTAGGGAGCGGCACCGACCCGGCCGAGGGCGCCGCGCTCGCCGCGGCGACCCTGGTGTCGCTGACACGGCGCGCGACGCTCACGCTCGCCACGACGCACCTCGGCTCGCTGAAGGACGTCGCCAGTCACACGGCGGGCGTGGTGAACGCGTCGCTGCAGTTCGATGCCGCGACGCTCACGCCCACCTACCGGTTCCTCAAGGGCGTGCCGGGTCGGTCCTACGGCTTGGCCATCGCGCGCCGCCTCGGTGTCGCGCCCGAGATTCTCGCCGACGCCGAAGCGCGAGTGCCCGACGCCGAACGAAGTCTGGATGCGCTGCTGGCCGCCGTCGAGGAGCGCCAGCGCGAGCTGGCCACCGCCCAGGCGGAGCTCGCCGAGCGCGCCGTCGAGCTCGACGCCCTCGGTGCGCGACTGGGGCAGCAGCAGGAGGCACAGTCGGCACGCGAGGCCGAGCTCCGGCGGCGCGAGAAGGACGCCGAACGCGCGGCCCGCCGTCAGGCGCGCGAATTTCTGCTGGAGGCGCGCGGACGTGTCGAGCAGGCGCTCGGCGCCGCGCGGAGCGCGGCGGACGACGCCGCGCGCGAGGCGCGACGGCTGGTCGAGGAAGGCATCCGTGAGCAGGGCGAGGAGCTGGGCAAAACCGAGACGATCGACAAGGGGACCCCGGCCGACTCCGACGGTGAGCTCCGTGTGGGAGATCGGGTCCGTCTCGCCGGCGGCGGAGCGGGGCAGATCCTCGAGGTGCGGGCGGACGGCAAGCTGGTCGTGGCCATGGGGGCCATGAAGATGGTGGTCGAAGCGGATCAGGCGACCCGCACCGCGGGAGGTCGGACCGCACCGGCTCCGGCGTCGAGCGAACCTCCTCCGGCAACGGAGTCCTCGCTGGAGATCGACCTGCGCGGCATGACGGGCGACGAGGCCGAGGTGGCGACGATCGCCGCGGTGGACGCCGCCGTGTTGGCGGAGCAACCCTACCTGCGCATCATTCACGGCATGGGAACCGGCGTGGTGCGGGAGCGCGTGCGCCGGGTCGTCTCGGACGATCGGCGCGTGACGCGGTTCGGATTCGCGCCGAGGAACCTGGGCGGCACCGGAGTGACGATCGTCGAGTTCTCCGCGTGAGCATGATTCCGGACGAGATCGTCGAGCAGGTGCGGGACAGCGCCGACCTGGTCGGCCTCATCGGGGAGTCGGTCGAGCTCAAGCGCACGGGCTCCGACTATCGCGGACCCTGCCCGTTCCACGGCGGCACGCACCGCAACTTCGCCGTCATCCCCAAGAAGGGCCGCTACTACTGCTTCGTCTGCCACGAGAGTGGCGATGTGTTCTCCTGGCTGATGAAGCGGCTGGGCATGGATTATCCGACCGCGGTGCGGGAGGTGGCGCGACGCGTCGGCATCGTCATTCCCGAGCGTGCGGCGCGGGCCGGTCCCGACCCGCTCGAGCCGTTGTTCGGAGCGGCGGCGGTGGCGCAGGATTGGTTTACACGGCAGCTGCTCGAGTCGCCCGACGCCAAGGGCGCTCGCGACTACCTCGAGACCCGTGAGGTGCCGCTCGATACGGCCGCGGTCCACGGACTGGGTTTCGCGCCTCCCGGCAAAACGTTTCTGGCCGCGATGGCCGAGCTGGGCATCGATCAGAAGGTGCTCGTCGAGGCGGGACTCGCCGCGGTGCGGGACGACGGCACGATCCATCCGCGCTTCCGCTCGCGGCTGCTCTTTCCCATTCACGATCTCCGGGGACGGGTGGCGGGCTTCGGCGGGCGGCTGCTCGGACCGGGGGAGCCGAAGTACCTCAACTCGCCCGAGAACGCGATCTTCCACAAGGGCCGGCAGCTCTACAACCTGCACCAGGCCAAGAGTGCCATCCGGAAAGAGGAAGCGGTCATCCTGGTCGAGGGGTACTTCGATGTGCTCCGCCTGATGTGGGCCGGCGTCGAGCACGTCGTGGCGCCGCTCGGCACCGCGCTCACCGCCGACCAGGCCACGCTGCTCCGTCGCTTCGCGCCCGTCGCCATTCTCCTGTACGACAGCGACCAGGCCGGGCTCCGCGCCACCTTTCGCGCCGGCGACGAGCTGCTTCGTCACAATGTGCGCGTGCGCGTCGCCACGATGCCGATGGGCGAGGATCCCGACACCCTCGTCCGACGCGGCGGCGCGGACGCCCTCGAGCCCATTCTCGCGGATGCGATCGACCTGCTCGAGCGCAAGGTCCAACTGCTCGAACAGAAGGGCTGGTTCGAAGGGGTGGATCATCAGCGCGACGCCCTCGACCGCCTGCTGCCGACGATTCGTGCCGCGGCGGACCCGATCACCCGGGATCTCTACCTCAAAGAGGTGTCCACGCGCACCGGGGTGAGCCGGGAGGTGCTGCTGCAGCAGGTCACGGCACGGCCGGGTCCGGGTGGCCCTGCCGGTGCGGACGACCGCGACCGCGGCAGTCGGGGCCATGCATCGGAGACCGGCGCCACCGCCGGTGACGAAGAGGAGCGACGCGGGCGCGCCGTGCCGCGCAGGAAGGTCGATCCCGCCGAGCGCGACCTGTTGCGAGTCGTTCTCCAGGACCGTGCCTGGCTCGAGCGCGCGGCCTCGCAGGTGCCCCCCGAATGGTTCGAAACCGCGCCGCTGCGAGAGGTGTATGACGCGCTCCGGCGCAGTCCCGAAACCGCCGGCTCCGCCCTATTCTTGGAAGCGCTGTCCCCGGTGGCGCAACGGGCGTACGCCTGGCTCACCAGCACCGAGGCCAAGTACGGCCGGCCCGACCTCGACCGTACCTACGACGGCGCGTTCGCGACGCTGCAGGTGCGCGCGCTTCGGCGCGAGTGGAACGCGCTCGTGCGACGCATGCGCCAGCAGATCCCGGCCGACGAATACGACAGCCTCATCCAGCGGCGGAAGTCCTTGAAGGCGGAAATCGCCGCCCGCATGCCCGAGGAGCTCGTCAAACGCCAACACAGAGGTGTCGAACCTGATGCACGCTGACCTGGTGAAGCTCCTCGATCTGCAGGGGAAGGACACGGCGGTCGACGAGGTCGATCGGCGGCTCGAAGCGTTGCAGGCGGAGTACGCCGCGCTCGACGTCGGCGCGCGTCGTCTGCGCGACGGGCTGGACGCCGCCCGCCGCGCCGCCGCCGAGGGCGCGCGGCGGCGCGACGAGCTGGAGGCGAAGGTCGACAGCTTCCGCGTGTTGCAGGAGCGTCGGGTCCAGCGGCTGGAGACGGTGCGCAATCCCAAGGAGGCGTCCACGCTGATGGCCGAGCTCGACCTCGCGCGCTCGGTCATGGCGAAGGAGGAGACCGAGTGGGTCCGGAGCGCCGAAGCGGTCACCGCGCTCGAGCGAAAGGTCGGCGAGGAGGAGAGCAAGGTGGCGGCCGTCGAGCTGGAGCAGGCGCCGGAGCGGGCGCAGCTCGATGAGCGGCGCCGGGGTCTCGAGGAAGAGCGGGCGGCGGCGGTCCGGGCGCGCGAGGCGAGCGCGGACCAGCTGGACAAGCCGCTGCGAATCCGGTACGACCGTCTCCGGCGCTCCCGGGCGCGGAACGTCGTGGTGCCGCTGGTGGGCGGGACGTGCGGCGCCTGCCACACGTCGATTCCGCTCAACCGCCGCAGTCAGATCCGGAGCGGGGCGATCGTCGACGGTTGCGAGGGATGCGGCGCGATCCTGTACCCCGCCGACGGCGCGGGGTCGGCGTGAACCGGCGGCGCGACGGTACACTCCGGTGGTGAGCGTTTTCCCGGCCCCCGTGCTCCGGTGGATCGTGGCGCCGCGTCCTGAGCCGGGCGCGGTGCACGCGCTCGCCTCGTCGCTCGGCCTCCCCGTGCCGCTGGCCGCGCTGCTCCTGCAGCGAGGCCAGACCACCGACGCCGCCGTGCGAAGCTTTCTCAGACCATCCCTCACCGAGCTCTCCGACCCCTGGGCGTTGGCCGGCATGGCCGGGGCGGTCGAGGCCATCGTCGCGGTCGTGCGCGCCGGCGGGACCATCGTCGTCCACGGGGATTACGACGTCGACGGCCAGTGCGCCACGGCACTCCTGACCCGCGCGCTTCGCGCGGCCGGCGCCCACGTGGTGGGGTTCGTGCCGCACCGGCTGCGGGACGGCTACGATTTCGGTCCGGCCGGGCTGGCCGTCGCCCGGCGGCTCGGCGCCTCGCTCGTGATCACCTGCGACTGCGGCATCACCGCGGTCGAGACGGTGCGCGAGGCGCGGACCTCGGGCATCGGCGTCGTGGTGACGGACCATCACCTGCCCGGGCCGGAGCTGCCGCCGGCGCTCGCCGTGGTCGATCCGCAACGGGCGGACGACAGCTCCGGCGCGCGGGTGCTCTGCGGCACCGGGATCGCCTTCAAGCTGGTGCAGGCGCTCGTGCCTGCCCTCGGCCTGCCCGCCAATCTGCCGTATCACCTGCTCGATCTCGTCGCGCTGGCCACGGTGGCCGACGTCGTTCCCCTGGTCGGCGAGAACCGCAGCCTCGTCCGTCACGGGCTTCGGCTGTTCAGCGAGAGCCGGTGGCCGGGGCTGCGTGCGCTGGTCGAGGCGGCCGGGCTCGGCGGGCGCGACGTTCGGGCGGGGCACATGGGCTACATCCTCGGCCCCCGTCTCAATGCGGCCGGCCGGATCGGCGACGCGGCCGACGGACTGCGGCTTCTGCTCACCGATGACGCGGCGGAAGCGACCGAGCTCGCGCGGCGGCTCGAAGGGCTCAACGTCGAGCGGCAGTCCCTCGACCACCTCATGCTGGAGGATGCCCTCGCGCAGGTCGAGCAGGCCGGCGATCCCGAGCGCAGCCCCGCGTTCGTTCTCGCCGGCGAGGGCTGGCACCCGGGCGTGGTCGGGATCGTGGCCTCGCGCGTGGTCGAGCGGTATGGCCGCCCCTCGTTCCTGATCGCCTTCGATGGAGAGATCGGCAAGGGCTCGGGGCGGAGCATCTCGCGCTTCGACCTGCATTCGGCGCTCACCGCCTGCGGCGATCTGCTCGAGCGGTACGGCGGCCATCACATGGCCGCGGGTCTCACCATCCGTCGCGATCGGCTCGAGGAGTTCCGCGAGCGGTTCTGCGAGATCGCGCGCGAGACGCTGGGCGCGGACGACCTCGGCCCCGAACAGCGGGTCGATCTCGAGATCACGCTCGCCCAGGCCGATCGCGACCTCGAGCGGATGTCGCGCCACCTCGAGCCGTGCGGAGCGGGAAACCCGAGTCCCGTCTTCGGCACGCGGGGTGTGCGCTTCGTCGGGCGCTCCCGCGTCGGCAACGGTCACCTCAAGGGCACGCTCGACGACGGCGTCACCAGGCTGTCGGCCATCGGGTTCCACTGGGCGGACCGCGTGCCGTGGCTGGGCGAGGAGCGGGTGGATGCGGCCTTCCGCCTCGAGTCGAACGAGTGGAACGGGCATTCGACGCTGCAGGCGAGGCTATGTGCTCTGTCGCCACACTCACCGTCGTGAGGCGGACGGCCAGCCGCGCCGGGCGGAGCGAAGGGGGCGGCCGCCGCGCCGTGTCCGCCTCGCTTCGACCGGGGTGACGCCGGCTCCATGCGCATCGTCGCGGGCGAGTTCGGGGGTCGGCGGTTGAGCATCCCCAAGGACGCTCGGGTGCGGCCCACCGCCGACCGCGTGCGTGAAGCGTGGATGAGCATTCTCGCCGACACGGTGCCCGGAGCGCGGGTGCTCGATCTATATGCGGGGAGCGGCGCGCTCGGCCTGGAGGCGCTCTCGCGAGGCGCCGAGTCGGCGGACTTCGTGGAGCTCAATCCGCCGTCCTTGCGAGCTCTCGAGGCCAACGTCGAGGCGCTCGGCGTGGCGGACCGGGTCACCATCCACCGCGGTGACGCCCTTCGCTTCGTCGAGCGGCTCGAGCGGGGTGCCTTCGACCTCGCGCTCGCCGATCCGCCGTACAACCGCGACGACGCGGCCCATCTCGTGGCGCTCTTCCGCCGGACCCCGTTCGCGCGCATTCTTTCGGTCGAGCATCGCGCCGAGGAGCGGCTGGAGGGCGACCGCACCCGGCGCTACGGCGACACCGCCCTCACCTTCTGCCACGCCCCATGACACGCATCGCGATCTACCCGGGATCGTTCGATCCGCCGACGAAGGGGCACGAGGATCTGATCCGTCGCAGCCTGGCGCTGGCCGACCGGGTGATCGTGGCCGTGGCGCGGAATTCGTCCAAACAGCCGTTGTTCCCCGTGGCGGAACGGCTCGAGATGCTCCGCGCCACCGTAGGGGACGAGCCGCGGGTGACGTTCGAGTCCTTCGACGGGCTGCTCGCCGAGTTCGCGCGCGCGACCGGGGCCTCGATGGTGGTGCGCGGGCTTCGCGCCGTGAGCGATTTCGAGTACGAATTCCAGATGGCGCTCATGAACCGACGCCTGCACCCGACGCTCGAGACGGTCTTCCTCGTGCCGGCGCTCGATCTGACGTACTTGAGCTCCAGTCTCGTCCGTGAGGTCGCGCGCTTCGGTGGCGACGTGTCGGGGCTCGTGCATCCGGCCGTGGCCGCGGCACTGGCCGCGCGGTATCGGGCATGAGCTTTCGGCAGGCGCTGCTCCAGCGCGCGGCCGCGCTCGGAAAGCGGGTCGTGCTCTGCGAAGGCGAAGACCCCCGGGTGCGCGCGGCGGCCGATCGACTTCGGCGCGAAGGGATCGCCGTGCCCATCCTGCTTGGCGGCGAGGCCGGCCGACCGGTGGACGATCCGCGGCTGACGCGCATCGCCCAGTTCCTCCGGGACCGGCGCCCGGACCGTGTGGTCGATGGCGTCCACGCGCTCGACATCGCGGCCGTGCCGGTGAACTTCGGCGCGGCATTGGTCGCGCTGGGCGAGGCCGACGTCGCGATCGCCGGCGCGGTGGTGCCGACGCGCGACACGATCCGCGCGGCGCTCTGGGCCATCGGCACCGCGCCGGGCGTCGACCTGGTGAGCTCCGCATTCTACATGGTGCTGCCAAACGAGACCGTGCTCACGTTCACGGACTGCGCGGTCGTCCCCGAGCCTACGCCGGAACAGCTCGCGCAGATCGCGCTCGCCGCGGCGCGGGACCGCGCCCGGCTGGTCGGCGATGTGCCGCGAGTCGCTTTTCTGTCCTACAGCACCAAGGGCAGCGCGGACGGGTCGCGGGTGGCGCGCGTGCGCGAGGCGGCGGCGCGCTTTGCCGCGCTGGCGCCCAACATTCTGTCCGACGGCGAGCTGCAGGGCGACGCCGCGCTCGCGCCGGATGTCTCGGAGCGGAAGGCCCCGGGCTCCCCGGTGGCCGGCCGAGCCAACGTGCTCGTGTTCCCGGACCTCGACGCGGGGAACATCGCGTACAAGTTGGTGCAGCGGCTGGGCGGAGCGGTGGCGATCGGGCCGATGCTCCAGGGGCTCACGCGGCCCATGGCCGACCTGTCGCGCGGAGCGACGGCCGATGATATTGTCGAGGTGGCCGCGATGGCGGTCCTGCAGTCTGCGTAGGAGTGGAATTCGCTCAGGCCGACCAGGGGAGAGTGCGCGGATGGGTTTTCATCAGGCGAGGGACGCGAGCGGGGTGGCGGTGGTCCAGGTCGAAGGCCAGCTGATCGTGGGCAACCGGCAGGAGCTCAAGGAGCTCGTCCAGCGGGCGCTCGACGCGGGCGAGCGCCGGATCCTCATCGACTTCTCGCGCACCGGCTACATCGACTCGTCGGGACTCGGCGCGCTGGTCTCCATTTCCAAGAAGGTGCGCGAAGCGGGCGGGGAGCTCCGCCTCTCGGGGCTCAACGAGGATCTCCGGTCACTCTTCGAGCTGACCAAACTCGACACCCTGTTCGCCATCGCCGAGACGCCCCAGCAGGCACTCGCGAGCTTTTAGCGGACCGCCCGCCGTCATGCCGTCACCGCTTCGCCTCTGTGTCCGCCGCTCGCCGGCTCCGGAGGCCGGCGGCCCGGGTGTGCTCGTCACCCTCCGGCTGCCGAGCGACGTGGAGTGCATCGAAGAGGCGGTCGAGCTGGTCACCCGCCACTGTCTGGCCGGCCACGACCCGGCCACCCGGACGCGATTCCGGCTGCAGGTCGTGCTTTCCGAAGCGCTCAGCAACGCCATCATGCGCGGCAACCAGGAAGACCGCGGCAAGTGGGTGCACGTCCGGGCCGAGCTCCGGCCCGACGCCATTCGGCTCGAGGTCACCGACGAGGGTCCCGGCTTCAATCCCTCGGCGGTCCCCGAGCCGGTCCGCCCCGAGCAGCTCGACGAGGCCAACGGGCGGGGCCTCTACCTCATCCGGAAGCTCGTGGACGCGGTCCAGTTCAACGAGCAGGGAAACTCCATCTGCATGATACTGCGCCGTCCGTAGGGCGGCTCGATCTCGTGCTCGACGGCCTCGGGGCACTCGTCGGCGGACGCGTGCGCCTGTGGCGCTTCGACGGGCGCGCGCTGAAGGCTGCCGCGGGGTCCGATCCGGGCACCGCGCCGGCTGTGCCGCGCCAGACCGGTCTCACGCCGACCCCGGCCGGGACGGTGTGGCTCGAGCCGATCGGCGAGCTCGAAGGATTCTGGCTGGAAGTGGGCGGGCTGCCGGATCGCGAGCTCACCACCGCGGCGTCGCGCGTGATGCCGATCATCGCCGCCCTGCTCGACGTGGAGCGACAGCGCGCATTCCTGGCGGAGGAGCTGACCAGCCGGTACGAGGAGATCGACCTGCTCTATGCCATCAGCGAAATCCTCGGCCAGACGGTCCAGCTCGAAGAGGCGACGCAGACGATCGCCCGCGAGGTGAGCACCGTCGTCGGCGCGCGGCGGGCCTCCATCATGGTGTTCGACGAGTCCGCGGGCGTTCTCCGGACCGTGGCCGCGCGCGGCTTCGGGCTGGACGGCCTCGATCCGGTGCGCGTCGACGACGAGTGCTCGGTCGCCGCGCGGGTCTACCGTGAGCGGCGGGTCCTGGCCTACGATCCGTCGGCGCCCGACCCCGAGAACGGCGAGTGCGGCGAGCCGCGCGGGTACCGGGGCCAGGCGTTTCTCAGCGTACCGATCTGCTACGGGTCCCCCGGCTCGCCGCTCCGCTGTGTCGGCGTCATCAACCTGACCGATCGGCTGGGCGGCGACCGCTTCACGCTCAGCGACCGCAAGCTCGTGACGGCCGTCGCCAATCAGATCGGGGCCGCGGTCGAGAACTCGAGGCTGGTGGACCGTGACCGTCTGCAGCAGCGGCTTCGCTACGAGCTCGAGCTCGCCCACGATCTCCAGCTCAAGCTGCTGCCGTCGCCGGCGGTGCTGCAGGGCGACGCCGAAGTGGCGGCGCGGTGCTACCCGGCCGAGTCGGTGGGCGGCGACTTCTACACGTTCTCGCGCCTGGGACGCGGCCGGGTCGGCGTGATGCTCGGCGACGTCGCATCGCACGGCTTTTCCGCCGCCCTCGTCATGGCACTCGTGATGTCCGCGGCCGGCATCCATGCCGCCGCGTCGATCACGCCCGACGAGACGCTCAGCGCGCTGCTCGAGAGCCTGTCCACCGAGCTCACCTCCACCGAGATGTATTTCAGTGTCTTCTACGGCGTGCTCGACCCGCTGACCGGGCGGCTGTCGTACGCCAGTGCGGGCCATCCCTACGCGTTTCGTGTTCCGCGCTTCGGCGCGCCGGAGCGGCTGGAGGCCACCGCGCCGCCGCTCGGCCTCGCCACCGCGGGCAGCATTCAGCGCCGTCAGGTGCCGTGGTCGATCGACCACGATCTTCTCGTCCTCTGGACCGACGGACTGGCTGACGCGCGGAACGAGGCCGGCGAGCCGTTCGGCGAGCAGCGCCTGTTGGATGCGGTCTGCGCGCATCGTACCGAGGCCCCGGACACGATCGTCGACGCCGTGATGGCGGAGGCGGACCGGTTCGGCGCCGTCCCGATCGACGACCGCACGATTCTGGTGCTCCGGATCTGACCGTGCCCCGCGCCAAGCGGCGGCTGGGCCAGCACTTTCTCACCGACGCGCGGCTGCTCGGCCGCATCGCCGACGCGCTCGAGGCCGGGCCCGACGACACCGTCCTCGAGATCGGCCCTGGGCCGGGTGGCCTCACCGCGGCGCTGCTGGAGCGTGCCGGGCGCGTGATCGCCATCGAGAAGGATCGGGATCTCGTGGCTCCACTCCGCGCCCGCTTTCCCACCGCCACGGTCGTCGAGGCCGACGCGCTCGCGGCCGACTGGCCCGCGCTTGCCGGGGAACGGTATCTCGTCGCCGGAAACATCCCCTACAACATCACGTCGCCGCTCATCGACAAGGCGCTCGATCCGCCCCGGCCGGCGCGCATCGTTTTTCTGGTGCAGAAGGAGGTGGCGGACCGGGTCACCGCCCGGGCCGGGCAGCGTACCTTCGGTGCGCTGAGCGTCGGCGTGCAGTCGGTGGCTTCCGCCGAGCGGTTGTTCACGGTCCCCGCCGGAGCGTTCCACCCGCGGCCGAAGGTCGATTCGGCCGTGCTGCGGCTGATCCCGCTGGCAGAGCCCCTCGTGACGGCGGCGGAACAGGCGAGCTTCCGCCGGCTGGTCGTCGGGCTGTTCGGCTTTCGACGCAAACAGCTCGCGCGCGGACTGCGCGAGCTCACCGGCTGGGAGCCCGCGCCAGCGATCGAAGCGCTGGCGCGGGCGGCGATCGCCCCCGACGCGCGACCGGAGACAGTGACGCCCACGGCGTTCGCGCGCCTGCTGCGCGTCCTCGTTGACGGGGGCTGGACGGCGCGGTAGCTTTGTGAAATGTTTCACAAAAATACCTGCCATGCGTAAGGTTGCGGATTCGACCGTCCGTCGGCTGTCGTTGTACCTGCGCTTTCTCGAGGAGTTCGAGGGGCAGGGCATCGAGACGGTGAGCTCCGGGGCGCTCGCCTCGCGCGGCAGCACCACCTCCGCGCAGGTGCGAAAGGATCTGTCCTTCTTCGGGTCCTTCGGGAAGCGCGGCCTTGGTTACCCGGTGCCGGAACTGGCCAACCGCCTCCGGGAGATCCTCGGCCTCAAGCAGCGGTACCAGGTCGGCATGATCGGCGCGGGCAAGATCGGCAGCGCGCTCGTACAGTACCGCGGCTTCCGGCAGCGCGGCTTCGACATCATCGCCATCTTCGACAGCGACCCCGCGAAGATCGGCCGCCAGTGGAACGGTCTGACCATCCAGGATATCGCGGCGCTCGAGAGCGAGTTTGCACGGCGGCCGATGGACATGGCTGTGCTGGTGACGCCGGCCGACGTCGCGCAAGCCGTCACCGACCGCCTCGTGCAGCTCGGCGTCAAGGCGATCCTCAACTTCGCCCCCGTGCAGCTGGTCGTGCCCGAGGACGTGGTGGTGAAAACCGTCAATCTCGCGTTGGAGCTCGAAACGCTCAGCTACGGGCTCGCCAATCGCTGAACCCGTTCGGTGTGCCATGCGACCGCTCTCCGTCTTCATCCTGCTCGCCCTCACCCCCGCGCTCCTGGCCGCCCAGGACGACCTGTTCGACGTCGTCATCCGCCACGGGCGCGTGATCGACGGCACCGGCTCGCCGTGGTACGCCGGCGACGTCGGCATCAGGGGCGGCCGGATCGCCGCAATCGGGACGCTGGAGGGAGCCGCGGCTCGGCGAACGGTCGATGCCGCGGGCCTGGTCGTCGCACCGGGCTTCATCGACATGCTCGGTCAGTCGGAGCTGAGCATCCTGGTCGACCCCACGTTGCCGTCGAAGATCTTCCAGGGGATCACGACCGAGGTCACGGGCGAGGGCAGCTCGGCGGGTCCGGTGAATGACGCCATGCTCGCCGCCGACCGCGCAGGCTACGAGCACTACGAGGTCACGCCCGACTGGCGGACGCTCGGAGGCTACTTCGACCGGCTGGAGAAGCAGGGGATCGGCATCAACCTCGCGAGCTACGTCGGCGCCACGCAAGTGCGTCGCATGGTGCTGGGCGACAGCAACCGCGCGCCTGGCGCCGAGGAGCTCGAGCGCATGAAGGCGCTGGTGCGCGACGCCATGCGCGAGGGCGCAGTGGGGCTGTCCACGTCGCTCCAGTATCCGCCGGCTCCCTACGCGAGCACCGACGAGCTGGTGGCCCTCGCCGCCGAAGCCTCGAAGCTGGGCGGCGTGTACGCGACGCACCTGCGGTCGGAAGGGGCCGCGATCGACGCCGCGCTCGACGAGGCGATCACCATTGGACGCGACGCCCAGATTCCGGTCGAGATCTGGCACCTCAAGGTGGCCGGGAAGCGCAACTGGGGTCGGATGCCGCGCGTCGTCGCCAAGATCGATTCGGCGCGACACGCGGGCATCGACATCGCGGCCGATACCTACGCGTATCCCGCCTGGTTCAACTCGATGTCGGCCTTCATCCCGCCGTGGGCGCACGACGGCGGCACGGCCAAGCTCGTCGAGCGGCTCCGCGACCCTGCGACGCGCCGGCGGATCCGTCGCGAGATGCTGTCGCCCGACGAATCGTGGGACAACGAATGGCAGGAGATACCCGGCCCCTCGTCGGTGCTGATCGGAGTGGTGCAGAACGAGGCGCTCGCGCCGTACATGGGAAAGACGCTCGCCGAAGTGGCGGCGATGCGGAAGACGGACGCGATCGACGCGCTGTTCGATCTGCTCGTGGAGGACGCGGGGTATACCTACGTGGCGGTGTTCGGGATGTCCGAGCCGGATATCGCGCTCGCCCTCAAGCAGCCGTGGGTGTCGATCAACAACGACTCGCAGGGCACGGCCCCCGACGGTCTGCTCGGCAAGGAGCATCCGCACCCGCGAGCGTACGGCACGTTCCCGCGGATCCTGCGAAAGTACGTGCGCGAGGAGCGCCGCCTCACCCTCCCGGACGCCATCCGGAAGTTCACCTCGCTTCCCGCGCAGCGGATGCGGCTGGGTGACCGGGGCGTGCTGAAGGTCGGCATGTGGGCGGACGTCGTGGTGTTCGATCCGGAACGGATCCGCGACCGGGCGACGTTCGCCGCGCCCAATCAGCTCTCCGAGGGGATGCGCTGGGTGCTGGTGAACGGCATCCCGGTCGTCGCCGACGGCAAAGCGACCGGTGCGCTGCCGGGGCAGGTGATCCGGGGCCCCGGGTACACCAAGCCGTAGGAAGACTCCAGTCGGAGAGCGCCGCGCACTAGCCCGGCGACCTTCGCCCCCGATAGCTTCGTCTATGCCCGTCGACGTCACCTCCGAAATCGCGCAGCTCGAGACCGTGCTCGTCCACACGCCGGGCCCCGAGCTCGAGGCCGTGACGCCGGGCAACCGCGAAGACTACCTCTACGACGACATCATCGACCTCGAGATCGCCCAGCGGGAGCATCGGCAGTTCGTCTCGGTGCTGCGCCGGTTCGCGACGGTGCTCCAGGTGCGCGAGCTGCTGGCGGATGTCCTGGCCCAGCGCGAGGCGCGCGACTTCCTCGTCACCAAGACCATGGACGTCGTCGAATCCGACGAGCTGAGCCAGCGGCTGGGGACCCTGCCGGCGGCGCAGATCGTCGAGATGCTGATCGAGGGCACCCGCGAGGAGACCGGGCCGCTCGCCCAGGCCCTGAACGAAGAGGGATTCGCCCTTCCGCCGCTGCCCAATCTGTTCTTTCCACGTGACATCGGCATGGTCATCGGGCGCCGTGCGGTGGTGGGCGCGATGCGCTACGACGTGCGCTGGACCGAGGAGCTGCTCATCAAGGCGCTGTTCACCTTTCATCCCGAGCTGGCCAACGAGGGCCTCCTGTACGACGGCTCGGAGGAGCGGCGGAGCAATTACACCCTCGAGGGCGGCGACGTGCACTATCTGCGGCCCGACCTGCTCGTGCTCGGCTTCAGCGAGCGCACCTCGCCCGCCGCGCTCGACGAGCTCTGCGACACCGTCTTCGCCCAGGGCGCGGTCACCGACGTCATCGTCGTCGTCATGCCCAAGGCGCCCACCGCGATCCATCTCGACATGATCTTCACGCAGGTGGACCGCGAGCTGTGCGTGATCTATCCGCCGTTCTTCGTCGGCCCCGAGCGGCTGCCCGTGCTGCACCGGCGGAAGGGCCAGTCCACCGTCCGGGAGGTCCCCAACTTCTTCGAGGCGCTGCGGGACGTGAGCCTGCCGATGGATTCGGTGTTCGCGGGCGGCCAGCATCGCACCAGCCAGGAGCGCGAGCAGTGGAGCTCGGCCTGCAACTTCCTCGCGGTGCGCCCCGGGACCATCATCAGCTACCGTCGGAACGACGCCACCCTGTGCGAGCTGCAGGCCGCGGGATTCCGGGTGGTGCCCGCCGTCAACTTCCTGGCGTTCGACGACTGGAGCGACGCCAAGCACCGCACCGTGATCACCATCGAGGGGACCGAGCTCGCGCGCGGGGGCGGCGGCCCGCGCTGCATGTCGCTGCCGCTCCGGCGGGCCGCCCTGTGATCGGGCTCTCGGCGCACCCGGAGAGCACGCTGCTGGACCGCGTGCTCGCGACGCTGCGTGAGGGGCCGCGGCCGGCCGTGACGCTGTGCCATCGGATCCTCGGGCTGCCCGGCGCGCCCGAGTCGGTCTGCGAGCGGATCGCGGTGGCGCTCCTGGGGGCCGACCCGCGGGTGCGGCAGCTGAGCGACGGCCGGTGGGGGCTCGTCCCCGAGGCCCAGGGCTCGCCGCTGCTCGACGAATGCGCCTTCGCGGTGGTGGATGTGGAAACGACCGGGATGCGGGCCGGCGGCTCCGACCGGATCACCGAGATCGCCGTCGTCGTGGTGCACGGCGGTCGCCGCGAGGTCGTGCTCGACTCGCTGGTCAATCCCGGTCGCCCGATCCCGCCGGCCGTGTGTGCCATCACCAACATCACGAACGCCATGGTGAAGGACGCGCCGGTCTTCGCCGACGTCGCCGACCAGGTGGTGGCCGCGCTGGCCGGCCGGGTCTTCGTGGCCCACAATGCGCGGTTCGACTGGGGGTTCGTCAGCGCGGAGGTGCGGCGCGCGCGGGATCTGGCGCTCGACGGTCCGCAGCTCTGCACCGTGCGTCTGGCGCGGCGGCTGGTCCGGGGAGTCCGCTCGTGCGGGCTCGACAACCTCACCCAGCATTTCGGGTTCGACAATCCGGCCCGGCATCGCGCGGCGGGCGATGCGCTCGTGACCGCGGATCTGCTTTCCCGGCTGCTCCGGCTCGCGCGCGAGGAGGGCGCGGCCACGCTGCAGGACTTGACCGCGATCGCGGTCCGGCGCACCAACCGCGGCCGGCGCCCGCGTCGGGCGAGCCCGACGGAGCCGCGGGCCGACAGCGTGCAGGAGGGACCGTCGTGAGCCTTTCGCACAGCTTTCAGGTGGGCCGGTTGCGCTGTCATACGCTCGAGGGGGGCCGTCAGCGGCTCGATGGGGGTGCGATGTTCGGTGTCGTGCCTCGGCCGCTCTGGGAGACGCGCGTCCCGCCGGACGCGCAGCATCGGATCCCGCTCGCCATGCGCTGCCTGTTGATCGAGCACCCGGATGGCCTGGTCCTCGTCGACACGGCGCTCGGCAACAAGCAGGACCGGCGCTTCCTCGACATCTACGGTGTCGAGAACGGGGGGCTCGAGGGCGCCACCCAGCTCGAGGACGCGCTGGCCACCGCCGGCTTCCTGCCCCGGGATGTGCGTTGGGTGATCAACACGCACCTGCACTTCGACCACGCCGGCGGCAACACGACGCTCGATCCCGAGCTCGAGGCCGATCCGCGGCGGCACGTCAGGCCGACCTTCCCCAATGCGACCTACGTCGTGCAGCGGGGCGAGCTCGAGTTCGCCCGGCACGCGAACGAGCGCACGCGGGCGAGCTACCTGCCTCCCAACTTCGAGCCGGTCGCCGCGGCCGATCGCTGGCAGCTGCTCGATGGCGACGGGGAGGTGCTCCCGGGCATCGCCGTGCGGCTCACGCCCGGCCACGTGCCTTACCACCAGGCCGTGCTGGTGCGGAGCGGCGGCGACACCGCGGCGTTCATGGCGGATCTGATCCCGACCGCGGCCCACCTTCCGCTCCCCTGGATCATGGGCTACGACCTCGAGCCCCTCCGAACCCTCGAGAGCAAGCGTGCGCTGCTGCGGGACGCCGTCGCGGAGGGCTGGCGTCTCATCTTCGAGCACGATCCGGCGATCGCCTCGGGCGTGCCGGTTGCGGCGGGGAAGGGGATCGAGCTTCGCGACGTGGTCAGCACGGCCGTCGTCTAGCCGCGAAGGCGTCGAGGAGCCCAGGCGCGTTGACTCGTCCGATCCCCCCGACTACCTTGCGGGCTCGTAGAAGCGGGGAGGAGACTCCCCCACCCTCCGCCTGCCGGCCCCGGCCGCAGCGCACCCGGGTCCCGGTATCGCCGCCGATGACAGGCCCTCTGGCCGCCATCGGGTTTGGCAATCGCGGGCACCCATGGTCGACGAGGGTGCCCGTTTTCATTTATTCGACCTGGAGGCGTCCCCACTGTCCACGAACGATCGCGAAAAGCGAGTCCGCGTCAATCGCATGATCCGCATCAGCCCGGTGCGGGTGATCACGGGCGATGGTGAGCAACTGGGCGTGCTGCCCATCGAAGAGGCGCTCGCCGCCGCGCAGGAACGCGGACTGGACCTCGTGGAAGTGGCGCCGACGGCGCGCCCCCCCGTGGTCAAGATCATGGACTACGGGAAGTTCAAGTTCGAAGAGGCCAAGGCGGCGCGGGCGGCCAAGAAGAAGCAGCACATCATTCAGCTCAAAGAAGTGAAGTATCGTCCCGGCATCGACGACCACGACTTCGAGTTCAAGACCCGCCACGCGCGGGAATTTCTCGGGGACGGGAACAAGGTGAAGGTGACGATGATGTTCCGCGGCCGGCAGATCGCCCATCTCGATCTGGGACGCGCGGTGCTGGACCGCGTCGCCACCAGTCTGGCGGACGTCGGCAAGATCGAGATGGACGCGAAGCTGGAAGGGCGCAACATGACGATGGTCATCGCGCCCAAGTAGACCGAGAGCCCCCACTCTTCGTCGCCACCACCGGGAGCACCATGCCTAAGCAGAAGACGAAGCGCGCAGCGATGAAGCGCTTCAAGACGACTGGGAGCGGCAAGCTGAAGCGCTGGCACGCCAATCACAGCCACATCCTGACCAAGAAGACGCGCAAGCGGAAGAATCGGCTCAAGAAGGGCGATCTCGTGAGCTCGGCCGATTTTCCGCGCGTCAGCCGCCTGCTTCAGGCCTAAGGAGCGACCATGCCTCGCGTCAAAAACGGTGTCGCCCACCACGCCCGGAAGAAGAAGATCATGGAGGCCGCGAAGGGCGCTCGCGGCGGCCGGAGCAAGCTGTACAAGGCGGCCAAGGAGACGGCCGAGCGCGCCATGCGGTACGCGTATCGCGACCGGCGCAAGAAAAAATCGGAGTTCCGCGCGCTCTGGATTACCCGAATCAACGCCGCGGCCCGCATCCACGGCCTGAGCTACAGCCGGCTGGTGGCGGGGCTCAAGAAGGGCGGCGTCGAGATCAACCGCAAGGTGCTCGCCGACCTCGCCGTGCGTGATGCGGACGCCTTCGGCCGCCTGGCCGAGGTGGCCAAGAACAATCAGTAGCGCCGCGCCGCGCCGTTCTCGGATCGCTTGCCCAAAGGGGGCCGTTCGCGCTCGGCGGGCGGCCCCTTGTTCGTGGAGCCCGCCGTCCATGATTCGCATGAACCACCCGTGCCCATGAGCTCCGCACCCGTGTCTACCGGTTATGCCGACCTCGACGCCCTGCTGCCGCGTCTCGACGCCATCCCCGCGCTGGCCGCCGACGCCATGGAAGCGGAGCACACCGCCATCCTGGGCCGGAAGAGCGGTTCGCTGACCTCGGCACTCAAGTCGCTCGTTGCGCTCCCGGTCGAGGAGCGCAAGCGGTTCGGCGCGGCCGTCAATCAGCTCAAGGTGCGGTTCGAGCAGGCGTTCGCCGAGCGGGCGCGGGAGCTCGAGGCCGAGCGGCAGCGCCGGGAGGCCGCGGGCCTCGATCTGTCGATGCCGGGGCGCCGGCGGTGGGTCGGCGCGGAGCATCCGGTCACCACGGTGGTCGGGGAGATCGTGGGAATCTTCCGGGAGCTCGGCTTTGCCGTGGCGACGGGACCGGAGGTCGAGACCGAGTGGTTCAACTTCCTCGCGCTCAACTTTCCGGCCGACCATCCGGCCATGGACATGCACGACACGCTCTACCTCGACGCGCCGCCGGCCGATGGCGAGCGTTCGGGGCGGCTCCTGCTGCGGACCCACACGTCGCCGGTGCAGATCCGGACGATGCTGGCCTCCCCTCCGCCCGTGCGCGTGGTGATTCCCGGCATGGTCTATCGGAACGACGCGATGGACGCCTCGCATCTGCCCGCGTTCTCGCAGATCGAGGGGCTCGCGGTGGATGACGGGATTTCGTTCGTCGATCTCAAGGCCACGCTCAACCACTTCGCGCGCCGCTTCTTTACGCCGTCCACGCGCACGCGCTTCCGGCCGTCCTTCTTCCCGGTCACCGAGCCCTCGGCGGAGATGGACGTCGAATGCCAGCTGTGCCACGGCACGGGGTGCCCGGCCTGCAAGGGCACCGGATGGATGGAGATCCTCGGCTGCGGGATGGTGCATCCGGCGGTGCTCGAGAACTGCGGGCTCGACTCGGAGCGCTTCACCGGCTGGGCCTTTGGCATGGGTCCGCATCGGATCGCGCTGCTCCGCTACGGCGTGCCCGACATCCGGTTGCTGCTCGGAGGGGACATGCGTTTCCTGGAGGCGGTGGGGCGGCCCGGCTCGACCCGATCGGCAGGCCCCGCATGAACGTCTCCGTGCGCTGGCTCCGAGATTTCCTGCGGCGCGAACTCGACCCGGCCGACGTGACCGCCCGCCTCGCCATGCTCGGCGCGCCGGTCGACGCGGTCGAGCCCTTGCACCTCGACCTCGCTCCGTTCGTCATCGCGCGGGTGCTCGAGGTCGGTCCGCATCCCGACCCCAAGGCCACCAAGGTCCGTCTCACCAAAGTGGACGATGGCACCGGCCAACCGCTCGAAGTGGTCTGCGGCGCTCCGAATGTCACCGCCGGCCGAAGCTACCCCTTCGCGCGGCTCGGAACGTGGATGCCGGGACCGAAAAGCTTCCGGATCGAAGCGCGCCCGATCCGCGGCGTCGTGAGCCAGGGAATGCTCTGCTCCGCCCGGGAGCTCGGGCTGGGCGAGGAGCACGACGGCATCCTGGAGCTCGCCACCGACGCGGCGCCGGGCACGCCGCTCCTCGAAGCGCTCCCGCTCGCCGATACCCGGCTGGTCGTGGACGTGACCCCGAATCGCCCCGACCTCCTCGGCCACAAAGGCGTCGCGCGCGAACTCTCGGCCTCGTACGGCACACCGTTCCGACTCCCCTCGATTCCGGGCGCCGAGCGCATCGATGTGCCCTCCGCGCGGCACGGCGGGGCGGAGGGCGAGGTGGGCGGGCTCCGGATCAGTCTGGCGGACCCGGACGCATGCCCGCGCTTTCACGCCGCGGTCATCCGCAACGCGACGGTCGGGCCCTCGCCTGAGTGGCTCCGCCGCCGGCTCGAGGCCGTGGGCGTCCGCTCCATCAACAACGTCGTCGACGCCACCAATTACGTCATGCTCGAGCTCAACCAGCCGATGCACGCCTATGACATCGCGAAGCTCACCGGCCCCAGCGTAGTGGCGCGCCGGGCCAAGGCAGGCGAGACAGTAACCACGCTCGACGGGGTCTGGCGGAAGCTCACCCCGGAAATGATGATCATCGCCGACGGCAGCGGCCCCATTGGCATTGCCGGTGTCATGGGCGGCGCCGCAACTGAGGTCACCGGACAGACGGTGGATGTGTTCCTCGAGTGCGCCTACTTCACTGCCCCCGGGATCCGCCGCACCCGCAAGGCGATCGGACTCTCGACTGAGGCCAGTTATCGCTTCGAACGGGGCATCGACCGCTGGGGTGGGGTCGAGACGCTGCGCCGCTGTATCGAGATCATCGGGGCAACCGCGGGAGGCGAGCTGGCCGGGGCGCCGGTGGATGTCGGTCCTGGCCCCGCGAATCCGCCCCGCATCTTCCTTCGGCCCGCCCGGGTGACCCAGGTGCTCGGCGTCGAGTTGCCGTGGCAGTCGCTGGAGAACTACCTCCTTGCCATCGGCGCCACCGTCGTATCCAAACCGGAGGACGGCCGCATCGCCGTGGAGGCTCCCAGCTGGCGCCCGGACCTGGTTCGAGAGATCGACCTGATCGAAGAGGTGGCTCGGCTGCACGGGTACGAGAAGTTTCCGGCCGAGCTCCGGCCGTTCCGGCCGGGGACTTTGCCCGACGCTCCGATCGAGCGGATCACCTCGGATCTTCGTCGTGGCCTCGCGGGTCAGGGACTCTTCGAGGTTTCGCCGCTGCCTATGGCGCCCG
>DATLBL010000181.1:0-22164 GCA_035526925.1 Gemmatimonadales bacterium
TCGGCGGGAAGATGACGAAGACGCTCGTCCACTTCGACCGCAACGGCTTCGGCTACACGCTCGACCGCACCACCGGCCGCGTGCTCGTCGCCAACGCCTACGGCCCGGTGAACTGGGCGCGCGGGATCGACCTCAAGACCGGCCGCCCGATCGAGGACGCGACCAAGCGGACGACGGCGAAGGGCAACACCGAGGGGATCTGCCCGGCCGCGATCGGCTTCAAGGATCAGCAGCCCGCGGCCTACTCGCCGCAGACGAACCTCTTCTACGTCCCGGCGAACAACATCTGCATGGACTACGAGGGCGTGGACGTGAAGTACTCCGCCGGCCAGCCGTACGTCGGCGCGATCGTGCGGATGTTCCCCGGCCCCGGCGGCAACCGCGGGCGCTTCATCGCCTGGGACGCGACGCAGGGCAAGATCGTGTGGGAGAAGAAGGAGCCGCTCGCGGCCTACGGCGGCGCGCTCGCCACGGCCGGCGGCCTGGTGTTCTACGGCACCATGGAAGGCTGGCTGAAGGGCGTCGACGCGAAGAGCGGCAAGGTGCTCTGGCAGTTCAAGACCCCGTCGGGCATCATCGGTAACCCGATGACGTACACCGCTCCGGACGGGTCGCAGAACATCGCCGTGTACTCGGGCATCGGCGGCTGGGCCGGTATCGGCGTCGCCGCCGGCATCGGCGCCGAGGATCCGACCGCCGGTCTCGGCGCGCTCGGGGCCTTCGGTGACGCGGGCAGCTTCTCGACCCAGGGCGGCGTTCTGACCGTCTTCGGGCTCAAGAACCCCACCATGAAGTAAGTCGGACATCGGAACGGCCGGAGGGGATACCCTCCGGTCGGGCCGGGGGTAGATTTCAGAACGAGCACGGCGCCGGGGCGCAGTTTCGCTCCGGCGCCGTGCGTTTCACGGAGCCCGTCCTCCGGCGACCCCCTCCGGCCGGCGGCTCCCCAGCACCACCCGATCATGATGCGTTTCTCACCTGCCGCCAGGCTTGTCACCCTCGTGCTGCTGGCCTCGAGCGTCCGAGCCGGGGTCGCCCACGGCCAGCTTCGTCCCCAGATCGCCACCCCCGGCATCCTGCGAGTCTGCGCGGACCCGGACAACATGCCGCTCTCCAACCAGAAGGGAGAGGGGTTCGAGCAGAAGATCGCCGAGCTGATCGGACGTGAATGGCACTCGAAGGTGGAGTATGCCTGGTGGCCGGTGCGCCGGGGCTACTTTGCCCGCGCCCTGAACGGCCGCTACTGCGACGTCGCCATGCAGGCCCCGGGAGGTCTGGACATGGCCGGCGTCACGAAAGCGTACTACCGATCCGGCTATTTCTTCGTCACCCGGCGGGACGGCCAGCTCGCCGACCTGACCTCACTCGCCGACCCCCGGCTCAAGAAGGCCCGGATCGGCGTCAACCTGCTCAACTCGGACGCCGAGAATCCGCCGCCCGTCATGGCCCTCAGCCGGTATGGAGTGATCGGAAATCTGACGGGGTACAGCACCTTCTTTTCCGATCAGGTGCGGCCCGAGGATATCATCAAGGGCGTGGCCAACAAGGATGTGGATATTGCGATCGTGTGGGGGCCCGTGGCCGGCTACTTCGCCGCGAAGTCGCCGGTTCCGCTCAAGCTCACCCCGCTGGCCGAGCGTGATTCGCTGAGCGACCTTCCCTTCCGATTCGATATCGGCCTCGCCGTCCGGAGACGTGACCGCGAGCTGCGCGACAGCCTTCAGAACCTGATGGACCGCAAGCGTCCCGAGATCGAGGCCATTCTCAAGGAGTATGGCGTCCCGATGTTCCCGATCCAGCAGGCGCCCGCCGACAAGCCGGCCGGCGCGACGAACGCTCCTGCCGATACCACCAAGAAAGCGGGCCCGGGTTGACCGGCATGCCCGTTCCGCCTCTCTGATCGCATGACGACCAGGTAATACCGACGGTTCACGCCGGCCGCGCATGCGGCCGGTTGCAGTTCGTCCCGTTTCCGCCCGAAAGGATTGCCTTCGAGCATGTGCATGCCCTTCACTGCCGCATTCCGCGGAGCCGCACTGGTCGCCGCGGTACTGCTCACGAGTTTCTTGGCGCCCTCGCGAGCCGCTGCCCAGGACCTACGCGACGAATATCACACCGCTCCACGCGACACGGTCACGCAGGAGGTCTATGACGGGTGGAAGCAGTTCAACCTGAACTGCGCCCGCTGTCACGGCGAGGACGCGCTCGGCACCACGATCGCTCCGCACCTGATCGTCTCGCTCAAGCCGAACGGCCCCATCAATACCAAGGAGTTGTTCGTCCAGACGGTGTGCGCGGGCCGCCCGGCCAACGGCATGCCCTCGTGGTGCGCGCTCGGAATGGAGATGAGCACGATCGACAAGATCTTCAGCTACGTGAAGGCGCGGAGCGACGCGAAGCTCGCGCCCGGTCGACCCGCGGTGAAACGGGCAGGCTAGCCGGGGGATGGGGCGCGGGTGCGCGGCAGATTGCGGGACCGCGGCGTCGCGGTCCCGCTTCCGTAATGGCCATCCGGGTTGAGCCCGCCTAAGTTCACGAAAGGATGACTATGCTCGAGGCACCTCTGCTGGCGGCGCTGTTGACCGCCATGGCTCCCGCGCTCGCGGCGCGACCGGTTCCCACCGTGGTCGATACTCCGACGGTCCGCCTGAATCTGGCGCAGGTCAAAGCCAGGCTGGCCGCCGGCACGGGCGAGGCGCTGCCCGACCTCTCGCGCGCCGACCTGAGCGGCCTCGACCTGAGCGGCCTCGACTTCCGTCGCGCCAATCTCACCGGCGCCACGCTCGTGGGCGTGAAGGCGGGAGGCGCCAATCTTTTTTCCTGCGACCTGACCGACGTGAAGGCATCCGGCGCCGACTTCGGCCGGGCCAATCTCGACGGAAGCGTGCTCCGGCGCGCCGATCTTCGGAAGGCCAATCTGACCGGCGCCAGCCTCTTCGCGACGATCATCGAGGCAGCGGACCTGAGCGGCGCCACGCTCTCCGGGGCCCGGATCATCGGCTACCTGCGGGGCGCCAAACTCGTCGGGGCAGTGCTCAAGGACGCCAACATCGGGGCCGACCCGGGCAATCAGTCTATGGGAGTGATGCGCGCGACGTTCACGAGCGCTGACCTGTCCGGGGCCGATTTCACCGGCGCGAATCTCTTCAAGGCCGATTTCTCTCATGCGACGCTCGCCGGCGCACGTCTCACGCGGGCCGATCTTCGGAACGCCGAGCTCATCCAGACGGATCTGACCAGGGCCGACCTCACGGGCGCCAAGCTCGCGCAGGCCAACCTCGATGGCGCCGACTTCACGGGCGCGACCGGCATGGACCGCACCCAGGGGCTCGACCAGGCCCGCCACCGCGACAAGGCGATCTTAGATGCGAAGTGAATCGATATTCGGCGCCTGGTGCGCCACGCTGCTCCTGATCGCCGGCTGCACGGGTGCCGACACGACCCCGCGGGGGAACGACGCCGCGGCCGGCCGCGACAGCGCACCACCGTCGGAGGCCGGCGCCGGGTTGCTGGCGTACGTGACGAACGAGGACTCGCAGGAGCTCACGATTATCGACACCCGGACCGACAGTGCGGTGGCCACGATTCCCGTCGGCACGCGGCCGCGCGGCGTGCGGGTGAGCCGGGATGGCAAGACCGTGTTCGTCGCGCTGAGCGGATCGCCCAAGTGTCCGCCGACGATGCCCGACGAGGAGTGCGAGAAGCTCAAGTCGGACAAGTCCAAGGACGGGATCGCGGTCGTGGACGCGGCCAGCCGAACGGTGACGCGGGTGCTGCCGGGGGGCTCGGATCCCGAAACGTTCGACATCAGCCGCGACGGCACGACGCTCTTCGTCTCGAACGAGGATGCGGGCACGGCATCGATCGTGGATATCGCGAGCGGGAAGATCCGGTCCACCGTCGAGGTGGGCAAGGAGCCAGAAGGCGTCCGCGTTCATCCGGATGGGAAGACGGCCTGGGTCACGGGTGAGACGGACCACAACGTCACGCTCGTCGACACCCGGACCGGCAAGACGGTCGCTCAGGTGGAGGTCGGCAAGCGTCCACGTTCGCTGGCGTTCACGCCGGACGGAGCCCGGGCGTATGTGACGTCGGAAGTCGACGGCACCGTGTGGGTCATCGATGTCGCCGGCCGGAAGAAGCTCAAGGTGATCACGATGCCCGACGGGGCCAAGCCGATGGATGCGGAGGCATCACCCGACGGCAGCCGGATCTACGTCTCGAACGGGCGCGGCGGCACGGTCTCCGTCATCGACGTCGCGAGCGACTCGGTCGTGGGCAATGTCAAGGTCGGCCAGCGACCCTGGGGCATCGCGCTCACGCCGGACGGCACCAAGCTGTACTCGGCCAACGGTCCGTCGAACGACGTGAGCGTCGTGGACGCGCAGCGGCTCACGGTGCTGCGCACCGTCCCGGTCGGCAAGATTCCCTGGGGCGTGGCGATCGGTCAGGCGCCGTGACCAGGCTCTCGCTCCTCGCCCTGCTCGCGATGCCTCTGGCCGCGTGGAGCGCCCGTGGGCCGCAGGCGTTCGCGGTGACGCCGGCGGCGCAGGTCGCGCTTCGCGCGCTCTGGCGCACGAGCATCGAGGCCAGGGCCGAGCGGGTGGCCTGCCTCGCGAGCTTTCTCGATGAGGACACGCTCCGCATCACGCGGGTGCTGGCGCTCGACGCCGGCGCCGACTCGCTCGCCGTCTCGGCAGGCGCCTCGCTCGAGCGGTGCGGGCCGCCTGAGTGGCAGGGCACCGTGCACACCCACGTGGCGCTCAAGAACGGCGGGCGGCCCTATGCCCTGTTCTCGGGCGCCGACCGCGGCATCATGCTGATGTGGTGGCAGCGCTGGAAGTCGGACGGAACGTTCTGCCTGCTCTATGCGGAGAATCAGGCCCACTGCGAGATCGACGGCTCCCGCGTGGTCATCCTGCCGAGTGCGAGGTACTGAGGCCCGTGCGTCTGCTGGCTGTCGTGGCTGCCCTGGCGACGGCGCTGGGCTCGCTCCCCGGCGTGGCCGGGGCCCAGGCCGACGCCCGTGCGACGGAGCGCGGGACTTACGACGCCACGGTGGTGGATCCCGCGCTCGCGGACTCCGCGTCGGGCGCGCGGGAACCGGCCTTCCGTTTCAGCCGGGAGGCGGGACTCGGGCTACGCGCGCTCTGGGAGGAGAGTCATGCGGCCATGCAGGAGCGGGCCGCTTGCCTCGGCGCTTCGATCCGCAATGACACCGTGTTCGTGGAGCGCATCCTCGCGCTCATGACCCACGAGGCCGACTCGATGAGCATCTCCGCTGCCGCGTCGGTGGAGCGCTGCGGCCCGCCCGAATGGAGCGGCACGGTGCACTCGCACGTGGCGCTGTACTCCGATACGCTGCCGTCGACGCGCTTCTCGGCACAGGACCGTGGCGTGATGCGGCAGTGGTACGATCGCTGGCACGCCGACGGCGTCTTCTGCCTGATCTATAGCGCGCGGGACGCCCATTGCGAGGCGGACGGCGTCGTGGGCGGCATGCGATCTCCGCCCGTCATCGTCCGATGACGTCGGACGAAGGGGCCATGACCTGAGTCATGGCCCCTTCGTCTTCCCCGTCCGGGCGTGCGTGCGGTGCTTAGGAGAAGGGCCGTCGCGCGAAGATCGACTTCGGCCGATCGGTCCAGAGCCGGGCGTCCAATCCCCACGTACGGCCGGCGCGACCGAAATAGAAGGCGAGCATGAGGGCGAACAGCACGATGTGAAAGCCCTGCTGACCCGGCGACATCCACTGCGTCGCCAAGCCGTAGTTGACGACCAGCAGCAGCCCGACCAGCGAGCTCACCCCGGTGAGCAGCCCCAGCGTCAGCCCGATGCCCGTGATGGCCTCGCCTACCGCCGTCAGGTGCGCGAACAGCTCGCCGTGGGTCAGCACGGTATTCTCGAGGAAATGCTTGTAGAAAAGCACCGGGTTCTCGGACGCCTGCTTGGTGACGATGTTGGGCATGACGCTGATCCACCGCGCGTTCGCTCCCGGAAGCGGAAGCACGCCGCCGAGCATCACGAGGCCGAGCTTGGTGTACATGGCCTTCGCGAAATAGAGCCCGACGACGATACGCAGCACCGCGAGCCATCGGTCAGGGTGCGACATGCTCACGGCGGGGCGCGATGAATAGGCCATCAGCAGCGGCTCCTCGGTTCAGTGTGCATCACTAAACCTCGACCCCTACCTCCGAAAACACAAACGTCCACGTATCGGTGAGCTCGTCCAGCACCTTCGACAACGGTTTGCCGGCGCCATGCCCGGCCCGGGCCTCGAGCCGCAGCAGCACCGGCCGACCGGACGTCGAGGAGGCCTGCAGCCGCGCTGCCATCTTCCGCGCGTGCATCGGATCGACCCGGCTGTCACTTTCGGCGGTAGCCAGCAGCACGGCCGGGTATGCCGTGCCCGGGCGAACATGGTGATAGGGCGAGTAGGCGCGGAGCCAGGCGAACTCCTCCGGCTCGTCGGGTGATCCGTACTCCGGGATCCACAGCCGGGCGATGAGAAATCGGTGGTAGCGCAGCATGTCGAGCAGCGGTACTTGGACCACGACGGCCCGAAACAGGTCGGGGCGCTGCGTCAGCACCGCGCCCATCAGCAGGCCGCCATTGGAGCCGCCCGCGGCCGCCAGCCGATCCGGGCGGGTGTAGCCCTCGCGGATCAGCCATTCCGCCGCGGCGATGAAGTCGTCGAAGCTGTTCTGCTTGCTTCCGAGCATTCCTGCCTGGTGCCACGACTCGCCGTATTCGCCCCCTCCCCGGATGTTCGGAATCGCCACCACGCCGCCGTGCTCCAGCCAGAGCAGCAGCGAGCGCGAGAACGCCGGCGTCATGCTGATGTTGAAGCCGCCGTAGCCCGTCAGGTACGTGGGCGCGTCTCCGGTCCGCTCGGCGCCGCTCCGGTGGACGAGGAACATGCTGACCGGGGTGCCGTCGCGCGACGTGACGTTCACCTGTCGCACCTCGAACCGGTCCGGGTCCACATCGGCCTCGACCCGGCGCCAGAGCGTCTGTGTGTCGGTGTCGAGGTCGATCCGGTACACGCTCGGCGGAACGGTGTACGACGAGAACCCGAAGAACAGCTCGCGGCCGTCCCACTCGCCGCCGACACCGAACAGGCTCCCGAGCGCCGGCAGCTCCACATCGCGCCGAAGGCCGCCGCCGAGGTCGGCGATCCGGAGCCGTGATGATGCCCGCTCCAGGTAGCTGAGGGCGAGCCGGTCACCCAGGACGCGCACGCCCTCGAGTACGGCCCCGGACCTGGGCGGCACCAGCTCCCGCCAGTGGCCGCGCTCGGGGCGCGCGGGATCGACCTCGTACAGTCGGTACGTCGGCGCATCGAGATTGGTGCGCAGGAACAGCCGACCGTGCACGACCTCGCCATCGAAGGATGCCGGCAGGTTCTCCGCGACGGCTACGAGCGGCGGAACCGGCGTCCGGCCGGCCGGACCGCGGTCTCCGAGATACAGGTCGGTCTGGTCGAACGTCCGCGCGACGCCGACCAGCAGCCAGCGCCCGTCCGGCGACAGGCTCACGCCGGGCCAGAACTCCTTCCGAGCGGGCCGGTACACGAGCGGATCGTCCGCGGGAGCGGTTCCGAGGGCATGGAAGTAGACCGCCCGATGGTAGTGCTCCTCGCCGTCCGCCACGTCGCCCGGCGCGGGATATCGCGTGTAATAGAAGCCCGTGCCATCGGGCAGCCAGGCGAGATCGGCCGCGCGGGTGTGGGGAATCCGGTCCGAAAGCTTCGACCCGTCCGTCATGTCCAGGAGGTGCAGCACGCTCTGTTCGCTGCCGTTCTCCGAGAGTCCGTAGGCGAGGAGACGGCCGTCGTCGCTCGGGAAGAACCAGTCCAGCGCGGTCGTTCCTGCCGGGTCGAGCGCGTTGGGGTCGACCGCGACGCGGTCCTCGCCCGCCACGCCGTCGCGGACGTAGAGCACGGGCTGGTTCTGGCGCCCATCCCGCCGCTGGTAGAAGTACCGTCCGTGCGCCGGCGTCGGCACGCTGAGGGCGCCGATCGCGAGCAACTCGTCGAGGCGGGCGCGGAGCCGCTCGCGTGCAGGCGCGGCGGCCAGGTACGCCTCGGTCACGGCATTTTGCCGAGCGGTCCACGCCTGGGTCTCGGGATCCTCGCCGCTCTCGAGCCACCGGTAGGGGTCGTGGATCGACTCGCCGTGCAGCGTGTCCACCGCGTCGACCGTGCGGGTCGGCGGATAGTCGGGCTCAGTCACCCAGGCTGATCCCGAGGTCGCGCGCGGTCCGGATGGTGTCGGAATCGAGCGGGATGTTCTTCGAGCGCCCCACCACGTTCTCGAGGGGCACACGCGTGATGTCGGGCCCGTTGAGCCCGACCATCGTGCCGAAGGCGCCGTCGGCGATCGCGCGCACGGCCGCCGCACCGAATCGGAGCGCCAGCAGCCTGTCGTACGTGGTCGGGGTGCCGCCCCGCTGGAGATGGCCGAGGACGAGCGTCCGGGTCTCCTTGCCGGTATGGTGCTCGATCGTTCGGGCGACCTTGCTCGCGATGCCGCCTAAGCGATCGACCGTCCCGACCCCCCGCCGCTCGACGAGCTCGACGGTGCCGTCGCGCGGACGCGCGCCTTCGGCCACGACCACGATGCTGAAGTGGCGGCCGGCGGCTTCGCGGCTTCGGATCTTCGCGCACACCTTCTCGAGATCGAACGGGATCTCCGGAATCAGGATCACGTCCGCGCTGCCCGAGAGGCCGCTGTAGAGCGTGATCCAGCCGGCATAGCGGCCCATCAGCTCGACCACCATGACTCGATCGTGGCTCTCGGCGGTGGAGTGCAGCTTGTCGAGCGCCTCGGTCGCGGTGCTGACCGCGGTGTCGAAACCAAACGTCCGCTGCGTCCCGCTGACGTCGTTGTCGATGGTCTTGGGCACGCAGACGACGGGCAGGCCCTTGCGCCACAGATCGTGGGAGATCTGCAGGCTGCCGTCGCCGCCGATCGACACGAGCGCGTCGAAGCCGCTCGCCTGAAAGGCGGCGACCAGGTCGTCGGAGCGGTCGCGCTCGTACTCCTCGCCCCGATCGTCGCGCGTCACATAGCGGAAGGGATTGCCGCGGTTGGTCGTGCCCAGGATGGTGCCGCCGAGGTGGGTGATCCCGCGCACCTCCGCGGGACCGAGCGGCACGACGCCGTTGAACGAAAGCAGTCCCTCGTAGCCGCGCTGGATGCCGTAGGACTTCCAGCCCCGGCCGTGCGCCGACAGCACGACGGCGCGGATGACCGCGTTCAGCCCCGGGGCGTCGCCGCCGCCGGTGGAGATGGCGATACGCATCTCAGCCCGGGCGCGAGATCAGTTGCAGAACTTCCCCCGGCTGTGGATGGCGCCGGAGCGCCTTCTTCGAGAAGATCAAATTGCCGTCCACGGTGACCTCGAAGACACCACCGGACGACGGAATCAGGCGGATGTCGGCGTCGGGCACCTGTTCCTTCAGCTCAGCCGCCAGACCGGTGGCTCGAGGCTGGTAGTTTCAGACGACGCAGTACTCGATGATCACGCGCATGCACGACTCCTCGGATACGGACACGGGTCGTCGGAATCGTAGCGGTCCCAGGGAGTGAAGCCAAGGGATCGGAATCACGGCTCGACGGGTCGACGTGACGGGGCTCCTTGTCAGTCGTGCCCGGCAACCGTATCTATTTGATCCATGCGAACCTACCTACACCCCATCGGGGGCTGGGCCGGGGGGCTGCGGCTCCTGGCCGGCCTCGCCCTGTTGGCCGCCTGCGCGCCATCCGCCGCGGCGCAGCAGCGGAAGTATCTCGTCGAGCTGGGTGCTGCCGGCGCGTATCAATCGTTCGACAAGGAGCTGCAGTTGGGCGGCGCCGCGGGCGGCCTCGGGCGAGTGGGCGTGTGGCTGCCGCTCAACTTCTCGCTAGAGGTCGAGGGTCTGTTCACCTCGCCCAAGACCGACCCTGGCAACACCGGCGTGAGCGTGCGGAATGTCGGGGTGTCAGGACTCTACAATATCCTCATCGGATCATCGAGCTCGGCCTTTCTCCGGGGCGGGTTCGGATCGACCAAGTACGGAGGCGATTGCCCGACGGTCTCCAATCCTCTCGCCTGCGGCTCGAGCACGGCGCTGATCGCTGGTGCAGGATTTCGCATCGGAGTCACGCCGACGGTAATGGTCCGGACCGACGGCATGCTGCTCCGCAACCGCAGCGCGGGCAGCAGCCTTCGGGAGTCGCAGACCATCGTGAACTATGGGGCAAGCCTGGGGGTGAGCGTCATGCTGGGCAGCAAGCCGATTCTGGACGCCGACGGTGACGGCGTGCTGGACAACCGTGACCGCTGCACCGATACCCCTCCAGGCGCGAGCGTGGACGGGCGCGGCTGCCCGAGCGACGGTGACAGCGACGGCGTGCCGGACGGCGTCGACCGCTGTCCCACCACCGTGGCGGGCGCCGCCGTCGACAACCGCGGCTGCTCCAAGGATTCCGACGGCGACAACATTCCCGACGGCCTCGACCGCTGTCCCGACACGCCGGCCGGCGTCCTGGTCGATCCGCGCGGCTGCCCCAAAGACAGCGACGCAGATCAGATTCCCGACGGCCTGGACCGCTGCTCCGAGACCCCGCGCGGCGCGACCGTCGACGCGTTGGGATGCCCGGGCGATGAGGACGGAGACGGCGTGCTCGACGGCCTGGATCGCTGTCCGCGGACCGCCACCGGCGCCGCGGTCACACCTACCGGCTGTCCTCCAGGACAGGCGCCGACGCGCCCAGGGGCGGCGCAGCCCTCGGCGGCCCCACCCCCGGCCGCGCAGCCACCGGCCCAGGCCAATGCCCCTCGGCCCAGCACCGGACAGCCCCAGCCCAACGTGCGCCCCGACACGCTGGGCAGGCCGCTGCAGCGTCCGAACGTGAGCGTCCCTTCGCGGGCCGCGGGAGCGGCGAGGGGTGCACTGTCGGCCGGAGTCATTCCAGGCGTCGCCTTTGTCCCAGGCACCGCGCGTCTCCAGAGCTCATCGTACGTGGCGCTCGACTCGATCGCCGACTTGCTGCGCGCGAATCCTGATGCCCGCATCGAGATCGGCGCGCATACCGACAACAGCGGCAGTGCCGCGGATAACCTGCGGATCACCGCGCTCCAGGCCGAGGCTGTTCGGGATTATCTAGTCGTCAAGGGCATCGGCTACCAGCAGCTGGTTGCCCGCGGATACGGCTCCTCGGTGCCGCGCACCCCGGATACCACGCCGGCCGCACGGGCTGCCAACCGTCGGGTGGAACTCCGTCCGGTGGCAGCGGGGCCCTGATCAACCCCTGGTCCGCCGCGCCGCACCCCGGCCCACGTCCGGGGCCAGGTCCGCACAGCGGAGGAGCTTGGCCGTCTTGCGGAAGGGACGAACCGAGGCTGTCCCGGTGACGGCTGAGGCGGCTGAAACATCACAACTGCTTCCGTGGTAAGAACGTGGGCCGGGCCCGTGGTTTGGGTCCGGCCTTTGCTGTTCGGCCGTCTTGACCGCCTCTCCTTGGGCTGTATTCTCCATAGCCGGTTCACCGTAGACGCCACACGCCAGGAGCCATGATGGACATCCGGACTCGCCTCGGCCTGCTGTTCGCGGCCGCCGTCACCCTGGGCACCACGCCCGCCGCAGCTCAGGCGCCTGCCGCGGCGACGCCGGCGGCCATCGCTCAGGGTGACAGCATCTTTCACAGCAAGGGCAACTGCTACGCCTGTCATGGCGCCAACGCGCAGGGTGCGGTCGGCCCGAACCTGACGGACGCGGAGTGGATCCACAGTGATGGCTCGTATGACGCCATCGTCAAGCAGATCACCAACGGGGTCACGGCGGAGGAGTCGAAGAGCAAGATTCCGATGCCGGCCAAGGGCGGATCGTCGATCACGGACGACGAGGTGAAGGCGGTCGCGGCGTACGTCTACTCGCTGAGTCATAAGTAGCTCGAGCCCGGGGCGGATCCGAGGGGAGCGAGCCGCCGCGCACCCACTGGCGCGGCGACTCGGTCCCCGTTCGCTGCCCGCCCAGTTCCGAGTGACCCGCGCGGGCGCACGAACGTGCGCCCTTCCGGCTAGTTTGCATCGATGACTACGAACCGCCTCGCCGCCTCCACGTCGGCCTACCTGCAGTCCGCCGCCCATCAGCCGATCCACTGGTTTCCCTGGAGTGCCGAAGCGTTCGCGGCGGCGCGCGCGCAGGACCGGCCCGTGCTGCTCGACATCGGCGCGGTCTGGTGTCACTGGTGCCACGTCATGGACGGCGAGTCCTACGAGAACCCCGAGCTCGCCCAGTTCCTCAACGATGCGTTCATCTGCATCAAGGTGGACCGGGACGAGCGGCCCGACGTCGACGCGCGCTACCAGCGCGCGATCCAGGCACTCACCCGCCAGGGCGGTTGGCCGTTGACCGCGTTCCTGACACCGGCCGGGGAGGTGTTCTACGGGGGGACGTACTTCCCGCCGGACGGCGCGCATGGGCGGCCGGGCTTCCGCACCGTGCTCGAGAGCGTGCTCGACGCCTATCGCTCGCGGCGAGGCCAGGTAATGTCGCAGGCGGCGGCCGTGCGGAGCGTCGTGGCCGACGACCTCGACGAAGCGGCGCCCGGCGAGCCCGGGCTCGACATGCTCGACGCCGCCGTCGCCCAGATGGCGCGAGTCTTCGATCCCATCAACGGCGGGTTCGGCCAGGCGCCCAAGTTTCCGCACCCCGGCGCCATCACGCTGCTGCTGCATCGCTGGACCGACACACCCGGCGAGCCGGCGCGCACGCTGCTGGATCGCACCCTGCATGGGATGTCGCGCGGCGGCGTGTACGACCAGCTCGGCGGCGGCTTCCATCGATACAGCGTCGACGCCGAGTGGATCGTGCCGCACTTCGAGAAGATGTCGTACGACAACTCCGAACTGCTCAAGGCCTACTGCGATGCCTACGCGGTGTTCGGACGCGAGGAGTACGCCGAAACGGCGCGGGGCATCGTGCGCTGGGTGAGAGACGTCTGCGCCGACCCCGAGGGTGGATATGCCGCGAGCCAGGATGCCGATGTCGGCCTCGAGGACGACGGCGACTACTTCACCTGGACCCGTGACGAGGCCTCCGCGGTGATGACCCCCGAGGAGCTCGAGATCGCCGCCGCCTACTACGATATCGGCACGGCCGGCGAGATGCACCATAATCCGGCCAAGAACGTGCTCTTCGTCGCGGCGACCGTCGCATCGCTGGCGACGCGGCTGGCCCGGCCGGCCGACGAGATCCGCGCCACGCTCGCCCGCGCCCGTGCCAAGCTGCTGGCGGCCCGCGAGGCCCGCCCCGCGCCGTTCATCGATCGCACCCGGTACGCCAACTGGAATGCGATGATGGCGTCGGCCATGCTCCGCGCCGGCGCGGTCCTGGGCGACGCCGATGCCGGCCGCCACGCGCTGCTGACGCTCGAGCGGCTCCGGCGCGAATGCGTGGCCGAAGACGACGTCGCCCACACGCCGGGTGGCGTGACCGGCCTGCTGGACGACCAGGTGCAGACAGCCGCGGCCGCGCTGGACGCGTACGAGGCGACCGGGCACGTGCAATGGTTGACCTGGGCCGAGGTCCTGCTCGAGCGGGTGTGGGCCGACTACTGGGACGAGCGGGGCGCCGGTCTGTTCGACACATCGCGGAGTCGGGGAGGCGAGCCCGGGCTGCTGCCGGAGCGCGCCAAGCCGGTGCAGGACACTCCGACGCCCTCGCCCAATGGCGTGGCTGGAATCGTCTGTGCGCGACTGCACGAGCACACCGGAGAGGCCCGCTGGCGGGAACGCGGACTGGCGCTCATACGCGCGTTTGCCGGGCGGGGCGCCGAGCTCGGGCTCCACGCGTCGGCCTACCTCCTCGCCGTCGACTGGACGCTCTCGCCGACGACCCACTTGGTCATCGTGGGCGAGCCCGGCGATCCCGTGGCCGACCGGATGCACGCCGAGGCGCTGGCCAGGTTCGTGCCGCGGCGCGTGCTGCGGAGGATCGCGCCGAACGCTGCCGAGACGCGGCCGCTCCCGCCGGCGATGGCCGGCATGGTGGCTGCCGGGCGGGCACCACGCGGCTACGCGTGCACCGGCACGAGCTGCCGCGCGCCTGCCGACTCGCCCGACGCGTGGACCGACACGCTCTCCGAGCTCGTTCCGGCTGCGGGGTGACCCTCACCGCCGCATGTTAGATTAGGCACTCCAACTTTTTCCACCGAGGTACAGCGTGGCCAAGACCGCGACCATCGAGACCAGCAAGGGCAGGATCGTCGCCGACCTGTTCGACACCGAGGTTCCGAACACCGTCGCCAATTTCGAGAAGCTCGCCAACAGCGAGTTCTACGACGGCACCCGATTCCACCGAGTCATTAACAACTTCATGATTCAGGGCGGCGATCCGTTGTCCAAGGAAGCCAACAACCCGCGCGTCGGCACCGGCGGCCCCGGCTACAAGATCAAGTGCGAGACCCATCTGAATACGCACAAGCACACCGCGGGCACCCTGAGCATGGCACACGCCGGCAAGGACACCGGGGGTAGTCAGTTCTTCATCACCCATGCGCCGCAGCCGCACCTCGATCGCGTGCACACGGTGTTCGGCCAGGTGCGCGAGGGCATGGACATCGTGAACGGCATCAAGCAGAACGACGTGATCACCTCGATCCGGGTATCCTGACCTGCATCTCGATTTCGCGATCGTCGCCGACTACGCCCTGATCGACCAACAGGGCAAGCTGAGCGTGCTCGGCATCTTCCAGCACGTGTGGCTCACCAACTTCCCATCGGTCTGCCCGCGGACCCACCTGGTGCTGCGCGTGCGCGGACGCCGGACCGAGATCGGCGTCCACACCATCCGCATCCGCTTCGTGGACGAGGCGGGCACCGAGCTGCTCGGCGGCGAGGGAACGGTCCAATTCGGGGAGCCACCGGCCGGCATCGTGGACGTAGAGGCCGGCGCGGTGCTGGTATTCGACGTGCCGCTGCCCCGGCCCGGGGTCTATGCGTTCGAGATCTCGCTCGACGGCGAGGTGTCCACCCGGGTGCCGCTGACGGCGGGCTACGCCCAGGGAGAGGCGGGACGGTGAGCGGTGAGCGATTCTCGGGCACCGACGCTCACCGCTCGCCTGTCACCGCTTACCTTTCCGGACTATGCCACTGACGCGCCCCGATGCCCTCGCGCTGATGCACGAGTACACCGCTTCCGACGCGCTCCGGAAGCACATGTACGCGGTCGAGATCGCCATGCGTGCAATGGCGGCGCGGCACGGCGAGGACGCGGACGCCTGGGGCTTGGTAGGACTGCTGCACGACTTCGACTACGAGCGGTTTCCCAACGCTCCCCATTCGGCCGACGACGAGCACCCCGCGGAGGGCGTGCGCATCCTCACCCGTCTCGGCCTGCCCGAGGCCAGCGGGCGAGCCATTCTCGGACACGCCAACTACACCGGGGTGCCGCGTGACACCTTGTTGGCCCGGGCGTTGTTCGCAGTGGACGAACTGTGTGGGTTTCTCGTGGCCTGCGCGCTGGTTCGGCCGTCCCGGAGCCTGCAGGACCTCGAGGTATCGAGCGTCAAGAAGAAACTGAAGGACAAGGCCTTCGCGCGGGGCGTCAGTCGGGAGGACGTGCTGCAGGGCGCGGCCGAGGTGGGCGTGCCGCTGGACGAGCACATCGCCTTCGTGCTCGATGCCCTTCGCCCGCAGGAGCGTCAGCTCGGCCTAGGCACCGCGTGACCGCGGCCGGCGCCGGCGTGACGTCGCGCAGCGCCGAGCTGTCGGTGAGCAGCGCGATCAATCGCGCGGCGGGCGGCCGTCCGATCCCGGGCAACCTCGTCCGGCTCCTGATCGACGGACCGTGCGCGTACGACGTGATGGCCGACGTCATCGCGGGCGCCTCCCGCTGGATCCATTTCGAGAATTACATCATCCGCGCCGATGCCGCCGGCTGGCGCTTCGCCGAGGCGCTCGCGCGACGCGCGCGCGAGGGCGTACAGGTCCGCGTGTTGTACGACGCGCTCGGCTGCTGGGGCACACCTCGCGCCTACTGGCGGTTTCTGCGCGAGGCCGGGGCGGAGGTGCGTGCGTTCCGTCCGCTGTCCCCGGTGGACCTCGTCATGAACTTCTCGCGGAACCACCGCAAGCTCGTCGTGGCCGACGGGTCGCGGGCCGTCATGGGCGGACTCTGCATCGGCTGCGAGTGGACCGGCGACGCCGCTCGTGACCGGCACCCGTGGCGGGACACCGCCGTCGAGATTTCCGGGCCGGCCGCGGCGGTGCTGGATCAGGCGTTCGCCCGCACGTGGGCGATCGCCGGCGGCACCCTGCCGGACGACAATGTGGCGGGCCGCGTCACGCCGCAGGGGGACGCGGAGGTGCGCGTGATCGGCGGTGAGCCGGGACGCGAGCGCACGTTCCGCGTCGTCGAGCTGCTGGCGGCGGGCAGCATCGACCGGCTGTGGATCACCGACGCCTACCTTGTAACCCCGCCTCGGCTGTTCCAGGCGCTGCGTGACGCGGCACGCGATGGGGTGGACGTACGGCTGCTCGTGCCCGGCTCGAGCGATCTGCCGCTGGTCCGGAATCTCTCGCGCATCGGTTACCGGGACCTGCTTCGCAGCGGCGTGCGGATTTTCGAGTGGGATGGTCCGATGCTGCACGCGAAGACCAGCGTGGCGGACGGGCGCTGGACCCGCGTGGGCTCCAGCAACCTCAACCCCTCCAGCCTGCTCGGCAATTACGAGCTCGACGTGCTCATCGAGGACGCGGGGCTGGCCGACGCGATGGAGCGTCAGTTCCGCCTCGACGTGGCGCGGAGCCGCGAGGTGATTCGCCGGCCGGCGCGCGGGCCGCAACGGATCAGCGCAGCGCTGCCGGCCGTGCTGAGCCGGGAGACTCCCGAGATCGTCGAAGGTGCGCATCACCGGAGCGTCCGGGAACGGCGCCAGCGCGCCGCCCTCGCGGTACGAGCGCTCATCAGCCATGCGCGGCGGTCGATCTTCCTGCCGCTCAGCGCGGTGCTGATATCGCTCGGGGCGCTGTTCTTCGCGCTGCCGAAGATCACGGCCTATGTGTTCGGTGCACTGTGCGGCTGGCTGGCGCTCAGCGCGTGGCGTGAGGCGTTTCGTCGGCGGGCTGATCGGTAGGCGGCGGCAACGGGCGCCCGGTTCGGGCGCCGGCGCGACCTCACAGCCCGTGGCGTCTCCGTCCGTCACGGCGCGCGTCCATCCGCCTGGTGATCTCCGCGAACTTCTCCTGCTGCGCGGGCGTCAGCACCGCCTGAATTTCCGTGCGGGTCCGCGCGGCGATGGCCTCGAACCGGGGCCGCGCCTCGGACATGAGCGCGTGAAGATCGGACTCTCGCCGGGTGAGCACCGTGTCGATACGCGCGTGCTGCGCCGCCGTGAGGTCCAGCTCGCGATCCAGGCGCGACAGCATCCATCCCTTCACTTCCCTCGGTGCACCTTGCGGCGGACCGCCGATCGCGAACCCGGGCCGGCCGCGACCGGGCAGCGCGTGATGGAGAAAGTATCCTACCGCGATACCTCCCAGAAAGACGGACACGATGACCACGCCGGCGACCAGCCGCGGCCTGCGGAGCTCGTTCATTGTTCCCCCCACGAGATGAGCACATCGCTTCGGGCGGTCTGAATCAGGGACGTGAACACGGCGTCGTCCGGGTAGGCCGCCACCACTCTCGCCAACGCTGCCGCCTCGGGTGCGATGGCATCGCCCAGCTCCAGCTCGGACGCGCCCGAGTCTGCCTCCCACACGAGCGCGGCGGCGCCGAGCATGGCGGCGAGGCTCGCGGCCACCGCCAAACGACGCCATTGGACCAGCACGTTCCACCACGCGCGGGGCGCGGGATCGGCTGCGGCGACGCGTGCCAGGATGCCGGCGTGCAGCCGCTCCCAGTCGACCCGATCGGCGGGGGCGGTGCCATCGACCTGCCGAAGCAGACGCGCGAGGGTGTCGTCACGGGCCGGATCCCGGTCGGGCGACCACTGCACAGGCTCGGTCATCGTTCGGACTCCCAAAGGGGGGCCAGCATGCCGCGGAGGGCGTGACGCGCTTCATGGAGGTACCAGCGTACGGTGCCGGGCGAGAGCCCGAGGACGGCGGCGATTTCCGCGCCGGAGAAGCCGTCCAGCTCGAACAGCTGCACGACCATCCGCTGCCGCTCGGGCAGCCGGGCCAGCGCCGCGGCCACCGTGTCCCTGAGTCCGGCCTGCTCGGCGGCGGCGTCCGGACTCGGGCCCGCGCTGGCCACCCCGGCGTCCTCGAGCGGCTCGGCGGCTCGACGGCTCCGCGCCTTCCGGAAGTTGAGCGCGCGCGTGGCCACGATGCGATGAAGCCACGGCCCGAACCGGCGCGAGGTGTCGAAGCTCGAGATATTGGCCAGCGCGGCGAGAAACGCTTCCTGGACCACGTCCTCCGCGTCTTCCTGATGGCCAACGATCCGGAAGGCGACGGCGAACGCCGAGCGCATGTAGCGGCGGACCAGGAGATCGTAGGACGCCGAGTGGCCCCCCTGAAGGCGGACGATGGCCGCCGCCTCCTCCGGATCGGGAGGCTCGGGCGCCCGCCCGTCCGACGCGATGGCGTCCTGCCGGGCGCCGGTCACGAATGACGCGTCAAGGGTGCGCGGCGGCCGGGCCAGCGCGGAATGTGTCGTATGCCTTCCTCGTGCATAGTCGAATGATGGCGCGAACCCTCGGGCGAGTATACAGCCGAGCCGCGCCAGACGTTGGACAAGCGCGGCCAACACGCCGCTCCCCGCGACTGTACTGCTCCGGCGGCCCATGCCGCCTCCATGGCTGCAACGCCCGCGTGCTCCGGCGAATCTGACGTGCGTATGCCGGCGGGCTATCTTCCCACATCGACCCTGACCCCGGGATCGCATGAAACGTGTGACGCCGATTGCCCTGTGCTGTGCCCTGGCCTCCTCTCCACTGCCCGCCCAGGACAGGTCGGTGACGCTCCGCGAGGCCATCGATCTCGCCGACCGGGCCCAGCCCAGCGTCGTGCAGGCCCAGGGACAGGTACGGACGGCGGCGGCCTCGCGCAGGAGCGCCTGGGGCAGCTTCTTGCCCTCCCTCACGGCCAGCTCGTCGGCCAGCGACTTCTTCGCCGAAGGGGTCTCCCGCATCGACCCCGTCACCGGGCAGCTCACCTCGGGCAATAACACCAGCCGCAGCGTCAGCACCTCGCTCAACGCCAGCGTGGACCTGTTCACCGGCTTCCGGCGCGGCGCCGAGCTCAGGGCGGCCAAGGCTGGCGAGGCGGAAGCGGACGCGACGCTGGTCGACGCCCGCTTCCAGCAGGCGCTCGCCACCACCAACCAGTTCTTCGACGCGCTGAGCGCGGCGCAGCTGGTAGGGGTCCGGGAAGCGAGCGTGCGGCGCGCGGAAGAGCAGCTCAAGGTATCGGTCGCCAAGCTCCGCGCCGGCTCCGCGACGCGCTCGGACTCGCTCCGCTCGCTCGTGACACTGGGCAACACCCAGCTCGACCTCATTCAGGCGCGGACCGATCTGGCCACTGCCGAAGCCGGTTTGGCGCGCCTGATCGGCCAGGTGGGGCGCGTCCGGGCCGCGGACGACTCGAGCTTCCGCCAGGTCCTCGCCACGGTGGACACTCAGGCCCTCCGCAGCGAGGCCGGCGCGCGCTCGCCCCGGATCCAGAGCGCGTCGGCCAGCGCGGAAGCGGCACGGGCGAGCGCGCGGGCGTCGCGCTCCGCCTACTGGCCCAGCCTCACGCTCGCCGCCAACACCGGCTGGAATGCCAACCGGGCGGAGGACTACGCGTTCTTCAACCAGCGCCAGGTCAGTCTCCGGATGAGCTGGAACCTGTTCAACGGATTCGACCGCGAGCTCACGATCGCTCAGCGCGAGGCGAGCTACGACCTGGCCCGCGCCACCGCCGAGGACGAGCGCCGGGCCGTCCAGGCGGAGCTGACCGCACGGCTGGCCGAGCTCGAGGCGGCGCGCGCCAAGATCGACATTACCCGCACGAGCGTCGCCGCCGCCACGGAAGACCTGCGCGTGCAGCAGGAACGCTACCGGCTGGGCGTGTCGACGATCGTGGATGTCCTGACGTCCCAGGAAGCCCTCAACCAGGCGGAGACCGACGTGGTGAACGCCCGTTTCGACTATCTGCGCGCCAAGGCGCGGATCGACGCGCTGCTCGGACGGACACTGTGACCGCGGGCCTCCAGGATACCGCCGAGCGGATGGCCATGCTGCCGACCGGCGTCCCGCGGGACGCCGTCATCGTCACCCGGAACCTGCAGCGCGACTACGATATGGGCGGCGAGGTGGTGCACGCCCTGCGAGGGGTCGACGTGGTCATCCGGAAGAACGAGTTCGTGGCGATCATGGGCCCGTCCGGCTCCGGGAAATCCACGCTGATGAACATGATCGGCTGCCTCGACAGTCCGAGCGGGGGCGAGTACTGGCTCAACGGCCACCGGGTTTCCGAACTTGGCGACGACGAGCTCGCCCGCATCCGCAACAAAGAGATCGGCTTCGTGTTCCAGACGTTCAACCTGCTTCCCCGCGCCACGGCGCTGCACAACGTCGAGCTGCCGCTGGTCTACGCCGGGCTCGGCGGGCGCGAGCGCCGGACGCTGGCGTCGGACGCGCTGACCCGGGTCGGGCTCGGCGACCGCATGCAGCACCGTCCCAACGAGCTGTCGGGCGGCCAACGGCAGCGGGTCGCCATCGCGCGGGCGCTGGTGAACCAGCCGAGCATCCTGCTGGCGGACGAGCCCACCGGGAATCTCGACAGCGCCACGAGCGAGGAGATCATGGGCTTGTTCGAGGAGCTGTACCGGGCGGGTCAGACCATCGTGCTCGTGACGCACGAGTCGGACATCGCAGCGCATGCCCGCCGCCAGGTGCACCTGAAAGACGGGCGGGTCGAGCGCGACTTCGCGACGGAGGCCCGCGCATGATCGCCGACCGGTACCGGCAGGGGGTCGTGCAGCGCGCAGCGCAAACGCCGCGCCTCGATCGCTCCTCCCTCGCCGCGCTGAGAGTGACGCTCCTCGCGGCCACGGTGATGACGTCGGCCGGCTGCAAGGAGGAGGCACCTCAGATCGTGTACCGGGCCGTGCCCGTGGAGCAGCGCGACATCGTGGTGTCCGCCCAGGCGGCGGGCGCCGTGCAGCCGGACACCACGGTCGAGGTCAAATCGAAGGCCTCGGGCGAGGTGCTGCGGCTCAACGCCGAAACCGGGCAGCTCGTCAAGCGGGGCGCTCTGCTCGTGCACATCGATCCGCGAAACGCGCGCAACGCCCTCGCCCAGGCGCAGGCGGACCTCAGCGTCGCCCAGGCCAAGCTCACCAACGCCACCAGCCAGAAGCGCCGGGCCGACGAGCTGTTCCAGACCCAGTCCATCACCGAGCAGGAGCACGAGCAGGCGCTGCTCGACTTCGCGGATGCGAGCGCGCAGGTGGTGCGTTCACGCGTCGCCGTGGACAATGCCCGTATCCAGCTCGAGGATACCGACGTGCGCGCGCCGATCACCGGCACGATCATCGAGAAGACGGTGGAGCGCGGCACCGTCATCGCGTCGGCGACGTCCAACGTGAGCGGCGGGACCACGCTACTCAAGATGGCCGATCTCAATCTCGTTCAGGTGCGGGCGCTGGTGGACGAGACCGACGTCGGCAAGGTGCAGCCCGGGCAACTGACGACCATCACGGTCGACGCCTTTCCGAACCGCACGTTCGACGGCACCGTGCTCAAGATCGAGCCGCAGGCGATCGTGGAGCAGAACGTCACGATGTTCGCGGTGCTCATCAAGCTGCAGAACCGCGGCGGCCTGCTCAAGCCCGGCATGAACGCCGAGGTGCAGATCAAGATCGCGAACCGCGACTCGGTGAACGCGGTGCCGACGGCGGCGCTGCGCGCGGATACCGACGTCGCGTTGTCCGCCGTGATGCTCGGCATGGACGAGTCGACGCTGCGCGCGCAGATCTGGCCACAGCCCAAAGGCGGCGAAGTCGCTGCCGGCGCGGCCGCGGGCGGCAAGAACGTGCTGAATCTGAACGGCCGGACGATCACGCTGCCCGACGGCGTGGACGCGAAAGCCGTGACGGCGCTCATGGAGAAGCGCCGCGGCGGCCAGGAGCTGTCGACCGACGAGCGCGAGCTCATGCGCCGCGTGTTCCAGGCCGGCGGC
>DATLBL010000182.1:0-23153 GCA_035526925.1 Gemmatimonadales bacterium
CCGCCCAGAATCTCACGCCCGGCGAAAGGGCCTCGCTCGACGACTGGTATCGGCGGACATCCGAGCGAACGGGCCGCGGAGCATGGGGCGTGGCGATCGCCACGATGGACGGCCGGATCCTGTGGAGCCTGAGTCCCGAGCTTGCGCTGATCCCCGCCTCGACTGCAAAGGTGTTCACGACGGGATTCACTCGCGCGAAGGTCGGCGGCGGCTCGCGACTCACGACCCGCGTCGTCGGGAATGGCACTCTCGACCCGATGTCAGGTCGCTGGCAGGGCACCTGGGCCCTCGAGCTCGGCGGCGACTGGACGCTCGACCGCACGGGCCGTGGCGGGCCGACTCTGCGCGAGCTTGCCCGCAGGCTGCGCGCGCGTGGCGTGCGGCAACTCGAGGGGCCGCTGGCACTCACCAGCCGGACGGGTCCCGCCGCGAGTCGCTACCCGACGGTCTGGGCGGCCGATTTCCAGGGCCAACTCTACGCGCCGCCGGTCGGGCCCGTCACGTTGCACGAGAATACGATCTCGCTGACGTATCGCCCGGGGCGCGACACCGGTGCGCCGCCGACGCTCGTCAGCGCCTATCCGGACGGCGTGGATCGGCTGATCCGGATGGCTGCCACGACGGTTAGTGGCGGCGGAGGCCGCCTCTGGCTCACGCCCGGCGCGGATGGCGGATGGACGCTGAACGGCACCATCGGGGTTCGGCGCCGCGCCGTCGGCTTCTCGGCGGTGGCGCACGACCCGTCGCGGCTGCTCGCCACTGCCTGGGGGGCCGCGCTCGAGCGGGCGGGTATCCGGTGGGTGGGGCCGGGCGGGCCCGTGGTGGTCGACGCGCCGGGCGCTTCGGTGCTGGCTCAGGTGGAATCGGCGCCGTTCGACAGCGTCGCGACGGAAGTAAACCGCCGCAGCCTCAACATCGGCGCCGAGCTGATGCTGCAATGGGGCGCCGGCAGCCAAACGACCGGGCCGGCGCTGGTCACCCAGCACGTACGCCAGGTCGTCGGCCCATCGGCCCGCGTGTCATTGGTCGACGGGAGCGGCCTGAGCGACCTCAACCGGATCAGCCCGCTGACTCAGGTCCTGTATCTCGCGCGATATCCACAGCTTCCCGGCAACCAGCGCTTCCCCCTGCTGCTTCCGGCCAACGGGACGGGCACGCTCCGGCGCCTCCGCGGCGGCATGAGCCGGGGTGTGGTGCACGCGAAGACTGGAACGCTCGACAACGCGGCGACGCTCGCAGGCTATCTCGGCAGGCCGGACGGCGTGCTCGTGATCTCGCTGATGTACAACGGCCGGAGGATCGGGCCGGCGCGCGCCGCCGAGTGGGAGCTGTTCCGGCTCCTGGGCGCCGAGGGCGTCGACCTGCGGGACATGCTCGAGACCCATATGGGTGGGGCCAGCAGTCCCAGTGACGAATAGGCGCCCGCGGGCGCGGCGGCTGGCCGCGATCATCGTGGCGGTGCTCGTGGCGGTGTACCTCGTACGGTCGCGCTCCACCATCCCCGCGTCTTCAGGCGGGGGGACGGTCGAGGTCCCACGGCCGGACGGCAGCGCGCCCACTGCAGTCCTCCCACCAGTCGCGGTGCCGACCGGCGAGATCTCGGCGGCCTTCCGCGCGAGACGCTCGGACGTGGTGGTGGAGGGCGGCGGGCGAGTCGTCCGAGTGCTGGCGGACGACCGCGAGGGCTCCCGCCACGAGCGGTTCCTCATTCGCGTCGACGGTGGCCTCAGCGTGCTCGTCGCACACAACATCGATCTCGCTCCGCGGGTGCCGGTCGCCCCGGGAGACTCGGTCGAACTGCGAGGCGAGTACGCCTGGAACGCCAAGGGTGGTGTCGTCCACTGGACGCACCGCGATCCCGACGGCCGGCACGAGCCCGGTTGGATCCGGCATGCCGGGCGGCTCTACCAGTAGCACTTCGACAACGGACCAGAGACCCTGATGACCACCTTCGCTCCCTCCCGTCCCGAGACGGCCACACAGTTCCGCATGTCGGAGATCCTGTCCGCGCTCTCGTTCGCGCTCGACATCACCGAAGGACAGCCTCAGGGGCATTCGGTGCGCACCTGCCTGATCGGGATGCGCATCGCGCAGGGCGCGGCGGTTCCGCTCGCCCACCGCGGAGCGCTGTTCTACGCGCTCCTGCTGAAGGACCTGGGCTGCTCCAGCAATGCCTCACGCCTGTGCGGACTGTTCGGCGCGGACGACCGGGCTCTCAAGCGCGAGCACAAGTTGACGGACTGGTCATCACCGCTCCCCAGCCTGGCGTTCGCGCTGCGGAACGCGATGCCCGAGGCGTCGCCGATGGCGCGGGTCCTCCGGACGGCGTCCATCGGCGCCAAGGAGCGAGGCGCCGGTCGCGAGATGACGCAGACGCGGTGCGATCGGGGCGCGGAGATCGCGTCGCTCCTCGGCTTCACGGAAGCCACGCAGGCGGCGATCCGAACCCTCGACGAGCACTGGGACGGGCGTGGGATGCCGCTGGGCCTGCGTGGCGATGCGACCCCGCTGCTCGGCCGGATTGTCGGCCTGGCGCAGACCGTCGAGGTCTTCGCGAGCACGTTCGGCGTCGAGGCCGCCATGTCCGTCGCGGCCGAACGCCGCGGGACCTGGTTCGATCCGCTGCTCGTGGATGTGGTCCGATCGTTCCGACGGGATCACGAATTCTGGGCCAGGGTCCTCGGCCCCGACCCCCGCGCGCACCTGGCCGACCTCGAGCCGGAAGAGCAGATCCGGATGGCGGACGACGACGCGCTCGACCTGATCGCGCAGGCGTTCGCGCGCGTGATCGACGCCAAGTCGCCCTACACCTTCCTGCACTCGGAGGCCGTGGCCGACTTCGCGATGTCGATCGGACGGGCGCGCGGGTTCGACGCCGACGAGCTGCGCACGCTGCGGCGTGCCGCCCTCCTGCACGACATCGGCAAGCTCGGCGTCTCGAACCGTATCCTCGACAAGCCCGGCGGGCTCACGGACGTCGAGATGGCGCAGGTCCGTCTGCACCCGCGCTTCACCCAGCAGATCCTGGAACGGGTAACGGCGTTCGAGGACGTCGTGGGCATCGCGAGCGCGCATCACGAGCGGCTGGACGGCAAAGGGTATCATCGCGGGGTCGACGGTACTCAGCTCTGCGCGCTGAGCCGCGCACTGGTCGTCGCGGATATCGGCGAGGCACTCGTCGCGGACCGCCCCTACCGGGCGGGTCTGCCCTGGGAACGGGTGCTGGAGATCCTGCGGAAGGAGGCCGGCGTCGCGGTCTGCCGTGAAAGCGTAGAGGCGCTGGCGGCCATCCCGCGGTAGCAACATGCCGGTGGATGGTCATGGTACGGGAAGCGCTCGCTCCCCGTGCCCTCGTGCGTTCAATCCGAGATCATCGCGCTACGCCGAGGCGTGCAGCGTCGTGAGGACGCGGGTCAGGACGGCATCGAGCGCGACCGTCTCGACAGTGCCCTGGGCCAGACGCGCGTTTCCACCTCCGCGCCCGCCCGCGTCCTGCAGCGCCGCCTTCAGGGTCTTGCCGGCATCCAGACCGGAATCCGACGAGGCGCCAAGGATGATCGCGGCGGGCTGCTCGACCACTCCCAGCATGACGGCGTTCGCCAGCGCGGAATAGGCCTGTGCCAGGGCGCGAAGCCGCTCGACGGGACCGCCCGGCTCCCGCACGATCACCACCCGGCGGCCGCGGACGTCGGCGTTCGTCGACGCGTGAAGCTCGCGCGCCCGGAGCTCGGCGAGCGTGTCTTCGAGCTCGCGCCGCGCCGCGGCGCCGGCCTTGAGCTCGGCACGCTGGGCTTCGAGCAGCACCGGCAGATCCTCGGCGGTCGCCGACTGCGCCGCGGCAAGCGTGGTCACCAGATCCGCATCGGCCCGTGCGCGCCGGACCGCGCGCGACCCGCACACGAACTCCACCCGGACGAGCTGCTTCACGCGCTCCACTCTCCGCAGAAAGATGGGCCCGATCTCGCCGGTCGACCGCACGTGCGTCCCTCCACAGGCGCTTCGGTCGAGCCCGTCGATGGTGATGATGCGCAGGGTGCCTTCGCGACCCGAGGGTTTGCGGAGCCCGACGGCCGTCGAGGCGTCCTCGAAGCTCACCGTCACCGGCCGGTTGTCGACCACCACCGCATTGGCCATCGTCTCCGCCTCGACGACCTCCGGGTGGGAGATCCTGGCGGTCTCGAGGTCGAGAGTCGCGCTGTCGCGGCCGAAATGCACGCTGGCGGTAGCATGGCCGAACCGTTCCGCCATGACGGCGGAGAGCAGATGCTGTCCGGTGTGCTGCTGCATGTGGTCGAAGCGCCGGGACCAGTCGATCGTGCCTTCGAGCCGTTCGCCGGGCGCGGGTGCCGCGAGGAGGTGGGCCACCCGGTCTCCCTCGTCGACGACATCAACGACCGGGACACCGCCGAGCCGCCCGGTGTCGAAGGGCTGCCCTCCGGACGTGGGGTAGAACGCGGTTCGGTCGAGATAGAGCCGGCGCCCGCCATCTTCGCGCGCGAGGACCGCGGCGTCGAAGACGGTGCGATAGGCGTCGGTGTAGTAGAGTCGCTCGGTCACGGCCGGAAACGTAACCCGCGTCTTCCGGGTTGAGATATGGCTGCGCATATTGGCCGCTCGGTCCGGAAACTCGACGTCGCGTCCCACGGGGGCTGGAGGTCCGAATGGGTCAGACCACTGCGGGATCAGCGCCTCTCGCCGCCACGGGCCAGGCACCGCCGTGGCGGGTCACGGTCCACAGTATCGAAGCGTGCAACTGCCGGCCCGGCTGCAACTGCCAGTTCACCGGGTTCCCCGATTTCGGCGGCTGTGAGGCCATGATCGGCGGCGAGGTGCAGACCGGCCGCTATGGCGGCGTGTCGCTCGACGGCGTCCGCTACGTGATCGCCTTCACCTATCCCGGGGCGATCCACGAAGGCGGCGGCAGCCTCGCCGTGTTCATCGACGAGCGCGCATCCTCCGCGCAGGCGGAGGCGGTCGCCACGATCCTCTCCGGGCGGGCGGGCGGGATGCCGTTCGAGGCGCTCGCCGGGACCGTCGCTTCGCTGGAAGGGCCGGTGCTCGCACCGATCGAGATGACGGTCGACGGGACCCGGTCGTCGTTCCGCATTCCCGGCGTGCTCGAGCTGATCCAGACGCCGATTCGGGACGCGGTATCGGGAGCGGAAAAGGCGGTCCAGATCGTCTATCCCAACGGCGGGTTCTTCTGGAACGTAGGGAACGTCGCCACCTCGGCGACGATGTCGTGCGACTACGGCCTGATCCGGTTCCGGCATCCTGGCGGCTTCGCCAGCTATGCCACGCCCACCTGGAGCAACCAGGCTTAGCGATGCTCGAAGTTGCGCTGCGGCGCGACCGTGCCGTCACCGTCGCCGGCCTGCTCGGGCTGGCGGTGCTCGCGTGGTTCTACGTCGCGCGCATGGCGGTCGGCTCGGCGGGCGAGGTGGCCCAGATGGCCATGCCCGGCATGGCGGCCGGAACGCCGCCGGACCGGGGCTGGCTGATCGCCATGTGGGCAGTGATGATGGTGGCCATGATGCTTCCGTCCGCCGCGCCGGCCATCCTTCTCTTCGCCGGCGTGACCCGCCGTCGCCGTGAGCAGGGTCGGCCCGCGGTGTCGGTCGCAGTCTTCACGCTCGGCTATCTGGCGGTCTGGAGTGCGTACGCAGCGGTGGCGGGCGGGGCACAGTGGGGGCTTCACCGTCGCGCGCTGCTCTCCCCCGCGATGGCGAGTGCCGGCCCACTGCTCGCCGGCGTGCTGCTGATCGGTGCCGGTCTCTACCAGTGGCTCCCACTCAAGGCGGCCTGCCTCTCGCACTGCCGGTCGCCGCTGGGCTTCTTCACGACCGAGTGGCGCGAGGGGTCACGCGGCGCGCTCATCATGGGCGTACGGCACGGCAGCTACTGCGTGGGCTGCTGCTGGATGCTCATGGCCCTGCTGTTCGTCGCGGGCGTGATGAACCTCGTCTGGGTGGCGGTCATTGCCGGGTTCGTGCTGATCGAGAAGCTGGTCCGAGGCGGCGCCGAGCTCGGTAGATGGGCGGGCGTTGGCCTGATGGCCTGGGGGGTGTGGCTGCTGGCCGCCTAGGACACGATCCCCCGTCGCGAAAGTCGCCGTGCCCGGCTTGTCTCGGTTGCCATTACCTTGCCAGCGTTCCCACACTCCCTCGAGCGAGGCCCACACTTGAATCGTCGGTACCAGGACAGCCCGACGGCCGCGCGTATGGGGCGCGTGGGCCTGCCGGACTCGGTGCGCGCGCTCGCGAGCCGGCGCTGGGATGTGATCGTCGTCGGCGCCGGACACAACGGGCTTGCCTGCGCGGCGTATCTCGCCCGCGCCGGGAAGCGTGTGCTGGTGCTCGAGGCGCGGGAGCAGGTGGGAGGAGCGTGCACGCTCGAGGAGCCGTGGCCGGGCGTGCGGATGTCGCCGTGCGCCTATGTCGTCGGACTGCTCCATCCGCTCGTCATGCGCGAGCTCGATCTCAAGGGCCACGGTTTCCGGTGGACGCCGGCGACCGGCGGGATGTTCGTCCCGTTCGAGGACGGAAGCAGCGTCCAGCTTTGGGAGGATGACGAGCGCTGCGAGGCGGAGATCCGCCGGTTCGCGCCGAAGGACGTCGCGGGATGGCGCGCCATGAAGGCGGTGAAGGACCGGCTTCGCGACGCCCTGCGCCCGGACAGCGAAGCCGACGTGTGGATCGGGCCTTCGCCGTCACGGGAGGCCCTCGAGCGCCGCCTGGGTGGCGACCCTGAGGCGCTGGGTCTCCTGTTCGAGTGGTCGATGGTGGAGATGGTCGAGCGCTATCTCGCGGATGAGCGCCTGCAGATCGCGTACCTCGGACAGGGCGTGATCGGCACGAACGCGAGCCCGCACGATGCGGGGACCGCGTCGGTGCTCTACCACCACGCATCCGGCCGGATGGACGGCCTCGCCGGCACGTGGGGCTACGTCGAGGGCGGCATGGGCATGGTCTCGTTTCTGCTCTGCGACATCGCCATCGAAGCGGGCGTCACGGTGGCGGCTGGGGTGCCTGTCGCCCGCATTCTTCCGGGTGAGGGGGTCGTGCTGGACTCGGGCGAGCGGATCCATGCGCCTCGGGTCGTCTCCAACGCGGATCCGCGGCGGACACTGGCGCTACTGGACGGCGGCGCCGACCCCGCATGGGCCGGACAGGTGCGCGCCATCCCGATCGACGGGGTCACCGTCAAGGTGAACATGACGCTCACCGAGCTGCCGAACTTCACCGCGCGACCCGGGACGCGCGAGCCGCACCACACCGGTCAGGTGAACACGCCGCTCACCAAGGACGAGTGGCGCGAGTACCATCGGCTGGCCAACGACGGCGTCCTGCCGCCGCGCACCTGGAACGAGCTCTACCTGCAGACGGTGTTCGACCCGAGCGTCGCGCCGGACGGCCTCCACACCTTGAGCGTGTTCGCGCAGTATGTGCCGACCCGTTTCAAGGAGGGAAGCTGGGACACGCGACGCGACGAAGCCGGCCGCACGGTGGTCGCCTCGATCGCGCGATTCTGCAGCAACCTGCCCGGCGCGATCATGGCCCTCGAGGTCCTGGGGCCGCCCGACATCGAGCGCCGCGTCGGGCTCACGGGCGGTCACATCTTCCACGGCGAGATCCTGCCGCAGTACATGTGGGACCGACGACTGTCGGCGCGGACGCCGATGCCGGGCGTCTATCTCTGCGGAGCGGGAACGCATCCGGGCGGGAGCGTGATCGGCATCAATGGGCGGAACGCGGCCATGGAACTCTTGCGGGACGCCGCAGTTCCTTGATCCCGCCGCAGGTCCGCGGTCGTGGCACGCGTGCCGGCCGTCCGCTGGGGCAGGGCAGTCCCTCCGGTCGCTGCAGCGCGGTACAGTAGGAGCATACCAAGATGGGGAGTGCGCTGACGCTCCCTGCGGGACCACCCTGCCCCGGCGTCGACCTGGATAGGAGCGTGAGAGCGCGGCCCTCGTATCACGGATCCAGGCGGCGGCGAGGGGACGGGGGGTCCGGAGGGAGCGTCAGTGCCCTTACTTCCCTGCGGGGTCCTGACAGCGACGGCACTGCAGCGACCGGAGGGCCTCCCGTCCCCTCGCCGCCGGCGGCACACCTGCGGCGGCGCGACCGGGCAACGCGCTCACCCCCAGCCCCGCAGCGCCCGCACGAAGTCATGCAGCACCAGGAATTTTTCGTAGAGCACGACACCCTTCCGCTTCTGCCCGAACTCCGCAAACAGGTCTCGCAGCCGCCCACGCCGGGTGACGTAGAAGCGGAAGGTCTCGGCGAAATCCTCCTGCGGGTGCTTGGCGGCGTAGGTGCTGACGAAGTCGCGCGGCGCGATGGCCACGCGCCGACGCTGGAAGTAGACCCAGGTGTTGTCCATGCCACGATAGGCCTTGTCCACCTCGCCGAACGCGCGACGGAACCGGCGGGTCCGCGTCCAGTCCCAATGATGGTAGAGAAAGCTGTGGCCGAGCTCGTGGGTGACGAGCCCGACCAGCATCGTCCAGGGGATCTCGTCCCGCCGCTGCTTGCCGACGACGTAGCGCTGCTCGATCTCCACCGCCTTCGGATAGCGCGGATCCACCCCGGAGATGCCCGGGCGAAGCAGCACGCGGTAGCCCCAGTCGCGGATCCGGGACACCAGAAGCAGTCGGCGGACGCGAGTCAGCGCGCGAGGGATCAGGTCGCGGCCGGTGGCGTCATGGCCGCACCACGGGCAGAAGTCCATCCGATCGTCGACGCCTCGGCCGCAGTGCGGACACTCGCCTTCGAACAGGTCTTCCTCGTTCCAGCTTTGCGGGCGTCCGTCCCACGGACAGAACCGCATCGGATACTGCACGCCGCCCCCGCACCCCCAGTCGCAGCGGGCGTCCATTCGGAAGCCGCGCGGGGCCTTGAGCGGCAGGACGCTGGAGAAGCCCTCCTCGTAGATGTCGGCATCGCACCAGGGGCAGTACGAATACTTGTCGCTTACCACCCAGCCACAGCGATAGCACTCGGCGCCGGTCACGTGGTCGACGTCCTTCCACCGCAGCGCGCGGCCGCAGTCCGGACAGAAGGACCAATACCGCTTGACCGGGTGGCCGCAGACGCAATGATGTCCACCCTGCGGCGAGCGATCGCGCGAGCTGCCGGCCCGTCGGGGCATGCCCCTCTTACGAGTGGCCATACCGGGCCATCGCCTCGTCGACCAGTCGCTCGACGAAGTCGTAATAGTCCATGCCGGCCTTGTCCGCTGCGTTGGCCATGTCGTGGCCGTAGCTGATGAAGGGATTGGCGTTGGCCTCGAGGAACCACACTTCGCCGTCGGCGGCCAGGCGAATGTCGAGCCGCGCGTAGTCGCGAAGCCACAGGGCGCGGAAGGCGGCGCGGCAGATCTCCTCGATCCGCTCCCGTGTCGCGCGGGCGAGCGGCCGCGCAAAGACGTTCCGGATGCCCTTGCGAGCGCGGTAGTCCTCGTCCCACTTGGCGAACTGGGTCGCGATCCGCTCCTCGGGCCGGGTGCGGCGGGTATCGAACACCATCTCCGTGATCGGCAGGATGTCGAGGGCGTCCCCGTTCCCGATCAGGCTGACGTAGAGCTCGCGGCCGTCGACGAATTCCTCGGCGATTGCCGGCTGATCGAAGCGGTCGTGGATCATGGCGACGCGATCGGTGAGAGCGGCGAGATCCTGCACCACCGAAGCCTGGGCGATTCCCGCGGAGGCATCGGTCTGGAGCGGCTTGACGATCAGCGGAAATTGGAGGCTCTCCGGCACGCTGACGGGCTCGCCCGGGCGCGACGTCACGAAGCCCGGCACCCGGATGCCGTGGTAGGCCAGCACCTTCTTGCTCATCGCCTTGTTCCGGGAGACCAGGAGCGCGAGCGGGGGCGAACCGGTGTAGCGATATCCCTTCGCCTCCAGCATCCCCGGGATCATGTACTCGAGGCCAGCGTTGCCGTGGAAGGCCTCGACCCCGTTGAACACCAGGTCGGGCCGGATCTCCTCCAGGCACTGCACCAGGTACTGCAGATCGTTGCGTACGCCGACCAGAATCACCTCATGCCCCTTCACCCTCAGCGCATCGGCGATCTGATACTCCATCTCGGGCTCATCGTGTTTCCACGCCGCGACCTCGGTCGCCATCTGGCGCTCGTGGTCCGGGTGCTCCCACCCGTCGTAGGGCGTGTCGAATGTCACCACAATGCGCATCGCGAAAGTGCTCGGCTGAGGCGACACGAATAGTGGCGGCGTCGGGGACCCGCCGGGAGGGGCTGATCCGGACCCGGGACCCCTGGTGGCTGCGGGGAGCGGGCTGCATTATCATGGCTCTCGTCGATCTCGATACGGACGCGCGACCGTGACCGCGCTGGAGGTAGGAATGGAGTTCATCCCGCGGGAAGCCAGGCTCAAGGCGGAGTTCGCCGAGCTCTATCCGCCGCTGGTCGCCGGAATCTGGGAGACCGCCGCGGAGATGGGGGCCAAGGTGCTGCTCTGGCAGGTGCAGCAGCAGGGTACCGACGCGCTGAGCACGCGGATCCTGGACGAGCGGCACTTCGAGTTCCGCGGTGGCTGGTACCGCGGCACGGAGACGGAGTTGCGCACCCGGGCGAGCGATCCGGCCTTCAACGGCCCCAGCTAACGTCCTTCTCCAGCCGTCGAGGGCAGGTACTCGGCGACGGTCTGGATCTCCGCAAAATTGGGCATCGGTCCCCCATTGGCGCCCGCGCCGTTGATCCGGACGAAGCCCGTGCCGGGCGGACCCCCGTACCGGCGCACCCAGGCGGCGGCCAGCCCGCGCTCATCTAGGCCGAGCGTCTCGGTGACCGCTGCCGTATCGACCGGCCAGTTCGCGTCCCACCAGCCCGTCAGCCCCCATCGCTGTCCCGCCGCCGTGGCCCGAGCCCCATAGGTGTCGAAGTTGCTCGTCCGGTGGTCGACGCCGAGCAGTCGGCCGCCGGCCGCGCGGTCCACCCCGATGTATTCGACGTCGCCGGTGCGCACATCCTTGGGCCACACCATCGGTGGCGTGCCCAGCCAGACAATCTTGCCGCCGGCCTCGAGGTAGCGACGAAAGAGGACGCTGTCGGCGGCGACGGGCGCGACGGTGGAGGGCAGGTGGTCCATGGCGAACACCACGACGCTCCGGGCGTGCGCGGCCATCGCGTGGCGGAGGAAGCGGGCGAGTCCCGACGCGTCGAGCACCTCGTAGCCGCGCTCGGCCAGATAGCCTCGTATCTCGGCATGGCTCGCGATGCGATTGGCTTTGGCGAAGGTACTGTCCCAGAAAACCCCCCGGCGCAAGTTCAGGGTGTCCCCCCGGAGCGCATAGACGGCGCCGTCGTCGTTCCCCACGTACAGCAGCCCGCCGCTCGGCACGGGAGAGGAATAGATCCGGCGGCCGGTGCGATGCCTCCAGCGCTCGGCCCCCGTCTCGCAATCGAGCGCGTAGAGCGTGCCGCTCGCGTCGCCGACGTAGACGAGCTCGCCGGTGACGGCTGGCGATGACCAGACGAGACGTTCCGTGGCCACGCGCCACCGCTCCTTGCCCGTCCGGGCATCTACCGCCTGCACGAAGCGGTTGTCGGAGCTGCCCGCGAACACCAGACCGCCCACCACGGCCGGCGAGGAGTTGACCCAGGACATCTCGTGGTCGGCGCGCCAGACCAGCCGGCCCGTCGCGGCGTCCACGGCGTACAGGTGCCCGTCGCGCGACCCGACGAACACCCGGCCCTCCGCGACCGCCGGTGACGACTGGATCGTGCGCCGGTCGAACCCGAATTTGCCGGACTCGAGCGTGTGGCCCTCCGTATCGAACCGCCAGACCGGCCGTCCGCTCGCGAGCTCGAGCGCGTAGAGCGTGCCGTCCATGCTCCCCACGTACACCCGGCCACCCGATACCGCCGGCGACGAACGCACCCGACCACCGGTGCGAAATCGCCAGCGCACGGCTCCGGTCGCCGCGTCCACCGCATACACCTGTCCGTCGCTGCCGCCGAGGACGGCGAGGCCCTGCGCGACCGCGGGCGAGGACGTGTAGAGATCGCCGCTCTCGAACCCCCAGGCGAGCGGAGCGTCCGGGCCCGTCTCGATCCGCCATCGTTGACGGCCGGTGGCCGCCTCGACGGCGAAGTACGCGCCGTCGCGGCTGCCGATGAACACCAGTCCGCCGCTCACGGCGGGCGAGGCGGTCACGGCGCGGCCAGCGGCGAACTTCCATCTCTGCGTGCCGGTGCGGGCGTCCAACGCATAGAGATTTCCATCACCACTGCCGACGTACACCACGCCGTCCACCACCGCGGGCGACGACTGCACCGGGCCGCCGGTCTGCACGCGCCACTGCACGCCGCCGAACCGGGTCAGCGGCGGCGACGCGTACGAGCCGGTGTGCGCGAGATCGCCGCGGAAGACGGCGGCGGGTTCGTCGGCCCCGATGCTCGCGCGGCTGTCGCTACCGGCAACGAGTGCCGCGCCCAGAAGCAGCGCGGCGAGCTGGGCGGGTCTCTGCATGGAGCCTCGTGAAATGGGACGAGCGGGTCGGATCAGCTCCTGACGAGTGACGTTCATGGGCAGTTTCGACTCGAAACCGTGCTTGCTGCGCGTGCGTCCGGATGAGGACCGGTCGTCTTCCCTGATATCCACGACTCGTCACTCATGCGCCTACCTCTCCTTCGATTGCCTACCGCTCTCGGCACGCTCGTGCTGGCGCTGCCGCTTACAGGCTGTGGGGACGAAGGACCGCGGCTGCCGGCGCACGTGCAGGTCTCGGAAGGAAACGGACAGATCGGCCGGGTCGGCACCCTGCTCCCGCTGCCGATCATGGTCACCGTGCTGAAGGAGGATGGCAGCCCCGCGGAGGGGGTGCGTGTCGAGTGGGCGGTCGAGGGAGACGGCAGCGTGCTTCCGGTGGAAGCGCAAACGGACGCGGACGGGCGCGCGCGGGCCCGCTGGCTGCTGGGGACGAGCGAGGGACCGCGCCGGGCGACGGCGACGCTTCCGGGGCTCGCGCCCGCCGTATTCAGCGCGATCGCCGAGCCCGAGGACGCGCTGCCGTTCGACGAGCTCATCGCGCTCGACTTCGCCACGTATGAAGGGTCGCGGCAGGTCGTGCACCCCGACTTCGTCGCCACGCCGGCCGGCGCTTTCGGCCAGCGGTTCCATCTCGCCATCACGCCGTATCCGTTCGGGGATGCCTCGTTCGAGAACCCCTCCTTTTTTCAATCCGGTCGGCGCGACACCTGGTCGCTCGGCAACGGAACTCCCAACCCCGTAGTGCTCCCCGACGCCGGCTATCTCTCGGACCCCGACCTGGTCTTCGTGCCCGAGGTCGGCGAGCTCTGGCTCTACTACCGCCAGGTCACCTCCGACAACATCGTGCAGCTCGTGCGGACCCGGGACGGCCGCACCTGGTCAGCCCCGATGGAGGTGCTGCGGGCGCCGAACCACCAGGTGGTCTCCCCGAGCGTGGTTCGCCGGGCGGCGGACGACTGGTGGATGTTTTCGGTCAACGCCGGCGGCGCCGGGTGCAACGCGACGATCACGTCGGTCGAGGTCCGCCGCTCCCCGGACGGCCTGCACTGGGGCGATCCGGTGCCGGCCGCGCTCGCGCAGGAGGGGCTCTGGGCCTGGCACATCGATGTGCAGTGGATTCCGAGCGCTCAGGCGTTCTGGGCCATCTACAACGCAAAAACGTACGGGGGGTGCACCACGCCGGCGGTCTATCTGGCCCACAGCGGCGACGGCATGACATGGTCGGTCGTCTCCCAGCCGGTTCTGGTGAAAGGCGCCACGCCGACGCTCCAGGACATCGTGTACCGGACGACGTTCGAGTACGACGAGCTCACCGACGCGCTCACGTTCTGGTTCTCGGGCGCGCGGTACGAGGCCGGGCGGTACATCTGGGGCGCGGCGGTCGAGCGCCGGCGCCGCGCGGAGGTATTCGGGTCGCTCGGGGAGGCCATCGACATCCCGTTCCTGCCGCCGGCGCCCGCGCCACTCGAGGACTGGCCGTAGTAGATTCCGCCTCCATGACAACGCTTCCCGAGCGCTTCGCGGCCGACCCCCGCGCGGCTTCCGGCTTGCCGGATGCCGCGCTCATCGCACACGAGAGCCGGCTGGTGGACGAGCTCATGACCGAGCTCGGACGGGTGATCGTCGGGCAGCGCGCGATGCTGGAGCGCCTGCTGATCGGGCTGCTGGCGGACGGCCACGTGCTGCTGGAGGGGGTGCCCGGGCTCGCCAAGACGCTCTCGATCCGGACGCTCGCCGGAACGATCGCCGCGCAGTTTCACCGCATCCAGTTCACCCCCGACCTGCTGCCCGCCGACCTGATCGGCACGATGATCTACAATCAGCGGAGCGGCGACTTCACGGTGCAGAAGGGGCCGATCTTCACCAATCTCCTGCTGGCCGACGAGATCAACCGCGCGCCAGCCAAGGTGCAGAGCGCGCTGCTGGAGGCGATGCAGGAGAAGCAGGTGACGATCGGCGGCCAGACCTTTCCGCTGCCCGAGCTCTTCCTGGTCCTGGCCACCCAGAACCCGATCGAGCACGAGGGGACCTATCCGCTCCCCGAGGCACAGGTCGACCGGTTCATGTTCAAGCTGATCGTCACCTATCCCGAACGCCGGGAGGAGCGCGAGGTCCTCGATCGCATGACGGCGACCGACGAGCCGGGCGCCTCGCGCCTGCTCGACCCCGATCGCGTGCTCTCGGCGCGACGCCTGGTCCAGACGATCTACGCCGACGAGCGGATCAAGGAGTACGTGCTGGACCTGGTCGGCGCCACCCGTCGCCCCGCCGATGCGGGGCTGGCCGACCTGGCGCCGCTCGTCGAGTTCGGCGCGTCGCCACGGGCCGCCATCTTCCTCCTCCGCGCCGCAAAGGCGCACGCGTTCATCCGCGGCCGGGCCTACGTCATCCCGGACGACATCAAGGCGCTCGGCTTCGACGTGCTCCGCCACCGCGTGATCCTCACCTATCGGGCCGACGCCGAAGGCGTCGGTCCGGACGCGCTCCTCGGCCGGATCTTCGAGGCGGTGCCGGTGCCATGACGCCCGAGGAGGTCGCGCGGGAGGTCCGGCGAATCGAAATCACCACCCGACACCTCGTTCGCGACATCGTTGCGGGCGAGTACTCGAGCGCGTTTCGCGGACGGGGCGTGGAGTTCGCGGAGGTGCGCGAGTATCAGCCGGGCGACGACATCCGCACGATCGACTGGAACGTCACCGCCCGCCTCGGCTCGGCGTACGTGAAACGGTACCTCGAGGAGCGCGAGCTGTCGGTGCTCTTCTGCGTGGACATGAGCGCGTCCGGCGGCTTCGGCAGCAGGCGCCGGACGAAAGCCGAGCTCGGCGCCGAGGTGGCCGCCGTGCTGGCGCTGGCAGCGGCGCGGAACAACGATCGGGTCGGCGGGCTCTTCTTCACGGACCGGGTCGAGTACCACCTCCCGCCCGCCAAGGGCCGCCGCCACGTGCTCCGGTTCATCAGCGACCTGCTGGCGTTCGAGCCGCGGGGCACCGGCACCGATCTCGGGCTCGCGCTCGCGGAGCTCGAGCCCACCCTGCGGCGCCGTGCCATCATCTTCGTCGTCACCGACTTCCTCTCCGCGGGCTACGAGTCCGTGCTCGGACGCCTTTCGCGGCGGCACGATGTCATCGGCCTGCAGCTGATCGATCCGCGCGAGCGGGAGCTCCCCGCGGCGGGGCTGGTGACGCTGTGGGATCCCGAGACCGACGCCTGGCGGCGGATCGATACCGGGGACGCGGCGGTGCGCGCGTTCTTCGCCCGACGTGCCGGGGAGTTCGACCGTGCGCTGGAGCGCGGCCTGCGCGAGCGGGGCGCCGATCTGCTCCGGCTCGAGACCGGACAGTCGTACGCGGAGCCGCTGCTGACGTTCTTCCGCCGGAGGGAGCGGATGTTGTGGCGCTGAGCCGGAGGGGGTGGATGCGCCGGCGCATGGGTGTGGTCGCTGTGCTCGCCGGCCTGTCGGCGCGGCCGCTCGCGGCGCAGCTCCACGGTCAGCACTGGACCGTCACCCCCCAAACGGACAGCGCGACGGTCGGTGACACGGTCCTGGTCGGGTTTCGGCTCCGGCTCGACGAGCGCGATCTCCTGTTCGACACCATCCCGCGCCCAGCGGCCACCCAGCCCGACTGGATCCGCATCCTCTCCGTGGAAAAACTGCAACGGCAGCCCGACCGGATCTTCGTGGGGCTGGCGCGGATCGCCTTCTACCGTCCGGGCCGGCAGCAGGTCCCGATCTTCCAGCTTCCCTTCATGCGCTCGGTCAAGGGGCTCTCGCGCGGCACCGTCTCCAGCGATACCGCCACGGTCGAGGTCGTGCCGGTGCTCCAGGCCGGCGGATCGGCCACGCTGCGCGACATCAAGGAGCCCGCCCGCGCTCCTGCGCCGGACCCCCTCGAGCTGCTGATGGGACTGGTCGCGCTGGGCGCGGCGGGGTGGCTCGCGTGGCGGGCGCGGCAACGGGCGAGTCTCCCGGCGCTGGCCATCGCTCCGCGGGAGGACGCCGTTCCCCCGCCCGAGCTCGATCCCTATGGCATCGCGCTCGCCCGGTTGGAAACGATCGAGCGCGAGCGCTGGGTCGCGCGGGACATCACGCGCCACTACGAGCGTGTCGCCGACGCGCTTCGCGACTATCTCGAGGCACATGGCGTGCCCGCGCGCGAACGCACCACGTCCGAGCTCCGATGGGCGCTGCCGCCCGAGCTTCTCGCCGGCCACAGCCGCCGTGGGTTCGACGAAGTGTTCGGCGACGCGGACCTGGTGAAGTTCGCGCAGTGGCGACCGGCGGCCGCCGAGGGCGAGAGTTTCCTCCGAGCGGCCAGGGTGCTGCTGGACGGATGGCGAGCGGTCGAGGAGGCGGACGCGCCACTGGCCAAGGGATGGACGCGGTGAGTCGCGCCTGGTGGCTCTCCGTGCCGATCGCCCTGGCCTTCGCGGTACCGGTCCGCGCGCAGACGTTCGAGGCCGTGCCCGACACCGGTCGCGTCACCGTGGGCGATCCGATCGGCATCCGGCTCATCCTGCGCCAGTACGAAGGCGACGCGCTGCTCGAGCACACGCCCCATCCCGAGGGCACGCTCGGCGGCGGCGTGCGGCTCCTGTCGGTGGACTCGATGCGCCTCGTGAAAGACCGGCTGCTCGAGGCCCGAGCGAGCATCGCGTTCTACCGACCGGGGCCGCAGACGATCCCCGCCTTCGCGATCGACTTTCGCCGTGGAGCCGTCATCCTGCACGGCACGATGCGGACGGCCCCGGTCGACATCGAGATCGCCCGGGTGCTCGAGGCCGGCAGCGGCGCGAGGCTGCGGGACATCAAGGAGATCGCCGAAGCGCCGGGGCTCGATCCCCGGGCGGTCGTGCTGGCCGCGGCGGCGACCGGCATCGCCGCGTGGGCACTTCGGCGGCGGCAGCGCCGGCGCGCGCGGCCATCCGTCCCCGAGGTCGTCCGGGCCGTCGCTCCGGAGCCTTCCGATCCGTTCACGCTCACGCTCGGCCGACTCGAGGCGATCGAGCGCGCAAACTGGGCGGCGGCCGGCGAGGTGGCGAGGCATTACGAGGCGGTGGCGAATGCGCTCCGGGACTATCTCGAGGCGGCCGAAGAGATCCCGGCCCGCGAGCGCACGACGCGGGAGCTGCTGTGGGCGCTGCCACCACACCTGAACGAGGGTGGGCTCCGCCACCGCTGCGAACTGTTGTTGGACGAGTCGGACCTGGTGAAGTTCGCCCGTCGCCGGCCCGATGCCGGCTCGGCCGCGAGCTTCCTGGCGCACGCGCGCGAGCTGCTGCTGCGCTGGCGCGCCGCGGAGCCGGAGCGGGAGGCAGCCCATGCGCTTCGCTGACCCGGCGTGGCTGGTGCTGCTGCTCGTTCCCGCCGCGTGGGCCTGGGGACGCTGGCGAGCGCGCCGCCGGCCGCCCGAAGAGCGGATCGGGTTTCCGGGTCTCGCGTTTCTGGCAGGTGCGCCGGTGTCGTGGCGGAGCCGGTGGCCGTGGCTGCCGGAGGCGCTGCGCGCGCTCGGTCTGGTACTCCTGATCGCGGCACTCGCCCGGCCGCAGGTCCCGCACGAGGTCCGGCAGATCCGCAGCAAGTCGCGCAATATCATGATCGCGCTCGACATCTCGAGCAGCATGAAGGCGGGCGACTTCAAGCCGGGCAATCGGTTGATGGTCGCGCGCAAGGTCCTGGGCGACTTCACGCGTGATCGCGAAGGCGATCTGCTCGGCCTCGTCATCTTCGCCGGCCGCGCCTTCCTGCAGGCGCCGCTCACGCCGGACATCGACCTGCTCGATCGGATGCTCGGGCGGATCGACATCGGCATGCTGCCGGACGGCACCGCCATCGGCACCGCGCTGACGATGTGCCTGACGCAGCTCAAGGATCTGCCGTCCAAGGCGAGCGTGATCGTCCTCATCACCGACGGGGCCAACAATACCGGAAAGGTGTCGCCCCTGAAGGCGGCCGAGGCGGCCCGGGCCATCGGCGTGCGGATCCACACCATCGGCGTGAGCGCGGCGGACACGACGGCGCCCGACAAGGAGTTCATCTGGCGCGCCGGCGGGCGCACACCCGATCGGCTGACCTCGGGAGACGAGGTGATTCTTCGCCGGGTGTCCGAGCGCAGCGGCGGACGGTACTTCCGTGCCACCGATCCGGAGACGCTGACCAGGATCCTGGCGGCAATCGATCCGATCGAGCGCCAGGAGGTCAAGATCAGCGAGACGCGCGACTACCGCGAGCTGTACGTCTACGCCCTCGCGCCCGGAATGGTTCTCCTGGTCGCGGGCATGGTGCTCGGCGCCACCCGATTCCGGATGCTTCCGTGAGCGGCGGTCGGGCGCGCGGGATGACGCGATGAGATTCGAATGGCCGCTCGCGCTGCTGATCGCGGCGATCGGCATGCCGGTCGTGGCCCGGGGGTTGCTCCGCGGACTTCGGCGGCGGGAGGCGGAGCTGGTCGAGTTCGGCGAGCCGTCGGTACTCGCCCGCGCCTCCACGCTGGGCGACGCGCGCACGGCCCGGCGCCGCCTCTGGCTGCAGATCGCCGCCGCGACGCTGGCGCTGGTCGCGCTCGCGCGGCCGCAGCTCGGCGAGCGGCAGGCCGAGCTGGCGCGGACGGGCCGCGACGTGCTGCTCGTGCTCGACCTTTCCCGCTCCATGACGGTCACGGACGTGAGACCGGACCGGCTCGCGGCGGCCAAGGCCGCGGCCTGGGAAACGGTGTCCGCATCACCGGGCGACCGCGTCGGTCTCATCATCTTCGGCGGGAGCGCGTTCCTGCAGCTGCCCCTCACCTCCGATCATGCCGCGCTCCGGCTGTTCCTCGACGCCGCGACCCCCGACGACCTCGGTGATCCCGCAACCGACATCGGCACCGCCCTCGCCACCGCCGGCAAGGTGTTCGAGCACGAAGGTGATCGCGGGCACCGTGCGGTGCTGCTCGTGACCGACGGCGAGACCGGTGAAGGCGATCTCGAAGCGGCGACCGCGGCGCTCCGCGGCGAAGGCATTCCCGTCTTCGCGCTCGGCGTGGGGACCCCGGCGGGTGGGGCCGTGCCGGCGGACAGCTCGGAGGCGCCGGAAAAGTTCCATCGCGACCACATCGGCCGCATCGCGACGTCCCGGCTGGAGGAGAACGAGCTGCGGCAGGTGGCGAAGCTCACCGGCGGGGCGTACGCCCGGGCGGACCGCGCGGACGATCGCGCGCGACTGCGGACCGCGCTCGCGGGAGTAAAGTCGCGCGTGCTGTCGGCACGGAAGTCTGCCGAACGGGCGGACCGGTTCCAGTGGCCGCTCGCTTTGGCGGTGCTGGCGTTGCTGGGTGACGCCGGGCTGGCGATGGCGGCCCGACGGCGCGCGGCGGCAACGGGGGTGCGAGCTTCACCGGCACGGCCTTCCCCGGGTCATGTGCCGCAGTCCGGGAGCCGGCCCGCGGGCGGCTCATCTTCGGCGCGGTCGGCCGGCGCGACCGCGGCGGCCATGCTGCTGCCGCTCGTCCTGTCCATGGGCGCGTGTGCGCGCGGCTCGCTCGAGGCCCGAAAAGGCGAGCGGCTCTACGCCTCGGGCGACTTCGCGGCCTCGGCCGAGGCGCTCGATCGGGCGCTGGCATCCGATACGACACCCGGTCGCGCGTACAATGCCGGCAACGCCTACTACCGGATGCGGCGCTACGAGGTCGCGGCGGAGCGATACCGCATCGCGGCGACCGGCCCGGCCGAGCTTCGGCAGCAGAGCGTGTTCAACTTGGGCAACGCGCTCGTACGTGCCGCGGAGGACGCGCCGGAGCGCGGACAGTTGCTGCTGGATGCGATCGAGGCGTACGAAGAGGCGTTGCGGCTCGCGCCTGCGGACCAGGACGCCAAGTGGAACCTGGAGCTCGCGCTCCAGCGGCTGGAGGAGGATCGGATGGCCGGCGGGTCCTCGGGACGCGGGCGCGCAGCCGATTACGGCCGGGGCAACATGAACGTCCCTGGGTACGAGGGCAACCCGGATGCGGCGTCGGGAGCCATGGCCGGGGGCGGCTATGGCGCCGGAGAGGGTGAATCCGTCGAGGAGCTCGACGCCGACGAGGCCCGCCAGCTGCTCGAGGCCGTGCAGCGCGAGCAGCTGGCGACCCACGAAGGCAGGCCCATGCAGAAGGGCCCCACCGGCGATCGCGATTGGTAGCGTACCATCACGGAGGCGAAGCTTGCGCTCCCGAGGTCGATGACGTACACTGACAATCACAACCGAAGCTCGTGGTAATTTGCGGCCTATTGCAGCCACGTTAAACAAATGCTAAAAAGCCTCGCGTCCCGAGTGTCTTTTTGGCACCGGGCGCTTTTGCTTTTTGGTATCCGGTGTCGAAGGCAGCGGAGCGGCGGGGCAGGGACTCCGACATGACCACCGTTCTCGATCCGCCCTCGCCCGCTCCGTCGGCGACACGCACCGGCCCGCGCCCGCTGTCGCTGGCCTGCAAGCTGTGTCACGCACGCCATCCGGCGTCCGCCTCCGCTACCTGCGAGGAGTGCCTCGGCCCGCTCGAGCCGGTGTACGACTCCGCCCGCCCGCTCCCCACTGCTGCCACCATCGCCGCCCGCGCGCCGTCGCTCTGGCGGTATCGCGAGTGGCTTCCGTTCCTCGACGACGCGGTGGTCTCGCTCGACAGCGGCTTCACGCCGCTGATCGACGCACCCGCGCTCGCCCGCCGGCTCGGTGTGGCGCGCGTCTGGGTCAAGAACGACGCGGTCTCGCATCCGTCGCTCAGCTTCAAGGACCGGGTCGTCGCCTCGGCGTTGAACGCGGCCCTTGGGTTGGGACTCGGTACGGTGGGCTGCGCGTCGACGGGGAACCTCGCCAACGCCCTCGCGGCGCAGGCCGCGCGCGCCCGCCTCCCGGCCTGGATTTTCATCCCGCACGATCTCGAGCTGGGGAAGGTGGTGGGCACCGCCGTCTACAATCCACGGCTCGTCCGCGTTCGCGGCAACTACGACGACGTGAACCGACTCTGCTCCCAGGCCGCGGACCGCTACGGCTGGGGGCTCGTGAACATCAACCTGCGCGGCTACTACGGCGAAGGCTCGAAGACGATGGCCTTCGAGATCGCCGAGCAGCTCGGCTGGCGCCTGCCCACGGCGGTGGTGGCGCCCATGGCCGGCGGCTCGCTGCTCACGAAGCTCGAGAAGGGGTTTCGGGAGTTCGGCGAAGCCGGACTGGTCTCGGGCGAGACGCCGCGACTCTACGGCGCGCAGGCGTCGGGGTGCGCGCCGATCGTCGATCTGGTCGAGCGTGGCGGCGAGACGCTCGTACCGGTGGTGCCGAGCACGATTGCGCGCTCGATCGCCATCGGCAATCCGGCGGACGGGCGGTTCGCCGCGGGCGCCATCCGGCGCACCGGAGGCTGGGCGGCCGGCGTGAGCGAGGCGGCCCTTGTGGCCGGGATCAAGCTCCTGGCGGAGACGACGGGCGTCTTCACCGAGACCGCCGGCGGCGTCACCATGGCCGCGGCGCTCGCGCTGGCCGACGGCGGACGGCTCCGGCCCGAGGACGAGCTGGTGCTGTGCATTACCGGGAATGGACTCAAGACTGTCGAGGCGCTGCAGGGCGCGTTGCCCGAAGCGCCGCTCATCGGACCGCGTATTCGCGAATTGGAGGCACTGTATGGCCGTGACCTTTAGCCTGCCCACCGTGCTGGCCCGTCTTGCCGACGGCCAGGCTACCATCGAGTCCACCGGCACCACCCTGGGCGATGTGGTCGCCGAGATCACCGGCCGCTATCCCCGGCTCGCGCCCCGGCTGCGCGACGAAACGGGCGGACCCTACCCGTTCGTCACGTACTACCTGAACGACGAGGACATCCGGTTCCGGAACGGCTTCGCCACGCCGGTCGGCGAAGGGGACGAGATCACCGTCGTCGCGGCGATCGCCGGGGGCTGAGCCTCGGGTCGGCGGAACTGCGGCGGGTGGTGCACTCGCCGCGCTAGTACTGCTCGATCAGCACTTTGGCCATCATCTCGAGTCCGCGCTGCCACACCGGGCGGCGGCGCCACTCGGCCAGCGTGACCTCGCGCGACCGGGTGAAGTCGGCTTCGAGGCCTCGGGCGACCGCGGTCGCAAAGCCCTCGTCGGCGATGCCGACCACGTTCTCCTCGTTGAGCTCCATGCTGCGCTCGTCCATGTTCGCCGACCCCACCACCGACCACGCCTCGTCCACCACGATCGTCTTGGCGTGCATCATGGACGGCTGAAACTCGAAGATCCGAACGCCCGCCGCGAGCAGCTCGTCGTAGTACGACCGGCCGGCGAGCTGCACTGGCACGGCGTCGGTGTGGTTCCCCGGGACGAGGATGCGGACGTCCACGCCCTGTCGCGCGCGCTCGACCACCGCGCGGCGGAGACGCGGATCGGGGATGAAGTAGGAGTTGCTGATCCAGAGCCGCCGCCGGGCGCCGACGAAGGAGAGCCAGAAGAGGAGGCGAACCGGTTGCTGCGCCTCGGACGGCGTGCTCGCCACCGAGACACTGCACGGCCCCGCCTTGGGCTCGGCTGGTGGAAAGAACCGCTTGCCCGCGAGCACCTCGCCCGTACAGTAGAGCCAGTTCTCGACGAAGGCGGCCTGAATGCCGCAGACCAGCGGTCCGCGGATCCGGGTCATGCTGTCGCGCCACTCGT
>DATLBL010000183.1:0-31318 GCA_035526925.1 Gemmatimonadales bacterium
TGCCGGCGAGCCGCTCGGACCGTTCGAGTTCGAGCGCAGGACGCCAGGCCCCAAGGACGTCCGCATCGAGATCCTCTTCTGCGGTGTCTGCCACAGCGACCTCCACCAGGCCCGTGACGAGTGGGGCGGCTCGCTCTTCCCCATGGTACCGGGTCACGAGATCGTCGGTCGGGTAGCCGAGGTCGGCGCCGAGGTCACCCGCGTGGCCGTCGGCGAGATGGCCGGCGTCGGCTGCATGGTGGACTCGTGCGGTCACTGCGCCGAGTGCCGCCAGGGACTCGAGCAGTTCTGTCTCAACACCCTGACTCTCACCTACAACAGCCCCGACCCGATCATGGGCGGCCCCACCCACGGCGGCTACTCGAGCCAGATCGTCGTCAAGGAGGAGTTCGTGCTCCGCGTGTCGGACCGGCTGGCGCCCGAGGCGGCGGCTCCGCTGCTCTGCGCCGGGATCACCACCTGGTCGCCGCTCCGCCATTGGGAGGTCGGCCCTGGCCAGCGGGTCGGGATCGTCGGGCTCGGTGGGCTCGGCCACATGGGGCTCAAGTTCGCCCGCGCGCTCGGCGCCGATGTCTCGCTCTTCACCACGTCGCCCGGCAAGGCCGACGACGCCCGCCGGCTCGGCGCCGACGAGGTGATCATCTCCCGTGACGCGAAGGAGATGAAGCGCCACGGCGGCCGGTTCGATTTCATCATCGATACCGTCGCCGCCTCGCACGACCTCGACGCCTACCTCAACCTGCTCAAGCGCGACGGCACGCTCTGCCTCGTCGGCGTGCCCGACCAGCCGCACCCGTCGCCCTCCGCCTTCAGCCTCATCGCCCGGCGGCGGCGGCTCACCGGCTCCCCGATCGGCGGCATCCAGGAGACCCAGGAGATGCTCGACTTCTGCGCCGAGCGCGGGATCGTGTCGGATGTGGAGGTGATCCGGATGGAACAGATCAACGAGGCGTACGAGCGCATGCTCCGAAGCGACGTGAAGTATCGCTTCTCGATCGATCTGGCCACGCTGGCCTAGTCGCTTGGACGATGCTCGAGACAGGGCTGGGAGATTTTCCTCCGGAACTTCGCAGTGCCCTGTCTCGGCATCGGTGGCCGTCCACTAGGACAGCTCCAAGGCTCAGGGAACCGCCACCACCTTCACCGTCAGCCACTCCTGCGCGGTCTTGTTCTCCTCGATCACCGTCACTTCCTTGGTAGCCCCGCTGTCCAGCGGCATCACCATCGGTCCGAGACTCTGACCGCCGAAGAGTGACGGCTCCAGCGCCATCTCGGAACGGTGGCCGCGGGTGATGCACACCGCCTTGCCCGTCTCCTCGGACGTCGTGAAGCTCCACTGCAGCTTCATCTTCAGGGACGCGGTGTCCACCTCGGCGGACCATAGCCATTCTTCGGCTTCTGAAGCCGTGCCCTGGCAGCCTTGGGCCGCGAAGTACGGCTGTAGCGTCCTGACGAATGACCTCGTCCCCTGGTACCAGATGCGGCCTGCCGCGTCGTGCACGGCGGTTAGGGTCACCTCGAACTTCGCGTCTCCCGAAAAACCCACGTTCCCCGCGCGATACGTCGTGTGGTTGGGGTTGATCGCGCTTCGGTGCTGAACCTGGAGCGTGATTTCGGGCATGACGCATCCACAATCCGGCGCGTCCTTCCAGTGGCCGTCCAGCAACTTCACCCATTGCCGGGCCTTCTCGGTGAGCGCCGCCTGGTCGCCCGGCGGCGGCTCGGCGACGAGGTCGTAGTCCTTCAGCCCATCGCCCAGCGCGCGATCCCCTTTGAAGCCCGCGGCGATGAACTGCACGTTCGTGGCGTCGTGGTCGTTGAAGATGTGACCCACGAACTCCTCTCCGGTCTTTTCGTGGTGCTTCATCTGCAGGCAGAGCTTCTCAGTGCTCTTGTTGACGAACAGCAGGTCTTCCTGCGGTGGGACCATCCATCCGACCAACCCGTCGTGGCACTCCTGACACTGTGCATTATTGATCGGAAACGATTTCACCATTTGTCCCCCTCTGTGGCGCCCGATCTTGTCGTCTGCGTAGGGGTCCACTCCACCGTGGCAGTTGAGACAGCGGGGGTGACGGAACACCGGCATCATCTCGGTAAAAGCCTTGACGGCTTTGATCTGCTGGCCGGGCGGGAGAGAACACGACGCGCCGCCCCCCGCGGCGCCAAGCTCTCGGATGGTCCTCGATGGGGGGATCACGACCGCCGATGGTCGCGCGGGGGCCAAGGGCCCTGCCGCCGCCACGGCGACCGAGACGAGCGCAGACGCCAAGGGAACAAGCCCGAAGTGCGGGCCCCTGTGTGTCATGGTAGAGATCTCCGGCGCGGCCGAGGGGAGGGTCGTATTCAAGGTTGGAACGCGCCGGACGGGATGGCAAGAGCATGTTCGTGCTGCCGCTCGTGAGCTGCCGGATCGGCACCCATGGCCCCGCTGGCCATCAGCCCCGCCGCCGAATACCTTTTGCCGCCGTTCTCAGCACTGCTCCCGACAACCGCAAGGAATTTCCCGCAATGCGATTCGCCCTCAAGGCCGTCGGCGTTCTGCTCCTCGTCCTGCTCCTCGCGGCCGGCGGCGTGTATCTCTGGGCGTCGGCAGCCACCGGACGCAAGCTGGCCCGCACCGTTTCGAGCCACACCGCGAGCTTTTCCATCCCGATGCCGCTGCCGGCGGACGAGATCGGGCGGCTCGGGCTCGATGAGGCGGGGGCCCGTCGCGTCGCCGGCGAGCGGGCGGTCGAGCGGGGGCGCCACCTGATCGAAGCGCGCTACGCCTGCGGCGAGTGCCACGGCAAGGACTTCGGCGGCGGCACCATGGTGGACGACGCGATGCTCGGCCGCCTGCTCGGGCCCAACCTCACCACCGGCGCGGGCAGCCGGACCGCGGCGTTCGAGGCGAGCGACTGGGATCGGATCGTGCGCCACGGCATCCGCCGGGACGGCCATCCTGCGATGATGCCGTCGGTGGACTTCCAGCTCATGAGCGACCAGGAGCTGTCCGACATCGTCGCCTACATCCGCTCCCTCCCGCCCCGGGACAACGAGGTCCCGCGCGTGCGGCTCGGCCCGCTCGGCAAGGTGCTGGTCGCGACGGGCAAGCTGCCGCTCTCCGCGGACCTCATTCCCCAGGACCGGCCCCATGCCGCCGTGCCGCCCGCGGCGGAGGTGTCGGCCGAGTTCGGCCGCCATCTCGCCGGCGTGTGCACGGGGTGTCACGGAGAGGACCTCGCGGGTGGGCCGATCGTGGGCGGCGATCCGTCGTGGCCGCCGGCCCGCAACCTGACGCCCCATCCGAACGGCCTGGCCGGCTGGGCCTACGGGCAGTTCGTCACCGCGCTCAAGGACTCGCGCCGCCCCGATGGCGACTCGCTGCGCGTGCCGATGACGTTCATCGCCCCGTATGCGCGCCGGATGACCGACACGGAGCTGCAGGCGCTGTGGGCCTACGTTCGCTCGGTCCCGCCGCGGCCGGGAAGTCCGCCGTCGCGCTGATGCTCCCGGGCGGGATGCGGGTGGAGATGGCCTCGCAGTTCTGAGATTCCGACCCGAAACCCCGATGCCCCGCCGGGCGTAGGGCCAGAAGTCTCCCACCTCTGGAGCTCTCGTGCCCGGCGTCGTCGCGCCACCGTCGGTTCGCGCCCACCCCTGCCGCTCCGCCCCGCTCTTCATACTCGGAACGCTTCTCACGCCCCTCGCGCTCGCGGCGCAGGGAGCGGCCGCCGTCGCGGTGCCTCCCGACTCCTCTCACTGGATCTTCGAGGGCCGCGCGGGCGTCGCCGAGTTCCTGGGGCGCCGGTGCATCATGCTCGATGGCGGAGCGGCGACGGTGAAGGACCTCGAGCTCCGCGACGGCGTGATCGACATGGACGTCGCCACGCCCGCAGCCCGCGGCTTCTTCGGGATACAATTCCGGACCGACAGCGTGAGCGGTGAGTTCGTCTACCTGCGACAGCACAAGTCCGGGCTGGCCGACGCCATGCAGTACACGCCCGTGCTCAACACCGGGCTCAACTGGCAGCTCTACACCGGGCCCGGGTTCACCGGCGCGGCCGAGATTCCGCGGAATACCTGGTTCCACCTCCGGCTCGCGATCGTCGGTGCCGCGGCCCGGCTCTACGTGGGCGACACCACCGAGTCTGCGCTCGACATCCCCGACCTCAAGAGCGGTCTCGAGCGAGGCCAGGTGGCCCTGGCCGACCTGATCGGCGCCACCTGCTTCTCCAATGTCGAGATTCACCCGACACCCGACGCGCCCTGGCAGCGACATCTGCCGCCGATGCCCGCGGGAACGCTCGTGCGATGGCGTCTCTCGCCGGCCTACGACGCGCTCGCGCGCGATCCCGAGCGCCCGCTCTCCGCGAGCGAGCAGGCGGGGATCGTGTGGCAGGAGGTTGAGGCGGAGCCGCCGGGCATCGTGGCCGTCTACCGCTATCGCCTCGCACCGCACCCGCGCGTCAGCTTTCAGACCGACTGGTCCACTCGCCTCGAGCCGCAGGCGGGGACCAGGCTGATCTACGCGCGCACCTCGATCCCCGCGGCCCGTGACGAGGTGCGAAAGCTCTACCTCGGCTACAGCGACGAGGTCAGCGTCTTCCTCAACGGCCGCATCCTCTACCGGGGGCGTAGCGCCCAGAGCTTCCGCGACCCGGGGTTCCTCGGCATCGTGCGCCCGGAGAACGACGCCCTGTACCTGCCGCTCCGAAAGGGGTCCAACGAGCTCGTGCTGGCGGTGAGCGAGCTGGGCGGCGGGTGGGGCTTCGTCGCTCGGGTGGCCGACATCGGGCGCTGAGCGCGCCCCCGCGTCGCTTGCACCCGCGTGCGGGCATGGCCATGGCGCGGCCGCGGGACGTTGTGTACCCGACGGTGGGCGGACCGTCTCCCCGATTGCTGGAGTGCGACCCCTGGACGCATACGCAGGAGGAGCTATGGAACTCCGTTCGCTCTCGTCGCTCGCGCTGCTCACCGGTTCCCTCGCATGCGGAAATCTCACGTCGGTGACGCAGGACCAGTTCACGATCCGGACTACGGGTCGGGAGGTCGTGCTCACCAACACGGCCGCGCAGGCGACCTTCTACCTGGTGGTCGAGCGAGAAGCCGCCGCGCGCATCAATTTCGCCTTCTGCGTCGGACTGCCTCAGTGCCGGAGTGTCGCTCCCGATTCGAGCGTGCGCATCCCCTATGACGAGATCACCGGTTATCACGCCGGTAGCCATGAGGCCGTCGTGTACTGGTGGCGAGCGGTGCAGGGCTCGACCGGTCTGCGCGCCGACAGCGTGAGAAGTACGGTATCCGAGCTGTAGGAGGACGGAGGGACGCCGGCCATCGCCCACCCCCATGTCAGTTCACGCCCCGATCTTCCGCAGAGGATAGGTGGAGAGGTGAATCAACACCGACCGCCGTCTCCTAACCTCAGCCTGGAGCACGTCATGACCCGCCGCGCCGATGCCCTCGCCAGCACACTCGAGCAGGGCGCCAACGCCCTGGCCAAGCTGGCCGCCACCCTCACCGACGCCGAGTGGACCACGCCGGTCCCGCGCGACGGCCGGACCATCGGCGTCATCGTCCATCACGTCGGCAACATGTACCCGATCGAGATCGAGCTTGCCCAGGCCATCGCCGCGGGCAATGCGGTCACCGGCGTCACCTGGCAGGCGGTGCACGACATCAACGCCGCCCACGCGCGCGACAACGCCCGTGTGACCCGCGAGGAAGCGATCGCGTTCCTCCGCCGGAACAGCGAGGCCGCGGCCACGGCGGTCCGCGCCTTGACCGACGAGCAGCTCGACCGCGCGACGCCGAACTCGCTCTATTTCGACACGCCGCTCACCTGCCAGTTCTTCCTCGAGGACCACGCGGTGCGGCACAGCTGGTACCATGCCGGGCGGATCCGCGAGGCGCTGGCGGCGGAGCCGGTGGGAGCCGGCGCCTGAGGTCAGCTCCCACATGACCCGAGGAAGGCGGCGCATCCTCGCCGGCTTCCTCGGGTCTGGCGCCCTCTCTTGCGGGCGCAGGCAACAGGGGCACGCATCACCAGCCGATTCCCCCGCTACCCTCCGTGTTACCTTCGACGCCCCAGGGACTTCTCACCGTCAGCCCGTCGCACTCTGGCCGGTGCGCCGCACGATCGGTACATTCGAGCACCCCATCCAGCACGAGCACCTCATGAACCGGTCGGCGGGTTGCCCCTCGCAGGAGTTGGCGGCTCCCCGCTACCTCATATCGTGCGACGCGTAGCCTCGTCCGGAGTTGGAGCCGTGCTCGTGGGGCTCGCCGGCTGGATCGCGCTGAGGAACATGAGCCTCCCCAGCCATGATGGCTTGATCTTCTGGGTGCCGATCGCCACCTGGTTGGTCACGATGGGGCTGCTCTGCTGGTGGTCCGCCGCTGCCGGTCACGGCGGCGAGGGCGAGGCTCGGATCGGTGCGAGTTGGCGGTTCGGGTGGGCGGTCGGCGGGGTCGGCCTTGCGCTCGGAATGGTCGGCCCGCTGCTGCTCACCCCGAACACCAACCTGGGGCCGCTGCTCGGCATTCTGCTGATGGGGCCACTCGGATTCGTGCTGGGTGCCATCATCGGAGCGGTCCGTTCCAACCGGGCGGCGTCCGTCTGATCGCGTGTGCCACGCACGGCCTCGTGCGCGCGTGAACTTTGCTGAGGAATGCGTATGAGCGCTTCGAGACCGTCCTCCGGGAGCCGGCTCCGCAGTCTCATCGTGCTTCTTGTCGCCGCGGGCTGCGGGCAGGGCGCGCTCGAGGCGAACGGGACGCCGAGCCGCACCGTCGTCCTCGATGCGGGACGGGCCTTCGATCTCACCCTGCAGACGAGTGGCCCTGGCGAGTACGCGAGTCCGCCCCTGGTGTCGTCCGGGGCCGTAGTGTTTCGCGAGGTGGAGCTGGTTGGTCCCCCGGTGCCGGCGGGTCCGAGGCAACGATTCCGCTTCGCGGCCGTGGCGCCGGGAGTCGCGGTCCTCGTCTTTCATCATACCGGGATGATGCCGACCGTCGAGGACACGATCGAAGTGCATTGAGGCCGTCCTGACCGCTCCCCCACGCGTCCATTTCCTCGAGGAGCAGCGCCGCCACCGCCGCACCAGCGCGCTCTCCGCGGCACTGGTCGTCGTCGTTCTTGCCGTATCGGGCATTCCCCTCTCGGTGATCATCTCCCCGCTGCTCGTGGCGGCCGCCGCCGTCCCGGTCTACCTCGCCGACCTGGTGTTCGACGTTCCCGAGGCGGTGACCGGCTGGTTCGACCGCGTCTTCCACCTGCTCCCCACCGGCTGGTCCGCCCTCAAACGCTCGGACGTGGACCTGCCGTGGCGCCTGCTCGTCGCGCTGTTCGTGGTGCCCGGGTTCATCGCGATGGTGCTGCTCTGGGCCGTGGTCCGCCTGACCTTCCGCCGCGCCGGTGTGGGCGGGGTGCTTCGCCGCATCGCGGCTCGGCCGCCCCGGTCCGCTGACCTCGCCGAGCAGCGGCTGGCCAACCTGGTGCAGGAGGTGGCCGTGGCCGCCGGGGTGCCGCCGCCGCGCGTGCTGCTGATCGATGCGGACGCCGCCAACGTAGGCGCGGCCGGGCTCAGGATGGACGACGCGACGGTGGTCGTCAGCCGCGGCTTCATCGACCGGCTCCCGCGCGATGCGCAGCAGGCCGTGATCGCGCACGTGATGGGCTCGATCGGGAACGGAGACCTGACCCTCGCGGCCGAGATTCTAGTTCTCATCCAGGCGTGGGGAGTGGTCTCCCTGGTGCTCGAGGCACCCATGGTCGCTCCCGCCCGCACCAGCCTCGCCCTGATCGGCAGGACTGTCATGGACACGCTGCGGGGCAGGGCCGATGCATCTGCTCGGGATCGGGCGGTCGACGCGCTCATGGCGGGCGCCACCTTCGAGAACCTCGATTCCGACGAGTTCGAGCGGCTTCCGGATGCGCATCCGATGGTGCTGCTGTTCGGCTACCTGCCGATCCTGGTGACGATGGGTCCAGCCGCCATCGCGGGAAAGGCCATCATCTGGCTCACCGTGTTCCTCATGAGCCCCTTCGTCTCGGTGCTGTGGCGGACCCGCCGGAAGCTGGCCGATGCCACGGCCGTTCAGCTGACCCGCTATCCGGGAGCGCTGGCCGATGCGTATCGGACCCTCGCGGGCCTCGACATGAAGGTGCCCGGTGCGGAATCGGTGCACTTCCTTTTCCCGGTCTGGGATCCCGCCATCGACCGGGATCAGACTCGGAGCGAGGTGACGACGGGATTGCTGCACATGCACCTGCCGCTCGATCCGCGGCTTCGTCGCCTTGAGCGCCTCGGCGCTGGCGCGGGCGGCCAGCCACTGGCGACGCCGGATCCGGGGCTGACCTGGCGCGAGATCGCCGCGGGGGCGGGATGGCTCTCGGTCGGGGCGGTGCTCCTGGGGGTGGTGGTGGCGCTGAGTGCGGCGGGGGCCGCCGCGGCGCTGTACGCGCTCGGATGGCTGCTGCACCGGCTCCTGGTGGCGTTTCCGCACTGGGTCGTGGGGCTGTGGAGCTGAGCACTCAACTGGTGCGCACGGAGACCCAAATGACGCCAGGTGCCATATGAATCTGCCGCAGATGGAAACCGAGATCCGGGAATTTGTTAGTCGCGCCTACCCGAACATCCAGGTTCGGGTGGAGCCCTGGGCGGCCGACCCCACCCGGCCGGCGGTGTACTTCACCGAGGCGCAGTTCGCCTCGCTCTACCCGGCACAGCGCTATCACTACCTCCGGCATCTCATTCCCGACGACTTTTACGAGCGCCACCTGGCCGACTCCGAGTGGTTCGAGCTCGCCCCGGGCGAGCGCCCCGAGGACCTGGCGTACCCGGACGCCGAGCTGATCGCCGACATCACCCCTGACGTCATGCGCGTCATGCATCGAGCGAAGGTGTTCGAGGCGCTCGACGACCTGCTGTGCCCCGCCGACCCGCGCGCGCCTCGGCAACCCTGTCATGGAGACTATCGCCACGCACGCGCGGTCCTGCTCGCGCGCCGCTTCCGCGAGGACGAGCTCTTCGACGTGCTGCATGTGCTCATGGCGCAGGGTGGGTACTGCGACTGCGAGATCCTGTACAACGCGGTCGAGACCAGTCGCCTGAAGGCCGAATATTGGCGGGCACGCGCCGACGAGATCGAGCCCTACGACCCGCATGCCGGCGCGGGAAGAGACACGCACGACGATCCTCAGTGAACGGCCGTGGGCCGGCGACTCTTCGCGGCCCGCGAACGTTCGGTGCGACGTGCTGCTCCCCCGCCGGTCGTCCTTCCTCTTCCCGTCTGGCGTTTATATATTCCGCGTGCATATTTACCATCGGGTCCTATAGGCCCTCTGCGACCCTCCACACGCAACCCGTGCCCCGTTTCCCGTGTCCCACATCAGCAGTCTCGAGTACCACGTCCTCCTCGCCCTGGCCGCTGCCCCCCTCCACGGCTACGCCGTGAAGCAGCGCGTCGAGGACGAGTCCGACGGCAGCCTGACCCCGCAGCCCGGCTCGCTCTACCGGGTCATCGCCCGGCTCATGGGCTCGGGACTCGTCGCCGAGACCGATCCGAAAGGCCCCGTGCCCCCACATCCGGGATTGTCCCGCCGCTACTACGCCCTCACCGCCGCGGGCCGCCGCACGCTCGCGGCCGAGGCGCGGCGGCTGAAGGAGGCGGCCGCGCTGGCGGAGAAGCGCCTCCGGACGGCCCGGTCATGATCAGGTGGCTGACGCTCCTGCTCTGGCTGTTCCCGCCCGCATTCCGCGAGCGGTTCGGTGCCGAGATCACCGAGCAGCTTCGTGAGGACTGGGCCGCCGCTCGAACGCGCCGGCTCGCCGCTCTCCCCTCCGTGCTCTCGGCCGCGCTCGATCTGATCGGCGCCGCCGTTGCCGAGCATTTCAGACCCTCGTTCAGATCAACCCGCCGCTCCGCGGGAGGAGGCATCATGCGCTGGCTACGCGACGGCTGGATCCAGGACCTCCGCCACGCGCTGCGCGCCCTGCGCCGCACGCCCGGCTTCACCCTGGTTGCCGTCGCCACCCTCGGCCTGGCGCTCGGCGTCAACGCCGGGATCTTCAGCATCGTCGACGCGGTGCTGCTGCGGCCGCTGCCGTTCCCCCAGCCCGATCGGCTCGTGTACATCGGCGGCACCGCGCCCGGCTCCGATCTGCCCAGCGAGTTCGACCTGCCATCCGAGTTCTTCCTTCAATATCGGGATCAGTCGAAGCTGCTCCAGGGCCTGGCGCCCTACGAGGACTTCACCAATACCCTGCGCGTCGGCGATCGCGCCGAGCGGGTGCGGATGGCGGTCTCCACGGCTTCGCTCTTTCCCACGCTCGGCGCGGCACCGGTGCTGGGACGCGTACCGGTCGCCGAAGACGAAGATCGGGTTGCGGTGCTGAGCCACGGCCTCTGGATGAGCTGGTTCGGCGGCGACACCGCCGTAATCGGACGGTCCTACTACATCGCCGGCGAGCAGCGCACGGTGGTGGGCGTAATGGGTCCCGACTTCCGCTTCCCGCGCGACGGAGTCACCCTCTGGATTACCGCGGTCATGCGTCCCGAGGACATCCGGCCGGGCCAGTTCGGCATGGCGCTGGTGGGGCGGTTGCGGCCCGGGGTGACCATGCCCGACCTGGAGCGGGAGCTCGGTCCCTTGGCGCAGCGGCTCCCCGAGCGGTTCGGCGGCTCGCCCGCGTACGCCGAGCTGATCGCGAAGCACCGGCCCGTCGTTCGAGCGCTCGAGGAACAGCTGGTCGGCCGGGTGGCCGGGCCGATCTGGATCCTGTTCGGGTCGGTGGCGGTGGTGCTGCTCATCGCCTGCGCCAACGTGGGCAACCTCTTCCTGGTCCGCGCCGAGCGGCGGCAGCGCGAGCTGGCCGTCCGCCGCGCCATCGGCGCCGGCCGGCTGCAGCTCTTCCGCGCCCAGATCACCGAGGCGCTCCTCGTCGCCCTGCTCGCCGGCGCGCTCGCGATGGTGCTGGCCTGGGTCAGCGTGCCGCTCTATCTCAGGTTCGTGCCGCCGGACGTGCCCCGCGTGGGCGACGTCGCGGTCCGCTGGAGCACGCTGGTCTTCACCGGCGTCGCCTCGGCGCTCGCGGCACTGCTCTGCGGCGCGCTGCCGGCCGTTCGCGCGTCCGAGCCGAGCCTCGATCGGCTGCGCGACGGCAGCCGCGGATCGACCGCGCGGCGGCACTGGGCCCGCGACGGCCTCGTGGTGGCGCAGACCGCGCTCGCGCTCGTGCTGCTCACCGGCTCGGCGCTGCTGTTCCGGAGCTATCAGCGTATGCGGCACGTAGATCCGGGCTACAGCACGCGCGACATCTTCACCTTCCAGATCGCGCCCGAGGGCGAGCACCTCAAGGACGCTCCGTCGTACGCCTCTTTCCATCTGGCCTTCGCGGAACGGCTGGCGCGGCTGCCGGGTGTGCAGTCGGTGGGGATCGTGGATCACGTCCCGCTCAACGAAGGCCTGGCCGACGGCCGGTTCCTGCCGGCCGAGCGCGCGGGCGAGACCGATGGAGGCGTGCGGCTGGGCTTCAACTCGGTCGCGGGCGACTACTTCTCGACGATGGGGATCCGGCTGCTCGCGGGCCGCGCATTCACGGACGCGGACCAGCGTACCGAGCTCGGGCACGTCATCGTCAACCGATCGGCCGCGAACCTGCTCTGGCCGGGGCAGTCGCCGGTCGGGCGGCGGCTCAAGCGCGAGGAGATCCCCGTCTGGGAGACCGTCGTCGGCGTGGTGGAGGACGTGATGCAGGACAACTTTCGCGATCCGGCGCCGCCCGCGGTCTACTATCCGCTCGTCGGGCAGCCGCCCGCCGACTGGATCGTCTCCTCCCCGGCATACGTGGTGAAGACTTCGCGCGCCGAAACGATCGCGCCCGAGGTCCGGGCGCTGGTGCGCGAGGTGTCGCCCGGCGCGCCGATGTACCGCACCTACACCATGGCGGCGCTGGCCGACGAGTCGCGGCTGCCGCTCGCATTCACCATGTTGACGCTCGGCGTGATCTCGCTGCTCGCCGTCATCCTCGGCACCGTGGGGCAGTACGGCGTGCTGTCGTACATCGTCGCCGAGCGCACGCGGGAGATCGGCGTGCGCATGGCGCTCGGCGCGGAGGCGCGCCGGGTCCAGGGCATGGTAGTCGGGCAGGGGGCGCGGGTGCTGCTGGTGGGGGTCGCCGTCGGGCTCGCCGCCGCGGCCGCATCCACGCGCGCGCTCAGGAGTCTGCTGTTCGGGGTCGAGGCGCTCGATCCGGCTACCTTTGCCGCGGTGGCGGGGGGGATGGTGCTCGTCGGCCTGCTCGCGGCGTATTTGCCGGCGCGGCGCGCCTCGCGGGTCGATCCGATCGAGTCGCTCAGGGGCGAGTAGCGGGCGATCGCGGCGCCCGCACGCCGCCGGCCGTCACCCTCATGATGACCGCCGTCTCACCGGTCGTCCTAGATGTAGGTGACCTTTCCCCAGCGCCGGCAACCGCAGCCGTTCACGTCAGGTCAGTGATGCATTTGTCGTCGTAAAATCTCATGTGCCGCGCCCCATGGCCTGCGAGGATCTGCTGAGCCTTGGTGACGAGTCGCGCTTCCGGCGCGAGCACGGCGATGAGCGAAGCCCCGGCCTCCGCCGCCTCGAAGTACTCCTGGCTCATCAATCCTTCGTCGGTCAACGTGCGGCTGACCGCGGCGGCTGCGCGCTGCATCGGCGTACGCTGCTCGTGAATGGCTTGCCGGATCCGGCCGACACGGGCGCCCTCCTCGAGACGGACCGAGTCGCCGCCGAAGCCGGCCGCGCGCAACTGGCTCACCGCCGCCGGTCCCTCGCTGGAATCGATAGCGGCCAGGACGTAGTTCCGCGGATACCACACCCCCAGCATCATGGTGAACAGCCCTGTGAGCTCGACTCTCTCCGATGCCGCGGAAATTTCCGATGGTGTCGCGTGTTCGTTCGTCATATGGCCTCCTTGGTGCCGCGGGGGACATCCCCGCCCGGTGAACCTGATCTGGAACAACCGTCCTCGAGATTCGCGAACCGTCCAGTTACGTAGTCGGGTGACCTATGCGGGCAACCGCATCTGCTTGCGCAGACTCTTGTCGAATGCCGACTCCGGCACGAAGCGACGAAGCAGGCTGATCTGCCGGGCCATGCGGCCGGCGGTGTAGCGGCGCCGCGGCGCCGCCGCGGTCGCGGCATTCACAACAGCGCGGGCGACCAGCTCGGGCGAGTCGGCCGCCTTCATGGCATCCCGCATCACTCCCTCGGCGTTCGTTCGTGCCGACTGGTAGAGCTCCTGCCGCTGGTCCGCCTGGTAGACGTTCCCCTCGAACGAGGTCCGCGTGTACGCGGGCTCGACCAGGACCACTCTGATCCCCGAGCTCCTGGTCTCGTGGTCCAGCGACTCGGAATAACCTTCCAGGGCATGCTTGCTGGCTGCGTACAGGGCCATGAACGGTGCCGGGATCAGGCCCATGACCGAGCTGATGTTGACGATCCGCCCCGATCCTTGCCGGCGCATCGCGGGAAGCACCGCCTTGGTCAGGCGGAAGACGCCGAACAGATTGACGTCGAAGAGCGACTTCGCCTGCTCCAGCGATGACTCCTCCGCGCCGGCGACCAGGCCCACGCCCGCGTTGTTGACCAGCAGATCGATCCGACCGGCCTTCGTCAGCACCTCACCCACCGCCGCCTCGACCGACTCGTCGTTCGTCACGTCGCACACCAGGTACTCGATGCCCGGCGAGCGCGTCGCAGGCGACCGGCGAGAGGTGCCGAACACCCGGTACCCGGCCGCCTGGAGTGCCCGGGCCGTCGCTTCTCCGATTCCCGCCGAGGCTCCCGTGACGATCGCCACCGGCCGGCCCTGCTGCTTCTGCGTGTTCGACATCGTGGTCTCGCTTTCCATTGAGGTCACTGCGTGTGCGTTTATGACGATCATCATATTTCGAGACAAAGCAAACGCCGGGACTGGCGCATGGCGCGTCAGCCGCCGGCGGGGACGAGGTGCTTGAGCGTGGCCGTGATCAGCGCGTCGGACAGCTTGGGGTCATCCACGGCGCGCGCAATCACGAGGGTGCCGACCATCGTGGCCGCGGTGACGAGCGCGCGATCGTGCGCGTCCGGCTGTCCCCACTCGGGCAACTGGCGGGCCACCAGGTCGATCATCTCCTTCATGCGGCGCGTGGCGGCACGCCGGACCTTGGCCGGCTGGCGCGGCATCTCCGACCCGAGCGCCGCCACGGCGCACCCGGTTTCGATCGCGTCGACATGTGCCTTCGAGAGGTAGGCCCGGATCATCGCCTGCAGCGCCTCGTCCGGCGGCGCCGCGTCGGCCACCCGTGTCATCGTGGCCACGGTTTCGGCGCCTGCGCGGTCGGCGGCCTCGGCGAGCATTGCCTCGCGCGAATCGAAATGGGCGTAGAAGCCGCCGTGCGTCAGGCCGGCGTCCTTCATGATGTCGGCGACGCCGGTGCCGGCGTACCCGCTGCGCCGGATGGCACGCGCGGCGGCCTTCACGATGCGCTCGTGGGTGACTTCCTTACGGCTGGGGCGGGTGCGCTTTCTCGCGGCAGTGTTCATATGACGATCATCATACATATATGGCGTGCTGAACGCAAGTGGTACCGCTCGCCCTACCGAACTTTCTCCGATTCGTTCAGGGCGACGGCCTGGCGGATGAGCGCCTTGAACGCAGTCTCGTCGATCCCGTCACCTTCGTGCAGGTCGATGGCGCGCCGGGCGTTGCCCTCGAGGCTGGAATTGAACAGCCGGCTCGGGTCCCTGAGCTGCGCACCCTTGAGAAACGTCAGCTTGACAGTGCTCTTGTAGGTCTCGCCCGTGCAGATCTGCCCCTCGTGCGACCAGACGGGCACTCCCCTCCACTTCCACTCCTCGACCACCGCGGGGTCGGCCTGTTTGATGAGCTTGCGGATCCTCGCGAGCGTCTCGCCCCGCCAATCGCCCAGCTCCTCGATCCTGGCATCGATGAGCCGCGACGGCGACGCGGCGCCTTTCGCGGTATCAGCCTTTTTCATCTCGTACCTTTCTGATCGATATCGGTTGCGATCCAAACAGTCGATGCTCGACCTCTGGCTCAGGCGAATGCTCGCGCGGGAGAGACGAGCGCCCGCCGAACAGGCCGTCCTCGCCTACGAGATGCTCACGAGGAGGCCGAGTCCCCTGGCCGCCACATCCGACACCGTCGTCCGCAGGCGTCGGAGATCCTCGAGGAGAATTTTCAAGTCCTCAGCCTGGTGCCACACTCCCGGATAGAGATCCAGCCGGCGGATCTCTTCCGGGTCGGCGCGGCGCCGGGCTTCTTCGTCGCTCAACTGCAGGAGCGCGTCGGCGATGCGCCGGGTCTCGGCGCTGCTGTGGGTCAGCAGAGGTGTGTCACCGTCGTCGAGCTCGAGCTCCCGTCCTCCACCCATCAGGAAATTGAGCGGCGGCTCGCCACCCGAATCCGTGCCGGTCAGGAGATAGTGCAGCCCGTGCCAGGACTTCTCGTAGTCGCCGTCCGGGCCGAGGCCACCCTCGCCCGGCGCGAGCTCGAGCGGCGGAGGCGGTGGAGGTGGTTCGGCCTTTGCTCCCATCAGCCGGGAGAGAAATCCAGGTCGCGGCTGCCGCTCGGCCCGGGCCTTCGCCTCCCACTCGGGACTGCCCGAGTCCATCACCCGGCAGGCGAGCGGCGGGTCGGCATGCAGGCGCTCGATCGTCGCGTCGCTCACGGCGTAGATCGCGAGATAGATTCCCATGCGCGTTACGGCTTGGTCAACCCGACGTACGTCTCCGGCCGCCGGTCCCGGTAGAACTGCCAGACATTCCGTACCTCGCGGATCTGGTCAAGATCCAGCTCTGCCGTGACCAGCTCGTCCCGGTCCCGCGCAGCCTCGACGACCAGCTGACCGCGCGGATTGCAGAAGTAGCTCTGCCCGTAGAACTCGCCGATCCGCCACGGGTCCTCGTAGCCCACCCGATTGACCGCCCCCACGAAGAACGCGTTGGCTACCGCATGCGCCGGCTGCTCCAGCTTCCACAGATATTCCGAGAGGCCCGCCACCGTCGCCGACGGGTTGAAGACAATCTCGGCGCCATTGAGACCAAGCTCACGCGCGCCCTCCGGGAAGTGACGGTCATAGCAGATATACACGCCGACATCAGCGTACCGGGTCTTGAACACCGGGTAGCCGAGATTGCCGGGGCGGAAGTAGAACTTTTCCCAGAAGCCGGGCGCGCAGTGCGGGATGTGATTCTTTCGGTACTTGCCGAGGTAGGTCCCGTCGGCATCGATCACGGCGGCGGTGTTGTAGTAGATCCCCGCGCCATCCTCCTCGTAGATCGGCACGACGATCACCATGTCGTGGCGGCGGGCCGCCTCCTGCATCAGCCGGGTCGTGGGGCCGTCGGGGATCGCCTCGACCGTGTCGTACCACCGGGCGCTCTGCTCCGCGCAGAAGTAGGGCCCGGTGAAGATCTCCTGCATGCAGAGGATCTGAACGCCCTCGCGCCCCGCGCGCTCGATGAGCGGGAGGTGCTTGGCGAGGTTGGCCTCGCGGATGGTCTCCAGCGGCTCGGCGGTCGAGCAGGCATGGGTGGCCTGGATCAGGCCGCACTTCACGATGCGGGGCATGAGGTCCTTTCGGTCACCCTCGGCATGATGCCGAGATACACCACGAAGCTCAGCGCGAAGGTGACGAACCAGGCGTACGAGTACAGCCGGTCGAACAGGTTGGGGTCCGCCACCGTTCCACCCGGCGTCACCACCGCCCGAGCGAACCCCGGGATCACCGGAACGATCGCGATGACGAACGCGGCGACCGCGCGCAAGTTCACGCCTCCGCGATACGTGTACGCTCCCTGCTCGCGGAACAGGTCGGCCACGAGCAGCCGCTGGCGGCGGACGATCCAGTAGTCGGCGATCAGGATGCCGCCGAGCGCGCCCATGAGGCTCGAGTAGCCGAGCAGCCAGGTGAAGAGGTACGCGGCCGCGTCCGAGTAGAGCTTCCACGGGAACATCAGGATCCCGATCACGGCGGTGATCAGCCCGCCGGTGACGTAGCTGATCCGCCTGGGGCTCAGGTTGGAGAAGTCGTTCGACGGCGACACCACGTTGGCCGCCATGTTGGTCGTGAGCTGCGCGGCGAGCACCACCAGCGCGCCGAACACGATCGCGACCGGGCTCCCGATCCGCGCGATCAGCACCACCGGGTCCCAGATCGCCTCGCCGAACACCACGATCGTCGCACTCGTCACCGCCACGCCGATGAACGCGAATGCCGTCATCGTGGTCGGCAGACCGAGCGCCTGGCCCAGCATCTGGGAGCGCTGGCTTTGCGCATAGCGTGTGAAGTCGGGGATGTTGAGGCTGAGCGTCGCCCAGTATCCCACGCTGGCCGTGAGCGCCGCGGGGAACAGCGCCCAGAACGAAGCGTCACGTCCGCGGAGTCGCTCCGATTCGGCGAGCAGGTGGGCCAGGCCTCCGCCGGCGCGGATGGCCCAGAGCAGCAGCACGGCGCCGCCCGCCAGGAGCAGCGGCGCGGACCAACTCTCGAGCAGCTTGATTCCCTCGGTGCCCTTCAAGATCACGGCCACCTGGATCAGCCAGAAGATCGCGAACGCGATGCCGATGTGGCCCGGTACGCCGCTCCAGCCCGACCAGCCGGCCTGACAGAGCGCGTCGAGCGCGAGCGCGCCGATCCAGGTCTGGATCCCGAACCACCCGCACGCGACGATGGCGCGGAGGATGGCCGGCAGGTTCGCACCCCTCACGCCGAAGCTCGCCCGGCACAGCACGGGGAACGAAATGCCGTACTTGGTGCCGGCGTGCGCATTCAACACCATCGGGATCAGCACGACGGTGTTGCCGAGCAGGATGGTCACCATCGCCTGCCACCAGCTCATCCCCTGGGCCATGAGGCCGGAGGCCAGGGTATAGGTGGTGATCACCACGCTCATGCCGATCCAGAGCGCGGCGATGTTGTAGGTCGACCAGGTGCGCCGCTCGGGTGGGGTCGGGGCCAGGTCCTCGTTCCAGAACGGGCTCCGGGCGAGCTCCTCCGCCTCCGACAGCGGCGCCGCGTGCGCGGCGGCCGCGGCGCGGGTCGTCACGCCGTGACCGGTCGCGCCGCGACCGGCGGTCGGCCGGCGCGAGGTCCGGCCGCCGGCTGCGCCACGTCAGGAGGCCCGGCCACTGGCTGCGCGGTGCCCGCGGTTGCGAGCCCCGCGGTCGTGCGCGGCAGCCATCGCCCGCGCCCCTCGCGGCCGACCACGGCATAGCGGTCGACGATCATCTCGCCGCGCGACAGCGTGGTCCGCGCGAACCCGGCCAGCTCCCATCCCTCGTACGGCGACCAGTCGGCGTTGGTCTCCATGGCGGACGGCGTGACGGTGCGCGTGGCGGTGGGATGAATGATCGCCAGGTCGGCGTCGGCGCCGACCATGATGGCGCCCTTCCGCGGGTAAAGCCCCATGATCCGCGCCGGGTTGGTGCTGAGCTTCATGCTCAGCTCCTCCAGCGTGAGCCGGCCGCCCAGCACGCCGTGCGTGTACACCAGCGGGAGCAGGGTCTCGAGCCCGGGCAGCCCCATCGGGATCTTGGTCCAGTCGCCGTTCCACGTCGCCTTCTGCTCGCGGGAGAAGGTGCAGGTGTCGGTCGAGACCACCGACACCTCGCCCCGCCGGAGCCCCTGCCACAGCCGCTCGACGTCCTTGGGCTTCTTGAGCTGCGGGCAGCAGGCGAAGAGATGTCCGTCCTCCCGCTCGAACACCGAGTCGTCCAGCACCAGGTAGTGGGCGCAGGTCTCAGCGAGGACGGGCACCCCGCGCGCCTGGGCCGCGCGCACGATGTCGGCGCCTTCGGCAGTCGACATGTGCACGATGTAGAGCCGGCCGCCGGTCGCCTCGCACCACTGCACCACGCGCTGGATGGCCTCGGCCTCGACGAAGTTCGGCCGGGTCATCGGGTGGAGCCGCGCCCCGTAGCGCGCCATCAGCTCGGGCGTGTGGTGCCGGGCGATGAGCTCGTCGAGCACCCGGGCCGACTCAGCGTGCACCAGCAGCATCGTGCCGTAATCCCGCATCTGCTCGAGCGTGCCGAAGAGGGCGCGGTCATCCGACTGCCATCCCTCCGACTCGTAGATCATGAATTCCTTGAACGTGGTGAACCCGCGGTCCACCATGCCCCGGATCTGCGCCTTGTGCTCGGTGAACCGGGTGATGCAGATGTGGAAGGTGTAGTCGATGAGCGAGGCTTCCGCCTTCCGCATCCAGGCGTCGGCCGCCTGGTCGAGCGACTCGCCCGCGTAGGGAATGGCGAAGTCAATCACGGTGGTGACGCCGCCCCGCGCACCCGCTCGGGTGCCGGTGCGGTAATCGTCCGCCGAGACGGTGCCGCAGAAGGGGAGCGCCAGGTGCACGTGCACGTCGAGCACGCCGGGCAGCACGTGATGCCCGGTGGCGTCGATGATGTCGGTGCCGGCGGACGGCTCGAGGTCGGCGCCGAGCGCGGCGATGGTCTCGCCGCTGACGCCCACGTCACCGATGAAGGTGCCGGCGGGAGTGACGACGTTCCCGCCTTTGATGATGCGGTCGAAATTCATTGCGACTGCTCCTGTTGAGTCATTCCCGCCCGCCGCGGTTCCGCACGTCGCTCAGGACGAGGACAGCGTACTTGGCTGCGGCGCATACCCCTCGACGCCCTCGTACCCCGAGTGGTAATCCGCCGCGTCGGGCCGACGGATCTCCGACTGCGCCACGATCCGATCCCGCCGGATGCCGCGGAAATCCTCCAGCCGGGTCCACTTGTCGGCGGCATGCCGCTCGAGGAAGGCGTCCAGACCGGCCAGCAGTCGCTTGATCACGTTGGGGCCTACGGCCTGGTCCAGCATGGCGGCGGTGCACACCTGCACGGTCCCGCAGCCGAGCAGGATGTAGGACAGCGCCTGCGGAAAATCGGAGATCCCGCCGATGCCGGAGAAGCTCCTGTCGGGAAAGGCGCGGGTCATCTGCGCCATCTTTGCGAGCGAGAGCGGGAGGATCGCCGGGCCGCCGAGCCCGCCGCTGGAGACCAGGCCATCCACGTTGATCTCGAATTCGAGCGTGTCGGGATCGATCGGGGGAAGGGACGGAAAGGTGTTCGAGGAGACGATCGCGTCGGCGCCGCCGCGGAAGCAGGCACCGGCCTCGACCTCGATGTCCGCGGTGGCCGGCGTGAGCTTGCACCAGACGGGCACGCTGGCCACCTCCTTCACCGCCTCGGTCACCACGGAGCAGAGCCCCTCATCCTTTCCGATGTTGGACCCCATGTCGCGCCGGTCCATGTGGGGACAGGAAAAGTTGAGCTCGAGTCCGTCCGCGCCGGCTTCCTGGCACTCACGCGCCAGCCGCTGCCAGTTCCGCAGCTCCTTGTCGTTGCCCGAGCCCGCCATGATCGACGCGATCAGCACGCGGTCCGGGAACGCCTGCTTGATGCGTCGGATGCGAGGGAGCCACCAGTCTAGCACTTTGTCGGAGATCAGCTCCCAGTTCCAGGAGGAGTGCAGCGCCGCGCCAGGCCGCTTCTTCATCGATACGCAGGCGTCGTCGGGCGACGTACGCATGAACTTCGCCTTGGCGCCGAAGACGTTGACCACTGGGTGGAGCCCGATGGTCTTGGTCACCACCCCGCCCCAGCCGGCTTCAAAGGCCCGAAGGATGTTGTTCTCCGATTCGGTAGGCGGCGCCGAGGAGAGCAGGAAGGGATTCTCGAACGGGATTCCGGTGAACCGGACCGAGCGGGTGACGGACATCTGGCTCTCCTTCGCTTCAACCCGAGAGGCTCGGGGTGCCCGGCCGCTCCGCAGTGCGCGCGTGTCAGGCGGCGAGGGGGGCTGGCTGGGGGCGACGCGCGGGGTGAGGGGCTGAACGTGCCAACATACGATCCGGTGAGGCGAGGTGCAAACGAATCGCGCCGATCCTTGCCCGCCCGACGCACGCGAGCCACATTCCCGTCGAGGCTCGCCGCATCCTCTCCGCTATGCTCGAGAGTCCCCATGCTCCCCACCGCACCGGCCGCCAGCCCCTACGAGACTAACCTCGACAAGACGACCGCCAACTACGCCCAGCTGACACCGATCGGCTTCCTGGGGTGGGCGGCAGGAAGCTGTCCCCAACGCACCGCGGTCATTCATGGCGAGCGGCGCTTCACCTGGGCCGAGACGTTCGCCCGCTGCCGGCGCCTGGCCTCGGCGCTGGCGGCGCACGGTGTCGGCCGCGGGGATACGGTGGCGGTAATGCTGCTCAACACGCCCGAGATGTACGAGTGTCACTTCGGCGTCCCGATGACCGGCGCGGTGCTCAACACGCTGAACGTCCGGCTCGACGCGCCGACGCTCGCTTTCATGCTCGATCACGGCGAAGCGCGAGTGCTGATCACCGATCGGGAGTTCTCCGACGTCATCGCCGCCGCGCTCGCCCGCTGCGCCGTCCGCCCCCTCGTGATCGACGTGGACGACCCGGTCTACGGCGGCCCGGGTGCCCGGCTCGGCGAGCTGGAGTACGAGGCGCTCCTGGCCGCCGGCGATCCCGACTACCGCTGGACCGCCCCGGCCGACGAGTGGGACGCGATCTCGCTCAACTATACCTCCGGGACGACCGGCAATCCCAAGGGCGTGGTGTTCCACCATCGTGGCGCCTATCTCAACGGACTGGGCGAGATTCTCGCCTGGTGCATGCCACGGTTCCCGGTATTCCTCTGGACCGTGCCGATGTTCCATTGCAACGGCTGGTGCTTTCCCTGGACGATCGCGGCATTGGCGGGCACCAACATCTGCCTGCGTCGCGTGGAGACGGAGACGATCTTCCGCCTGATCCGCGAGCACCGGGTCACCCACTATGGCGGCGCGCCGATCGTGCACAACACCCTGCTGAACGCCCCCGCGGAGCTGTGGGCCGGAATCGAGCCCGGCCTCAAGGGATTCATCGCGGGCGCCGCGCCGCCGGCCGCCACCCTGGAGGCGATGGAGCGCCGGGGCGTGGAGCTGACCCACGTGTACGGCCTGACCGAGGTGTACGGCCCGGCCACACTGTGCGTCAAGCAGGAAGAGTGGCTGGACCTGGATGCGCGCGAGCGCGCCGTCTGCAACGGGCGTCAGGGGATGCGGTTCATCGTGGAGGAGGAAGTGGCCGTGTTGGACCCGGGCACGATGGCGCCGGTCCCCTGGGACGGCCAGACGATCGGCGAGATCATGTTCCGGGGAAACATCACGATGAAGGGCTACCTGAAGAACCCCGAAGCCACCGAGGCGGCCTTTGCCGGTGGCTGGTTCCACTCGGGCGATCTGGCGGTCATGCATCCCGACGGCTACTTCAAGGTCAAGGACCGCGGCAAGGACATCATCATCTCGGGCGGCGAGAACATCTCCTCCCTGGAGGTCGAGGACGTGCTCCATCGCCACCCGGCGGTGTTCGCGGCCGCGGTGGTGGCTCAGCCCGACCGAAAGTGGGGCGAGACGCCGTGCGCGTTCGTCGAGCTCAAGCCCGGAACATCGGCCACCGAGGCCGACCTGATCGAGCACTGCCGGACCAGCCTGGCGCACTACAAGGCGCCGAAGGCCGTGGTCTTCGGCACGCTGCCCAAGACCGCCACGGGCAAGATCCAGAAATACGTGCTGCGCGAGCGGGCCCGGTCCACGGCGGCGATCGAATAAGGCCGGCCATGCCCCATCTGGTGGCCGATGGCCGACGCCTGGAGTACCGCTGGATAGCGCCGCAGGCAGCGGGGGCGCCGCCGCTCGTGCTCCTGCACGAAGGTCTCGGCTCGGCCGATCTCTGGGGCGACTTTCCCGACCGTCTGGCGGAGCGGACGGGGTGGGGAACCCTGATCTATTCCCGCTACGGCTTCGGAGGATCCGACAGGCTGGCCGAGCCACGCGACGCCGGTTACCTCGACCGCGAGGCGCTCGTCGCGCTGCCCGCGCTGCTCGCCGAGCTGGGCCTCGCGTCGCCCGTGCTGGTCGGCCACAGCGACGGCGCGACGATCGCGCTGATCCACGCGGCGGATGGGCGATGGAACGTACGGGGCCTGGTTCTCGAGGCGCCCCACGTCTTCGTCGAGCAGGTGACGCTTCGAGGCGTCGTTCGGGCCCGTGCCGCGTTCACCGACGGCACGCTCCGCGAGCGTCTCCGCCCGTGGCACGCCGACGTGGACGCGACGTTCCGCGGCTGGGCCGACGTGTGGCTGCAGCCGGAATTTCGCGACTGGAACATCGAGGGGCGGCTGACCGGGGTGCGATGTCCCACGCTGCTGATCCAGGGCGAGAACGACCAATACGGCACGAGAAAGCAGCTCACGGCCATCGAACGGGGCATCAGCGGACCAGTGACAACGGTCGTGCTCCCGGACTGCGGCCATGCGCCGCACGCCGAGCGCGGGGACGAGGTGCTCGACCGGATGGCGCGGTTCCTGTCCGAGTCGATCGGCGGTGCGGAGCCGTGAGCAATCGTTGCCGAGCGTCGACCTGAAACACCCGTCTCCACAACGGAGCCTCGGTCCCTTCGCCTCCCGCCGGCCGTAGTCTCCTCCCAGACAGTTACCGGCCGGCTCCCCCCGATGGTAGCCCCGCTGCCGATGATGTAGGGCCCTTCTGCTCGCAACTCCTGCCCGTCACGCCGGATAGCCCGACCACACCGCTCCACCTCGTCGACGGCACACGATCTGCTTTTCCAGGTGTGCACAGGACTTGGTATCACGAGTCGACTGGGCCGCGGGCGACACGCGCCTGCCACCGGCGCTCACAGCATCAGGAGGTCAGCATGTGGGGGGGCATCATGGGTGTACGGTCCGTCGGCTCGATCGGCGCGGGGATGGTTGTTCTGGCGCTCGCCGGAGGTGGGTGCGGATATGATCGCGGCGCTACCCCGACGGGTCCCGGCTACGGCGATACCGCGTCGATGTCGGCAGGCCGGTCCGAGTTCCGGGTCTTCAGCGCGACCGGCGATATCGTATCGACGCTGGCCGAGTTTCGCGGCGCGCTCGGCGATCCGGCGAACGGCGGCACACCGGGGCCGCTGCCCGGCGGACGGCGGGAGATCAAGTGGGATGCCGCGCCCGCGGACATGCCCGGCAACTTCTTCAACACCAACGTCAGGGCCGGCGCAATCTTCACCACCGACGGCACCGGGTTCCGGAACAGCGACGCCGACTTCAGCGAGATCAACCCGGCCTATGCCGACGACTTCAACGCCTTCAGCCTGCCGAAGACGTTCATGCCGCTCGGCAGCGCGGAGCTGACCGTCGATTTCCGCATTCCGGGTCTCGAGACCCGGGCGAGCACGCGGGGTTTCGGGGTCGTGTTTTCCGATGTCGAGCGAGGTGGCGCGGCGTCGATCAAGCTCTTCGATGCCGAGGGTCGGAGTCTGGGACAGTATCATGCCCCGGTTCGGAGCGATCCCGCAGGGTTCTCGTTCGTCGGCGTGGTGTTCGAGTCGCCGCTGGTGGCGGAAGTCCGGATCACGTCGGGCCAGGCGGCGCTCGGAGCGAATGTGCAGGATCTCAGCGATGGCGGAAACCGCGATCTGGTCGTGATGGACGATTACCTCTACGCGGAGCCTCAGCCCCTCCCCTGAACGATCGGGGCAGGGAAAGCACAGAAATTTCCGGCATGGCAGCTCGCCGCAGCGGGCGCGGTACGACTCGAGCGGCGAGCGCGCTACTTCCTTAGGTGGTACGTCACTGCAACTCACCGTGGCCCTGCAACATTTTCTGCGAAGTCTTGGGTGATCCGGCAAGTCGAGGGTCGGAGCGCAATCCTGGATCAACCCGGCTGGGAGGGATCACCGGATTTCGAACTCATCCGATGATCCCAGCAGCCAGCCGCTTTCCTACTGCACGCGCGCGTTCGTCGAATTGAAGACGCCGGCCGGGTTGTTCTCCCACACCCAGGCATGCAGCGTCCAGAACACCCCGCCGAAGGGCACCCACGTGTCCGCCGAGCCCCGAAATCCTTCTGGAGGCGTGTCGGTCAACGGCGTGGCGTATTCCAGGGCCAGGAGCCGGGTCGAATCAGGTGTGTAGACGAGCAGCTCCGGCCGATCCGCTTCGAAGGTGGCGTCCATGAGCTCCTGCTTGAGAAAGTGGCGGCCCATGTTCGGCAGCACGATGCCGGTGTCGGTATACCCGTCCGCGATCGCCTTCCGAATGTCGTGATACCGGCCGGCCGCTCGCTTGGCACGCGCCAGCTGGTCGAGCGGCAACGACGCCTGTGGGGTCCCACCGGTCGCGTAACTCACCTCCAGGGCATTGGGCGCGGTGGCCTCCCCGTCGGGACTGTGACAGGCAGCGAGGCCGAGCGCGGCCGAGAATAAGAAGCGGTGCATGATGATGTCTCCTTGCAGGGGTGGAGCGGTGTCCGCGTTCATCGGACGACGATCGTTCCCGACATCGACGCGCCGTGGACACCGCATTCGTACTCGTACGTGCCCGGCTTGCGGAACACGACGCTGTACACGCTGCCGTTACCTGTCAGAACGATGCTGTTCCGGAAGATCGTGCCCCCCACCGACTGTACGCTGTGCGGCACGCTGCCGGTGTTCACCCACGTCCAGGTGACCGTGCCGCCGACAGCCAGCGTATCGACGGCGGGGTTCGCTGCCCCGTTGTGCACGCTCCTGAACTCGTCGTTCCCGACGCTGACGGCGACGGGAATGGGGGCGGGGTCGCCGCCGCCACCGGGTGCGGTGGGCGAGTAGCTCGAGCATCCCGCGAGGACCGCGAGCACGACCGGGGGAAGCAGATGCGCGAACATGAGATCCTCTTTCTCGACTGCGAGGTAGTGAGGTCGAATCACGGAAAGCCCTCGAGTCCCAGCAGGGCGTCTACCAGCGCACTTGCGCCGACGAGCCGAACGTTCCTGGCGAGGAGCCCGCGCACCATCGCCACACCCGGGCGATCGATGAAACCCACTCCGACGAGGTCCAGCTCGAGCGTTTCCCGTGCGTCGAGGTAGCGACGGCACTCGTGCTGGAGCAGCACGACCCATTCGCCCGTGAGGTTGCCCTCGAGCTTGAGCCGCACCGGCGTGCCTTCCGCGATGCGGGTGGAGATGCGGAGTACCACGTCATCATCCTTCCCTTTCCGGCGGTCGCGAGATCGCACGCAGGTGGTGCGGGAACGCCGGCTGGAAAAGCAGGTCGCATGCCGGCCGCGTCCGCGCCATGAGCGGGGCTGTAAGTCGAGCAAATGCAGTCGGTTGTCGCGAGCTGCGCGAGGTTTGGTCCGCCGGTGGCCTACCGCCGGCGGTGGTGGCTGGAGAGTTCCTGGGAGGGGACTACGACTGGTGGAAGGCCGCGCGCTTGATGCCGAGCTTGTCCATTCTGTGCCGGAGCGTGTTGGGATGGAGGTTCAGCATTCTCGCGGCCCCGTGGGTACCCTCGACCACGCCGCGCGATCGCTTCAACGCCTCCAGGATGTGAAGCCGCTCGACGTCCTGCAGAGTGGCGAAGGGCGCTGTCGCCTCCGTCGGCATCTGCACCGCTTCGGCGACGCCCGGCATCCGCGGGGAGGGCGTTGGAAGGAGCATGGAGACCAGATCCGGCTCCGACTCGAGCACCGGGCCGCGCGCCAGAATGATCGCGCGCTCGATGACGTTCTGAAGCTCCCGGACGTTGCCCGGCCAGCCGTAGGCCACCAGCGCGTCCATGGCCGCGCGCGAGATCCCCGTCATGCTCTTGCCGAGCTTTTTGGCGCAGTGGGAGACGAAGAAGTTTGCCAGCTGCGGGATATCCGAGCGCCGATCGCGCAGGGCGGGGAGGTCGAGCGGAAACACGTTCAACCTGTAGAACAGGTCGGAACGAAAAATCCCTGCCCGGACGGCTTCGGGCAGGTGGCGGTTGGTCGCTGCGATCACCCGGACGTCCACCCGCAGTGACCGGCTGCTCCCGACCGGCTCGAATTCCTGCTCCTGAAGCACGCGCAGCAGCTTGACCTGGGTCTCGAGCGGCAGCTCCCCGACCTCGTCGAGGAAGATGGTGCCGCCGTCCGCGAGCTCGAACCGGCCGATTCGGCGCTCGGTGGCGCCCGTGAAGGCCCCCTTCACGTGGCCGAACAGCTCACTCTCGACCAACCCCGCGGAGATGGCACTGCAATTCACCTTGACGAGCGGGCGGTCGCACCGGGGGCTGCGGGCGTGGATGGCCCGCGCGATGAGTTCCTTTCCCGTGCCGGTCTCACCGCAGATGAGGACCGTCGCGTCCGTTCTGGCGACCTGCTCGAGGTTGTGGAGCACCGCCACGAGCGCCGGGCTGCTTCCGACGATCTCCTCGAAGTTGTGCTCGGTGCGAATCTCCTCCTGCAGGTAGACGTTCTCCTTCTCCAGTCTGGCCTGCAGCGCCGCGATCGCCTCGTAGCTCTGCATGTTCTCGACGGCCAGGGCCACCTGGTTGCCGATCTCCTGGAGCAGCGCCAGATCGGCTTCCGTGTACCGGCCCACCGTCCGGCTGCCGATGTTCTGCGTGCCGATGCTCCTGCCTCCGACGATCAGGGGTACCACGCAATCGCTCCTGACGCCCTCGGCCACCAGGCGGCGATCGTTGTCGTACTGCTGCTCGGTCACCAGATCGCGCCGCAGCCGGCCGCGCTGCCGATCGAACACGTCGCCGGAGATGGTGAGGCTCCGGTGGAATTCCGTCCCGGCCCGGAAATACTCCGACGCGAGTGAGCCTTCCATGGCGAGGTAGCGGAACGTCGCTCGCTCGGGATTGTACAGCGTGAAGGCGGCGCGGTCGAACGGGATGATCCGGCCCAGCGAGTCCGCGACCGAGTGGAGCAGCGGGCCCTGGGTCAGGTGCGTGATGATCGCGTTGTTGATCTCGAGGAGGGTGCGCCAGCGCTCCTCGCTCAGGCGCAGCGCCTCGTCGGTCCGCTTGCGCTCCGTGATGTTCTCGGAGACCGCCATCAGCGCGCAGGGGGTGTCGCCTGCGGAGGGCACCAGCGACACCGTATTCCTGACCCAGATCGTGCTGCCGTCCCGTCGCCGTACCTGCTTCTCCATCTGAAACTGCTCGCACTCGCCGCGGAGGAGCTCACCGATGCGAGCCACCGTCGACGCGCGGTGCTCCTCATGGGTGACATCGAGGACGGTCAGGGTCAGGAGCTCGAACTCCGTGTACCCCAGCAGCTGCTCGAACGCGCGGTTCGCCGCGCGGAACCGGCCGTCGGGCGTGGCCAGGGCGACGCCGACCGCGGAATTCTCGAAGACGGCGCGCCACTGCTCCTCGTGCCTGCGCAGGCGGCTCGCTGCCTGGGCCTGCAACTCCTGTCGCACCTTCGCACCCTGCCAGCCCACGACGTTGTCGATCGCGAACGACACCTGCGCCGCCACGAGCTCGAGAAAGGGGAGCTGCGTCGCGTCGAATGTTCGCGCGTCCCGGCTCGCGAACGCCACGGCGCCGAGCGCTCGATGCGCGGCGTTCAGTGGAAGGGTGCAGACGGACGCCACGCGCAGGCCGGGCAGGAGCTGGCGCAGCGCGACATCGATGTGGTCGTGCTCGATCGGGTGGACTACGACGGGATCGCGACGGCCCAAGGACCAGCCTGCCACCGAGCAGTCGGCTGCGAGCTCCCGGTACGAGGCCGGGCTGACGCCATCCAGCAGGTGCACACGGATGTGGGGGGCTCCGGCATCGTGCAGGAGCAGGTACATGGCGTCGAAGGTCACCAGCCCGCGCAGCTCGCCCGGGAGCGCCTCGAGCAACGGGGGCAGCTCGCAATGCTGCGCGAGCGCCTCCGAGGCTTTGAGCAAGGCTTCATATCGCTGGGCTTCCGGCGCGCCGTCGACGCGCTGGCGCGTCTCCGTCGGCTTCCCCGTCACACCAGGCATGAGCGGTCTCCGGCTGGCCAGGTGCGTGGGCGGGCCAGGGGGTCGGGAACGACGCGTCGGAGTGGGGTGGGACGCGGATGCAAGTCTGCGGCGTGGGAACGGCGAAGTCAACGTATCGTCCATGTCGCTCGCCCGCGCGGCGTCGCATCGGTGCGCCTCGTGCCGGCCATCGGCTGCCGCCCGGATGGCCCTATCCGGCCCTCCGTCCGGCCGGTAGCTTCGTTGAACCCCTACAGCCGCCAGGCCCCGTGAAACCTCGCCGCATCCTTCTGGTGCTGGTGCTCGTCGCCGACGTCCTGATCGTGCTGGCGCTCTGGCCCCGGCTGCGTGGGCCGACCCGCCGGGTGGACGATCGGGTCGGTCTCATTCCCGACCACGAGGAGCTGCAGTTCAACCACTACCTGGACTGGGTTCGGAATGAATCCGGGATCGATATCCGGATCGTGCTCGCGCCGGATAGCCGGGGCACGACGCCGGACCAGTTCGCCCTCGCGACGATGCGAGAGCTCGGGATCGGGCGCGAGACCGGCGCCCGAGGGGTCCTCATCCTCTATGACACGCTCGCCCGCGCCATGCGGGTCGAGGTCGGCCCGAGGCTGGAAGGGATCCTGCCCGACGCGTTCGCCGGCTACCTGATGCGCGAGCACCTGGCCGCGTTCTTCGATTCGGGGCAGCCGGAGCTCGGCCTCCGGACCACCCTGTTCATGATCCACTGGCGCATCCGCATGGCACGATTGGGCGAGGAGTACGATCCCTCGTTCGAGGAGTACATGCGGGATGTTCGGCGCGTGGCCGCGGGCGGAGGTGCCTCCGGCCGCATGCCCTCGGGCGGGGGCACGGCACGGTTCATCAACCGGAGCGGCGATACCACCGCCGCGGGACACTTCCGTCCACAGCGGAGCGTCGAGGCCGCGTACCGTCTTCAGGAGGAGTGGCTCGCCCTCGGCGGCGGGCAGGTGGACGTACCGCTCTTCACGCCACGGAGCCGGGAGTATCTGCGCAACCTTCCGATGTCGCCCGCCTTCAACGGCTACCTCCTGGCCTCGCAGTACGGGCGCCGCTACGTGGTGGACGAGCGCGGCGATCTCGCCATGCTCTACTACACCGACGATCCCTTCCTCTCGCCCAAGTTCTTCCGGCGCGGACCGGAGGGGTGGCAGGTAGACATCATCGCCGAGGTGGCGAATTCGCAGGAAGCGGCCGGGATGTGGTACACGTGGCAGCTCCGCGTGAGCGGGGATGACTTCAGCCGGGTGTTCGCCGACCTCTACACGCCGATGCTCATTCCGGGGATGGACGATTTCTACCGGGTGGCTGGAGGCGACAACCGCGCGCTCACGATCCGTGGCACGTCCAAGGAAGTGGAATCGGAGCTCGATTCCCATCGACGCGCCGGCGCGGAGTCTCTCACGGACGGCGTGCCGGGAGTGGAATACCTCACGGTGCGGCAGGCGGCCGAGCGCATCCGGGCCGCGCGGGGCAGACCCGCCGTGGTGCTTCTGTATGGGATCTGGAACGAGCAGACCCTGCGCCAGCTTCCCGAAATCGTGCGACTGGCCCATGCGTGCCGGAGGCACGGAATCGAGTTCCTCGCTTTCCATACGGACCACATGCCTCGGGCGGTCGAGGCGCTTCCGGATACGCTTCGACGGTATGACGCCCCGTTCCCCACGGTGCAGCTCTACCGCTGGCGGAGCGGCATGCTGAATTCGACACTGGCCGAGCTCGACCTGCGGGTCGGGAGCTCGTGGGAGCCGCCGCTGGCCGCGGTACTCGACCGCAGGGGCGCGGTGGTGTGGCAGGCGCAGGGGGTGACCGATTGGTCTGGGGTCGAAAAGGTGGCGCTGACCGCGGCGAACGGCGCCAGGTAAGCTTTCCAGCCTCCGGGAACCCTAAACCCCGGCCATCGGTTACCTGCGCATGTCAGAGATAGAGCTGGGCCTCGACACCTTCGGCGACGTCACCCTCGGCGCCGACGGTCACCTCCTGCCACACGCCCGCGTGCTCCGGCACGTCATCGCCGAAGCCGAGCTCGCCGATCGGGTCGGCGTCGACTTCATCGGGCTTGGCGAGCACCACCGTCCCGACTTTGCCATCAGCGCGCCCGAGGTGCTGCTCGGCGCCATTGCCGGCCGGACCGAGCGCATTCATCTCGGCACCTCCGTCACCGTCCTCAGCTCCGACGATCCCATCCGCGTGTACCAGCGCTTCTCGACGCTCAATGCCGTGTCGAACGGCCGAGCCGAGGTGATCCTGGGTCGAGGCTCGTTCACGGAGTCGTTCCCGCTGTTTGGTTTCTCGATGGACGACTACAACGTCCTGTTCGAGGAGAAGCTCGCGATCTTCGCGGCTCTCCGGGACGCCGACCGCACCGGCCGGCCGGTCCGCTGGAAGGGTACGGTGCGCCCGCCACTCGACGGCGTCCGCGTCTACCCGCCGGTGGAGCATCCGCCGCTCAGTACCTGGGTCGGTGTCGGCGGCAGCCCGGAGT